>CADBGE010000035.1:3582-13727 GCA_902794075.1 uncultured Erysipelotrichaceae bacterium | reverse complement strand
AAAATCAAAGAAAAAATTCCTAATAGACAATTAGGAATTGTAATTAGAAAGAATCAAGAATTATCTCATGCTAGTAAAATGTTTTTAGAAATATTAAAAGAGAAAAAAAGTTAAAAATTATTTTTTAACTTTTTGTTTGTATATAAATTCTTCTATATGTTGTTGATAATTGTTAGGATCAATATTTTGTAATTTATTATAAAAGTTCATAAAACAACTATTGAATGGCATATATCTTGAACCTGAATTACTTATTCTTATTGATAGACAGTTACGGTTTTCTATTTGTTCAGAATTGTGTCTTGAGAATAATAGTCTATATTGGTCATCTTCTTTAATTATTTTTAGAGAATCTCCAATACCTATTGGATAGTCATCACAGAACCATTCTATTTCTCCTTCAGGATTTATTAGACCTAAATTATATATTTCTTGCATTTTTTCAAATATTGGATAATTTTTTGGCGTATCATACATTTCATCTTCATCATCAAAGATTTTTCCTGTAGTAATTCTATCATATAATTCTTCAAATAAAGTATAAATTGCGTAGTTTTCTTTTGTTATTAAAAAATCTTCTTTATCTTCTGGTTCTCTATATTTTACACCCTTATTATATAGACTTATATATAAATCTCCATTTCCACTATATATAATTTTTAGTTTTTTATTTTCATCAATCAAATAATAAATATATCCTCCATTATTTGATGGATTACTTTCTCTTTTTCACTACTTTTTTAATTCCTCTAATTTTTTCTTTTCTTCTTCAAGTTTTTTTCTATCATTTTCCACTATATTTGCTGGTGCTTTATTAACATAGTTTTCATTAGATAGAAGTTTTTCTCTTCTGGCAATTGATGCTTCTAATACTTTTATTTGTGCAGCTTTATTTAGTTTTTCTGCTTCTGTTTCTACTTTTTCAAAGAAGATTCTTGCTTTTACTCTTTTTGAAAATACTTTATAAGCATTAATACCTAATGGTTGTTTTACTACATTATCTTTAATTTTAAGCATTTTTACAATAAGTTCATTATCATCTGTTGTATCAAACATTACTTTTAAATCTTTTGTTATTTTGTTTTCTGCTTTGATATTTCTAAAGTTTTTGATAAATTCAACAGCATCGTCCATTACACTTTCTTCTAATTCATAAATATATTTTTTAGAATACTTTGGATATTCTGAAATCATAATTGATTCTGCTTCTTTTACTGGTAACATTGAGTAGATTTCTTCTGTTACAAATGGCATAAATGGATGTAGTAATTTTAGGATACCTGTTAGTACATAACATAGAGTTGATTTTGTTTCTTCATTTTCAATTGAATATTTTGCCATTTCAATGTAGTAATCACAGAAATAATTCCATGTAAAGTCATATATTTCTGATCCTGCAAGATTGAATTCATATTTATCCATATGTTTTGTAACTGATTTTAACATTTTTTCAAATTTAGTTAAAATCCATTTATCTTCATTCTTTAAATTATCTAGATTTATTTCTTTTAAATCTTCTATATTCATTAATACAAATCTAGATGCATTCCAAATCTTATTAATAAAGTTCCAAGTTGAAGTTAATTTTACTTCATCAAATCTTAAATCCATTCCCATAGAACCATCTGTAGATAAGTAGTATCTTAGAGAGTCTGCTCCATATTTATCTACCATATCAAATGGATCTACTCCATTACCTAATGATTTAGACATCTTTCTTCCTTGTTTATCTCTAATTAGGCCGTGGATTACACAATCTTTAAATGGTCTTACATTATTAATATATTCAGATTGGAAAGTCATTCTAGCTACCCAGAAGAAGATAATATCATAGCCTGTTACTAAACAATCTGTTGGGAAGTATCTTTCTAAATCTTTTGTCTTTTCTGGCCAACCTAATGTTGAGAAAGGCCATAAAGCACTTGAAAACCATGTATCTAAAACATCTTCGTCTTGTACCCAACCTTTTTCTTTTGGTGCTTCCATTCCTACATATATTTTTCCATCTTTATACCAAGCTGGTATTCTATGTCCCCACCATAGTTGTCTTGAAATACACCAGTCATATGAAATATCCATCCAGTGTCTTAATACTTTTTCAAATCTTTTTGGAACAAAGTTTACTTTTTTGTCTTTTTCATCTTGGAATTCTAATACTTTTTTAGCAAGTGGTGCCATCTTAACAAACCATTGTTCTTTTATCATTGGTTCTACCATTACACCTGTTCTTTCACTATGTCCAACTTCATGTGTTAATGGTTCTATTTCTAATAATAATCCTTGTTCTTTTAAATCTTTTATACATTCTTCACGACATTCTTCACGACTCATTCCTTGATATTTTTTAGGAACGTTTTCGTTCATTGTAGCATCATCATTCATGATAACTATTCTTTCAAGATTATGACGATTACCTACTTCAAAGTCGTTAGGATCATGTGCTGGAGTTATCTTAACACAACCTGTACCTTTTTCCATATCAGCATGTTCATCTGTAATTACCGGAATTGGTTTATTCATAAGTGGTAAAATAACATTCTTTCCAACAAACTTTTTATATCTTTTATCTTTTTCATTAACCGCAACAGCTGTATCTCCAAATAAAGTTTCTGGACGAGTTGTCGCAACATCTAGATATTCTTCAGAATCTTCTAACTTATATTTTAAATGATAAAATGCACTCTTTTCTTCTTTATAAATAACTTCTTCATTTGATAATGCAGTTTGGGCTACTGGATCCCAGTTTATAATTTTTTCTCCTTTGTAGATTAATCCTTTATTGTAATAATCTACAAATACTTTTTTTACTGCTTCTGATAGTCCTTCGTCAAGAGTAAATCTTTCTCTTGTATAGTCTACTGATAAACCTAGAGCTCCCCATTGACTTCTTATACTATCTCCATATTCATGTGTCCAATCCCAACATGCTTTTAGGAATTTATCTCTTCCATATTCATATTTATCTATGCCTTCATCTTTTAATTTTTTTACTACTTTAGCTTCTGTTGCGATTGCGGCATGATCCATTCCTGGTAACCATAATGTATCGAAGCCTTGCATTCTTTTGTATCTTATAATTACATCTTGAAGCGCTGTATCATAAGCATGACCTATATGTAGTTTTCCTGTAACATTTGGTGGAGGAATTACTATACAATATGGTGTTTTTTCTGATTCATTATCAGATTTAAAATACCCTTTTTCTTTCCATGTATTATATTTATTTTTTTCTACTTCTAAATGATTATATTTTTTATCTAACATAATTAACCTCTTTTCTTTTTTAATAATCTAATAATTCTAATATTTCATCCCAAGTGTTGACTCGTACAATCCCCTTTTCATTTAATTCTTCATCTCTTATATTTTTATTATGCCAAGCAGTTAATAATATTTTCTTTTCTGAATTATTTAAATGAGTTATTTTATCATCTATTGCGATATCTGAGTGAATTAAATTTTTATTTTCAATAAATATATATTGTTTTGGAGAAATAAATGGTAATTTTTTCTTTAAA
This sequence comes from uncultured Erysipelotrichaceae bacterium, assembly GCA_902794075.1. Lineage (GTDB taxonomy): Bacteria > Bacillota_I > Bacilli_A > RF39 > UBA660 > UBA3789. The sequence continues at coordinate 10,209 of CADBGE010000035.1, read as the reverse complement.
TATTCATATTTAAATTTTAAATTATTAGAAGATATATCTGGATTACTGTTTGGATATATAAAAGCAGTAATAATATATAAATCATATTTCTTATTAAGTATTTCTAATGCTTTATATGCACCTTCTATTAAAGGGGCATCATCATAAAATGATTTATCTTTCATAAACTTCCAGAATTCATCTATTCTATCTCCTGTAAGTTTTTGAAGTCTAAATTCAGTTTGATCTTCTAATTTATAATTGGTTCCTAAGAATTCATTTATTCGTTCTATAAATAAAGCATCAGTAATACAATTATCCATATCAATCATTAATGTATTCATTTTATTTCTCCTTTCAAAAATAAAAACTATTCATCCAAAGGACGAATAGTTCGTGGTACCACCTTAATTTCTACATAGTATGTAGCTTAATATTGTTAACGGAACAATCCGGGATTACCTACTAATTTCAGAAATCATGCTCCTCTGCTACCTTCAATACATACTTTTGTTTATTTACACCATCCATAAACTCTCTTTAAAAAAGTAATATATTTACTCCTCAGACTCATCGCATCTGCAAGATATTATAACTCTTTTTTCTTTTTATTTCAATATTTATTCATCAAATTCATCAATTGATGAATCATCATAATCCTCTAATTCTATTTTCTTATCAAAATTACCATAGTATTTATCAGATTCTCTAATTACTCTTGATGCATGATATGGAGGAACTTTATATTCTTTTTCTTTTGAATATTTATTTGTTTCGATAACTGGTTCTTCATCTACTATTTCATAAAGTTCTTCAACTTTTTTTTCTTTTATTGCAGGTCCATATTTTTCATTTACTACTACTGCTCCAACTGAACCCGCTATACCTGTTGCACCTATTGCAATACCAATTGGTACAGTACTATATGGTTTTTCTTGTATAGATTGTTTATTATTTTGTGGTTCTATTTTTGTTATACTTTCATTAGCATTTGTCTTTGCATTTTTCAAAATATTTTTGATACTGCTTGGATTTGATTCTATTTCTAATATATCTGAATATGAATTTTTTATTACTGATAATACTTCTGATAATTTGTTTATTTTATTTTTTATATCATTTAAATTACCATAGATTATTTCTAAAGGTTTTTTGTAATTTATACAATATGAGTGTTCAAAATTTATCTTTCTAAAATAATTTTCTAATTCATTAAAGCTTTCTGTTAAATCAACACTATTTATTAGATTTTGTACTCCAGAAATTGTTTCTATACTTCCATTTAATAAATCCAAATCAATCTGTTCACTATATTTATTCATAAATCACCTATAATGACCTTGCTGTTTCAAGTCTTTCTTTTAGTTTATTTATTCTATCTTCAATAATATATACTACATCATTTGGATTTCCACCCATATTAATTATTTTATTTTGCATATTTTCATTTACCTTTACACTATTTAGAGTCTCCTCCTCTGTCTTAATTTTAGTTTCTATTTCATCTACTAATTGTTGTTTTTCTATTTGTTTTTGTTCTTCTGTTGATTTTTTTACATTTACTATTAAATTATCAATTACTGTTTTTATTTCATCAATTTTTGAAAGAATCTCTAATGATATTTCATTTACAGGAGCATCATACATGGATATCATCTTATCTTTTCCAAGAATACCAGAATTAATTTCATGTTTAATTTGTTCATACACCACAGGATTCATATATGTATTATAATTTTGAAAATTATTATTAATATTATCTTCAATAATATTTGGATTTATAATTTCTTTTGGATTTGTCTTCCAGGTTATCCAATCAACTTTTGACATATTACCCTCCTATTATTCTATAGTATTATTATATAATAATATAATCAATAATTAAAGAAAAAAGAAGAATTAATTGATTAATCTTCTTTTTCTGATTCTTGTTTTTCATTTTTTCTTTGTTGTTGATATTTTTCTACTTCTTTATGTGTTTGCTTTAAAAGATTTGATAAATTTTCTTGACTTTCTGTTTGATATCCAATAAAACTTACTTTTTCAATTTGTTCGTGATTAAAAGCAAATATTTGATTACTTGTAACCATTCCTTCAGGATATACGCATCCTCCATAATCAAAAATTTTATCACTTACATCAACTTTTCCATTTTTATCGTATGCATCACCATCTGGGATAATATCATATCCCATTACCATTAATTCTTTTTTTCCACCTTTTAATAATACTACTGATCCAATTGGTAAGTACTTTTCTTGTATTTCCATATTTTTCCTCCTTTTTATTGTAAATCAGCAAGTTCTTCATTGCTTCTTGCTCCATATTTTTCTTCTGGTTCTGCTTGATAAGAATAGTCATCATCACTATCTAATTGAGTATCTGATGTTTCATCGTATTCAATATCTGTTGAATCATCATCTCCAGACCATTCTTCTGTTTCAAAATCATCATCCTCGTCATCAAAATCATTATTTTTCTTTCTATCCATATATGCTTTTGCTCCAATTCCTGCTGCTGCAGCGGCACTAAGTCCTGCTGCAATAGGAATAACTGAACTTGAGCCACTTCCTGTAGATGTTGTAGTAGTAATTGGTTTTGATGAAGATGGTATTTTTGTATATTTGCTTCCTTTTACAATTTCATCAATTGATGCCGAATTATCAAGAAGTGCTGTATCTAATGGATTTAATGCAGCTGTATTAATGTCATTTAATTGATCACCTGTATCTGCTGATGTAAAGCCTTCTCCAGAATATCCTCCACCTGTATGATAAGTTGTGTCATACCCTCCTACATCTGCTGCTGGAATTTGAACTACTGCGGCTGGGGTTTCTTGTGGTGTAGTTTGTACTGGTGTATCAGCAGGTGCCAAAGTATCAGAGGCTGTTGGAGCAGTTTGTGCAGTTTTGGAAATTTCTGTAACTGGATCTGTTTCAGCAGTAGTTTTCTTTAATTGAGCTTCTGCTTCTTTTGGATCAACTGTGCTTTGATATGATGGAGTACTTCCACCTGATGTGCTTCCACCTGATGTATTTCCACCTGATGTGCTTCCGCTTGAGTAATTTCCACTTGATGTACTTCCACTTGAAGTATTTCCACTTGAAGTATTTCCATTTGAACTATTTCCAGTATCACTTGACGATGATGTACTTGATGAACTAGATTCGGGACTGTTGAATGCTGTATTTATTCTATTATCAATATCAGTTTGTGAATTAGATTTAAATGGAGTATCAGGCAATTCATTTATATCAAATTTACTTGCATTCATAGCATTAGTTTGCCTTATTTCTCTATATGTACTAGTACCTATATTAGATACCAAGCCAGGTACTGATGCTTTAGTTGTTACAGGGCTAACAGTTTTTACCACATTTTTTGCAGTCTGAATTGGATGGGTTGCCGTATTCTTAATTGCACTTCCTGCTGTACTACCTACTGTTTTTGCTGTTTGAATTGGATGGGTTGCTACATTTTTAAGTGTACTTCCAGCAGATTTTATTGTTTTAACTGGGTGAAGTATATGGCTTGAACTTTCTGCAACTGCTTTCTTTGTTCCTTGTGCAACTGCTTTAGTTCCTGAAATAAATTTATTAGATCCATTTGCAATGTTAGCGCCATAACTTTCTCTTATTGATGTTCCTACTTTTTCACCTTTTTTAAAGAATTTATTTGTAATCTTATCAGAATATCCCTGGAATGTTGCTGCTTTGGTATTAGACACTTTTGTAAGTGCTTCATGAGCTGATCTTGAATTAGATAATTGTTTTTGGAATAATGTTTCAGCTGCATTCTTTTCAGCCGTTGCAGAAGTTAAGGAAGATTCTGCTTTTCTCCATCTATCAAATGCCGGTCCATAATTATCTAAATCAATAAATTCTCCAGTTTTATTTTTAAATGAATTTAATGCTTTTTCTGCGGCATCATATTCACTTTGAGCTGCACTAAGTTTTTCTATTGCTTTTGATCTGTTTTTTGTTGCAGCACCTAACATATCATCAGCTTCACTTGCGTTTAGTTTAGCTCCTTTAACTGCTTTACCTTTTGCCATATGCTCGCCAATCTTACCTGTAAAGAGTTCAATGGCACCATTGATAGCTGCTTGTGACAAACCGTTCTGTGTAAAAGCTTCGTTAAAACCTTTACCTTGTCTTAATCCTGTTTCTGTTCCTGATCCTAATCCACCAATAGCTCCAACAGCTGTGTTGGCAATTGTTGTAGATGATGCAAATGTTGCACCTGCTCCTCCTGTTCCTGCCAAACCAGAACCGGCTCCTGCAGTAGCTGCTGCAATTGCCATGTATCCAATAGTTGTTCCTGTTATTTTTATAGCATTAGAAACTCCACTATCTTCTGTAATAGCAGATTTTTTTGCTAAATCGCTTTCATAATAACCATTAAATACATCATGAGACCATTCTGGATTAATAATATTTTCTGCCCATTCTGTACTACCTGTTAATGGTTGCGTTACAAATCCAACTAATGAAATTGCTCCATCACTTAAATCTTCAATAACATTTAAGAGTCCTTCTCCTATCTTACATGCTCCCATTAAAATTGTACTACCAGCTTTTTCATACCATTCTGACTCATCATATACTTTAATACTGTCTGCACTATCCCTCATTGCTGTTGCTAATTTTCCTATTGAATCTGTTATTTCATCAAATATACCTTCTATGCTTTTGCTTGGTACAGTTCCCACATAGTCAGCCATTCCTTTAAGTTGGTTTAGTGCATCAACTGCTTTCATAGTTTCTGATTTAGCATTTCCTACATCAGTATCTGCAGTAGTATTTAAAGAATCAATTATAGCTGAAACTTGTTCTTCATTTTCTAAAACATCATGATCATATTTTCTACCTGTAAAGTTATCTCCCATGTTTTCTCCTTTCTACAATCATCCAAGGTGATGAAAACCTTCTGCAGATGTTACTTCATTCCTTGCTTGATCATTTGCTAGATCTTGTAATTTATCGTGGGCTTCCTCTGCCTTAGAATAAACGTCGCTTAAATTTTCATATAATGCGTTAGGAATTTTATCAATTGCTGCTGCTGTATCTTCAATTGGCTTACCCATGTGTGTTCCTTTTACAATTAGAGCTGTTTCAGCAGCAGATACTTCATTTCTAAGTTTCCCTGAAACTATTTTCAACTGTGTTTCCATAGTTGTTTTAATATTTTCTATAGCAGTTTGAACTTCGGCAGGATCAATAAGTGTTTCACTTACATTTACTGCTTCTCTCGTTATTATGCATTCATTTTTATCATTAAATCCTCTGTAAGTCTCTGGTGATTTCATTCAGTCACCCTCCCTCTTTTTCTTATGCAATGTATAGTAAAAAAAGAAAGATTTTCTCCCTTTACTATACATTGCATATAGCAATGTATATTATTTTTCTTGATCATAATTAAGTGCTTGTTCTACAGCCAATCTTAAGTTTGTAGCTGATAATCTCATATCTTCTAATGCTTGTGGAATATCTGCAGTATAGTAAGATTCCCAATTTGATCTTACTGTTTCTGACCAAGTTGTTTGAATTCCTGTTGGAATTGTATTTTTAATAGCATTGTTTAGTGTTTCAGCTGATTCTTCAATTGATTGAACTAAACTATCGATTTGGGCAGCATCATCTGTCGCTGCACCTGGATTAATTGTAATATTCATATAATATTCTCCCTTCTAATAATTTTTTAAACTACTTCATTGTTGATTGTAAATCACCAATCATTGTAGTAAACTTAGTAGTTTGTAATCCCATATAACTTTCAGCTTCTTCTATTGTTTTTGTAATGTTATTTAATGTGTCTTGTTTAGCTTGATACTTATTTAATAAATCTGTTGCTGGATCTCCTTGAATATCTCCACTAGTTATTTCTTCAATTAAGTTTGTTAATCTTGCAAGACTGTTTTTATATTCTTGTCCTGCTGTTTCAAGTGCCTCTCTTAATGAATTTAAAGCTGCTTCATCTACATGAATTGTTGACATATTCTTTTCACCTCCTATTATGTATTAAGAATATAGTTCAATTCTTCTACCGAACCCATATCCTATAAATTCATTTTATATTACATTTGTTTTTTTATCAATACTTTTATATCAATTAATACATTTTTTTACATTTATTATAAAATCTATACATATAATTATCATGGGTCATATTAATTTTTTTACATATGATATTTTAGATATAGATTATTCTAATCTATGGAAAGGAGTTTTATGGAAAATTGTAATTGTCATATATTAGAAATAATTAATAAAATATTATTATTACAAAAACAAGATTTTGATGATGATTTAGTTGGATGTGATAGACCTTTTTTAGGACCTTCTACTATTTCTAATACTTATAATACCAGACCAATTCAGTTATATAATAGATACACTGCTAATCCTTGGAGTTTCACAGTAGATGGAACTGATACTACAAGTGATATTTTTAGAATTGAAGATATTGATCAATGTAGTGTAACAGTAAGACTTTTAACTAGAGATGCTACTACTGGTGTATATACTAATACAAACCAATTTGTTACTATTGATTTAACTTCTGTTGGTGCTATTAGATGTTTTGCTGATATTTTTGTTACATTATAAAAGGAATATCAAAATAGGATATTCCTTTTAATTTATTTTA
>CADBGE010000035.1:0-3537 GCA_902794075.1 uncultured Erysipelotrichaceae bacterium | reverse complement strand
TCTGTTTTACCTATTAGATATGTATTATATTCTTTTTTATTTGTTTTAATAAGATACTTATTTTTATAGATACTACTTACATCTTCAAATAACGTTTCAATATTATCTTGGTTTATATTATTTAAGACACAATATTTTTTATTATTATTTATTTCTTTATTAATACGACTTTTATAAATATTCATTTGATTCTCCTCTATATATTTTATGATTTTATATAATAAAAATTCTTGCTTTTTGATATAATATTATTAAGGGAGGTTATATGTTAAAGAATAAAATTAATTATAAAATATTAATTCCAATTATTTTTTTATCAATAATTAGCATAATAACAATTAATAGTGCTCTTACTTATACAGCTAAATCTTTAGGAAATTTAGCCTTAAAACAAGCTGTATGGTATTTAATAGGATGGATATTTGTAATAATACTTATGAGGCTAAAAAATGAATATTTATATAGGAATACTTGGTATCTATATATATTAGGCAATATATTACTTATTGGACTTTTATTATTTGCTGACCCAATTAATGGAAGTAAGTGTTGGTTTGTAATCCCTGGTATTGGAAGTATTCAACCTAGTGAATTTATGAAAATATTTATAATGCTTACTCTGGCTACTATGATTCATAATTTTAGGAATGATACTGATAATCCTACTTGTTTAGATGAATTTAAATTTATAATAAAAACTTTTATTATAGTATTAATACCTTCTATTCTTACTTTTTTACAGCCTGATACAGGTAGTGTTGTTATATATCTTGTAATATATTTATCTATGATGTTTGTGTCTGGTATTAGAGCTAGATGGTTTATTATTAGTTTTGTTATAGTTGCTTTTTTATTTGGGATTTTTGCTTATCTTTATTTATTAAAAGAAAATATATTTATTAAAATATTTGGATCATCTGTTTATTACCGAATTGAAAGAATATTTAATTGGAAGGAAGGGTCTGGTTTACAACTAGAGAATGCTTTGGCAGCAATTGGATCTGCAGGATTATTTGGACATGGATATAATAAAACTCCAATTTATTTTCCTGAATCTTCAACCGATTTTATTTTTGCAGTTTTTGCTTCTAACTTTGGTCTTGTTGGAGTGATTATTCTACTGGGTCTAATTGCTTATTTAGATATAAATATAATAATTCTTGCGAAGAAAAGAATTGAAGATACCGATAAATATATTATTGCAGGAATAATTGGAATGTTGTTGTTTCAACAGATACAAAATATTGGGATGGCGGTTGGATTATTACCAATTACAGGAATAACTCTTCCTTTTATTTCTTATGGAGGTAGTAGTCTTCTTTCATATATGATGATTGTTGGAATATTACTTAATATTTCAGTAAAGAAAAATAGAACTTACAAATATAAGTAGTTCTATTTTTTTATTGGACTTGTGATAATAGTTCCAGTTATTAATGCTGTTTTTTCTCCACTTGATGGAGTTATTAACAACTCTACTGTTATTGTTAGTGTCGATACCTCTTTTGATTTTAATGTTGTTTTATCTAATTTTTTAGTTACTTTAAAATATTCTGAATTATTATTAGTTAATTTTATATCTAAGTTTGCATCTTCTGTTGAATCATTTATGATTTTATACTTTACTATTGCCAAATCCCCTTTTTTCTTCATGTTATTAAAGTTAAAAGATGCAGTCTTTTTATCTTCACTTACTTCTGCTGTTCCTGTTCCTAATTCAATGTGTGGCGTTGTAGCATCTGATAAATAATGTACATCAAAATATTCATTATTATCTTTAATAATAGTATTATTCCTTGTAGTTGGTTTTATAAACCTGATTGTTGTTGTGACTACTGCATAACCTATTGCTAAGATAATTACTGCTATCAACACAAATAGTTTTGATTTATTTACTTCATTATTTATTTTTTTCATGTTGACTCCTTTGGTTTTGAACTGAAAGTAATTTTTCTTTTTATAATTTGTTTTTTCTTACATCTAGGGCATATTTCTTTTTGATTTATTAATTCTCCACAATATTTACAATACTTATGTTTTAATTTTTCTATTTTATTATTTGATAATGACATATCTTTTAGAGTTGATAATGAAATATAATACATAAATACTACAAAGGCTGCAAAAACAATTACTAAAATTTGAAAACCTGACATTAAGCAAAAATCATATATTCCATGAATAAATGTTGGCATTATAATACTTAGTGCTAGATGTTTATATACCATTTTCTTATTTCCTTTTGTTGCATATTGTTTTGCAATACTCATATGGTGTCCCATAAATATAGCATCACATGCATGACTTGGAACTGCACATAAAGCTCTTACAATGGCTGTTTTAATACTGTTACTTAAAACTACATATAGTATATTTTCAATAAAGGCAAAACCCAAGGAAACAAATACTGCATATACTAATCCATCATAGACTTCGTCAAATTCTTTATTATGATAACCAATAAAATATACCATTAACCATTTTGATATTTCTTCAACAAGGGCTATCCCCACAAAAGAATATATAAATGTTTCAAAAATATTTTTTGATGAGGACGGTGAAAACAGACTGGTAACAGCTTCCATATGTCCCGATATAAATAGTACTAATCCACATGAAATAAATCCTGATAAAAAAAGCTTAAATAGCAAAGCAAATGGTTCCCTATGTTTATCTTTATAATATACAAACAATAATATTATTAATACGGGTAAAATAGCAAGAAATAATAAAATAGAAAAATTATCACCAATAACTGTCATTACTATTCCTCCTTTTACCCTATATGTTACATTTTATAACAATAATTAATATTTGTAAAATAAAAAAGAAACATTTAAAAATGTTTCTAATATTTAAAATGGTGTCCGCGAGGCGACTCGAACGCCTGACCGATCGCTTAGAAGGCGATTGCTCTATCCAGCTGAGCTACGCAGACATATAACTTTGCTGACAAATAAGATTATAATATAAAAACACTTTAATTACAAGTGTTTTTTAGTTTTTATGAATTATTTTTTCGTTTTTATTATTAATTTTAAACATTACAGAAGATACTTTATAATTGTCAAATATAGAATATGCAATTTCATTTAGAAGATATTCTTTGGTATTTTTGTCTTCATTTAAATAATCATTAAAGTTTAGAATATAAACATCATTTTCTTCTTCATAATCTTTTAATTTTAAATTATTGTTTAAATAACTTATTAAATTACTATTATTACTTTCCTTTAGTTCATCAATAATTATTTCAATTTTTTCTCTATCGTCATTTAAATATTTTGTAACTGGAATATAGTTATTATCATTTGTTAAATAATAAATTACTACTTCACTTATATTTTTTCTATTATTTATATTATATTCTTCATTTATAGCAATTTTATCATCTAATAATTTATTATAATTATTTATATATTCTTTTTCTACTTTTAGATCTACTCTATCAATGTTTTTAATACTTAGTAGTGATCTAACTAATCCTGGGACAATTACTTTTGTATTTTCTTCTAAAAATTCTTTTGATAAGTCAAG
>CADBGE010000034.1:680-11108 GCA_902794075.1 uncultured Erysipelotrichaceae bacterium | reverse complement strand
TATTTTGCAACTCTATCATGATACATACCAAGTGCAAGAATAGCTTGTTCCTCACCTCTTGCTGCTGCTTCTTCTACATCACGACAATCAGAATAACCACTTATACCAAGTAATCCACTCTTCTTATTTAAATCATTTGTAACCTCACTTATATCTTTACCTGATTCCTTACAAACATACTCTAAAATTGAAGGATCAATTGAACCACTTCTTGTTCCCATCATCAATCCATCAAGAGGTGTAATTCCCATAGTTGTATCATAACATTTTCCATCTTTAATAGCAGAAATACTAGCTCCACTACCAATATGACAAATGATTAAATTAACATCGTCTTTTCCTAATTTTTCTTTCATAACTGTAGTTATATATTTATGACTTGTACCATGAAACCCATATTTACGAACTCCATAATTTTCATACCATGAATATGGAACTGGATATAAATAATTCTTTTCAGGCATTGTTTGATGGAAAGCAGTATCATATACAGCAACCATTGGTACATCAGGAAGAACCTCCTTTAATGCTTCAATACCAGCTAAATTTCCAGGATGATGTAGAGGACCTAACTTTGTTAAATCCTTAATACTCTTAATTACTTCATCATCTATTAATACAGAATCACTATATTTTTCTCCTCCGTGTAAAACCCTATGTCCTACACCCTTAATTTCATCTAAAGATTCAACTGCTTTATGATCTAATAATTCATTTAATAATACCTCAACAGCAGCTTTATGATCCTTAAGATACTTTTCACCTCTAATCTTCTTACCATTAAATTTAGTATTCCAAAAACTATCTTTCAAACCGATCTTTTCTATATATCCACTAATAATAACTTTTTCTTCAGGCATCTCAAACAATTGAAATTTTAAAGAACTACTACCTGCATTAACACATAAATATTTCATAATATTTCCCTCCAACTAAAATTATATTATCAAACATAATAAAATATTTCAACACAATAATTTTAAAGATTTTATAATTATATAAACAAAAAAAGGATAATAATATCCTTTTTTATTATTTACTTTTTGAATTAGAACGTTTTTTATTTAATCCTCTTTGAACTAAACGTTTAGTCATTTCACCACCAACTAAACCATTTTCTCTACTAGAAGCAGCTGCTCCAAGTTTTACACCAAATTCATTAGCTATTTCATATTTCATATTATCAATACTTTGTTTTGAACCTGGAGTTTTAACTTTCATAGAAGAACTTTTTTTCTTTCTTCCTCTTGGCATATTATTCACCTCCTAAATATATTTTGTGAATAATTGCTTAATTTATACTATAATAAATCATTATAATTTTCAGAATCATTTTCAAAAATTTTAATAGTATTTAAATTATCTACAGCTTCCTTTATAAGACTTTCAAAATCAAATTTTTCTTCCTCTACTTTCGCAACTGAAAGTTTAGGATTTATTACAGGATGTTTTGGAACAAATACAGTACAACAATCTTCATATGGAAGTATACTTGTTTCATATGTATCTATATCCCTTGCTATTTTCATTATCTCTAATTTATCCATACATGCAACAGGTCTAATTACAGGAACACAAGTCACCTCATTAATTACAGACATACTTGTAAGAGTTTGAGATGCAACTTGTCCAATACTTTCTCCATTTATAATAATTTTACCATCATACTTTTTACATAAAAGGTCCATTATTCTATACATCATTCTACGCATTATAGTTATAACATATTCATCCCTACAATATTTATATATTTCTTCTTGAATAGGAGTAAAATTAACAATATGTAAATTAATGCAGTCAGTATAACTAGCTAACTTTCTGCATAAAGAAATAACCTTTTCTCTTGCATCCAAACTAGTATGAGGAATTGCTTCAAAATAAACAGCATCAAACTTAACGCCTCTCTTCATAGTTAAGAATCCTGCAACAGGAGAATCAATTCCTCCACTTAACATAAGCATTCCTTTTGCTTGGGTACCAATTGGATATCCACCCTTACCAGCAAATGAATCATAATATATATATGTTTCTTTATCTCTTATTTCAACCTTTATCCACAAATTAGGATTATGAACATCTACTTTAATATTATCAATATTCTTTAATAATAAACCACCTAAAACTCTATTAAAATCTTGACTATGTATTGGAAAAGATTTATTACTTCTTTTTGTTTCAATCTTAAAAGTATCAAAATCTATAGAACGAACTATATTTAACAAAGTTTCCTTTATATCATCAGCTGAAGAAGAGCAAACATATGCAACATGATAAGAATGAATTCCAAATGTATTTCCTACTATTTCTTTTATATCATCTAAATCAGTATCAGAAAAATGAATAGTCATTCTTGCTCTATCCTTATCAATCTTTACATTATATGAAGATAATTTATATTTTAAGTTATTATATAAGGTATTAATAAAATAATTTCTATTTCCTTTTTTAGTTGATAATTCGCCATATTTAATCAAAATCAATCTGTTCATAGTATGCACCACCACGCATATTTTATCATAAAATTTATAAAAATCAAAAAAAGTCATTACTGACTTATTTTTCAACATCAATTTCTGTTTCAGTTCTATAGAAGATTTTTTTATCCACAGTACAAATATTACTATCTATATCTTCAATTTTAGAATAATTAGTTCCGTAATCAGAATTTATTTTATACAAGAAAAAGTTTTCTTCATAATAATCATCATAAATATTTGTTGATGAATCAAAACTAATACAATTATATAATTCTTTTTTTTCACTATTTGAACTCTTTTTAGTGTTCCAATCACTAATTTTAAGAATAATAAAATTATCAGACTTAAGATCATAATTATATAACATATAATTATCACATGTTAAAGTAACATGTCTTCTTCCATTGTCATCTGTTTGTACAAATGAAGTTTTTCCATCACAAAAACCTGAACTGAATGGACTTTTTATATTAGAAATATATTCTTCATTAACAGCCTCATCCAAAAAAACAATCTTTTCATTACTAAAATTATATATATTTGTACTAACAGCATTTGAAAAAGTAATTGCATTATTCTTTAAAGAATTATACTTTATCTTTTTTTGATTATTTATTATAGTAAACATTAAAAATGCAAATGAAAAAGTAACCAATAATATAACTATTACCAATTCCCTAGTACTATTATAGATTTTCATATAATTCCAACATCTTTCTATCTATATTTTCATCAATACTTACTGCTACAGATATAACCAATTCATAAGATTCTCTGTAATTACCTCTAAAAAATAACTTTTCAGCATCATTTAATGATTCATTTACATCTTTGTAAATAGATCTATATCTATTAACATACATTATTGCTAATTCAGCAAGTCTTGCATTTTTAATCATATCATTTGTAGTATTATATAATTTCAATACCAAATCTCTTGCAGTATCAACTCTTGTGTTAAGTGTCTTAATAACAATTGGTTTCTTTTCTAGCTCTTTTATAACTTCTTTAATTGCTTCATTTGCTTCATCTAATTGCACAAAATAATTATCGGTTATAATAGGAAGCTTGCAACTTCTCATCATATTTTTACAAGATTTCAAAAATATTTGTATTTCATTAAGTTGTTCTCTAGCTCTAATTTCATCATCATACATATTACCTAAAGATTTTAGTGCCTTTTCAAATTCATCTTCCATATCAGCAAGTCTACTTGATAATTCATCAACTTCTTCACTTAATTTAGAGTAAGCACATGATTTAGTTTCATCTTTTTGTAACATTTTTTTGTAATCATCATTTATTACAACTAATATTTTATTTACTTCATGAATAATATTAACATCATCATCATTTAAATCATACATACTCTTTATATCATCAAGTTGTTCATAAACATCATTTACTTCTTTATTAGTTTTTTCTAACCTTTTAGAAAAACCATCTAGGATTTCTTCATAAACTTTTCTTGATAATCTCTCCTTTTCAAAATCTATAAATATTGAATCATAATATTCAAGAATTGTTTTCAAGTCAAACATACATCCTTCAAGATTAATCATTTTAACTTTATCAGTTATATTTTCAATATTTTTTCTAGATTCTTCAATGTTATACTCTAAATTAAGATAATCAAGGACAAATCCCTTTTCTACCATATCATTATATGTTGTCTGTACCTCTTTTATTCTATTAGGAATTACGGTTTCAATCATTAATAATACATCAGGTAATTCTTTAATCAAAATATCCATATGATCAATCATATTATCTAATGCTTTACAAATATGAACAACTTCATTGTAATCATTAGATTCCATTACTTTTTCAAAATCCATAAATCTCTTTTCAATATTTTCAAGCTGCATCTCAATAGATTCTTGCATAAAACCATATAATTGTCTATGTTCATTAAATTCCTTATTTAAAGTTCTATATTTTGTTTTTAATTTTATAATAATGGATCTATATTTTTCTTCACTTAATGTAATATCTTTAATTTCTTCAAGTAATCTCTCAGCAGATTCTCTAACTTTATATATTTCTATTTCTGTTTTTGCAACTCTGTATCCAAAAGATTTATAATCCTTTTTATCAATATATAAATCTAAATCAATAAGCATATCATCAATAACAGAAAGACGGTCATTTTTTATTGAATCAAACTTATTTCTCCATTGATTATACTTCTCTTCCATTTTATCATTTTTTATAATTGGTTCAACTTTAGATAATTCTAACAACACGGGAGTAGAAGCAACCTGATTTCTCTGTACTTCAAGTTTTTGTAAAATTTTTTTATAATATCTTTTTTCTGCTTTTTTTACAAAATGAAGAATAACAATAACAACAACTAATGCAACAATAACAGCAGAACCAATAATAAGAAATTGTGATTGCATAACTCCACCTCTATTCTGATACTATATTAATTATATTTTATCATATAATTAATACTTTTTTCTACATTTTTAGAAAATATTATTAATTTGACAAAATATAAAAAAATGATATAATACACTGCAATAAAAGGGGAGTAGTCCCATCACCATCAATGATGAAATAATTCAACAACCGATATTTATATCTGGATTATTTTTAAAGAACAAGACTTTTATTAAATATAGAAGTTTTATTTTATAATGACTTCAAAAAAAGGAGAAAAATATGAAACTTAAAATTAATAAAAAATTAATTAATCAATTAGCAGCTGGTATTCTTGCTGGAACAATGCTTATGTCACTAACAGGTTGTAAAGGCCATGATAGAAAAGGGAAAGACCAAATTGGAGATGATGAAAAACTTCAAGATTATTCATATGGTTATTACTTAGAGGACTCTGATTTAGCACAATATTATGTAATTAAAACCGATGATTCAAAATTAAGAATCGTAGATATTGATAACAAATCAGTTTATTCATCTAGAGAATATGGTCCTGAAGATAGCATACATGATGATTTATATAAATATATGGATGAAAATCTTATAAAATCTGAATCTACATATACAGAAAGTGATATTATTAATCTAGAAAAATACATTAATGGAGAAGATAATTACGAAATACTTCCAAAAAATACTCAACTAGAAAATAAAAATATTATTGAACCTAATAAATGGTATTATTATGAAGACTATGCATATCATGCAGATGCACAATATATAGAAATAATATTTGTAGATGATAAAGCAGAAAGAATTTGTAGAAGAATTATAGAAGATTCAGGATCAACATCATCAGGTAACATATTAATTGATATTATTGATGGAAGAAAAATTACACCAACATACAAAGGAATCATTCATAGAAAAGAAACAACAACAGTAAATAATTTTTATGAAGGAAAAAATGTAGAATGTGTACAAATTACTGATTTGTTAGATGATGCATCAAAAAACATACTAACATCAGATGAAATACTAGAAATATACTATTCTATCGCAGGAAAATCTAAAGAAGAGGTTAAAGAAATAATTAATAATATGTTCTTTCCTACAAAAGGAAAAGAATTAATATTAACTCCAACAGAACATAAATAATAATTTTCTTGACATATCAACACTTTTAACATATAATTAATAATGCAATTTCCTTGAAACAGCAGATTTAGAATATATTAATGTGTTTTTAAAAATTAAATCAAGTAACTATTGCTGTTTACGTGAAAGAATAAAAAACTCCCTAATATATGACTAAGTCATTCAAGAGTTGTAATCTAAAGAAAGGAGAACAAATTATGGCAAGATACACAGGACCAAGTTATAAAAAAGCACGTAGAGTTGGTTTTTCCATTAGTGAAACAGGAAAAGAAATAGCTCGTCGTCCATATGGACCAGGTCAACATGGTAATGAAAGAAAAGGTAAATTATCTGATTATGGAACTCAATTAAAAGAAAAACAAAAAGTACGTTTTATGTATGGAGTAAATGAAAGACAATTCAGAAAAACTTTTAATGAAGCTGCTAAAATAAAAGGTATTCATGGTACAAACTTCTTAAGATTACTAGAATCTAGATTAGATAATTTAGTATATCGTACTGGATTTGCATCTACTCGTCGTGGAGCAAGACAATTAGTTAACCATGGACATATTACAGTAAATGGTAAGAAAGTTGATATTCCATCATATAGAGTTAAACCAGGTGATGTTATTTCACTAAAAGGTGACGATAAGAACTTAAAAGTAGTTGCTGAATCATTAGCAAAAGTAAATAAAAGAGTTGAATTTATCACCTATGATGAAGGTAAAATGGAAGCAACATACGTAAGATTACCTGAAAGAAATGAATTAAATGCTGATATTAATGAAGCATTAATCGTTGAATTTTATAATAAGTAAAAAAAAAGAAACAGATATGTTTCTTTTTTTATATTATATACTCTTCAAATTGACAATTTTCAATTTTACCATCCAATAATTTTCCTTTTATTTTATGATTTAATATTAAATGCCTAAGGGCACGATATGGTGCGCTATGAGTAACAACTATTACACTTTTATCAGAATATTTCTCTTTTATATAATTCAGAAAATCTTCACACCTATTAAACATTTCATGTATAGATTCAACACCAAAATCAGATTTATTTAAATCATAATCCCAATATAAATAAGCATTATATTCTTCAACAGGACGTTCAGTTAATTCTCCCATTTCTCTTTCAATTAGTCTTTTATCAGGAATCATTTCAACTCTATCTCCAACAGATACAAGAGCTGTTTCCATACATCTTGTAAGTGGAGAAACAAAACAAATATCATAATCATTATCCTTTAGTTTATCTCTTAATCTTAGAACTTGTCTTCTACCCGTATCATTTAAAATTTCGTTTTTCCTTCCATTGATTTTTCTTTGATAATTTAATTCAGTTTCAGCATGTCTAACTAAAGTTATTTTCATATCATTCTACTCCTAACACTTTAAGTGCACTACTATAACTAATAAACTTACTCATATAACTACCATCTTCATATGAAGAATATCCAACAACTAAATAATTGTCATTTATAGACTTAACATCTGTAAAAAAATCATTTCTCTCGTCTCCATATGAAACCAAATCAACATTTTTTAGATCAGTATTATATTTGGCAATTATTCCATCATAATTGTAATCACCATATGTTTTTCCACTATGAGAAGCTTTAGACATCATCGTACCAATTGCAATTAAATTTTTATAATCATCAACAATTAACCTATTAAATCTCTCTTTACCAATACCCGAATATGAAACCTGATCTATGTATTCACAATCTAAATCATACTTTACTATCATAGCATCAGTGTCATGAGCACCAGTTTTTAGAGACCCACTTACATAAATATAATCATCAACACTAACAATACTGCTAAATCCTAACTCATCAGTTATTTTATAGTCATTAAATGATACAATATTTCCATCTAGATCATATTTAACTATCATAGCATAATAATCTTCATAGTTACCAATTACATATAAATAATTATTAGAAATAATAATATCATTAAAAACAGATTCCTTTACATTACCATAAGTCTTATCCCATAAAAGATTACCATCTTTATCAAACTTTACTAAAATAGCACCACCTTTTTCACTACCAATTCTTGTATTTTTATAAACGCTTTGTCCTGTAACTATATAATCATCCCCAACTTTGACAATTCCAGTAAACTTTGAATTATCTAAGATACCATAATCTTTTTCAAAAATAATATTACCTTCTTTATCATACTTAACGATTAAAGCCCTTCTAATAGATTCTTGATGATCAGTTTTTGTTTTCTCATAACTTCCAATTGCAACTATATTTTCTCCGTCAATCAAAACACCAAAAAAAGCACTATTATAGCCAACATTATACAATTTTTCAAATGTTTTTTCTTTTTTAGAATTATACATAGATACCATAGCTTTTTCATAATGATTATCATTATTATTATTGCTTCCAACTGTCACATAATTATTATTAATATCAGTATCAAGTGCATTTATACCAACAAAATAAATCGACTCACTTTTTTTATATATAACATAGTATCCAATATAAAACAATTCAATTAAAACAAAAAAAATTAATATTGTAATTAAAAGTATTCCAAAATTACTATTTGATTTTTTCAAATATAATCACATCCCTTATTCTATATACTCATTGTATCAAAAATTATTACCATTTACTATAATTTAGTCATAAAAAAACTAACAATAAAGTTAGCTTTTTATCTATAAATGCTAAAAATAACCAAAAACAAATATAGTGCTATACTAATACCTGATATAACAAAACTAATAATAACTAAAAATCTTCCTTTTTCTCCCTTAGCTTTAATTTCCTTAAGTGCAGTAAAACCTAAAACAATACTAATAAGTGAAAGCCACCAAAAAATAAATAAAGATATAATACTCATTAAAAAACATATAATTGAATTTTTATTATATTTATTAGATTTAACATTATTATTTGAATTAGCCATATTTTGATTATTAACTGATTGTCCCATATTTGGATCAATCTTTATTTCTGTTTCTGAAGAAATCGGTCTTCCTGTATTTGGATCAAATTTTATTTCTGCTTCTGAAGAAATTGGTCTTCCCGTATTTGAATCGAATTTAATATCCGGTTCTGAAGGAGTTGGTTCACCTATATTTGAACCAGAGTCTATATCAGATTTAGCTGAATTAGAATCTAATAATTTTTCCGAACTTGATTCAATTAACTGCCCAGTAGAAGAATCAACCACAAATTCGGATTGTGTATTTAAATTTAAGTTAGAGACATTTTCATTTACCTGTTTATTTAATGTATTTGAATCATCATTATTATAAATAGACATTAAATCATTTTTATCATTATTCACTTAAAACACCTCCTATAATAAAAATATTATATCACACAATATAAAAAAGAAAAAACTTTTATTTATATATTCCAATAAAATATTTTTTCTTTCCTCTACGAATAATTATATATTTTGAATCAATACATATATCTTTTGAAATTATAAAATCTAAATCAGTAACTTTATCACCATTTAGAGTAATTGAAGAGTTATTTATAAATTCACGAGCCTCTCTTTTACTTGAACAAATACTAGCATTAACAAGTAAATCAACAATATTAATGTCTTCATTAATTTCAAATGGAGAAAGCCCTTTAAATGCAACTTCAATATCTTTAGATGTAAATGTCTTAATATCTCCGCTAAATAAACTTTCACTTATTTTAACAGCCTGATCGGCACTTTCTCTTCCATGTAAATCAGTTATAATTTCAATAGCTAAAGTTTTTTGTGCAAGTCTTAAATGAGGCTCTTTATTATGTTTCTCCATTATATCCGTTATTTCCTCAGGAGTTAAAAATGTAAATACTTTTAAATATTCTTCAACCTTTTCATCCTCAGAATTAATTAAGTATTGATATAATTCATAGCTAGTTGTTTTAGACTCATCAAGCCATAATGCATTTCCTTCACTTTTACCAAATTTCTTACCAGTAGAATCCAAAATAAGAGGCATTGTAAATCCATATACCTGATCACCAGTAATTTTTCTGATTAAATCAATACCTGTTGTAATATTTCCCCATTGATCAGACCCGGCAGCTTGTAAAGTTACACCTTTTTCTCTATATAGATGTAAAAAATCATATCCTTGAATTAAAGTATAAGCAAATTCTGCAAAAGTTATACCGGTATCAAGTCTTCTTCTAATAATATCTTTATCAAGCATATAATTAATATTTACATATTTTCCTACATCTCTTAAAAAATCAGTAAAAGAAAATTCCTTCATCCAATCATTATTATTAACAACTTCTACGTCTCCTCCAACTATTTCTTTAACTTGTTTAGATAAGCCCTCTAAGTTTTTTTGAACTGTTTCTTTAGAAATAATTTCTCTTTCAGCAGTAGGACGAGGATCACCAATTAATCCTGTAGCACCGCCTACTAGTAATAT
>CADBGE010000034.1:0-633 GCA_902794075.1 uncultured Erysipelotrichaceae bacterium | reverse complement strand
CTAGTATTATTTAATTTATCTTTAATATCATCACCTGCTAAATCCTTAACAAGTCCTCTCCATTCTAATTCCTCAAATAATGTCATATTAAAAATCTCCTTTCTTATCTATTTTATACACATCACTTTGATCATACTTTTGAGGTGAAAACTCAATTACGCTACATCCATCTTTAGATAGATATGCATGAGCAACTCCTGGCCTAATGGAAACAGCATCTCCCTCACGAAGTGTTACTTTATATGAACTATCTAAATTATCTGTAAAATAATATTTTGCCTCAACCTCACCTTTAATAACAACCATATTTTCATACTTTTCCTTATGATAATGATTACCCTTAACTTTTCCCGCAGGGAACTCTAAATATGTAATAAATCTCATTCCATCACCATTATGACAAAGAACCGCACTCCCAACATGATATCCTACACCATTTTTAACAGCATCTAAATCTTTTTCTCTATTAAGTTTTATTATTTTTACAAAATCCTTTATCTTTTTCATTCATTATCACCAAACTTTAATTCAGAAATTTTATCTAAATCATATCCATAATCAAGATATATTTGTTGAACATCTCTTGTAGTACAGTCTTCCTTTTTAAACCCTAATAATTCGACAATTTTATAT
>CADBGE010000033.1 GCA_902794075.1 uncultured Erysipelotrichaceae bacterium | reverse complement strand
AAGAAAATGTAGATAATAATAATCCAAATCCAATTAAAGTAGAAGATGATCAGGTAAATAATAATCAAGTTATGCAAGAAGCTTCTTCTGATGAAAATATTGATAAACAAGAAAATTTGACCGATAATAATCAAAATCAGATTGAATTAGAAAATAATCATAAAAATGATGATAATCAAATTAGGCAAATTGATGGTCAACATGATGTTATTGATAATAATATGGAAACTTCATCAAGTGAAGAAAGTGAAGAAACAGTTCACGAAATTATTCCAAGTGTTTCTAATGCTCAAGATGACGGTAAAATATTTAATCAAGATATAATGGAGCAAGACAATAATAGCGAGGTACAAGAAGAAGTTGTAGATATTTTTTCCCAAAATCAAGATATTTTAAATAAGGATAAAGAGTCTAAACAAGATAATAGTATAATTTTTGATAATAATGATAATTCAGCAGTTAAAACATCAGATATTGAAAAGCCTGTAATGGATGTTTCAAGTGTAGAGAGTGTTTCTGAGAATCTAAATCCTGGTAATGATACTTCTTTAGTAAATGATTCAGTAGATGTTCAAAATAATACACCTATATTAAATCCAAAATCAGAAGAGTTAATTAGCGTTCAAGAAAATGGTATTAATAGTGATCAATCAGATGTTTCTTCAAATATTGATGAAACTGGAGCGATTATTCCTGTTATTTCTGATACTAATGGTGATATCTTAGATAGTAATTCTGTTTTTGAAAAAAAAGATATGAATGAACCGAAGGCAATATTGACTACTGCAAATCAAGTTTCTAAATTAAGGAATTCAAGAGATAATAATGAATCTATATTAACTGCAAAACAATTTTTTAAAATTAAAAAAAGTACAGAAGATGGGAATTCGTTAACACCTAATAATAATATTTTCCCAGATAATACTGTAGATACTAATTTAAATACTCAAGTTGATAGTAGTCAAGAAATTAGTAAGGAAAAACAAATGGAAATTATGATGCAACAGATAACGGATTTTTATAAAGAAGGGAAAGTTGAAGAAGCACAAGCTTTGTCTGACAAGGTTAGTGAATTAAATAAAGAAATACAACAAAGTCAAAAAACATTGGCAGCTTAAGAAAGAATAAAATGATAGTTATACAACTATCATTTATTTGTCGAATGAGAGGAGATTAATGTGTCTAAGAATAATAAAAAGAATAACAAAATGATATATTATGCAAGAATTCTTATTGCAATATCAATTGCTATCTTAGTATATGGTTTAATATTAGATATCAATAATAACGTAAGATTAATTGATCCTGAAAAAAGTGTTAAAATACTAAATGATGATAATGGAAAATATACAAGTATTGATACTGCTAATGATGAGGTAACTATAAATAGTAATGAGAATACTGTAAGTAATGATGAGACTGTCATAGATAATAATGAGAGTATTTCTCAGTCACATATAGTTAATTATTCTGATGATAATAATTCATTAAGAGACAAAATTGAAAAAAAATACAATATTGAAATAAAATATGGACCTGAAACTGATGGATATATTGTTGGTGGTTTATCTACGGTACCAATTAATGATGAAAATACAATTTCATCAGTTCTTAATAATTTGGAAAATATTTTGAGTCTTTATCCCTATGGTTTATTTGACGAGATAAAAAAAGGTGGAATTCCTTTGACTATTTATTTAATTAATAGTTATTCAGATGAAAGTGTTACTGGCGCAACTGATTCTAATTATTCTTTTGCAAATATATCTATTGCGGTTGTTTATCCTCTTGAAGAATCTTTTTATCATGAATCATATCATTATATAGAGAGATATATTTTAAAAAAGGGATTAACATTTAATTCTGAATTATGGAATGGTTTTAATCCTGTTGATTTTCAATATGGAAATATAAATAATAGCTATTCATATAAAAGTACATTTTCAGAAGATTCTTATTTTGTTAATGGATATGCACAAGTTGCACCAGAAGAAGATAGAGCTTCGACGTTTGAATATATGATGGCTCCAACAAAAGCAAGTTGTCTAAATAATGATAAACCAGTGTGGAAAAAGGCTAGAATAATGAGTAATACTATTGATGCAGCACTTAATACTGTTAGTCCTAATAATACAGAATATTGGGAAAGATTTTTATAGGTGAGAATATGAGAGAAATAATTATAAACGATAATAATTTAAGTGATGATGATATATCTGAGGTTGTCACAAGAGTAAAAGGATTGATGATTAATTCTAAGGGTAAGATATTATTAGCTCATAATAATAATACATATCAATTTCCAGGGGGGCATTTAGAAGATGATGAAGATATAGATAAATGTATAGTAAGAGAAATAAAAGAGGAAACAGGAATTGACGTAAGTATTAGTGAGGAACCTTTTTTATGTATAAAAACCTATGATAATAATTATTTTAATACTGGAAAAAAAGTTTTAAGTGTTATCTATTATTATAGATTTTTTACTGATGCTCTTCCTAATTTTAATGAAACGCATTATGATGAATTGGAACTTGCGACAGAATTTAATTTATTTTATGTTGTATTTGCAGACTTAGAAAATTTCTTGAAAAAGAATATCTCTGATGGTATGATAGATACATCAATAGGTAGAGAAATGCTTTATGTTGTTGATGTTTATCATGAATTGTTTGGAGGTTTTTAAATGAAAATATTGGTAACTGGTGGGTTGGGCTTTATTGGAAGTCATGCCGTTGTTGAATTACTTAATGATAATTATGAAGTTGTTGTTATTGATAACTTATCTAATTCTAGTTTAGATGTAATTGATAAGATTAAAGAAATAACTGGAAAAAGCTTTGAATTTTATAAAAATGATGTTTGTGATTTAGATGCACTTGAAGAGATATTTACTAATCATAAAATTGATGCTGTTATTCATTTTGCAGGTTACAAAGCTGTTGGTGAATCAGTTAGAGAGCCAATTATGTACTATGAGAATAATTTAGTTTCTACACTTCATTTATGTAAAAAAATGATTGAGCATAATTGTATGAAAATAATATTTTCATCATCTGCTACTGTATATGGTGATCCTGAGGTGTTACCTATAACTGAAGATTGTAAAGTTGGAGGAACTACTAATCCATATGGTACGACAAAGTTAATGATAGAAAGAATTTTAAAAGATATAAATATTTCTAATCCAAAATTTACGGCAGTAATTCTTAGATACTTTAATCCTATTGGCGCTCATAAAACTGGTCTAATTGGAGAGAAGCCTAATGGTATTCCTAATAATTTAATGCCATATATTGTTAGAGTTGCAAGTGGTGAACTTAAGGAATTAAGTGTATTTGGTAATGATTATGATACACATGATGGAACAGGTGTTAGAGACTATATCCATGTAGTTGATTTAGCAAAAGGACATATAAAAGCAATAGAAAAAGCTATAAAAGATGAAGGTATTTTCTATTATAATTTAGGTACTGGAGTAGGATATAGCGTTTTAGATTTAGTTAAAAATTTTGAAAAAGTTAATAATGTTAAAGTTCCATATAAGATTGTTGATAGAAGAGCAGGGGACATTGCAAGTTGTTATGCAGATCCTACAAAAGCTTTAAAAGAATTGGGATGGAAAGCAGAATTAGGTCTCGAAGATATGATGAGGGACTCATACAATTTTATATTAGAGCAAAATAAGTAAACTTCAATCTATTTTATTGAAGTTTTTTCTTTAAATAATTGTTGTTTTAAAATAAAATATACTGTATAATATATGTCGTTGGAGGAATTAATATGGCAAAGAAAAGTGAAAAAGAAAATAAAAATAAAAATATTCATGAAGTTGAAGTTAAAATAGAAGGAAAAACATGGACTGATGCAATTGATAAGGTTTTTATAAAGAAACAAAAAACTGCAAAAGTTGATGGATTTAGAAAAGGAAAAGTTCCAAGACATGTTTATGAGAAGAAATTTGGAAAAGAATCATTATTTTTTGAAGCAGCTGATTTAGTTATTCAAGATGCATATGTTAAAGCAATGGATGATTCTAAACTTACTCCAGTTGTTCGTCCAGGTGTTAATCTTAAAAATATTTCTGAAGATGGAGTAGAATTTGTATTTAAAATAATAACTAAACCAGAAGTTACATTAAAAAAATATAAAGGTTTAGGAGTTAAACCTACTAAGGTTAAAGTTAGTAAAGAAGAAATTGATCATGAATTAGGACATTTATTAGAAAGATATACTGAACTTGTTGTTAAGGATGGTAAAGTTGCTAATGGTGATATCGCTATAATTGATTTTGAAGGATTTAAAGACGGAGTTGCATTTGATGGTGGAAAGGGAGAAAATTATTCTCTTGAAATTGGATCAAATTCATTTATTCCAGGATTTGAAGACCAAATAATTGGAATGAAAGTTGGAGAAGAAAAAGATTTAAATCTTACATTTCCAGAAGATTATGGTGCAAAAGATTTAGCTGGGGCTAAAGTTGTTTTCAAAGTTAAAGTAAATGAAATTAAAGAAAAGAAAACAAGAGAATTAGATGAAGATTTCTTTGAAGATTTAGGAATTGAAGGTGTTGATTCTGAAGAAAAATTAAGAGATCATATTAAGTCATCTATTTCTGCACAAAAAGAAGTAGAGAATGAAAATAAATATGTTGATGAATTATTAGAAGCTGTTGGAAAGAACGTTGAAGTTGATATTCCTGAAGAAATGGTAAATGAAGAAGTTGATCGTTTAATCGGAAGATTTGAAGAACAAATGAAGATGCAAGGTATTTCATTAGATTTATATTATCAATTTACTAATTCTGATGAAAAAGCTCTAAGAGACCAAATGGAAAAAGAAGCATTCAATAATGTTTTATATAGATTAATGTTAGAAGAAATTATGAAAGAAGAAAAAATCGAAGTAACTGATAAAGAAGCTGAAGAAGAAGCAGAAAAATTAGCAGAAAAATATCAAATGAAAAAGGATGAATTCCTAAAACAATTTGGCGGATTAGATTTAGTTAAATATGATTTAGAAGTTAGAAAAACAGTTGATTTATTAAAAGAATTAAATAAATAATTATAAAAAGTAACGTTTAAGTTGCTTTTTTTTGCATAATAAAATAATTGTGCTATATATTAATATTATTTATAATGTTATAATTGATAAGGGTGATAGTATGAGCAGTAAAATAGATAATGAATATCGACAGATGTTTGAAAAATTAGATTATACTGATTCAAATTATATTGATAATTTTATTAATTTAATTAATAAGTTATTAATTGAAAGAGATAGTTTTGTTAAAAATTCTTCTAATGATAGTAAAAGAATTGAGTTTTATGGTAAATTAAAGAAAATATTAATTGATGAATGTGTTGATAGTGTAAGTATTAATTATTTATCGTCTGGACACTCATCATTGACTTTTAGAATAAATGATAAAGTTATAAAAATTGGTAAGAGTAATAGCGATAATAAAAAACTAAAAAAGGATTTTCCTTGTACGATTCCTTTATTTTTAGATGAATGTTACAAAATTGACGAAATGGAATATTATACAATTCAGTCATCTTTATATGTAGATACATCAAATATTTTTATAGAAGATGTTTATCAAGCATATTATAATTTGCGAAAAATAGGTTATATATGGAATGATCCAACGATAGAAAATGTGGGGAGGATTATTGAAGATTTTGATTACAATGGATATCATTATTCAAAGGGAGATATAGTTATTATTGATTTGGAGGACTTTGCATATGTTGGAGAGGTTACTCCTGACATAATACTAGATGAAATATGTTATTCAGCATACAATGGGAATGTATATAAATTTGAAAATAGATATATAAGTGAAAATCAAGATAATAATAAAAGGTTAATGTAATTAATTTTTTTAAGTTTTATATAGTAAATGAATAAAGATAACTAAAAAAAGTGATTATTTCTTGATGCAAAAAATATTTTATTATATAATAGTAAGCAGTGTTAAAAATTTGGAGGTGAAGTATCGTTGAAGAAATTATTGGTGTTAGTTGTTAATGATATGGTAATCTTTCCAAATAATGAAGTAAGAATAGAATATGATAATAATTATGATAAACAAATGGTTGATATTGTAGATCAAATAGATGATAATTTAATGATTATTGTTAATCCTATTGATGACGGTGAAATTAATGTTACTTCTTTTCCAAAATATGGAGTTTTAGGAAGACTTAAATTAAAGATGAATGTTCCAAATGGAAAAACAAGGATTGTTATTGAGGGACTTGATAGAGTTGAGATATCTTCTTTAGTAGAAGATGGATATCATTTTAGAGCGGATTATAAAGAAATTGAAGAATATCCTGAAACTAAAGAAGAAAAAAATTATTTTAATATTGTTGTTAAATCACTTGAAAATTATGTTACTAAAGTACCTTATATGAGTAATGCTATTATGAGTCAATTAAATGATATTGATAATCTTAATGATTTATGTGACTTAGTAGTTAGTTTTTTACCAATTAAGTATGAAGATAAGAAAAAATATATTACAACTATTGATCCAATTGAAAGAGCAAAGTATCTAATTAAAGATATGAATAGAGATTTAAAATTTATCGAGTTAGAACAAAAAATAGAAAATGAAGTTGAAAGAGAATTAGATAAAACTCAAAAAGAATATTTTTTACGTGAAAAAATTAAATTAATGCAGAAAGAAATTGGAGAAGGTAATAATAAAGATACAGAATATGAAAGACTATCAAAGAAAATTTCTAAATTAAAATGTAATAAAAAAGTTAAAGATAAAATTAAAAGAGAACTTGAAAGATTTGATAGTTTAAATAGTAATTCTCCAGAACTTGGTATTGTTAGAGAATATTTAGAGTGGATGATTAACTTACCATGGAATAATTATACAAAGGATACAAATGATTTAACTAAAGTAAAGAATATACTTGATTCTAGTCATTATGCATTAGATGATGTTAAAGATAGAATTTTAGAATATTTAGCTGTTAAACAAAATACTAATAATTTGAGAAGTCCAATTCTTTGTTTAGTTGGACCTCCTGGTGTTGGAAAAACTTCACTTGCTTTATCAATTGCTAAAAGTTTAAATAGAAAATCTGCCAAGATAAGTGTTGGTGGAATAAATGATGAAGCTGAGATTGTTGGTCATAGAAGAACTTATATTGGTGCAAATCCAGGAAGAATTATTCAAGGTATAAGAAAAGCTGGTACTACTAATCCTGTATTTATAATTGATGAAATTGATAAAATGACTAAAGATATAAAAGGAGATCCAGCAAGTAGTTTGCTTGAGGTATTAGATCCAGAACAAAATAGTAAATTTTCTGATCATTATATTGAGGAAGAATTTGATTTAAGTAAAGTAATGTTTATTGCAACAGCTAATTATGTTGAACAAATCCCTTATGAACTTAGAGATAGGTTAGAAATAATTAATATTTCTTCATATACAGAATATGAAAAACTAGATATTGCAAAGAATCATTTGATTCCTAAGCAATTAGAAGAACATGGTTTGACAACATTACAAGTACAAATAAGTGATGCTGCTATAATGACACTAATTAGAAATTATACGAAGGAAGCTGGAGTTCGTGAATTAGAGAGAACAATTGCTACTTTATTTAGAAAGATTGTTAAGAAAATATTGTTAAATAATGATATGGTTTTTTATAATGTTGATGAGGATGATATTGAAGAATTTTTAGGTAAGAAAAAATATTACTATATTGAAAATGATAAGGAAGATGAGATTGGTGTAGTTAATGGAATGGCTTATACAGTCTTTGGAGGAGATATTCTTCCTATTGAAGCAACACTATTTAAAGGAAAGGGTAATTTGATACTAACTGGTTCTTTAGGTGATGTAATGCAAGAATCTTGTCATATTGCTTTGGATTATGTAAAAGCTAATGCAAAGGCTTTTAAAATAGATGGAAAAGTACTTGAAGAAAATGATATACATATTCATGTTCCTGAAGGGGCTGTTAATAAAGATGGTCCATCAGCTGGAGTAACAATAACTACTACTTTGATAAGTTTATTAAAAAAGAAATGCGTTAAGAAAGATATTGCTATGACAGGAGAAATTACTCTTAGAGGTAGAGTCCTTGGTATTGGTGGATTAAAAGAAAAAGTAATTGGTGCTCATAGAGCTAATATTAAGAGAGTTTTTATTCCTAAAGAAAATGAAAAAGATTTAGATGAAATTCCAAAAGAAATTAGAAATGATATTAAATTCTACGTAGTTAAAAACTATAAGGATATTTATAAAAAATTATTTTAAGCAAGGGGATTTATATGAGTGAAGAGTTACTTGAAGATTTATCTTTATTGATATTTAAAAATCAATTGTTATGTGCATCTATTGAAGAATTAAAAAAATTCTATGCTGATGAAAAGTGTTATTTAAGCTTTCTTGATACAATTGCGCTTGTTAGTCAAAGAGAACCTGCTTTTTTTCTTTTATCTACGGAGTTAAAAAGTAGAATTCTTCAAATTATTGATATATATAGATACTCTGGAAATAAAGAAATATCAGACTATGTTAATGAAGTAGTAGTATATTTAAATAGTATTTATAATATTCCACAAGAATTGTCTGATTTAATGATTCAAAGTTATATACAATTTCATGAAGAATTAAGAGATGCAAAATTTGATAATATATCTGATTTTTTAATGGCTTTATCATATGATGCGGTTTTAGTTTCTGCTTTAGATAATAATAAAATGGATTTATTAAAAGGATATGACTTAAATATGTCTTCTTTTAACTATTTGATTTCTACATCTCCTGAATTTTTTGATAATAAAGATATAAGAGATAGAGTTGTGAATGTTTTAAATAATGAAGAGGTTAATTCTAGACCGTTTAGTAAAAAAAGAAAATATATTAAATCAATGAAAAAAAAGTTTAATGATACTGCAAAAAAGGAAGAATAATTCTTCTTTTTTTTCATATTCTTTTTTAGGAGGATATATATGAATAAAAAAATAAAAATTGAGAAGACAATTGATTTTAAAAAAAATGTTAGTGAAATAACTGCAATCTCTTTGGAACATGATTTAAAATTTTTGGATAGTGTAAATATTGATGGTAATTTAATTGTAACTGGTAAATATAAAACAACTTTGGCGGCAGAGGGTGAGGAAGAATTTAATTATAAAATTCCTGTTGAAATTACTTTGACTGATTCACTAAATCTTGATACAGCAAATGTAAATATTGATGATTTTTCATATGATGTAGTTGATGGAAAAGCTCTTTTATGTAATATAATGTTAATTATTGAAGGAGAAGTTATAGATAATGAGAGAAATTGTGATGGTGATTTGACAGATATAAAGGATTTAGATTTACCTAAAATTGATGATGTTAAAAATGCTGAAATATTAGATGATGATCATAATGAAAAAGATAATAATACTGATGAGAAATCAAAAACAGAAAAAAAAGAAGAGAATAATAGAGAAGAAATTATTTTAGAATCTGATGAAAATGAAAGTGAAGAATCAGGTTTATTTGATATAGATAGTAGTAAGGAAACTTATGGTACTTTTATTGTTTATATTGTAAGACAAAATGAAACAATAAATACAATTATATCCAAATATAATACGTCGTTGGAAGAAATAGAAAAATATAATGATATAAAAGATTTATCAATTGGCAAAAAGTTAATTATCCCTTTATTAAAAAATGAAGATAAATAGTGAAATAAAACAAGTAAAAAAAATTACGGATTATAAGTCTTTTTCAATTATTAATGATAATTATTTATGTGTTAAAGATGATAATTTTATAAATTATAGCTAAAGATATGGATTCAATTTTTAGCTATTATTATGATATGCAGGATAAAATAGAAGAAATGTTATATCCTAGTGAATCATTTTATATACTTATTATTAATATTAGTAAAATTTATCATTTTATTGATTTGGGAAGATATTTTCTTGATAGAGCAATTAAGTGCAATAATAATGTTATTAGAAAAATTCCTAAATTAGAAAGTAAATATAAAAGAATAGATGAAAAAGATTATAAATATGTAGTTTCAATACTTAATGATGAGTATCATAAAAATAATATTAATATTAATGATATTGATTTTTTTGATTTATTTGAAGATGAGATATGTTTTTTTCTTAGTCTTTCAAGTCTTATTCCAAAGATTGATGGATATAATAAAAATGATGTTATTGATTTAGTTAATTATGTTGATAGGACATATAGTTATATGTTAAAAAAATATGAAGAATATCAAAAAAGCGATGAAGAAAACTTCAAAAATAAGAATAATGACATTGAGTTTAGTAGTAATGAATAATAACATTAGTAATTGATATAAAATAATGACTAATGTTATTAATATTGTTGAGAGAAAAAATACACTATTTTTTCTTCTTTGTTTACAAGTTGTACATCTACAAAATAATTTATGTTTAAGTTTCATAATATCACCTGTAATACTATATTCATAAAAACTATTTCTTGTGATTTAAAAATAAATAAAGTATAATAAATATATAAGTATTTAGGAGGTAATTATGGAATTAAAAGGAAGTAAAACTGAACAAAATTTAATGACTGCATTTGCAGGAGAATCTCAAGCTAGAAATAAATATACATATTTTGCATCAAAAGCAAAAAAAGATGGATATCAACAAATAGCTGCTATATTTGAAGAAACTGCAAATAATGAAAAAGAACATGCAAAAATGTGGTTTAAAGAGCTTAATGGAGGTGAAGTTCCTTCTACTGTTGAAAACTTAAAGGCTGCTGCAGATGGTGAAAATTATGAATGGACTGATATGTATGATGAGTTTGCAAAAGTAGCTGAAGAAGAAGGATTTAAAGATATTGCTGCTAAGTTTAGAGCTGTTGGGGCAATTGAAAAACATCATGAAGAAAGATATAGAAAGCTACTTAAGAATATTGAAGATGAAGTGGTATTCTCAAGAGATGGAGATTCAATTTGGATTTGTAGAAACTGTGGACATGTTGTAGTTGGAGCAAAGGCACCAAAAGTATGTCCTGTATGTGCTCACCCACAAAGTTATTTTGAATTAAAAAGTGAAAATTATTAAAAATAGGTGAAATACCTATTTTTTTAATTGAATGCAATTTCAGAATCTAGATTTTTGTCATCAATAATAATATATAAAAAGATAATGCCTGATATTAAAACTGCTGTTGATGCAATTAATGTTAATGTATCATATAACTTTTTCTTTTGACTTTTATTTTTTACTTTGAATGATTTTATTGAATCCTCCTCGAAATATAAATATATTATTATTAAGGTTATAAATACAATAGTATTTGTTTTTTGATATATTTCTTTGCTTTTTAAATTATGATTTTTAAAATAGTCTTTTTCATAATAATTTGCAAAATATGACATACTAATTATTACTAGATATATTAACCATATTTTATTTTCAGTTTCAATTTGTTTTATTCTATTTATATTCATATTTAATTATATTCAAAAATAATAAAAAATAATGTATAATATGTTTGTATTTGGGGTGAGTAGTATGAAACATGAATTGTTAGTGCCAGCGGGTGATATGCAATGTTTATATCAAGCTGTATCAAATGGAGCTGATGCCGTATATATTTCTGGAATGAATTTTGGAGCAAGAAAGTTTGCTACTAATTTTACTAATGAAGAACTTATTGAGGCTATAAAGTATTGTCATTTATATGGCGTAAGACTTTATGTAACAATGAATACTTTAATTAAGAATAATGAAGTTGATGATTTTATTGATCAAGCTAGGTTTTTACATAAGAATGGTGTTGATGCACTAATTGTTCAAGATTTTGGAATGATATGTTTATTAAGAAAAAAATTTCCTAATTTAGAAATTCATGCATCAACTCAAGCAAATAATTCATCAAAAGATACATGTAAATTGTTTTATGATTTGGGTGTAAAAAGAGTTGTATTTTCAAGAGAATTATCACTTGATGAAATTAATAAAATAGATGTTCCTATTGAGAAGGAAGCTTTTATACATGGTGCATTATGTGTGTCATATTCGGGATGTTGTTTAATGAGTAGTATGCTTGGTGGTAGAAGTGGAAATAGGGGAGAATGTGCTGGTAGTTGTAGATTAGCTTATTCTTTGATAGAGGATAATAAGGTTATAAAAAAGAATGCTTACTTGTTAAGTATGAAAGAACTTAATACTTCATCAAGGATAAAGGATCTCTTAAATAGTAGTATTTATAGTTTTAAAATAGAGGGAAGGATGAAAAGCCCTGTATATGTTGGTTTTATTACTAGATTATATCGAAAGTTAATTGATGGAGAAAAGTTCGATTTAAAGGAAGAAAATGATAAATTAAAAACAATTTTTAATAGAAATTTTACAACTGGACATATTTTTGAAAATGAAGGAATAGACTTAATTAATAGTGTATCTCCAAATCATGTTGGATTAAAAATAGGAAAATCTTTATTAAAAAAAGATAAGATAAAAATTATTTTAGATAAAAACGAAGTTCTTCATCAATTTGATGCGATTAGATTTTTAAATAGTAATAAAGGTATGGTTATAAACTTTTTATATGATAAAAATATGAATTTATGTAGTCAAGCCAGTAACATTTGTTATGTTGATAATAAAGTTAATCTAACTTGTGATGATATTGTTTCAAAAACACAAAGTTACGAGATTGAAAAAGAATTTAAGACTATTTCAAATAATAGAAAGATTTGTATTAAATATAAAGTTAAGGCAAAATTAGGAGAACCATTAATTATAAAAATAACTGATGGAAATTATGAATTTACTGAGTCTTCAAATGTTGTTGAAAAATCAATTAATTCTCCAACAGATAAGAATACATTCATAAAACATTTGTCAAAAGTAAATGATACTTGTTTTAAGATTGATGATATTATATTTGATATAGATGATGATATATTTGTACAAATAAAATGTATAAATGATTTGAGGAGAAGCTTGTTAAATAAACTAACTGAAGCAAGAAAAAATATAAATATTAATTATAAAGAAGATGACTTCAATTTTGAAAAAAATGATTATCATAGTAATGGTATTAATAATACTATTTGTTCAGTTTATGATGAGAAACAACTAAAAGTTTGTTTAGAGAATAATGTTGATAGAATTTATGTTAAAGATAAAAGTTTATATGATAAATATAAAAGTAAAGGTAATGTATATTTATTTTTAAATAGGTGTTTATATGATTACAGTAAATATAAAAATGAAAAAATTGTAAGCTCTGATTATATTAACTTTGGTAATTATAATGTATATGGTAATTATTCATTAAATGTTACAAATATTTATACTGCATATTTTTTAAATAAAATGGGTCTTAAAAGTATTCCTTTGTCTGTTGAACTTACTATAGATGAGATTCTTAATTTTATATCTTTATATAATCAAAAAATAGGTGGATGTAAATTTGAGTTATTAAAATATGGTATGATAGAAAATATGATTATTAAAGGAAATATTTTAGGAATACATATTAATAATTATAAATACAAATTGCTTGATAATAGAAAAAGAATGTTTCCTGTATATTATGATGGAATAAATACACATGTTTTTAATTATGAAAATAGAGATTTAATATTAGATGGAGATTTTGATTATAGATTTGATTTTTATAATGAATCTTCAATTGAAATTGAAAATATTTTGAAGAGATGTGTCAAATAATTTAAAAAAAAATTAAAAGTATGATAAAATACTATTATAGGATGTGATACAGTGGAAAAAAGTAATGTTAAGGAAAAAAAAGGTTTAAAAAATTATATTATTCTTGTTGTTATATTTATTTTATGTTGGGGATTAACTTTATATTTATGTGAATGGTATAAAGTATATAATGATTATGAAAAACAAACTCCAGTAATAAGGGGTACTCTTTCAGAAATAACATATGAAGATTTGGATCATTATGTCGTAGATGTTCCTAGTGTTATTGTGTATATTTGTACCTCATATGATGATAATTGTCGTAATTTTGAGAAAAATTTTAAAAAATACGTTAATAGAAACGATTTAAATGACTCTATTGTTTATTTAAATATAACTAATATTGATAAGCAACAATTTATAAATGATTTTAATAATAAATATAGTTATAAAGGTAAATTAATTGGTAACTATCCTGCATTTGTAAGTTTTAAGGATGGTAAAATTAATTCTGTTTTACAAGCAACTGATAATAAAAAAATTTCTCTTTCGAAGGTTGATAGTTTTTTAGATTTAAATAATTATGAAGAAGAATAATTCTTCTTTTATTTTAAGGAGGTAAATTATGAATAATATTGTATTATTTGAGCCAGAAATCCCTCAAAATACTGGTAATATCATGAGAACATGTGTCGCAACAAATACAAAACTACATTTAATAAAACCACTTGGTTTTGTAATTGATGATAGTCATTTAAGGAGATCTGGTGTTAATTATATTGATAAATTAGAATATGAGATTTATGAGAATTTTGATGATTTTAAGAAAAAAAATAAGGGAGATTATTATTATTTTACAAGATATGGTCGTAGACCACATACAGATTTTGATTTTACTAATAAGGATAAAAGAAATATTTATCTAATATTTGGTAAAGAATCTACTGGAATCCCTAAAGAATTATTAAAAAATGATTTAGAACATTGTATGAGAATTCCAATGACCGACAAAGTTAGAGCTCTAAATGTATCAAATAGTGTTGCAATTGCGATATATGAAGTTTTGAGACAACAAAATTATAATGATTTATTGAGAGAAGAGCCTCATAAAGGTGCAGATTGGCTAGAAAGATAAAAATATCAATTAATTATTGGTATTTTTTTTGTATATTATTATCTGTTTAAATTCATAATTATGATGAGGTGATTAATTATGAGTCGTTATCAAGTAGAAATAAGTGGTTTAAATACAAGCAATTTAACCACTCTTAGTTATGAAGAAATGAAAAAATTATTTGTTAAATTTAAAGAAGGAGATTTATATGCAAGGGATCTGTTGATTGAGGGCAATTTAAAACTTGTATTATCTATTTTAAAAAAATTTTATAATAAGACAGATAATCTTGATGATTTGTTTCAGATAGGATGTATTGGTTTAATTAAGGCTATTGATAATTTTGATATGAGCTATAATGTTCAATTTTCTACATATGCTGTACCGATGATTTTAGGCGAAATAAAAAGATATATAAGAGATAATAATTCAATAAGGATAAGTAGATCTATTAAAGATTTATCATATAAGATATCATGTTATGTTGATTCATACTATCAAGAGAATGGTAAAGAACCAAATTATAGTGATGTTGCAAAAAAACTGGGAGTAAGTGAATATGAGGTTGGAAATACAATTATTGCTATGAAAGATCAGATTAGTATGTATGAACCTATATATAATGATGGTGGAGATACTATATATCTTTATGATCAAATAGTTGATAATTCTTCTATAAATAATTTTTCTAATAAGCTTGTTGTAGATAATGCAATTATGGATTTAAGTGAACGTGAAAAATATATTTTAGATCAAAGATATGTTGTGGGAAAAACACAAATGGAAGTAGCTGATGTATTGGATATTAGTCAGGCTCAAGTTTCAAGGTTAGAAAAAAAAGCAATTAAAGAGTTAAAAAAAGTATTAAAATAATTATCTTTCATATAATTATTTAGGTGATAAATTTGAGGTTATCTGATCTTCAATCAAAAAAAATTATTAATATTGTATCTGGAAGTAATTTTGGTAACATAGTTGATGTTATTATTGATGATAAAGGAAAAATTGATTCATTGTTAATTGATCAAGGAAAAAGTATTTTTTCTCTTAATAGGGAAAGTGACTCAATGATAGAGTGGAGCCAGATTGTAAAAATTGGAGAGGATGTAATATTAATAAAAAAAGATTAATAATATATATTTTAATAAATATGGTAATTGTTATTGTTTTTTCTTTTATATTAATTATAATTATTAATATTAAATTAAAAAGTGCTTTGGATAATTATATCAATATTGAATCTGAAAGAGTTGTATCTCATGTAATAAATCAATCAATTAAAGATATTAATTTTCCCTCTAATTATTATTTAAAAACAGAGGATGGTAATATAAGTTATAATTTTTCAAATATAAATAGTTATAAGGATGAACTTACTAAAAAAATACAAAATTATTTTTCATTAATAGAGAGTGGAGATTATTCGCAGTATCCATTATATACAGTTCAATATAATAAAAATAAGTATAATAATATTAAAAAGGGATATTTGTGTGAAATGAGTTTTAATTCATTATTCAATTCAGTTATTTTTGCAAATGTTGGTCCAACTATTCCTGTTAAGTTATCATTCATCGGTAATGTTAGTGTTAATTTAGATGTTAAAACAAAGGAATATGGTATAAATAATGCTATTGTAGAAATATATGCAGATGTTGATATTACTAATAAAATAAGTATGCCTATTGTGCAAAAAAAAATAAATGTTAGTGTTAAAGAACCAATTGTTGTAGATATTGTAAAAGGAAGTGTTCCAGATTATTATGTTAAGTAGTTTTTTTAATTAATGTTTATTAAATGAATAGATAAATGATATAATTGTTGTAGAGGTATTTATTATGAAAAAGAAAATTATTAAGATTAATGAAAAAAATTATGAATTAGTTAGAAATGATAAGGATTGCTTTAATGATGATGTTATTGAAAAAATAACAGATTATTTTGATGATTATGATTACATTTTAGGCGATTTTGCTTATGACAAAGTAAGGCTTAAGGGTTACTATGAGAGTAATAATAAAAAGTCAAATAAAATCAATGATATAAAATATATGGATGATTATATAAATAATTATTGTAGTTTTGGTTCTAAAATCTTTTTGTTAAAAAAAGTAAAATAAATATATTGTAATTATTTTAAAATATGTTAAAATTGTATTATATGAATAATAGAGGGAGGATTATGTAATGAATAATCAAGAAGTAGATAAAAAAATTATGTCAATTGTTGCTGAAGATGGTTCAACAGAAGAGGTTGAGGTTATTTTAGCATTTGAATTTAAGGATACAAATAAAGAATATGTTATTTATACAAAAAATGAAAAAGATGAAAATGATAATGTTACTGTATATGTTTCAAACGTAGATCGAACTTCTGGTGAACCAAAATTACTTGGTGTTGATGATGAAGAAGAATGGAATAGGATAAAGGATGTTTTGAGAGAATTATCTAAATCTGAATAACTAACTATAAGGAGGTTTATTTATGGCACTTAATAATATTGATATAGTTGATAAAGATTATGAACAGTGTACTAGGTTGGCTATGCCACGACAAATAAGATTTAAGCGTAGTTCATATGATTCTATATTTTCGAAATTTAGAAATAAATTACATGAATTATATGAAAGAAAAATGAATAAAACAATTGATAAAGTTTTATCAACTACGTATAACGATGATAATTTAGAAGATAAGTTGTTAATGAATTCTGAAAGAATAATTGCATTAGATAGTAAGATTCGAAAATTGTCTAAGGATGATGTACCATCAAAGTATGTTAAAAGTCGTGCTATTAAATTAAGAGATTATATGATGGATAACACTTTGAAAAATTCTGCTGGATTATATTTAGTGAATCTTACTAAAAGTGATATTATAAATATGAATGAAGATTTGAATAGTATTCATGAGAGTGATTTACAGAATTTAGGGCCTGATAATAGTGATTACGAAG
Source organism: uncultured Erysipelotrichaceae bacterium (assembly GCA_902794075.1). Classification (GTDB taxonomy): domain Bacteria; phylum Bacillota_I; class Bacilli_A; order RF39; family UBA660; genus UBA3789. The sequence goes on along the minus strand of CADBGE010000033.1, from coordinate 2,492 downwards.
ATTATAATTTTGGAATAGATGATGGTGATAAAAGTGATTTATCATCTAATAATATTAACAAAGAAGAAGTAGGAAATCTAATAAATGGAGAATTTGATAGTATAGAAAATAGTGATGATGAATTGATGACAAAATTTGTTAGTCCTGAAGAGGTAAGGGATGTAGTGGAAAGTAATCCTTCTATTAGTCAAACTTTAGGGTTAGATAATAAGAGTAACACAGTTTCCAAGATTGATAGTACATTTGAAGAAACTGATGATCCAGTCACAGATGTGATCATTGATACTGAAAAAGTTGAGAATAGAGATTCTTTAGATGGTAATTCTGAAGCCTCTGATGAACCTATATTTGATATTATATCTAATTCTAGTAATGATATTGATGATTCTAGTGAAAATGAAGATATAAATTCTGATGATATAAGAGTTGAAATAGATAATGCATTAAGAAATGTTAAGGTGAGTAGTTCTGAGTCATCTGTAGCAAGAATTAATAAATTTGATGATCAGGGTTCTATAAGGTTTAAAGATAATTATACTCCAATGAGTGATGATGAAATAGCAGAATCTCAAAAAAAGATTAATTCTGATTTGGAAGATGAAGATAAATCTTTTGAAAATGTATTTGGTAGTAAGCTATCGCTTAATAACTTATTTATTCCTGTTGATTTGAGTTCAGTTAAATTAAATAATGGAAATTTAACAAATGATAGGGATGTTCCACTCGTTGTAGATTCACGAGATGATAAATCTCAGCAGAATGGTGATGTTGTAGAATACAGATTTGATGATAGTGATGTTTCTGAAAATACTGATGAAATGGGAAAGATAAAGGACAATAATGATAGTAGTGTAATTAGTAGAACTGATGAATTTAGACGTCTTAAAGCTAAGGCATTAGAACTACAACAAAAGAAGATGGAAATCGATAAAAATATGGCTGATGTACAGCGTTCTGCTGTTGAAAAATCAAAAAAAGCACAGGCTGCAAAAGAAAATGCTGATGCTAGTACTGATGAATTAAATAATAAAATGGAAGAATTTAAATCATATTGCAAAGAACTTGAACGAGACAACGAAAAAAAGGCTAATGATACTAAAATTTTTCAGGATGATATTGAGATGAATACTAATTTTATTGAAATTCAAAATAGTAAGGCTAGTAGAAATATTGAGATGATTAGTGAGTTAGACAGGATAATGTCTGGTAGTAAAAATTCACGTTCTAAGTAAAAAAATATGAAAAAAGTAGATGAAAAATATTTTAATCTACTTTTTTTCTATGTTAAAAAATATAAAACTATTTTGAAAAAATATATGTAATAAAGAAAATAAATATAGTAATCAATGTATTTAATTATTTTTGACCAGTATATAATGTTTTTTATTCCATATTAATTACTTCTTTTACTTCTGGTATTTCTGATATTATCATTTCTTCGATTCCATCTTTTAGTGTATAATCTATAAGTGAACAATCTTTACATGCGCCTAACAATTTTACATATACAATATTATTTTCATACTTTATAAATTCAAGATCTCCTCCGTCATTTAATAAGAATGGTCTCATTTTATCAATAAGTAATTTTATTTTTTTTTCTGTGTTTGTTTCTTTTTTCATTTTAATCACCTTTTTCATTATATCATTTTTATTATTTTTTAACAATTTAAAATAATGTGATATAATTAATATGTGGTGATATAATGGTAAAATATATTGATGGTGATATAGTAAAAGGAAAAGTTACTGGAATTGAAAATTATGGAATATTCCTTTCATTTGATGATGGTAGTAGTGGATTGGTTCATATTTCTGAAATTTCTGATGGCTTTGTTAAGAATGTAAATGAATATGCTAATATAGGTGACTATATATCTGTAAAGGTTTTAAGTGTGGAAAGTGATTCACATTATAAGTTGAGTATAAAGGCTTTGTCTTCTAAATTAAATAAAAATAAACATTGTCATATAAATGAAACCACTTCAGGTTTTGAAAATCTTAGAATAAAGTTGAATGAGTGGGTTCGTGATTTTGATTCAAAAAACTAAAAAAAATTATAAATATTGTTGACAAAATCTTTATAAATTGATATATTTATAACTGTCAACTGGTTTAGTGTTTATTTTCACGGGCGATTAGCTCAGTTGGTTAGAGCACCTGCCTTACAAGCAGGGGGTCATAGGTTCGAGTCCTATATCGCCCACCATTTTAGATGCCGAAATAGCTCAATTGGTAGAGCAACTGACTTGTAATCAGTAGGTTCCGGGTTCAAGTCCTGGTTTCGGCACCATTTTTTTGGAGAGGTAGCGAAGTGGCTAAACGCGACAGACTGTAAATCTGTTCTCTTTGAGTTCGATGGTTCGAATCCATCTCTCTCCACCACTTAAGTTTTTGCCTCGTAGCCAAGTGGTAAGGCATCAGACTTTGACTCTGACATGCGTTAGTTCGAATCTAACCGAGGCAGCCATTTTTATATTTTTGATCTGTTA
>CADBGE010000032.1 GCA_902794075.1 uncultured Erysipelotrichaceae bacterium | reverse complement strand
TATTAATAATGTATTAAAAATAAATGATTATACTGATACATTTCAAGCATTTATTGGACAGATGTATCATTATATTTTAACCTTGTATAAAAAAACTAATTTTAATTTTGATATAGAATTTAATAATTATTTAGAAAAAAGAGAAATTTCTTTAAAAGAAAAAATATTACTTGTAAAGATAAAAAAAGATCTAATAGACTTAATAGATATTTTAAAACACCAACAATTACTTACTGGATATGATTATGAATTATATGAAAAACAAATTATTATTCCAATAAGAAACGATATAAGTGTAGAATTTATAGGATATATAGATAAGATAATGTATTATAAAAATATGGATGATACATACTTTTCAATAATAGATTATAAAACAGGATCAATTGATACAAATATTGAATTAATGAAATATGGATTACATATGCAGTTACCTGTATATTTATATTTAATAAATTATGGAGATTTAATATCTAATCCAATATTTACAGGTATTTATTATCAAAATATTTTATTTAATTATCCAACATGGAAGAAAAATATTGATAAAGAAATAAAAGATAGATATCTATTAAAAGGATATTCAACTGATAATATAAATATATTAGAAAAGTTTGATACAACATATGAAGATAGTGAATATATTAAAAGTATGAAATATAATCCTGATAAAGGATTCGGTGCATATACTAAATTAATTAGTGATGATGAGATGTTAAATATGGTTAAATATGTAGATAATCATATTAAAGAAAAAACAAATGAAATATTAAATAGAGATTTTGAGATAGATCCAAAAATCTATGAAGGAAAAAATATCTCATGTAAATTCTGTACATTTAAAGATTTATGCTTTATGACAAATGATGATTTAAAATACTTAGATAAAGTAGAAGATTTGTCTTTTCTAGGAGGTGAAGAATAATGGCATTTACAAAAGAACAACAACAAGCAATAACCCTAGAAGGAACAAATATCATAGTCTCAGCTGGAGCAGGTTCAGGAAAAACTGCAGTCTTAACAGAAAGAGCTAAAAGAAAAGTTCTAGAAGGAACACAAGTAAATGAACTTCTAATATTAACATTCACAAATGCTGCCGCAGCAGAGATGAAAGATAGAATAAGAGAAGCTATTAAAAAGACAAAAGAATTAAAAAATCAACTAGATCTTATAGATAGCGCCTATATCACAACATTTGATGCATTTTCCCTTGCAATCTTAAAAAAATATCATACAAGACTAAATATCACAAACAACATAAAAGTAACAGATGAAGTAATAATAGATTTAAAGAAAAAAGAAATTCTAGAAAATATCTTTAATGAGAATTATCTATCTCCTAAAAATAACTTTTTAAGATTAATAGAAAATTTTTGCTTAAAAGATGATAAAGAATTAATTTCTTATATTTTATCAGTATATAAAAAAATAGAATTAAAATATGATAAAACAAACTTTATAAATAATTATTTTAATATTTTCAATAAAGATAAAATAGATAGTTTTATCGAAGAATATATAAACTTAATAAAAGAAAAACAAACAATTATAAAAAGTTTAATAGAAGAATTAACAAATTACTTTGAAGATGATTTTATTATAGAAGTAAAAGAATCTTTATCTAAGTTTTTAAATGCTAATACATATGAAGAATTTCTAAATTCAATGGATTATAAATCAGTAAGAGTACCAAAAAACTCTCCTGAAGAAGGAAAAAATATAAAAAGTGAAATATATAAAATATTAAAAGATTTAAAAGAAAATAAGCTTATCTATTCATCAAGAGAAGAAATAGAAAATGATCTAAATTCTACTAAAGAAAATATAGAAGTAATAATAGATATTATAAAAGAATTAGATAAAAGACTAGATTTATATAAAAAAGAAGAAGATATTTTTACATTTAACGATATCTCAAGATTAGCTATCTCTGTTGTAGAAGATAATCCTGATATAAGAGAAGAACTAACTTCATCATTTAAAGAAATAATGATAGATGAATATCAAGATACATCAGATACACAAGAAAAATTTATTTCTTTAATCTCAAATAATAATGTATATATGGTTGGAGATATAAAACAATCAATTTATCGTTTTAGAAATGCTAATCCATATATCTTTAAAAATAAATATGATACATATAGAGATACAGATAAAGGAGAAAAAATAGATCTCTTGAAAAACTTTAGATCACGTGATACAGTTTTAAATAATATTAATTTATTATTTGATTATATAATGGATGATAGTCTAGGAGGAGCAGAATACCAAGAATCACATAGAATGGTCTTTGGTAATACAAGTTATATAGAAGAAGGTAAAACTAATCAAGATTATGATATAGATGTAATTACATATAATGAAGAAGAACTATCTAGAATATCAAATTCAGAAGAAGAAGCCTTTATTATAGGAAATGATATCAAAGAAAAAATAAATAATAAATTTCAAATATTTGATAAAAATAAAAAAATATTAAGAGACTGTAACTATAATGACTTTGTAATATTATTAGATAGAAGTAAAGACTTTGATTTATATAAAAAAGTATTTGAATATCTACATATACCACTAACTATACTAAAAGAAGAATCATTAAGAAAAGATAATGATATCTTAATAATCAGAAATCTATTAAAATTAATAATCTCAATAAAAAACAAAGTATTTGATAATACCTTTAAATATAGTTTTATAAGTATAAGTAGAAGTTTCTTATATAAAATAGATGATAATAAAATATATAATTATTTTATAAATAATACCTATGAAGAATCAGACTTGTATAAAGATATGTTATTGCTATCAGAAGAAATAGATGTATTATCACCATCTAAATTCTTTAGAACTTTATTAGAAAAAATAAACTATGATGAAAAATTATTAAGTATTAATAATATAAAATCAAATAGAGTAAGAATAGAGTATATTTATAATCTAATAAAAGATTATGAATCTAAAGGAAATACTATAGAAGATTTTATTATTTATCTAGATCAAATAATAGAAGAAGATTATGATTTAAAATTCAATGTAAATAGCGATGATAATAATAGTTGTAAAGTAATGACTATTCATAAATCAAAAGGATTAGAATATCCTATATGTTATTTTGCAGGATTTAAATACAAATTTAATTTAAATGAATTAAAAGAGAAAATAATATTTGATAATGAATTAGGTCTTATATTACCTAAAGTAGATAATTATTATAAAGATACTATTTTAAAATTACTATTAAAAGAAAAAATGAAAAAAGAAGAAATATCAGAGAGAATTAGACTATTATATGTAGGACTAACAAGAGCTAAAGAAAAAATGATAATAGTAATACCTAAATCAGAAGAAGAAAAAGAAGTAACTTCAATTATTCCACTATATGAAAGAGAAAAATATAATTCATTCTATAGTATTATGAAAAGTATATATAGTATATTAAAACCATATATAAAAGAAACTAATATAATAGGTACAAAAGATTATCTAAATAATAATAAAGAGACAAATATAGAAAAAATAGACAAAAAGATTGATGTAAAAGAAATAAATATAGAATCAAAAGAAATATTAGAAAAACATTATTCAAAAGAAAGTTTAAGAATAATTTCAAAAGAAGAAAAAGAGTTAATGGAATTTGGTACACAAGTACATGAATTATTAGAAGAAATTGATTTTAATAATATAGATTTAATTAATAAAATAGATAATTCATTTATAAAAGAAAAAATATTATCATTTATAAATAGTAATTTAATGAAAGATTATTTAGATAAAAAAATGTATAAAGAATATGAATTTATTTATAACGAAGAAGATGTTATATCTCATGGTATAATAGATTTATTAATAGAAGATAAAGATGAATATATAATTATAGATTATAAGTTAAAAAATATATCTGATCCGCTATATGATAAACAATTAAACGGATATAAAAAATATATTGAGAATAAAACTAATAAGAAATGTAAGTGTTTCTTATACTCATTAATAAATGAAGAATATAGGGAGATTAATTATGACTAAGATAGATTATAGTAAACTTGAAAGATTAGAGTTAGATAAAGAAAACATTGATGACTATTTAGGATACTTTAATTTGATAAAACAAGGAATGACAAATCCAGATTTTATGATGGATTTATCAAAAGATTATCTTATAAAAATGATTGATAAAGGCACTCATATATATGTATATATCTATAAAGGGTTTGTAATATCTAGTGGAATGCTTCTTCCTTGTGATAGAAATGCAATTAAATTAAGTGGATTAGATATTGATTATCATGAAGTAGTAGAATATGGTCCACAATTTGTTCATCCGGACTATCGAGGAAATCATCTTCAATACTTTATGATAGATGATTTAAGATATGTTGCGAAGAGTTTAGGTTTTAAATATGCTATAGGAGTGATTAATGAAAAAAATGAATATAGTAATAATAATGCAAAAAAATGGGGATTCTTAATAAAAAAAATAAAAATTGATGGTAAAATGGAAAATGTATATTTTAATGATTTAGCATATCAAGAAAAAAGAATATAGAAATTATATTCTTTTTTTTGTAAAATGTTGTAAAAAAATTAAATAATATATAAATGTTATGATATAATAAAAAAAAGAATAAATAATAATACAAGAATACGAGGTGTAAAATGAAAAAAAAATTACCTGTAGGAAGTATAGTAAAGCTAAATAATAACAAAAGATTTATGATTATAGGATACTCTCCAAATAAACCAAATGATAAAGAAATATTTGACTATATATGCTGTTTGCCTAAAATTGGTATTATTAGGAAAGCATCTGAAATAAAGCTAAATATAGACTATTTTTATATAAAAGAAGAAGATATTAAACAAGTATTATATATTGGCTACAGCGATAAAATATTTGATTTGTATGAGTATAGTCTATATATATGTGAAACAAATCTAAAGATTGTTAAAGATCAGGAAGAAGAAATAAATGAGGAAAATATTAAAAAAATTGTAGAACAAAGTTTTGAAGATATAAAAAGAGTAGGTGAAGGAAATGGATAATAAATATTTACCAATAGGTAGTATCATTACAGTAGCAGGAACTGACTTAATGATTTGTTCTTATATAAAAAAAGGAGCAAAGATAGAAGGACAAGAGTATAACTATGTATGTTGTCTTTATCCATCTGGATTACAAGAAAAAGCAATACTAACAAAAAAAGAAGATATTGAAAGAGTAAAATTTATTGGTTTTCAAGATAATAGATTTGTAGAATATAAGAAGCAAATGGAGAATGAAAAATGAAAGATTTGCTTCCAATAGGTTCTGTTATAGAATTAATAGATAAAAAAGAAAAAGACTATTATATTATTATCGGAAAGAAAAGAAAAGAAACTGATAAATATGATTATACATGTGTTAAATATCCATATGGTTTTACAGATATATTATATTATATAAATGATTCAAACATAAAAAATATTGTTCACCTGGGAGATATTAATTATTAAGAGGAGTGATTTTAGTTGACAGAAGAAGAAATTAATAGTATTCACATAGAGGATTGGCAAGATTTTTTAGATGATAATGAAATAATTAACAAAAGTATAGATGATATGAGTGCGTGTATTAATAATATTTATTCAAATTGTACGGCACTTCCTACATTGGCAGAATCGATCTATTCAAATTTATCTAGTTTAAAAACAGTTAATGTAATTAGAAAAATCAGGCTGACAACAGGAAGATCAGTTACCATGGATACATGTGCTAAAAGGATAGAACAAGATATGGCGGAAAAAGGAGTAAAAGTAGTCGCAGGACTTAGTTATGCTGAAAAAGTAGTTGAAGCTAATTGCATTATACCAGATGAGAAATCTTTTGAACAATTTAAAAAAATTATGACTGGTGTAGTTGATTCGAATATTTTGTGGTATTTAAGTGCAATTGATAAGTTACCTGCTGCTGCATTTTTATTTGGAACAGCGTCAAAATTAGCTTATGTTTCAGATGCTTTTAATGGAGGAGACTTTATAGTTGGTGATGGAACTATGAAATTATTTGAACCTTTATTAGACCAAATCGCTGCACCGGGAAGTACAACATTGTCATGGTTAAATGTCGGAACCGGTGCCCTTGCAGTAACCATATTTGAAACTGGTAAAGCCTTGTATAACATAGCTACTGACGAAGGTGATTTGACTGAAAAAGATAAGATAAGAATTGCATATGGTGCAGGAATTTCAGCCATAACCTTTGTAGAATGGACAGCAATAGCAGAATTTATTCCCGGAGGTTTTGGTGTTGTGGCTGCAACTACTGCTACAATGATTTCTAAAAAAATTCTAAATAGTATAGTAGATGAAATAACAGGTGATAAAATTATTGATGAATTCTATTCTCAAAACGAAAAAGGAGATTGGGTACAATATAAGGTGCCAAAAAATGGATCTGGAAAAGATGGAACTGCAAAAGTTATTATAAAAAGAGCTAACAAAGAACAAGAAAGTAGTGAGGACCATGACGTTATGTACTATGATTGGTATGAATATGTTAGCTTGGATAAAGGAGAATCATATATAGATGAATTCGATAAGGAAATGATAGATAGTGCGCTAGATTATATTGGAAAATATGCTAATAGTGCTGATGAAGCAAGAGATTTATTTTATAATTATAATCACATATCCTTGGAAAATGCACGACCAATAGTAAGTGGGACACTTATTAAAGATTATGATTTTGATATTGGTGAATGGTGGGAACAAAATCATGAATAGGAGGTTTTTATATGAAAAAAATTGATGATTATGTTGAGGCAAAAAGAGTAATTAAAGAAGGTGTTGATGGGGATTTATATAAAAATAGATTAAAAGTATCTAAACTGAGAGCATTGTTAGTTTCAACACTTGGAGTAGCAGCTGCAGCAGCTATAGGATATGCATCAGGAGAACCACTTGTATCTATAGGAGTATTACCATTAACAGAGGGGTTGGTAGCACCACTAATAGTACCATACTTCATACATAAAAGTGTAAGAAAAAAAGTGAAGGATGGTTCTTATTTTGACCAATTTAGTGAATCTAAAGTAATTGATATAGCAAATAATCACTTGGAGGAAGAAGAAGAATATTTAAAAAAACATTCTGATGCTGGAGGAATGAAAAAATGAAACTGGAAATAGGAGAAACTATAGATATAAAAGGTAAAATAGCGACCGTATGTTATGAGACAAAACATAATGATATAAATTATATATGTGTTGCTATAGAAGAAGATAAAGTATTATTTGAAATATATAAATATAAATTTGATGGAGAAAAATTGCTTGTATCCCTTGTAACTGATGAACTAGAACTATTTGCTGTATTAAAAATATTTGTTCAAGAAGGACTTGAAGAATATGAATTGCCTGATGAATTATCTGATTTTTACAATAAAATAGCAGAAAAATATAATAAGAAAGAGGATAATAACAATGGCATCTCCTGAAGAAAGAGCAGAACTTCAAAAAAAAATTGCAGTATTAACAGAAGAATTAAGGGATCTAGAAAAGGATTATCAGATTTTAGTTGATGAAGAAAAAAATATTGCTCAACTGATAGCTATGGGAAACGACACCAATAGCAATGTTAACAAAGTAAAAGTAGTTTATGGAACTATTAATGAAATAAGATCAAATGGAAATTATGTCCCCGGGCTAGATGGGTTATTAGATTTTTCATCAATAGTATCAGAAGCAGCACTTATTTCTCAATACTCAGATGAATATTCTAGTGATATAGAAGGAATATGTACAGAAATTGATGGTTTAAAAGAAGAAGTATCACTAAAAATAACAGCTAAAAAAAGTGAATTAAATGCCGCAAAAACAGCATTTTGCATATAATAAAAAGTAAAGCAATATTATATACATTTATTATTATATTAATTATATATGATATTAAGTGATTATTTTTATATTATTAAAACACTAATAAACTAGATAAAATAGTTAGTTAGTGTTTTTATTTAATAAATAATATATATGAGATGATAATTACTTGAAATAATATTAAAAATGTGTTATAATACAAAGCGTTTATAAAAAAGGGGGATATTATGAAAAAGTTGAATATATTTAAAAAAACAATAGGTCCATTATTAGCTACAGGAGTAATTTTATTGACAGGTTGTGGCAAAGAAGGACAAATAAATGACTTAATTACAATTAATACATCATTCGATGAGGTTCTAGATTCGGTAGCAGATGAAAATCAATTAGATGAAAATTTAGCTCAATTAGGATATGAGACTGATTTATACAAGTATTCTGAAGCAAGAACAAAAGGAAATATAGAAGCATGTAACTCTGCACTTGCAGATTTAGGAAAGAAATTAATAGAAGCATCAGTTTGTGATCATTTAGGTATTGATTTAGAAGAAGTTGTAGATTTTAAATATTATGCAATAGAAGACATGCATTATACTCCAAATTGTATTATTAAATATTATAAAACAACTAAAGATAAAGTAACAGGAGATATTGATATTAATAGAAGAGAATTAGTAGAAGAAAAATACTATTTAGGAGAAGAAGCAGCAGATTTAGCTTTTAATGCATATCATTCATTAATGGGACATCAAGATACAGAAAAAGATGTGGATGATATATATAAAGCATATCAAAGATATCTTTTAACAACAGGAGAAAATGTAGATGATAATACAATTTTCTTTAGATATGATGATGATAAAATTACTAAATTTGAAAATATTAAGAAAAAGTAGAGTAGAATAAAAAACTACTTTTTTATTATAAAAATACGATTTCTAGTTGAAAAAAACACGTTTGTATTAAAATAAACCTTAATTTGAAGAGGCATAAATATTTAAATATCATATTTTTGAATTATTAAAATGAATATGATATTATCAACACTGGTCTTAATTTCAGGGGAATATTTAATTACTCTCTATAAAAAATAAATAAACACTGTTAAAAATAGAGGGAAGTATTGTTATGAATAGTAGTTATATATTAACAGAGGTAATGGAAACTAAAAGTATATTTAAGAAAATATTATTAGAATTATTTGCAGGTTTAAAATTTATAAGTGATAGATTTCTTTCAATCATGGGATTAATAATCGCATCACCAATAATGCTTATAATATCAATTGCTATTAAATTAGATTCTAAAGGACTTGTATTATTTAAACAAGAAAGAACCGGAAAGAATGGAAAAAAATTCTATATATATAAATTTAGGACAATGGCTCAATCAAATGATGTACATGATTTTTCTAAACAAGATAAACATACTAGAGTAGAAAAAGTATTAAGAAAAACATCATTAGATGAACTACCTCAATTATTCAAATAATTTAAAGAGTATTAATCAAAATAAAACTATAGAAATTATTATTTGTAAAGAAGACAATGAGTATATAATTAAGTATTGTTCAGATGAAAGAATAATTACTAGAAAGTATGAATTAATATAAATGAAACTTAACAAATATTATTATATATGTTATACTTAATACAATAACGAAAGGTTGTATAAAATGAAAATAGCAGTCGCAGGGACAGGTTATGTAGGACTTTCTTTGGCTACATTACTAAGTATTAATCATGAAGTACTTGCTTTAGATGTAATAGAAGAAAAAGTAAATATGATTAATGATAGGATTAGTCCTATTCAAGATGAATATATTGAAAAATATTTTAATGAAAAAGAACTAAATTTAAAAGCAACTTTAGATTATAAAGAAGCTTTTAAAGGAGCAAAATTTATTATTATTTCAACACCAACTAATTATGATGATGAATTAAATTACTTTGATACTTCATCAGTAGAAGATATCATAGAAAAAGTAATTGGTATGAATATTGATACAACTATGGTTGTTAAATCAACTATACCAGTTGGATTTATTAATAAAATGAAAGAAAAATATAATATTGATAATATTATGTTTTCTCCTGAATTTTTAAGAGAAGGAAAAGCTTTATATGATAACTTATATCCATCAAGAATAATAGTTGGAGAAAAGAGTAAAAGAGCAGAAGAATTCGCTAATTTATTAAAGGATGCCTGTCTTAAAGATGATGTTACTATTAAGTATATGGATTCTACTGAAGCTGAAGCAGTTAAGTTATTTGCAAATACTTATCTAGCTCTAAGAGTATCTTATTTCAATGAATTAGATACGTATGCTGAAATGAAAGGATTAAATACAAAAGATATTATTGATGGTGTTTGTCTAGATCCTAGAATAGGAAGTCACTACAATAATCCATCTTTTGGATATGGTGGATACTGTCTTCCAAAAGATACTAAACAATTACTTGCTAACTATAAAGATGTACCACAGAATATGATTGAAGCAATTGTAAAAAGTAATAAAACAAGAAAACAACATATCGCAAATGAAATCTTAAAAAGGAATCCAAAAGTAGTAGGAGTATATAGATTAACTATGAAGAGTGGTTCTGATAACTTTAGAGCAAGTGCAATTCAAGATGTTATTAGTATTTTAAAAGATAACGGAGTAAATGTTATTATTTATGAACCAACATTAAAAGAAAATACATTTAATGGATTTGAAGTAGTACATGATTTAAAATTATTTAAAGATGTTTCTAA
>CADBGE010000031.1:10927-22596 GCA_902794075.1 uncultured Erysipelotrichaceae bacterium | reverse complement strand
GTAGATGTTTGAAGTCTTCCATTTGATTCTGTTACAGGAACTCTTTGTACTCTATGTGATCCACTTTCATATTTAAGAAGGGAGTATGCTCCTTCTCCTTTTATCATGAATTCAATTTGGCTATATCCCCCTGCGGTTCCTTCTATTGAGTTATATACTTGATAGGAAAACCCTTGTTTTTCTGCATATCTTGTATACATTCTAAATAAATCTCCTGCAAAGATATTTGCTTCATCTCCACCTGCTGCTCCTCTAATTTCCATAATTATATTTTTTGAATCATTAGGATCCTTTGGAATCAATAATACTTCTAGTTCTTTATCTAATTCTTCTTTAGTTGTCTCTAACTCCTTTAATTCTTCTTTTGCTATTTCTCCTAATTCTGGATCAGAAGTCATTTCTTTTGCTTCCTCTATATCATTTAATACTTTTTTATATTTTTTATAACAATTTACAATATCCTCTAAGTCGGACATTTCCTTAGAATATTTTCTTGTTTTCTTTATATCACTTAATACTTCCGGTTTTGTAAGTTCATTTTCTAATTCATTATATTTAGCTAGAGTTGCTTCTAATCTATCTATCATATTTATCACCTATTCTTTCTTAAGTCAGTCCTATTATACCATATTATTATTATGAAAAAAACTAGATTATTCTTCTAGTTCTAATTCATCTTCATCTATAACTACTAAATCTTTTAATTCTTCATTTGTTTCATCATCATATTCTTCTTCATCTTTATCATCATAATTATCTTCTTCTATTTCATCAGCCTGTGTTGTTGGCTCATCATCTTCTTCATCTTCATCTTCTTCAGTAGTTACTTTTACAACTTTATCAGATGTGTGTTTATTTCTTAAATCCCATTTTCCATTTGCTAATAGGATAAACCTTTTATCTGTTGATAATGATGTATAAAAGTCTGCTATCTTTGATTCAAATGTCGCTTCTGGTAAATTTAAAAGTTTCATAATCTTTTTATATAAATCTGCTGTATTAATTGTTCTTTTACTATTTTCTAATATTAACGCAGCTATATCTTTATTTGACATTAATTCTAATTCTTCTTTTGGTATTTTTAGACTCATTATTAGCCCTCCTTGTATCAAAACATTATATGTAAATATTTAATTTTTGTTCTTTTTATAAAATTACAAGTAATTTTATATCATATATATCTATACTTTGCAATACGTTTTTACATTTTTTCTGGTACTTTTATGCCTAATATGTCTAGTAGAAGCATATTAACTCTATATACTACTTTTGTTAATACTAACCATGATTCTTGTTTTTCCTTGTTTTCTTCAGTTAAAATTCTATTTTCAGAGTAAAATTTATTATATTGTGATGTTAAAACATACAAGTACTCAGCAATTTCATTTAATGATTTTGAATCTAGAGAGTTATTTAAAATGTTGTTTAATTCTAAAAGTGTTAGAACAATATTTTTTTCTGATTGTCCCATTATATTATTTGCTTTTTCATAATTGATATCTTTTGCTTTATTTAATAATGATTTCATTCTAATCGTTGAATATAGTAAATATGATCCTGTTTTTCCATCTAAATCAGCAAATTTTTCTAATTCAAATACATAATCTGTTGCTCTATATGGTAAAAGGTCTGCATATTTTAGTGCTGCTATTGCAACAGATAGTGATATGTCTTCTTTTTCTTCTTCTTTAATAGATTCATTACTAATTCTTTTTAAAGTCTCTTCTTTTACTATATCTATTAATTTTTTTAGAGTCATTACTCCACCATCTCTTGTTTTAAAAGGTTTTCCATCTTTTCCATTCATTGTTCCAAAGTTTACATGTTCAAGAATTACATCTTCTCTTACTAAATTTGATAATCTTACTGCTCTAAATATTTGTTCAAATCTTAGTGATTGTCTTCCATCTACAACATACCATATTTCATCTGGATTATATTCTTTTTTTCTTTGTAGAATTGTTGCTAAATCTGTTGTTTCATATGAGATGGTTTTATTTGATTTAACAAACAATAATGGTGGCATTGGAGAATTGTCATCATTTCTTGAGACATCAATTATTACTGCGCCCTCACTCTTTTGTAATAGATTTTTCTTTTCAAATATTTCTTGTAATTCATCAAAATACTCTACGGCATCGCTTTCTCCTAACCATAAATCAAACTCCGTATTTAATATGTCATATACATTCTTAATATCTGCTTTAGAAATTTCCACTATTTTTTTCCATAAATCATAATATCCTCTTTCATGATTTTGTATTTTAGCAGTAATTATTCTTCCTTCTTCAAGATAAGATTCATCTTCTTTTGCTTTGCTGCTTGCTAGTGGATATAATTTCTCTAATTCTTCATTTGTAATTGGTAGTGATAACTCATGATAATCTCCTTTATAATTTGGATCAAAATATGGTAAATCTGGATATTCCTTACTTATTTCTAATACAACAAAGCCTAATGGTCTTCCATAATCTCCTAAATGAGCATCTCCTAAAACTTCATATCCAAATAATCTTGCTAATCTTTTTAATGCTTCACCTATATTTGCACTTCTTAAATGTCCTACATGAAGAGCCTTTGCAACATTTGCTCCTCCATAATCAATAATTACTTTTCTTTTTTCTCTTTTATCTATATTACTAAAAAGATCCTTATTCATATCATTTAATATTTCATTAATATATTCATTACTTAATGAAATATTTATAAATCCTGGTCCTGCAATATTAATATTAGTAAATCTTTCATCTTTTTTTAATTCACTGGCTATTTTTTCTGCAATCTGTCTTGGGTTTTCTTTATATTTCTTTGCCAATTGCATCGCATCATTTAATTGATATTCTCCTAAGTCTTTTCTGTTAGATGTCTCTATTGCTAGATTTTCTACTTCATAACCTGCATTTTTTATATATTCTTTTATATCTTTTTTTAGATTACTTATTATACTCATTTTATCGCCTCTATTCTATACTTAAATATATTTTTATCAATATTAAATTCTATGTATACATTTAATTCATCTTGTTTTATTTTTTTAGTTTTTATTAAAATATCCATTGATTGGTTAATATCTTTAATAAATAATTTGCCTTCTGTATTTTTTTCTTCAGAAAAAATATATTCTATTTTTAGTTCTTTATTTTCTCTAATCAGTTTTTTCTTGTTGTAATTATAGATAACCATTGTATTATCTTTTTCTTTATATTTTATAATATTATCTTGATAAATGGCAGTTGTCTTTGTAATTACTTTTTCTTCTTCATTTTCAATTGTTGCTTGTATTACTCTTTTAGGCATAGTCTCACCCACTTCAAATTTCAGTTATGATTATAACATAAAATTAAATAATAATATAGTTTTATTTTTTTTACATAATTTTTTAATTATTATAAATAATAATATTAGAGGCTGATAAAATGAAATATATTAAGAAACTTTTTATTATTTTTACTATTTTTATTATATTATCTGTTATTGGAATTATTTCTTATGTTAAATTATCTCCTAAAATAATTATTAATAATGCAAATAAAATTTCATTTTATGATAGTAATAATAATGTTTTTTTCACAGGAAGTAAGGATAATGAGTGGGCAAATATAGATGATATATCTCCATATATAATAGATTGTACTATTTATACTGAAGATAAAAACTTTTATAAACATTTTGGATTTGATTTCTTGAGAATAATTTCTGCACTATACAGTAATATAACTTCACGTAGTAATTCACAAGGAGCTTCAACTATTACACAGCAATATGCTAAAAATATGTTTTTAGATTTTGATAAGACTTGGAAAAGAAAATGGGATGAAGCTTGGTATACTTTAAGAATCGAAGCAAATTATAGTAAAAAGGAAATTCTAGAGGGTTATTTAAATACTATTAATTATGGGCATGGACAATATGGTGTTAAATCTGCTGCAAAGTATTACTTTAATAAAGATTGTAAAGATCTTACTTTAGCTGAAGCTAGTTTAATTGCCGGTATTCCTAAAGCTCCTAGTAAGTACTCTCCAGTAATTGATATGGATATGGCAAAAAAAAGACAATTAGTTGTTCTTAATAATTTATTAAAAAATAATATTATAACTAAAGATGAGGTTGAAAAAGCTTATAGTGAAAATATTGAGATTGTTGGTGATAAAAATGATGAAAATATATCTAGTATTAATTATTATATCGATGCTGTTATGGACGAACTAAAAAAGATAGATAGTATTCCAAAAAATTATAATGATTTTGGTGGATTAAAAATATATACTAATTTTAATTATGACGTTCAAAAGAATTTAGAAGATAATATTAAAAGTGTATTTGATAAGGATAGTTCTTTACAAACAGCTAGTGTTGTTATGAATCCTGAGAATGGAGGGATAATGGCTTTAGTTGGAGGAAGAGACTATAATGAATCTACTTATAATAGAGCAATAAGTTCGAAGAGACAAGTTGGGTCTACTATGAAACCTTATTTATATTATTCTGCTTTAGAAAATGGTTTTACTGCTAGTACTTCTTTTAAAAGTGAAAAAACGACATTTCCTCTTGATAATGGTAAAACTTACTCTCCTAGTAATTATAATAATGTATATGGAAATACTCCTATATCTATGGCCACTGCTGTTGCATATAGTGATAATATTTATGCTGTTAAAACACATCTTTTTTTAGGAGAAGACAATCTTATTAATATGGCAAGAAGAGTTGGTATTAATGAAAAGTTAGATAAAGTTCCATCTCTTCCTTTGGGAACAAACGAAATAAATATTATTAGTATGGCTGCAGGTTATTCTGCTTTTGCAAATATGGGTTATAAAGTTAAAGGGCATTTAATTGAAAAGGTTGTATCAAATAATGGGGAGACTGTTTATGAAAATAAAAATAATAAGGAATTGGTTTTAAATCCAAGTTTAGTCTTCATACTAAATAATATTTTAACCGCAACATATGATCCGTTATATATAAATTACAATTACCCGACTGCAATTAGTTTAAATGGTAAATTAAATCATACATATTCATTAAAAAGTGGAACTACTTTATATGATAACTGGAATATCGGATATAATAAAAAGATTCTTTGTGCTGTATGGGTTGGAAATGATGATAATAAAGAATTAACTAAAAAGGATTATAAATATGCTCAAAATATATGGTATAAAACAGTTGAAAACTATGAAAAAAATTTAAGTGATGATGATGTATGGTATGAAAAACCTAATAATGTAGTTGGAATGTTAGTTGAACCAATAAGTGGTAAACCTAGTAGTAATCAAGATGAAAATAAAAAACTTATGTATTATTTAAAAGGTACTGAACCAAAAGGAGATGAACCTGTATTTGATGAGATAGAGAATAATTAGTTTCTCTATCTTGTTTTATTGTATAATTAAATATATTTTGATATAATTCTAATAGTATGGAGGGTGTTATGATAGAGAAAATTTTAGCTGCTGTTGCTATTGTAGGATTTATATTATTTATTGCTACAATTATAAATAATAGATTTAAGTTTGCTATAATAAAGATTGAAAAAGCTGAAGAAGATATTAATTTATATTTACAAAAGAAAAAAGAGTTAATTGAAAGAACAATTCCAATTATTAAAAAAGAATTAAAATTAAAGGAATATTTAAATGATATAAATAGTATAAATGATGAAACTAATAATTTTAATAAGAATGATATTTTGAAAAAATTATCTAATGAAATATATAAGACTATTGATGAAAATGAAAAACTTTATAAAAGTGATTCTTTAATGTCCATAATTAATGAATTAAGTGATAATGAAGAGAATATTGTTGGAGCAATTAAGTTCTATAATGATACTGTTGTTGATTATAATAAACTTGCAATTTCTTTTCCGACAAATATCATTGCTTTTGTTAAAAGATATAAAAAGAAACAATTTTATAATAATGAAAAAAGAGAAATGTTTGAAATATTAAATGAGAAATAGAGGGATAATATGAGTTTTATTGATGATATTAAAGATAGAGCAAGAAATAATAAGAAAAAAATTATTTTACCTGAATCAATGGATGAAAGAGTAATTGAAGCTGCTTTTAAAGCTATTAAAGAAGATATTGCTGATATTATCATTATTGGTAATAAGGATGAAATAAATAAGAATTTTCCAAAGTATGATATTTCTAAAGCTGTAATTATCGATCCTAAAAGTTATGATAAGACAGAAGATTTGATTAACAAATTGGTTGAGCTTAGAAAAAATAAAGGTATGACTTATGAGGAAGCAAAAAAATTGATTATTGAAGATTATATGTACTTTGCATGTATGTTAGTAAAAGAAGGATATGCTGATGGTGTTGTATCTGGTGCATGTCACTCTACTTCTAATACTTTAAGACCTGCATTACAAATTATTAAAACTAAACCTGAAGTTATGCTTGTTTCTGCGTTTTTCTTGATGGTAGTTCCTAATTGTATTTATGGAGAAAATGGTGTGTTTTTATTTTCAGATGCAGGATTGGAACAAAATCCTAATCCTGAAAAATTAGCTGCTATTGCGGCAAGTAGCGCAGAAAGTTTTAAGTTACTTGTTGAAAAAGAACCTGTTGTTGCAATGCTTTCTCATTCCACAATGGGAAGTGCATCACACGCTGATGTTGATAAAGTTGTTGATGCTGTTAAAATAGCAAAAGAAAAATATAACCAATATAAAATTGATGGAGAATTGCAATTAGATGCTGCTATTGTTCCTGAGATTGCAAAATCTAAAGCTCCTAATAGTAAAGTTGCCGGAAAAGCAAATGTATTAATATTTCCAGATTTAGATGCAGGAAATATTGGATATAAGTTAGTTCAAAGGCTTGCAAAGGCCGAAGCCTATGGTCCAATTACTCAAGGTATTGCTGCTCCTATTAATGATTTATCTAGAGGTTGTAGTAGTGATGATATAGTTGGTACAATCGCAATTACTGCTGTACAGGCACAGAACAAATAATTATAAGTATTAAAAAAACAGGATTAACATTAAATCCTGTTTCTTATTTTACATTTGCTTTGTTATTTTTTCTATCTTCTATTATTTGATCTAAAAAGTCTGGGTCAATTCTTTCTTCATGAAGTTGATAATATGAATAATCTATTACTCCTTCCATAGTGAATATTTCTTCTTCCGTAATATTGTTTGGTAACGAATCTTTAATTCCATCTGGATTTTTTTCTATTATGGAATTATATAATTTAAAACTATCTTCCCATTTATCATAAAAACCTGCTGGTACTCTTACCCCATTAAAAATAATACATGAATTTTTGTCAGCCATACCTGCGTTTTGATATTCTTTCATTATTTTAAAAGCATTATCGTATGTATCATTACCTATAACCCTAAAATCGATTTCTATCTTTCCCATATTTTATACCTCCATAATTATTATATCATATAATTCTATATTACAATTATTTTTTATTCTACTCGCCAATCTATTTCTTTTATATTATTTTTTCTTAGAAAATCATTTGCTTTTGAAAATGGTTTGCTTCCAAAAAATCCATTTCTTGCAGAAAATGGAGATGGATGGGCTGACTCTATTATATAATGTTTAGGATTTGTAATTAATGTTTTTTTTGCTCTTGCGTATGCTCCCCATAGTATAAATACCGTTGGTGTTGATCTTTTATTTATTTCTCTAATTATATTATCTGTAAACTTTTCCCATCCTTTATCTTTATGTGATGTTGGTTTATGTTCTTCAACTGTAAGTACAGCATTTAATAATAATACTCCTTGTTTAGCCCACGGTTTTAATGAATTATGTTCTGGAAAAGGTATTTTCAAGTCACTTTCTAGTTCCTTAAAAATGTTTTTTAATGACGGTGGTTTTAATACTTCATTACTAACTGAAAAAGATAATCCTTCTGCTTGATTTGGTCCATGATAGGGATCTTGTCCTAAAATAACTACTTTTACATTATCAAAATCAGTATATCTAAATGCATTAAAAACTTCATTTTGCTTTGGATATATTACTTTTGTTTTATATTCTTTTTTTATAAATTCTATTAAATCTTTAAAATATGGTTCATTATATTCTTGTTTCAGAATTATATCCCATTTATTTCCAATCATGCGTCCTCCTATTTATGATAGCTTTCATTATTATTTATTTTATAACATCTATATATTTGTTCTAAAAGTAATATTCTAAATAATTGATGGGGAAATGTCATTTTTGAAAATGATAAGTGTAAATTAGATTTTTGTTTAATTTCATCAGATAAGCCATAACTTCCACCAATAACAAATGTAATATTACTGTTTTCTATTAATATGTTATCTATTTTAGTTGCAAACTCTTCTGAGGATAGTTGTTTTCCCTCTATTTCTAATGTTATTAAATAGTCTTTATTGCTTATGTATTTTAATATTTTCTGACCTTCTATTTTTATAGCTTTTTCTTGTTCTACATGTCCTTCATCATTTACTTCTATAATTTCAATATTTGTATATCTTGATATTCTTTTTTTATATTCTTCTAAAGCATCTTTTAGATATTTTTTTTCGTATTGATCCGCAATAAATATGTTAATATCATCGCGGAGTTCTGCCTTTTTTATTGTTTCCAATACTTTTTCTTTTGTATTATTTTTTTCACTTATATGAGCTAGAATAATATTTTTTGTATTAGGGCCTACTATTTTTTTTAGATATTTTGCGGTTGTATTATTTGATAGATGTCCTCTATCACTAATTACTCTTTCTTTTAAAAATCTTGGATATGGTCCCTCCATAAGCATCACTTCATCATGATTACTTTCTATCATATATAAATTATGATTTATCATTTTATTTAAATATTTCCTATTTATATAACCTGTATCTGTTACATATACTATACTTTTATTATCTTGTTTTATTATGAAACCTACTGAATATGGTACATCATGGGATGTATGTATTAATTCTATTTCTACATCGTTTATATTAAATTTATCATCTATAAAATTACATCTTGGGTATGGCAAGTATTCTTTTAAACTATCATACATTTCTTCTGGTATGTATGCTTTTAAATTTGTTTTACTTATTAGTGAAGCTAGTCCTTTAGTGTGATCTTTGTGACAGTGAGTTATTAAAATCCCTGAAAATTCTGATAAAGAAAAGGAATTTTCTTCTAAACATTTTTTTAAAGTTAAGAAGGAAATTCCCATATCTATTATCAATTTTGTATCATTACAAATAACTACTGTACAATTTCCTTTTGATCCACTGGCAATTGTCATAATTTTCATATTAATATATTGACATCGAGTTAAGCGATGATCCTCCTCTATAAGGGAATCCATTCCATAATGCGAAATGTAAATGTACCCCTGTTGCTGCTCCTGTCATACCCATACCACCTATTACTTGTCCTTTTTCTACATAATCTCCTGCTTGAACAACACGACATCCTGGACATAAATGTGCATACAATGTGTAGTATCCATTATGATGGTTAATTATAATGTATTCTCCATTATCTCCATAACCTCCTGCATAGTATCCTGTTTTTTTCTGTGATACTTCTACTGTTCCTGATTGCGCCGCAAAGATATTTGATCCATATCCACATCCTGCAATATCATTTCCATCGTGGAAGTATCCCCATCTCCATCCATATCCTGATGAAACTGAAGAGCATGTTGCAGGCCATGCCCACTGTCCTGCGGTTGGTATTGGAGACCCATATCCTCCTGAATAAGCTGACTGTTTTCCACCTTTTACTATAATTTCTTTTACTGGTTCTTTTATTACCTCTGTATTTATTGTTGTTCTACTTGTAACTTCTCCATTGACTTTTAAAACAACCTGAGTTACTTTATTCTCTCCTTTTACTCCTGCTTGCTCTACTTCATTATATCCAACATATTGATTATCATCATATTTTGTTTCTGTTTCATAATTTTTTTCTTCTCTAAAAACTACTTGTTCTTGTTCTACCACACTAAATTGTGGTTTTAGTATTCCTAATGTTACTTCTTGTCCTGGAGATAATAAACTGTTTTCATCTTGTAAATCTGGATTAGCGATTAAAAATTCTTGAGTAGATATTTTATTATTAAATGCTACATCTTCTATTGTATCTCCAGCTTGAACTATATATTTTGATTGATCTTTTGTTGTTCCAAACAATAAATATTTACTTAGTTCTTCTTCTTCTGTGTATATTTTTTTATCTACAGGGATTAAATCTTTTTTTATTGTAATTTTGTTTTTTATATAGATGTTTTCAACTATTTTTCCTACATCATTTATTTCTTTTTGTGTTTTATTCGCATAATTTTTATACTCTTCTTCAGGAATAAACGATTTTACAGTTTCTTCTATTGCATCCGTAAATGTTTCTTTTTCTATTGTATATAATTTTTGGGTTTGTCCTTTGATTGTTTTTCCATCTTCTGTTTTTGTATCTAATCCTTTTATTTTTATTGTATATCCATTTATTGTGAATGGAGACTTGTCTTTTATTTCTTCATATATTTCTTCTACTGTTTTTATATTTTCATCAAATGTTGTTTCTTTAACGATATCCAGTTCTGATGGAACATATACTTTGTCTACATTATATTCTTTTTTTATTTCTTCTTGTTTTTTATCAATGAATTTTTCTAATTCTTTTTTTGATTTTATTAAGCCTAGTGATTCTCCCTTTAAATATACTCTATAGTATGTTTTTGGGGTTGTAGATATTTTTGTAAATCCTGTTGATAATACTATAAATGAAGATATCATAATTAATAGTGTTATTTTTTTAACCACTTTGTTGTCCCTCCCCTTCTTCTCTATCTTTTCTTAAATTAAGAAAAGTAGATGTATTCTTTTTAAACAATAATTCTATTGTAGCTGTTGGTCCATTACGATGTTTTCCTATTATTAGTTCACTTATACTGTTATTATCTTCTGTACGAGCTTCTTTATTATAATAATCATCTCTATATAGAAATGCTACTATGTCTGCATCTTGTTCAATTGATCCAGATTCACGTAAGTCACTCATCATAGGTCTTTTATCATCTCTTGATTCTACACTACGTGATAATTGTGATAAAGCAATTACTGGAATTTCTAATTCCATTGCTAATATTTTTAAACTTCTTGATATATCTGATACTTCTTGTTGACGGTTTGCTCCATAATTTTTTCCACCTGATATTAATTGTAAATAATCTATTACAACTAACGCTAGTCCTTTTTCACTACTTGCCATTCTTCTGCATTTAGCTCTTATTTCTCCTATTGACATTCCTGCTGCTGTGTCATCTATTACAAGGTTTGTATTTGCAAGTCTCGATGATGCTTCATTAATTCTTTTCCAATCTTGATTTAGTAAATTTCCTGTTCTTAATTTAAATCCATCAATCTGTCCTTGTGCAGAAATTATTCTTGAAGCAACTTGTTCTGCAGGCATTTCTAATGTGAATAGGGCTACTGTTTTATCTTGTGTCATTGCTACATGAGTTGCTAAATTAAGAGCAAATGCTGTTTTTCCCATTGCTGGTCTTGCAGCAATTATTATTAATTCATTTGGATGTAGTCCTGTAGTTAATTTATCAAAATCATACCATCCAGTTTCTAATCCATTTATTTGTCCTTTATTCTTTGACAATCTTTCTAAATCAGCCTGTGTTTTTGCAAGTACTTCTTTAATTGTTCT
>CADBGE010000031.1:0-10856 GCA_902794075.1 uncultured Erysipelotrichaceae bacterium | reverse complement strand
AATCCTCTTAATGTTGCTGATTCATCTACTGTTTTAATGTAGTAATCAACATTTGATGCAGTCGGAACAAAATTTAGTACTTCTGTTAAATACTCGACTCCTCCTACTGCTGTTAATTCTTTTTTATTTTTTAGAGAACTTGTTACTGTTGTTAAATCTATAGGTGTATTATTTTCTTGTAATTCTATCATTGTTTGAAAAATTTTAGAATTTTTCTCATTATAAAATGAATCTGCTGTTAATATTTCTGTTGCTTTTTGTAATGCATATTTGGATAAAAAGCAAGATCCTAATACAGATTCTTCGGCTTCTAAATTATTTGGTAGTGTTCTAGCTGGCATATTTTCACCTCTATTTTATAACATGTACTTTTATGATTGCAGTTATTCCTGGATATAAATCTAAATTAACATTATGAAAACCTAATGATTGAATTGGATTTGTTATATCAATTTTGCTTTTTTCAATATTAAATCCTTGCTTTGATAGACCTTCTTTTATTTGTTTTAAACTTATGCTTCCAAACACTCTATCTCCTGCTCCCGTTTTTACTTTAAATTCTAATGTTACTTTTGCTAGTTTTTCTTTTAATTCTGTCGCTTCTTTCTTTTTTTGTTCTTCTTCTTTTGCTTTTTTTGCTTGTGCATGATTAAGTTTAGAAAGATTTTCTTTTGTCTTTTTTACTGCATATCCATTTTTTATAAGATAGTTTTCTGCATATCCATCTTTGACTTTCTTTATTTGCCCCTTTTTACCTTGATTTTTTAAATCCTTGATAAAAATTACTTCCATCTTATTCTCCTTCTTCTTTTATTATTTTCTTTAATTCTTGTTCTACCTTACTTATTGTTGTATTTTGGAAAACTGCTGCTCCACTTGTTGTATCTCCGCCTCCACCTATCTTTTGTAGTATTTTGTTAATATCATAACTTCCTAAACTTCTAGCACTTACTCCTATTGTATCTTTATTTATTTTTGCAATTACAAATGATGCTTCTATATTATTAAAGAATAATAATGTATCTGCTACTTTTGCTAAATCTTCTCTACGATAATGCATATTAGCTGTTGCTTTGGTAAATGCTATATTGCCATTTATTGTTTCAATTGCAGATAATAATTTTTGTCTTTCTGTATATTCTTCTATATCCTGCTTAAGCAAGTACTGAACTTTCTTAGCGCTTGCTCCTAAACATGCTAAAAAGTATGATGTATAATATGTTTCCGCTGTTGTATTTAGTGTGTAGTTATTTGTATCTAATACTATTCCCGATAGTAATATCGTTGCATAATATGATTCTATTTCTACATCATAATATTCTATTAAATTTGCAATCATTTCACATGTACTTGATACTTTTGTATCATTTATCATTAATGTCGGTTTGATGCTTGTTTTTCCCAATTCATGATGATCAATAACTACTTTATTTTTTATGATATTTAATATTTCTTTATTTTGAACTAATTCTGTTTTATTTGTGTCTAATACTATCAATAAATTTTTTGATTGTTTTGGATAAAGATAATCTTCTATTGATTCACTCCTTATAATTTCAATACACCCTTCTAATTCTCTTAATACTTTTTCTACTCCCATTTCATGATGCTTATCATCTATTATTATATATACATTCTTTCTTTTCTTTTTAAGAAGCATATACATACCTATTTGGCTTCCTAAAGCATCAAGGTCTAGGTTTTTATGAGCCATTAGAAATATAGTTTTTGCACTTTTTATTGATTTATGAAGCTTTCCTCTTTCTTTTATAATACCCATATTTCCTCCTATAAATCCCCATTATCATTATATAATAAATATAGGTATTTGTCTAATTATTTAATATTTATGAATAAATAAAAAAATGTAGTAATTCTACATTTTTTATTTTGTATATGGTAAAAATGCAATTGAACGTGCTCTTTTAATTTGTGTTGAAATATATCTTTGATGTTCAGCACAGTTTCCAGTTACTCTTCTTGGTAATATTTTACCTTTTTCATTAATATATTTTTTTAATGTTTCTGGATCTTTCCAATCAATGGTTTTTCCAGTACACATTGCACATACTTTTTTCTTTCTTCTATTGAATTCTGCCATGTTCTTTCCTCCTTATTATTTTTAGAATTAGAATGGTAATTCATCATCACTTATTTCGATATTTGCTCCGAAATCAGCAAATGGATTACTATCTACATCTGTTCCCTTAGGTTCTGGTGTATCACCAAAATCATATGGGGATGGTTCTGATTTACTTCCAGTGGAATTTTTCATATTACTAGAATTACCTGAGGAGTTTTTAGATCCTAAAAATTCAACATTGTCTGCTACAACTTCTGTAACGTATCTTTTTTGTCCATTATTGTCATCATAACTTCTTGTCTGAATACGTCCATCAATTGCAACTTGGCTTCCTTGTTGTAAATAATTTTTAACATTTTCCGCTTGTTTTCTCCAAACAACAATATTAATAAAATCTGCTTCTCTTTCACCTTGTTGGTTAGCAAAATTTCTATTTACTGCAAGAGAAAATGTTGCTACTGCAGTGTTACTTCCTGTATATCTTAATTCTGGATCTCTAGTTAATCTTCCTATTAAAAAAACTTTATTCATATAACTATACCTCTTTTTTATTTTTCTTCAACTTTTACAACAATTGAACGTAAAATACTTTCGTTAATTCTTGCAACACGATTAAATTCTTGTTCTGCTGTTGGGTTAGCTTCTATAACATACATGTAATAATATCCAGTATTAAATTTTCTTATTTCATAAGCTAACTCTCTTTGACCCATTGCTTTTTCTTCTAAAATTTTTGCTTTTGAGTCTGTTAATACCTTTTTCATTGATTCTGCAGTCTTTTTAATTTCTGCTTCCTCCATATCTGGTCTAACAATGAACATGATTTCATATTTACTCATTTTTTGCACCTCCTTTTGGCCTTTTGGCTGTTAAAACAGCAAGGAGTATTTAAAATACTCGTAGGTATTATAACAAATTTATTTTTAAATGTCTATATTTTATTATTTATTTATAATAAAATCCTACTAAGTTTTGTCCTCCATCTTTTTGTCTTCCTGCTTTTTCCTCTGTATGCGAATAATAACCAGGATTTGTTGCTGTATCGATTGGAGATGATTCAATATTTCTTATACCTATTTCTTTTAGTTGCTTTTTTATTGCTCCTTCTAAATCTATATAATAATTATTATCTTTTTTTTCAATAAATCCCTTCCAGACATCATCATTAGTTGCCCATTGTGGATATCTATCATATTTATATGATTCTTTCTTAATACAACTTCCTATGTATACATAAATATCATCGACTTTACTATCACAGCATTTATATAATGCTTTTATTGTATCTTGTGGTAATTTTCTATTAATATACATTGCTCCACAATGAGATAATGCTGTGTATCCTTTTTTTCTATCTTCACATATTAATATTGGACAGTCTGCTTGAGGATTAACAATTGCTACTTCCTTGTATTTTTCTGAAATAATAAGTATATCTCCTTGGATATCCTCTTGATAATAATCTTGTTTTTTCATATGATTATCATTTATTAAAATATATTTTCCATCTTCATATTCAATATTACTTAATCCCTTTTGTCTTATATGAAAAATGTGATTTCCATCTATTCCTAATTTTTTTCCTAAATTTATCCTGTCTTGATAAAATTTTTCGAGTCTTTCACTTTCAGTTATATCTTTTTGATAAAATTTCGGGTTTTTTGACATTTTCCCATCTTTTTTATTTGTTTCGAATATTCTTATTTTACTTTTCATTATATATTAAATCTGAAGTGGCATATATCGCCATCTTGCATTAGATAATCCTTTCCTTCTAATCTTGCTTTTCCTGCTTCTTTTACTTTTATTTCACTCCCACATTCAATTAAATCATCATATGAAATAACTTCTGCCCTTATGAATCCTTTTTCAAAGTCTGTATGAATTATTCCAGCACATTGTTTTGCATTCATTCCTTTTTTAAATGTCCATGCTCTTACTTCATCTTTTCCAACTGTAAAGTATGTTGCTAAACCTAAAATATCATAGGTTGCAGTTATAAGTTTATTTAATCCAGATTGTTCTAATCCTAATGCTTCTAACATTTCTTGCTTTTCTTCTTCTGTCATTTCACTTAATTCTTCTTCAACTCTTGCACATAGGCTTACTACTTTTGCATTCTCAGCTGCAGCATACTCTTTTACTTTTTGTACATATTCATTATCTGGATTAGTTAATTCTTCTTCTTTTATATTTGCAAGATATATAATTGGTTTTTGTGTTAAAAAACTATATGACTTTATTACTTTTGTTTCTTCATCTGTTAATTCAACTTGTCTTATTGGCTTATTTTCTAATAAAGCCTTTTTACATTTTTCTAATGTTTCTACTTCTAATAAATCATTTTTATCTTTTGTTGTTCTTGCTTTTTTTGATACTCTTTCTAATCTATTATTAATGATATCTAAATCGGCAATTGCTAGTTCCAAATTTATTGTTTCTATATCTCTTATTGGATCAATATTTCCTTCTACATGGATTATTTTCCCATCATCAAAACATCTTACAACTTCTACTATTGCATCTGTTTCTCTTATATGAGATAAGAATTTATTTCCTAATCCTTCTCCTTGTGAAGCTCCTTTTACTAATCCTGCAATATCTGTAAATTCATAAGCTGTTGGTATAAATTTATTTGGTTCATACATTTCTCTTAATTTATCCATTCTTTTATCTGGAACAGTTACTACTCCTACATTTGGTTCTATTGTTGCAAATGGATAATTTTCTGCTAATATCTTTTGATTTGTTATTGCATTAAACAAAGTGGACTTTCCTACATTTGGTAATCCTACTATACCTGCTGTTAAACTCATAATATTCCTTCTTTCGTTTATATTTCTTGCTTTATTATATAAAAAATAATATATTTATTCAAGTAAAAAACACCTTATTTAAGGTGTTATATTGTTGGACTTACTCCAGGTCCAATTGGAAGTCCTATTATATACCATAATACTACAATTATTATCCATGTAATACTAATCAATAAACAATATGGAGCAATTAATTTTAATGATTCTCTAATTGTATATGGCCTATTTTTCTTTAAATTATATATATTTAAATAGCCTATATATATTACAAATGATGCAAGTAATGGTGTAAAGCCTTTTGTCATAGAATCTCCTGCTCTCATTACTATTTGTGCAAATTGTGGTGAAATATTAGATTGCATAAATAATGGTACAACAACTGGAGAGAAAATCATCCACTTACTTGCTGTTGATGTTAAAAATAAATTCGCTATTGCTATAAAAATAAGTGTAACTATAATAAGTGGTATTCCACTAAATGAGATTTTTTCCAATAAATTTGCTAACCATGCTGTTATAACCATTCCTATATTTGTTTTTCTATATACGGCAACAAACTGAGATACTACAAACATTAATATTAATATGCTTCCTATGTTATTAAATTTCTTACTTGCATTTTCTACTATTTCTTTATCATTTTTTATGGTTTTACTTCCTATTCCATATGCGATTCCTGCGACTAAGAATAACATGGATACGATGTATGTAAATCCATCTTGAAAATATGAGTTTTCTCCAAATAATTGATTAAGATATGTTTTTTCTTTCATATCTAGTAATAATCCTGACCATGGTAAATTAGGTATTAATGCATAGATAAAAAATAATAAGAATAATATTGAGACTATTAATGCGTATCTAAGTCCTCTTTTTTCATTTTTTTCTTTTTCTATTTGTTGTTGTTCCGCCTCTTCTAAAGTTAATGGTTGATATTTTTCTGTTGGTGATAAATCTTCATCTCTTTTATATTTACCAATTTTTGGAGCTATTATTGCTTCTATTATTATAGTTCCTACTATTGATAGTATAATTGTTGCAACTATTATAAATATCAAATTTGATGTTAATGCTATGTGCATATTTTCATCAATAAGATGTGATGCAATTTTTGTATAATTTAGAAGTGAAACTTCTGTTGAACCAACAAATAGTGAAACTCCATATCCAAATGATACTCCACAAAATGCAGTAACTATTCCTAAAATTGGATTTCTATCATTAATAAAGTATATTAGTGCAATTAATGGAATTAATATTGCATAACCAACTTCATTTATTAATGATGATACTATTGATATAAAAATCACTAAAAATGTAAAAACTGGTCTAGATATTTTACTTAAATGTTTTCTTGTTAACATTTCAATAAATCCTGTACCTTCTGCTACTGTTAATCCTATTAGTGATATTAATAATGTACCTAACGGTGCAAAGCTTAAAAAATTCTTTGCCGATTCACTTATTATAAATTTTATTCCATCAAATGATAACAAATTTTCCACAACTATTAATACTGGCTCTAATTCATGTGTATTTACATTTATTGTATTGTATTTTGCCTGTGCTTCAAAAAAAGATAATATTCCACTTAATATTAATAAAAAAAATGTTAATACAATAAATGTTGTTATTGGATGAAAATAAAACTTTTTTAGTCTTAACCTTCCTTTTTCATACATATTATTTTCCTCTATTCTTTTATTTTTTTTAATTTTTTATTAAATTCTATCCTTGGAATTAGTACAGTTCTTCCACAGTTTAAACATTTTATTTTTATATCTGCTCCTACTCTTACTACTTCCCATTCATTTGTTCCACAAGGATGTTGTTTTTTCATTATTACTACTGATCCTAACTTATAATTATTATTTTCCATTATGCACCTCTATCTGAGTATATGGTATTTTGATATTATTTTTATCAAATTCTTTTTTTATTTCTCTTCTTAAATATCTTTCAGTTGCAAAATATTCTGTTGGAGTTGTTTCAACTACTACTCTATAAATAACTGATGAATCTGATAATTCTTGTACTCCCCATAGTTGTGGTTCATTTACTGCATTTGGAATTTTCCCTTTTATTCTGTCAAATAAGGATTTAAAAGCCTCATCAATTTTTGTTTCATCTGTTTCATATGAAATAGATACATCTACAATTGCTAAGGAATTATTATCACTATAATTTATTATATTGTTCATATAATGATTAGCAATTATCTTAGTTGCTCCTTTAAAATTTCTAATTCTTGTTGTTCTAAGTCCTATTTCTGTAACAATTCCCATGAAGCCTTCAACTTCAATCGTATCTCCTACTTCATATTCTCCTTCTGTTATTATGGAAAAACCTGCGATTAAATCTTTTGCAAGATCTTGAAAGGCAAGACCTATTATCGCTGTTCCAATTCCTAATCCGGCTAATATTGATTTAACGTTTATTCCAAATTGAGATAATATTGCTATAGATACAAATGTAATAATTAGGTATTTTATTATATTTAGTATCAATATTTTAATTGTTTTTATTCTTTGGAGTTGTGTTTCTTTTAATAATTTATATTTCTTAGGAGATTTCATAATTAGCCTTTTTATTATATTAAATGCTATTATTCCTAATAATATATAAATAATTGGAACTATTATTTTGAAAATATCTATTGTTATATTAGCAATGTCTATTTTCATATTATTTACCTACCTCAATGTTTAATAATTCTAATATTCTTCCTAAATCATTTTCGTTTGTAAAACTTATTTCTATTTTATTTTGTTTTATTATTACTTTTGTTCCTAATTTTTCCCTTAATTCTTCTTGAATATAATAATATTCATTTTTTTCTTTTTTTCTTTTTACTTGAGGATTTGTTTTTACTATTGAAGATTGTTGTGTTAATTCTTCTAATTTTCTTACACTTATTCCTTCTTCAATTACTTTTCTCTCTAATTCTTTTTGTTGTTCTCTATCTTCTAATTTACTTAATACTCTAGCGTGTCCCATTGTTATTTTTTTATTATTTACATCATCTTGTATTATTTGAGGTAATGATAATAATCCTAACATATTTGTTATATGACTTCTACTCTTACCTATTCTTTTTGCTAATTCTTCTTGAGTTAATGATAATGTTTCTTGTAATTTTTGATACGCTTGAGCTTCTTCAATTGCAGTTAGATTCTCTCTTTGAAGATTTTCTAATAGAGCAATCTCCATCATTTGTGTATCATTGAAATCTCTTATTATTGCTGGTATTTCTTTTAATCCTGCAAGTTTTGATGCTTTAACTCTTCTTTCTCCGGCAATTATTTCGTATCCTTTAATTGATTTTTTTATTATTATTGGTTGGAAAACTCCATGTTCTTTTATTGATTCTGATAATTCCTTTAAAGCTGCTTCATCAAAGACTTTTCTTGGCTGATATGGATTTGGTCTTAATTCATCTATATTTACTTTTATTATTTCTTCTTTTGGAGTTTCATTAACTATTTTTTCTTCTACTGTATTATAATCTAGTATTTCACTATTAAATAACTCTTCTAATCCTTTTCCTAATGCTTTCCTTCTTGGAAATTCTTCATTCATATTATTATCCATTCTTTTTAATCACTTCCTTTGCGAGATTAATATATGCTTCTGACCCTCTACTTTTTGGATCATATTCAATTATAGGTTCTCCATGTGATGGAGCCTCTGTCAATCGAACAAGCCTTGGAATTATTGTGTCATATACAATTTCACTAAAATATGTTTTTATTTCTGTAAC
Organism: uncultured Erysipelotrichaceae bacterium; assembly: GCA_902794075.1. GTDB lineage: Bacteria > Bacillota_I > Bacilli_A > RF39 > UBA660 > UBA3789. The sequence goes on along the minus strand of CADBGE010000031.1, from coordinate 2,197 downwards.
AACTTCAAAACCTAAGTTTGTTCTTGAATCTAGCATTGTTAACAGTACTCCTTCTATATTTAGTGTTGTATTTAACTCTTTTTGTGTTTTCCTTATTGTATTCATTACTTGTGCTAAACCTTCTAATGAGAAAAATTCACATTGTACTGGTATTAATACTGAATTAGATGCTATTAAAGCATTCTTTGTTAGTATATCTATTGAAGGAGGACAATCAATTATAATAAAATCATATTGTTCTTTTATTTCTTCAATACTATTTTTTAATTGTTCTTCTTTTTTAAAACCTGGTGTACTTCTTTCTTTTTCTAATAATGCTGTTGATAGTCTTGCCAAACTTATAGTTGATGGAATAACATAAAAATTTTTGTATTTTGTTTTTATTACTGCTTCTTTTATATTACAATCACCTATAAGTACATTATATATACTTTTTTCAATTTCTCCTTTATTAATTCCCACACCAGTAGTTGTATTTCCTTGAGGATCTATATCTATTAATAATACTTTTTTTCCCAATACTGCTAATGATGCAGAAAGATTGATACTTGTTGTGGTTTTTCCAACTCCACCTTTTTGATTTGATATTGATATAACCTTTCCCATCTAATCACCCATTTTCATTTTACTTATTCATTGTATCAAATTATATTCTTTTTTTAAACATTTTTTGTAAAAAAAAGAAGAATTAATCTTCTTTTTGAATTTTTATAATTACTTGATATGATGTTGGGAAATTCATTTCATCTGCATTTATATCAATTCCATGATTTTTTAAATTTTCTACTAATTTTCTAATCTTTTCTGTTGCTTCTTCAACACTATACTTTTCATCATCATTTGTTAATTCATCATTTATATTCATTCCATGATTATTTAATGATGGTAAATTTACTGCTGCTAAATCAGGCTTTTTAAAATAATCGTCTGAACTATCTTTTATTTCTGTTGTTGTGTCCTTTATTATCTTTTCTGCTGGAGTTACTGGTCCTGATGTAATATTTAGTAATCCATCTATATCTGATGTTGGGATATTTGATTGCAATTTTATATCTTTTGCTGTATCTTTTATTTTTTCTGGTTCTATTGTTTTAGGTAATTCAAATCCTTGTGGCGAATCCATTTTTTCTTCTTCTTTTCCTATTTCTCCATAATTTAAAAATTTTTCTTCTCCTCCTTCTTCCCCTTCTTCTGGAGGTGCAATAGTTACTTTTCCATAATTATTTTCTTCTTCGATATTAACTGTTGTTGGTATTAAAGGACTATTATTTAAGAATCCATTTGTTGCTTGTTCTATTTCATTATTTTCTGTTTTTTCTTTTGGATATAAATTATTTATTTCTTCTTCTAGTTTTCTTACACTTATTTTTTCATCAATTATTTTTTTTAATAGTTCTTTTTGTTTTTTACTATCAGGAACATTTAATAATGCTCTTGCATGTCTTTCTGATATTTGTTCTTTTAATATTGCATCTTGAACATCTTCTGATAAGTTTAACAATCTCAATTTATTTGCAACTGCAGATTGACTTTTTCCCATTGTTTTTGCTAATTCTTCTTGTGTCATTTCATCAAGTTCTAATATCTTTTGATATGTTTTTGCTTCTTCTATAGCATTTAGATTTTTTCTTTGTAGGTTTTCTAATAATGCTACTTTTGAACTTTCTTTATCATCTAAATTTCTTATTATTGCTGGGATTTTAGTTAATCCTGCTAGAGCTGAAGCTTTGTATCTTCTTTCTCCTGCAATTATTTCATATTTTCCATTTTGTACATTTCTTACAATAATTGGTTGTATTACACCATGTTCCTTTATTGATACTGCTAATTCTTTTAATGCTCTTTCATCAAAAACTTCTCTTGGTTGAAATCTATTAGGTATTATATCATCTAAATTTAATTGTACAACTTCATCCTTTTCATCTCCGTACATGATATTTCCCCTTTCTTAATTCTTTTTATTATTCCCTATATTATCATTATAATGTATATTTTATATTCTTTCAACTCTTTTTTTACAAAAAAAATAGGCTTTTTTACCTATTTTTTAACAATAATAATGTTCTTTTACTTCCTTCTTTTGGTAATATAAACTTTTCTTGTTTTTCAATAATATATTTTTTTTCTATTTTTTTTCTTATCTGTTGATTAAGTTCATTTTCTAAATTTCCTTTCATTGCAATAAATACTCCATTTT
>CADBGE010000030.1 GCA_902794075.1 uncultured Erysipelotrichaceae bacterium | reverse complement strand
AAATGCGGATAATTCTTTTTAGCTAATTCAACAATTCCGAATCCAACTCCAAATCCTGCTTCAGTAAATTCTATTACTAAGTCTTGACTTACTACTTCTGTTTTTGGCTTTAGTAATATGTTTTGTTTTAACATTTGTTCATCAATGAATTTTCTACTGTTTGATTCTTTTTTTTGCATAATAAGTGGATAATTATTTAATTCATCTACTTTTTTTATATTGTCATTAAAAAAGTCTGGATTATATAAGAATCCTTGTTTAAGTTCAGCAATTTGATTAACTTTTATATTTGTTTCTTTAATATCACCCTCATTGAAAATCACAAAGTCTAATTTGCCTTTATTTAGATCTATTAATAGATTGCTTGTTAAATCATTAGTTATATTTATTTCTATGTTTGGGTAGTCTTTATGAAAGTTTTTTAATGCATCCATTAAAATAATTTTTGTGAGTGTTGTGGATGCTCCTATTTTTACTTCTCCTTTAGATAAATCTTTAAAAGATGTAAATTCATTTTCTGCGTTATTTATTAATTCTAATGCTCCTTTAACGTAATCATAGAACATTTTCCCTTCACTTGTTAATTCCATTCCTTTATTACTTCTTATAAATAATGTACCATCTAATTGTTCTTCTAGTTTCTTTATTGATTGACTTATAGCTGGTTGTGATATATGTAGTTCTTCACTTGCTCTTGTCATGTGTTTATGTTTTGCGACAATATAAAAAATTTTATATAATTCTAAATCTATATTCATAATAAGCTCTCCTTATGAACATTATAACATTTATATATTTTACTTATCAATAATAATTGAATAAAATTATCTTAGAAAAGGAAGTGATTTTATGTTTGAAAATATGAATATTGTGATTGGGGTGACTGGAGGAATTGCTGCTTATAAAGTATGTGGATTAATAAGTTATTTAAAAAAAGAGGGAGCAAATGTTGATGTTATTATGACTAATAATTCTACTAAATTTATTACGCCTCTTACTTTAGAAGTTTTATCTGGAAATAAGGTTATTGTGGATATGTTTGATCGACCTGATCATATTGATGTGGAGCATATAAGTTTAGCAAGAAAGGCAGATTTATTTTTGGTTGTTCCAGCAACAGCCAATATTATTGGTAAAGTTGCTAGTGGAATTGCTGATGATATGTTATCTACTACAATAATGGCTACAAAAGCACCTGTTGTTTTTGCTCCGGCAATGAATAATGGAATGTATGAAAATCCAATTGTTCAGGATAACATTAAAAGATTAACAAAGTATGGTTATAAATTTATCGGACCTATAAGTGGTCATCTTGCATGTGGATACAATGCAACAGGAGCTGGAGGAACCAGTGAAAGAATAGATAATGTAAGAAAAATAACAAATTCTTCAAGTGGGAAACTTGGATGTACAATTGCTAATACGATATTGGAAGAAATTGATGATGTTAAAATTTATTATATTTGTTCTAAAAACACTGTTAAGCCAAATAGTAAAAGCATTAAGATAATTGAAGTAGAAGGTGTTAGTGATTTAAAAAATAATGTTGAATTTTTACTTAAAAATGATAATATTGATTTTTTTATTCATTCAATGGCTGTGTCTGATTATACAACAGATTATGTTACTACACTTGATAAATTGAAGAAGAGTTTTGAAAATACTGGTGATTTTAATTTAGTTGAAAAAATTAATGGTAGTAAAATTTCTTCTAATGAGAATAATTTAGTAATAGTTTTAAAACAGACTCCTAAGGTAATATCTATAATAAAGGATGTTAGTCCAACTACATTTCTTGTTGGATTTAAACTATTAGACGGTGTTTCTAAAAATGAGTTAATAAGTGTTGGAAGAAAACTAATGAATAAAAATAGTTGTGATATGGTTGTTGCAAATGATTTATCTGATATTAGAAGTGGTAACCATATAGCTTATTTAATTGATAAGGATGACAATGTCTCTACTGCTAATGGTAAAGATGATATTGCAAAAAAACTAGTTAGGAGGTTTAAATATGAAAGATAAAATACTTTTTGTTGGTGGTAACTGGGATTTAAATGGAGGAAAAAAATCAAAAATTGTAGATGAATTTTCTAAACATTTACCTAATACTACTGTTTATAATGGTGGTAATTATAATGATTTAAATAAGATATTAGATTCATGTACAGAATATGATATTGTTATTTGGTGGGCCAATGTTCCTAATGAATTGCCTAAAATAAGAAATGTTAAAGATATTAATTATAAAACAATGCTAGTGTCATCAAAAAGAAATATTGATAATAAATATTCATTTCAGGATTTATTACAAAGGGCACTTTCATTAAAATCTAACTTAACTGTTGAGTTTAGTAAGAATAATAATATTTATGGGATGAAGTTATTTGATCCACTTGGAAATGTATGGTATGAAGGAACAAATATTGAAGATTGTGCATATGAATTATTAGATAGATTAAATTTTATAAAAGAAATAACTCGTGACTCAACTATTTCTTCTGATGAAGATATTGGTGCATTAGCTTGGTTTTTTAATATGTTTAAAGAAGAAATGTATAAGTCAGATAATAGTTATACTATTCCAGTTAAAAAAGAATTTTTAAAAATTGTAAGGGAATATGCAATTAAGTTTGCTGAGGTCACCTTTCAAACGAAAGATGTAAAAAGATTTTTAGGAAATGCTTCTTTTAGATGCCCTAAAGGTTTTCCTTCTTTTAGAGATGGTAAATATATTTTTGTTAGTAAGAGGAATGTTAATAAAGAATTTATTGATATAGATGAATTTGTTCCTGTATATTTAGAAAATGATAAAATATATTATTGTGGAGAAAATAAGCCTTCAGTAGATACTCCAATACAAGTGAGATTATATAAAATGTTTTCAAAAATAAATTATATGATACATTCTCATTGTTATATTAATGAAGCTCCTTATACAGAAATGGTATTACCTTGTGGTGCCATTGAAGAAACTGATGAAATAAAGAAGATTATATATGAATATTATAATAATGATTTTAATAAAGACTTTTATTTAATAAATTTAATCGGACATGGTAGCATTATGATGAGTAACAATCCTGACAAATTAAAAAACATCGATATAATTGGAAGAAAATTGCCTGAATATATGTATCAAAAAAAGTTAATAAAAAAATAATGATAAATAGTTGTATAATTCTTGATTTATTATCTCATAATATTTATGGGAGGAAAATTATATGAAATATGAAAATGTTCCTGTAGATATTATTACAGGTAAAGATTTAGATTATTTAAGTGATATGTTTCAATGGAATTATAATGCTTTTAAAAAAACATGTAATGATATTGAGTATATTAATAATCAAGAATTAATGGATATTTTTGGAGAAGCAAGTGACTTGTTTGAAAATAATATGAACTGTATACTTGATATCATAAATAATCCTGGAGGTGATACAAATGAGTAAAATTGGAAATACTGTTACTAAAGTGCCTATGGGGATTGAACTTAATGAAAAAGATTATTGTATGTGTTTACTAACAACAATTAAGGAAATGGAAAAGAATTATGTTGTTGCTATGACAGAGGCAAGTAATGAATGGTTATATGATAAATATAAGGATATTTTTAATAAAATATCGGATCTTCAAAGAAAACTATATGTTGAAATGTTTAGAAATGGTTGGTACCAATTGGAGTCTGTTTCTGCAACGAAATTGGATGAAAAATATACAATGTTGGACACTGATTATAAAGGCTTGAGTGATTAGATTTTGACAAAAAAAAATTAGTATGCTATAATAAACACTTGTCGGGAGGATAATGATATGAAATCAATTGATGGGTCGTCGATTAATAAGATAAAAAGAATATTAATCTTGACGAGTTTGTCATTAATTATGATGATAAGTTGTTATGTATATCATAGTTATTGTACTTATAAGAGTATAAGGGTGGTAGTTAGTGAATCTAATGTTATAGAATATGGAACTGCAAACTATGATTTAGGAAAACTGATAAAAGAAGTTGATGGAAAGGTTGTTTCTGTTAAAAAAGATATAAATCCTAATGTTTTAGGGGAACAGGAAGTAATTCTTGAAGTAGAAAAAAATAATGTAGTAAGAGAAGTTCCAATTGTTGTTTCAGTTGTTGATTCTGTTGCACCAACTATTACTATTAAAAATGATACAATGACTGTTACAAAAGGAGAGGAATTTAATTTAATTGATAATATTGAGTCTGTAAATGATTCCTTAGATGGTAATTTAAATTATCTAGAAAATGTGGATAATGGTAGTTCAAATTATTATAGTATCTCATATAGTGATGATATTAATTCTGTTGGGGTACATGAAATTACTATTAATGCAGTTGATAAATCTGGAAATATAACTGTACAAAAGTTTAATTTAGAGGTTGTAGAACCAGAACCAGAACCTGTATATGTTGCACCAACATTTGCGAATGTTGATCCAAGCGTATATGGTAATGATGTTGTATCTATTGCATATTCACTTGTAGGTAGTCCATATGTTTCAGGAGGAAATAGTCCATATGGTTTTGACTGTAGTGGATTTGTACAATATGTATATTCTTTAGTTGGTGTAGGAGTAAGTAGAAGTTCTTATACACAACTATATGATGGTGTAGGAGTAAGTTATGCAGATGCTCAACCTGGTGATATAGTATTATGGGGATATGGAAGTACTGTTACTCACTCTTCATTATATGTTGGGAATGGAACTATGATACATGCCGCTAATCCTGGAACTGGAGTAATTATCAGTAATATAGATGGTTGGTTAAGAGGTTCAGGAACTCAAATAGTTTCAGTAAGAAGAATTCAATAGAGCAAGAAATTGCTCTTTTTTTGTATAATTATTATTATTTTGGAAAGTATATATATAGGAGGTTATATAATGGAGACATTACAAAAAATATTATTAGTGGTAACAATTATTGGTGCTGTTAATTGGGGACTAATAGGATTATTTGATATAAATTTAGTTGCTACTATTTTTGGAAGTCAATCAATAATGTCAAAAATAGTATATTTACTAGTAGGTATTTGTGGACTAGTTAATATAGGAATATTGTTAGGACATATTGAATATGAAAAAGGCTAAAAAGTCTTTTTTTTTGTTTTTATTTATGATAGTTTAATTGTATGGGGGATATCATATGGAGTACTATATTGAAAAAGTTTTAAGTAATGAAGATAAACCTATTTCTTTTGAAAGAATAATAATAAAAATAGAAAAACTACTTTATTTAAAGGAAGGAAGAAAAGTTTCACTTTCTCCTGAGGAAAGAGATAATATTTTAGATTTGTTAGATAAAGCTGTACAGAAATTTAAAGTATATAAAACATCTTCTGGTAATTATATAAAAATGTCAAAGACGTTATTAAAAAAAGGTAGATTTTATGCGGATAGAAATGGTGCAGGTAAAGTAAATATCTCTATTTATAATGGTAATAAAAAAGATGAAAATATTTCTATAGGTAAGGATAAAGTGTTTGGTGCAATAGATGGAGATTATGTGTTAGTAGATCCTGGGTGTAATAGGACTCCTCCAAAGATTGTTGAAATAATAGATAGATATTTAGTTTATATTCCAGGAGAGGTTTATTCAGACGGTGATAAATATTATGTTAGACCTGTCGATAAGAAAAAACGTAACATTATTATTGCTTTGAATGAATCGGCTATGGATGGAGAGAAAGTTTTAGTATCTTTAGATGATAAATATGATGAAAATACCTATTTGGGAAAAATTGTTAAAAGATTTAAATTTGATGGTGACTATAATCAAAAAATCTTATGGGAAGCTTTTAAACATGGAGTGGATAATGATTTTAGTTATGAATCTTTAAAACAGTTGGAACAAATACCCAATGTTGTTCGGGATGTTGATAGAATTGGAAGAGATGATTTTACTAATTGGATAACTTTTACAATAGATGGTGATGATACTAAAGACATGGATGATGCTGTTAGTTGTACAATAAATGATAAAGGTAACTATATTTTAGGAGTCCATATTGCTGATATTGCTAGTATTATTCCTGAAGGCTCCCCTCTTGATAGAGATGCTTTTAGAAAGGGAAATACTTATTATTTAGGTGAATTAGTTATATCTATGTTGCCTTATATAATTTCAAGAGGTATTGGCTCTTTAAATCCAAATGTTGATAGAATGACAATTTCATGTGTAATGGAAATAAATTCAGAAGGGCGAGTTATCAATTATAGAATTACACCTTCTATTATTAATTCAAAGTTAAAGATGTCTTATAAAAAAGTAAATGATATTTTAAAGGCTGGAGTTATTGATTCAGAATATATTAAATATGTTGATACCTTAAAATTAATGAGTAAATTAGCATTTCTACTTAGAAGGGAAAGACTGAAAAGAGGATCTGTAGAATTTGATAGATTTGATGTTAGACCTTATACTGATAGAAATAGCAAAAATTTAGATTTTAGTGTGAGAACTCAAGATGTTGCTGAAAATTTAATTGGAGAGTTTATGCTTGTTGCTAATGAAACTGTAGACAAAGAATTATCTAAAAGAGGACTCCCTTGTATTCATAGAATTCATGGAAGACCAAATAAATCTAAAGTGGTTGAATTATTAAAACTTTTAAATGCTATAAATTTGCCTTTTAGTTCATATTCAGCTGAAGAAATTGTTTCTAGTAAGAAAATTTTTCAGGAATTTGTTAAACATATATGTAGCAGTAGTAGATATTCAAATCTTCTTACAACAGAAGCAATAAAGTGTATGTCAAGGGCAAAATATAGTTCCAAAAATATTGGCCATTTTGGCTTAGCTAAAGATAATTATTGTCATTTTACTTCACCAGGGAGAAGGTATTCAGATTTAATAGTTCATAGAATATTATGGGACTGTGTATTTAATGATGATAATGATGGCAAGAACAAGAACAAGTGGATGTATAAAGCTCCTATAATAGCAGAAAATACAACTCGTACAGAAAGAATTTCTGATGAGACTGAAAGAGATGTTTTTAGAATGTTTTTAGTTGATTATATGGATAATTATATTGGTAAAGAATTTGAAGCTACTGTATTATGTGTTTCAAAAAGCTGTTTGACTGTTGAAATAAATAACATGATTGAGGGTACTGTTAGAGTGAAAGATTTACCCGGTGATTATTTACATGATCCTGAAAACTATTCATTAATATCTTTGGATAATTATGATAATTATTATGTTGGTGATAAGTTGAAAATAAAATTAAAAAGTGTATCAAAAGATACAAGAAAAATTGATTTTACTGTTGTAGGTAAAATTTCTGAATCTGATATAGTAAGTACAATTAGAAATGTGAAGATAAAAAAGAGAGAGAATACTTAAAAAGAAGAAATTTCTATCTCTTTTCTTCTATTGATAGTTGATAAAATTTAGATAAAATGTTATCATATATATAGATATGGGGTTGGTAAAAATAGACCTGTATTTATTTTGTAAGGAGATGAAAAGATGGTTATATCACTTTCAGATATTTTAACTATATTAAGAAAAATAGTTGATATTTCCTTAGTATGGCTAATTTTTTATTTTATACTTAAAAATATTAAAAATAATGTAAAGCTTTCTTTAATTTTTAAAGGATTACTTTTTATTATAATTTTAAAGGTTATAAGTGAGATATTTGGTTTTATTACTGTTGGATATTTACTTGATTATATTATTCAATGGGGTCCTGTTGCGGTTATTGTAATATTTCAACCTGAAATTAGAACTATTCTTGAACAATTGGGAAGAAATCAACTTCTTGGTAGACATAAGACTTTAACTGTTGATGAAAGAGAACATTTAGTGTATGAAATGATAAATGCAATTGATTATTTGAGAAAAGAAAGAATTGGAGCTTTAATTGTAATTGAAAGAGATGTTAGTTTAGGTAATTATATAGATAAAGCTAAAAAGTTATATGCAGATTTAAGTAGTGATTTATTGATTGCTATATTTTATGAAGGAAACCCACTACACGATGGTGGAGTAATTATTCAAGGAGATAGAATAACATGTGCAGGTGCTGTGTTCCCTACAAGTAGTAGTCCTAAGATTAATAGAAGACTTGGAACAAGACATAGAGCTGCATTGGGACTTGCTGAAGAAACTGATGCAATTTGTATAGTTGTTTCTGAAGAAACTGGAAGAGTTTCTATCGCATTAAAGGGAGAAATGCTTTATAATTTGACACTTGATGATGTTAGAATGCTTTTGATTGATGAATTAAAACCAAAACAAGAAGCAGAATATGAAGAAGAATTAAATGAGGAAGAGATATATGAAGAAGAAAGATAATTTTTTTGTAAAACTATTTCGAAGAATTGGTATTTTCTTTGACAAGTTAATTATTTCTCCAATAACAAGAATAATACTTAAAATAATGGAATTGTCTAAAAACTGGGCAAAGAATCTTGATAGATTATCTGGTAAAAAATCTACTTTGCTTATTGTTAGTTTATTATTAGCATTTATTGTATTTATTTATATTGATAATGAGTCTAATGTTATGATTGATCAATATGCTGAAATATTGTATGATCAGCCTGTAACTGCTGTATATAATGAAGAATTATATGTAGTAGATGGACTTCCTAAAACAGTTGATATTACCTTAATTGGTCAAAGAAGGCATATATTCTTAGCTAAACAATCACCTTCAAAGGGTGTTTCAGTTGATTTAACTGGATTGAAGCCTGGTACTCATAAGGTATCACTTAAGTATACTCAAAGACTTAAATCTTTAGATTACAAGTTAGATCCTACTCAGGTTAATGTAACTATTTACGAAAAAGTAAGTGAAAATAGACCACTTACATATGATATTTTACATCTTGATAAACTTGATTCAAAACTATATATTGATAATGTTGAAATAGATAGAAGTGACGTTATTATCAAAGGTGCACAATATAAACTTGATAAAGTTGCTACTGTAAAAGCTTTATTAGATGTTAATAGTATCCCTAATCCTAAAGCAGGTGATGTAACTATTAAGGATATTCCTTTAGTTGCCTATGATAATGATGGAAATATATTGGATGTTGAAATTGTTCCTAAGACTGTTTCTGCAAATGTAACAATCACTTCACCAAGTAAAGAGGTTCCTATAAGGGTTGTTCCGAAGGGTAATCTAGCTTTTGGTAAATCCATTAAGTCAATTACTCCAAATATTTCTACGATAACTGTATATGGTGAACAATCTGCTGTAGATCAATTACAACAGTTAGATGTTGAAGTGGATGTTAAAGGCCTTGAAAAAGATAAAGATTATAATATTACATTGAAGAAACCTAAGGGTATTACTGATTTAAGTTCTAAAAATATTAATGTAAAAGTCGTTGTTGATAATTCTTCTAGTAAAGAATTTGAAAATGTTTCAATAACAACAAAGAACTTGGATAGTGGTTACAAAGTACAAGCTGCTACTGATAGTGATAGACAAGTAACAGTTGTTGTTAAGGGTAGTGAAGAATCTCTTAATAATATTAAAGATAGTGATATTACTGCATATGTCGATTTAAAGAATTATGGTGAAGGAACACATGAAGTAGAAGTTAAAGTTACTGGAACAGATTTAAAATTATCATATGCATCTAAAACAAAAAAGGTAAAAATAGTTATTACTAAAAAGTAGTATTTTAAAAAGTCAACTATATGTTGACTTTTTTTTGTAATATATAATTTTTTCAATCATAATATTTATTAGATTGGAGATTATTATGAAAAAGATATTTTTATTTATAATTGTTATATGTGTTTTTATGACTGGATGTGGGAAAAACAGTCAAAAAAGTGTTACAAATAATTTATTAAAAAAATATAATAAAAGTAGTGGATATAAATTAAGTGGAGAATTGGAAATTGTTAATAATGATGATATATATAATTATTATGTAAAGTCATATTTTGACAAGAAAAAAGGTTTTTATAAAGTAGATTTGACTAATAAATCTAATGATTTTAAACAAGTTATTATTAAAAATAAAGATGGTGTTTATCTTTTAACTCCTTCTATGAATAAGAGTTTTAAATTTAGTAGTGACTGGCCATATAATAATTCTCAGATATATTTGTATGATACAATAATAAGTGATATAAAAGAAGATAATGATAAGAAATTTGAGTTTAAAAATAACAAATTTGTCTATAATACAAAAGTTAATTATTCTAATAATGCAAAGTTATCTTATCAAAAGATTATTTTTGATAATAATTATTTGTTAAAACAAGTAGATATTTATGATAATGATAATAATGTATGTATGAAACTTACTGTGGATAAAATTTCATTTTCTCCAAAATTTGATAATAATTTTTTTGAATTAGATGATGATTATTCAAATGAAAATACTAAAGAGACTATGAGTATTGATGATATAATTTATCCCTTGTTTTTACCAAATGGAACAAAATTGATTGATGAAAAAAAGATAAGCAAAGATAATGGACAACGTGTAATAATGACATATGATGGTGAAAAAAGTTTTTTATTGGTTGAAGAGACTATGGATGTTTTTAATGATTTAACGATTATTCCTAGTTCTGGGGAGCCTTTTCAATTAATGGATACAATTGGTGTTATGAATGATAATTCTCTTACTTGGATAAGTGGAAATATGGAATATTATCTTGTTAGCGAGGTTATGGGAAAAGATGAATTAATTGAAATTGCTCAATCCATTGTTGGCGTTTCATCAGTTAAGTAATAGACTTTAATAAATAAGATATGTTATAATATTTATTGGGTGAAGAGAATATGGCAACAAAAAAGAAAAATAATAGTATAAAAAATGAAAAAAATAAAATTAATAATATTAATTCGGAATTTGATTTTAATATTAAACGTTATGCCTTTGTTGTATTTGGTGTAGTTATCTTTATATGTGCTTTCTATTTTTTAACTATTTATATTGTATCAAAAAATAAAACTGACTCAAATTCTAATAATACAGAAGAAACTACAGAGACAATATCATACACTAATATTATGGTTGGAAGAAGTTTTTCAATTAGTGATGGAGATTATTACGTTATATACTATGATAAAAGTGATGAAAATATAAATTCTGAATGTTCTAGTATAGTAAGTTCCTATAATTCTAAAGAAAATAGTATCAATATATATACAGTTGATATGAGTAACGGTTTAAATAAAAAATATTCAGGCGATGAATCTAATACTAATCCAGCTAATGCAAGTGAAATTGTTATAAATGGACCAACATTAATTAAATTTAGTGATGGAAGCGTTGAAGAATATATTGAAGGTATTGATGAAATAAAGAACAATTTACAGTAATTTTGTTTAAAAAAAAGAATCATTAATTTGATTCTTTTTCTATGCAATTTACTATGAGCTGTTTTTTACTATTATTAGGACTACAAGTTGTTAATACAAGTTGTTTTTCTTTCTCTTTATTAATATTTATATATCCATTTTTAGGATCTTCCCACATTTCCTTAACAATATATGTATAGTTCTTTTTATTAATATTTAATATTATAATATCATTTGTGCTTAATTTATCTAAATCTTTAAAATATGCAATATCACCTGTTCCTGAGTGTGCAGCGATGAAAATAATACTATTTTCATTATCTGATAATATTGATTCTTTTAAAATTGTTATATGTTTATCAACATTATTTTCTGAACTATCTATTTTATATAATTTCTCATTTATATTTAGTTTATCAATTTTAATATATCCTATTATGTTGTCTTTTTCTTTTTCACTTTCTTTGTTATATATAATTTTAAAATTTTTAACTAGGTTTAATGTTGATGGTGCATCACTAATTTTTATAATTGAAAAATAAAATAGTATTATTGTCATTATTGATAGAAAAAATAGAATCTTTTTCATATTAATAATATTATTGTTATAATAAATATTATTTTTAATACTATATTATTGGATGTATTTGGAACAGGTATTTTATAATCTTTTAGTTCTATTGTTTCATCAATTTCATCATTGACCGTAATGTTAAATGGATCAACTTTTTGGTAATTTTTTGTTGAATTAATCTGTATAAATTTATATGTTCCATAAGGCAGTATGGTTTTTATTTCACCATTTTCATCTGTTGAAACTGTTTTTATAAGATTATTATTTTTATCATATATTTCAAAATTTATATTTTTTTCAGGAAAAAAATTATCTCCTTCACCATATTTCTTTTTAATAATTATATTTTTTTCAATTACTTTATTTGGAAAATTAACATTTGGTCAATTACTTTATTTGGAAAATTAACATTTGGTTTTGGATTATCTATGGTAATTTTAACTTCAATTAGATTTTCATTTAAATTATATCCTTTACCTGGATTTATTTCTTTAAGATAATATGTACCAAAAGGTAAATTTTCAGTGTATGCTTTACTATTCTCGATAGTCAATTTTCTTACAATATGTTTCATTTTATCTAATACATTTATTGTTGCGCCATCAAGTTCTGCTTCACCTTGAGGCTTTTCATCTCCAGTTTCTTCATCAATTTTATTTACTTTTATTCCGGTTTGATAGACTTTTATTTTAAATGATGCTTTTTTTTCTTCGAGATCACCTGTTTTTATTAAATTTTGACTATCATATGCTTGATAGAATATTGCTGGTGTATTATAATTGTTATCATTTCTATATAATGTAAAATTATATTCTCCTTCTTTTAGATCTTTAACCACAATGTCAGTATAGTTAATTGATATTCTATTATCATCACTACTATAATATCTCATTATGTCTCCACCATTTTCGCTAAATATTTGGTTTTCAACGATGTCATAATTTTTATTATTTACAGTTGGAAGTATATCATATGAATCTACAAGATAATTTATTTCATTTATTTCACTTTGATATGGATAGATTTTATTACCATTCATTGTATCTGTAAAATAAAAACTTCCTGATGATGGATCTGCAGTTTCCCAAATCATCATTTGAGTAATTGCATACCATTTTGCATCTAAATGATTTTTATATCCATATCCAAAGTGGGCTATTCTTTCAATTCTTACCTTTTGTTCATATGACAGGTTGTATGGATTTATTGTTGATTCATATGTACTATACTCATTAAAGAATTTAAATGGCTCTATACAATATGCTGCCTCTCCGGTGTCACTTTTTCTAAAAAATCTAGCTTTTTGATAATAAATAGTATTATTTGAGTATTGATATTTACTCATGTAAATTCCATCTATATATTCAGCTTCATAGAAATTTGCATTTTCAGCATTAACGTTTATTAATTTAAAGAACATAATGCTTATTATTGATATTAAGAAAAATATTTTTTTATTTATATTATCCCTCCTTTTTTCTTAATATTTTTGTATTTTAATAGATAAGTCTTGTTTATACAAATTATTTATTTTAGATAATTAATAATTTTATTTTATGAATTTGTGATTTTTCTACATATAAAATAACAAGTTTTATATGTTATAATTATTTTGAGGTGATATAAGTGACTGATATTGAAATATCTAGAAATAGTAAAAAAAATAATATTGAAGATGTTGCGAAAAAAATTGGTATTAATAGAAATGATCTCATTTTATATGGGGATTATAAGGCTAAGATAAAAAATCTTTGTGGAAATAAAAAAAATAGTAAACTGATTTTAGTGACTGCGATTAGTCCTACTCCTATGGGAGAAGGTAAGACAACCGTAAGTATAGGTTTGGGGGATGCTTTAAATAGGTTAGGTAAGAATATTATAATTGCACTAAGACAACCATCTATGGGCCCTGTTTTTGGAATGAAAGGTGGAGCAACAGGTGGCGGTTATTCGCAAGTTGTTCCTATGGATGATATTAACTTACATTTTACTGGAGATTTTCACGCTATTACTTCTGCGAATAATTTAATATCTGCAGCAATTGATAATCATATTTATTTTGGTAATAGTCTTGATATTCAAAATGTTTTATTTAAAAGATGTTTAGATGTAAATGATAGAGCTTTAAGAAATGTTGATTTAGGTACTAGGAAAGATTCATTTACTATTACGTCAGCTAGTGAAATAATGGCACTATTTTGTCTTGCTACTTCTTTAGATGATTTAAGAGATAGACTTGGTAGAATTATAATTGGAACTAATAGTAAAGGAGAATATATTTTTGTTAGAGATTTAAAATTAGAGGGTAGTTTAGTTGCTTTACTTAAAGATGCTTTTTTACCTAATTTAGTTCAAACGCTTGAAAATACTCCTACTATTATTCATGGAGGACCATTCGCTAATATAGCTCATGGATGTAATAGTTTAATTGCGACTAAAACAGCTTTATCTTATGCAGATTATGTTGTAACTGAAGCAGGTTTTGGAGCAGATTTAGGAGCAGAGAAGTTCTTAGATATTAAATGTAGATTAGGCAATTTAGAACCACATGCAGTTGTTTTAGTAGCTACTATTAAAGCTTTAAAATATCATGGTGGTGTTTCAAAAAATGATATTTTTAAGGAAAATGATAAAGCATTATTAGAAGGCTTTAATAATTTAAAGAAACATTATGATAATTTAAAAAAATATGGAGTTAATGTAATTGTTTGTTTAAATAAGTTTAATACAGATTCTGATCATGAAATTTCATTATTAAAAGAATACTGTGAAAAGAATAATTTTGAATTTTCTGTATCTACAGCATATGTTGATGGAGGAGCTGGAGCTTTTGATTTAGCGAATAAAGTAATTGATATGAAAAAAGGAGAATTCAAGGTTTTATATGATCTTGATGAAACTGTAGAAGAAAAAATTAATAAAATATGTTGTGATATATATGGTGCAAGCAAAGTTAATATAAGTGATATTTCTAAGAAAAAGATAGAAATAATTAATAAAAACAATCTATCTAATCTTCCAATTTGTGTTGCGAAGACACAATATTCGTTCTCTGATGATAAAGATAAAGTTGGTGTTCCTAAAGATTTTGAAGTTACAGTTAGAGATATTAATATATATAATGGGGCAGGATTTATCACTGTTTTACTAGGTGATATGATGACTATGCCAGGATTATCAAGAAAACCTAATTATGAAGTTATTGATGTTGT
>CADBGE010000029.1:20415-24201 GCA_902794075.1 uncultured Erysipelotrichaceae bacterium | reverse complement strand
TTTGTGTATTATTACTAATCTGTGGCTGAATAGGATTCTGTTGTATAGGTACATTTGAACCACTTATCTGTACTTGTGGCTGTAAGGGACTTACATTTATATCACCTGATAGTGGTTGCGAAGCATTTATATTACCTCCTCCTGCTTGAGGTTGCGTAGCATTTATATTGCCTCCTCCTGCTTGAGGTTGCGAAGCATTTATCTTGCTTGAGGTTGCGTAGCATTTATATTACCTCCTCCTGCTTGAGGTTGAGAAGCATTTACATTTACGTCACCTGCTTGTGGTTGCGTAGTATTTACATTTGCACCACCTACTTGTGGTTGCGTAGCATTTACATTTACGTCACCTGCTTGTGGTTGCGTAGTATTTACATTTACACCTCCTGCTTGAGGCTGCGAAGCATTTACATTACCTCCTCCTGCTTGAGGTTGCGTAGCATTTATATTGCCTCCTCCAACTTGAGGTTGCGTAGCACCTACATTTACACCTCCTGCTTGAGGTTGCGTAACATTTACATTACCTCCTCCTGCTTGAGGTTGAGAAGAAACTAGATTTTGTTCTTCTTTTTTTATTTCTTCTTTATCGTTTGCTAAAGATTTATTATTAGATACATCATTATTATGATTATTATCATCTGATTCTTTAATATTATCTTTATTATCTGAAGTATTATTATTATCTGTACTAGTAATATCATCAAAATCATCAGTAACTTCAGTTATAGGAAGTTCATCTGGTAAATCTGCAATAATTTCTCTAACAGATAAATTTTGGTTTTCCAAATATTCAATTAAATGTTTACTAGGCTTACACATCATCATTTTGCCCATTAATTTCTGATAAATAATTCTAGATTGTGGAACATTATCGTCATCAACATAGAATTCACAAACTTCATCAATTTCACGGTGAAATTTCCCATATTCTTTACTATAAAATGCCTTTATATGAACACCTAGTTGGATATAACGATATATTGTTGTTAAAAATTGATGAACATCTAAATCTGTTTCCATCAAAGAATATAAACGATATGGAATAGCAGATGCTTTATCAGCATGAATAGTTGATAAAATATTATGTCCAGAAGAAATAGAATTACGAACAGCTGAAACAGCTTCAGCCGATCTAACCTCTGAAAGTAAAATCCATTTTGGATTTTGTCTCATACATGTAACTAATACATCTGAATAAGATGCAACATTATTTGTTTTCATTGCGACTATATCTCTTTGAGGATAAATCTTATCTAAATGTAATTCAAGAGTATCCTCAATAGTAATAATTTTCTCATTTGGAATCGTATGACTTGCTAAATATTTAACAAATTCTGTTTTACCTGATCCAGTTTCCCCAGCAACCATAATATTACAATGACCTTCAACACATTTTATCAAAAAGTCATGAATTGCTGGAGTAAAATAATCTTCTTTTATAAGTTTTTCTTTCTCAAGTCTTATCTTTGCAGGTGTTTTACGTATAACTAATGCAATACCATTAGTAGCAATTGACTGATGAACAAAGTTCATACGAAGTTCAGCAGATTCAGCATCTAAAAATGGCTTTGCATTATTAAACGTTGTTCCCATTACATTAGAACATTGAAAAGCAAGTTTTTCAACAAATTCTGGAGTAGCACCTTCTACTTCAACTCTCATCGAACCTTGAGTTAAAGAACGAATCCATATTTGTCCATTATTATCATAGGAAATATCTGTAATATCATCATTATCAAGTAATGAACGAAAAGGTCCAAAATCTAATTTATCAAATATATTTTCATTCATTTAACTCACACCCTTTTTTCTTTTAACACATTTTTTATTCAACCCAAACAGTTCTATTATTAATCCATTCTTTTAACTGGTCACTACTTACCTCTAAATCAGCTGGTTCATCATTTAAACTCTCGTTTGTTGGAACCAATACAAGAGAGGTACTATAAGTTTTCATGTTTTCCGCTTTTTTTAATAATACATATATATCTTCAGGAACAGCAAATACTATCATCGCTGGTGTTCTTCCCTCATCAATATTTTGAAAAACAGGTCTACCACTACTATCTTTAACAGCTAATACTTTTATGTTAGAAACTAATCTACCAAATAAAATTCTATCAACATCTGCAGCATTTGTTTCTGCATCAGCTCTATTAACAGCTTTCAAATAGATATCAATATAGTTTCCTGGATAAACAGAGTTACCATATGTTGAAGTAGTATTAACATCAAAATTATAAAGTACATATCCTTTAGGATATTGTAATATAATATTTGCTGGTAATTGTTCTTTTTCAACTACAGCTCTTCTATAAAATAAACTACCTTTTGGAATAACAACATCAGCAGCAGAATACTTATCAACTATTTCTCCTACATTTGTAATAACTTCTCCATCTAACATAGAAGGAGGAACTTGTCTTGTTTCAATCATTCCTTCAGTAATTTGAGTACCAGCTGGAATTTGATCTGCAGCATAAGGAACAGAAATAGGATTAATTGAACTCTTAACCCTCATTGTATATGCAATATATAATACAAAAATTGCTAGTATTACACCTACAACTGTTACAGTATTTTTATTTTGCATAAATTTTTTTAATCCAATAGCCAAATTACCCACTTTTAATCATCTCCAATCTATTAACTATCTAACACCATATAGGTTCTTACATTGATCACTATCAACATCATTCATGTTTATTTCAGTCATTAAATCTGTTTTATAATTTGATTCAACAATAACATCATAATTTGTTGAAATATTTGCAGCTTCTTTTTTCTTATTACCATTATCATCAGTTGATTTAAAACTTAATGTTGTTAATGAATCAATTTTAACACTAACTCTTGGAGGAACTTCATTTATATCATAAAAACCAATATTATATGATCTACTTGCATCAACACTTTTTGCAAAACGATATAAGAAGTTTTCAACAAATTTTTCCTTATCAATTCTATATACACCACAGGTGCTATAGAAGACTGGATCAAGTGCATCTTCTATAGCAGCATCTGTAGTTTCTTTAACTAAATAATAATCTAATTCACTACCAGTAGAATAATTATTCAAAACTTGTAATAATAACAATGCGATTAATGCTAAGAATATTATTCCAACAGTTAAAATACCTTTATTCATATCCCTTTACCTCCTTAACCTATATTATAATTATCACATTCACCAGAATTACTTGATGAATCCTTAATATTATTACATTGTACATTATCAATTACATAACTATAATATCTTGCTACACCATTTTGAGCATCATCTGAACCTTTACCAGGCTTCATGATTTTTCCATCTGTGAAACTAGTGAAGTTTTCATTCTTACGTAACTCTCTAATATCTTTAGGAGTTAAATTAAATTCATAATCAAGATTTTCATTAGAATAGATTGATGATCCAGAAGAAGATTGTTTTTGTACTTTTGCTATATATGCAGGTGGATTAATTATATAATTAGGATTTTTATTAGTAGTTGATGCACTAGACCAGTTAAATCCAGCATCTCTTCCAGTAGCAGCATAATCAGTAAGCTGTGATCCATTTGAATCAGGGAACATATTAGAATTATCAATACTTCTTACCTTATAATTTGTATATGTAGAATCTCCACATTGATTCAATGCATAGAAACACTTAATATCAAAATTCCATCCAAAGTATCCAAAATTCTTTGTACTAGCAAAAATATTCCACTCTGGTTTAATCTTATCAATACTTAATGGATTTTTAATAGTTCCATTACCACTACTACATTGACTTGAATAAGTATC
>CADBGE010000029.1:0-20400 GCA_902794075.1 uncultured Erysipelotrichaceae bacterium | reverse complement strand
ATTTCTCCAGTTTTAATATTAAACCATGTACCAGGGAAACTCCATCTTGCATGATATTGTTGACCTTTTCCACAATTCTTATAGCATCCTTGATAATCTAACAATACATTATCTTTAGCAGGTACAGTTGGATTTGTACAAGTAGCATCATCATCTGAAACTAAAGTTGAATCATTATAATCAATAGTTTTAGTTACAGTTTTACCACCTGAAATTTCTTTATAATTTGTACTAATCTTAAATGTTGCTGTTTTTTCTGTACAAGAAGCAGACATTTTACAATTAGCAATAGCATCATTATATAATGACATATTATCAACATAATCTTTTTCCATTTCACCTGGATTTAAATAAGTTTTAATTCCACATCCAGTATAATAACATGCATCATAACATAAAGTATCTCCATATCTAGCTCTCTTAAATCCATTGTAATCATATGTATATGAACCATGATCACTCAATGTTCTTGCTCTTTCAGAACCTTCTAGATAATACCTTGCATATCCAACAGCATTTGAACCTTCGATATTTTTTCTCCAATAAATATTATTATTTTTATCTCTTATATAAAGACCATTATTAACTTTAACAAATGATTCAGAACCAGAAGCACTTAATTTTTCAAATGTTTCATATGCAATTGAATCAACTGCCATTTTTGTTGCTCCAGCAAAGTTTCCATAAACTTCCTTATAACACTTATTACTACAAGCTTTAGAATAACTTCCACCATCACATTCATTAATACATTTATCATATTCTTCAACAGGTCCACCTTGGTGTACATAACCAGGAATCCTATTACAATAAGGAACTGGACTACAGAAATCGCCATTTCTAGGTTTTCCATTAGGATTAACCTCAGAACTACATTTTACTCTGCTTGTAACCTGAACTTGATATTCAAAACATAATCCAGCTTTAGAAGCAACAGGTGGTCCGTATTTAACTTCAACAGCTTCTTCACAAACATTACTACAAACTTTAACCTTTTCAGTAGTTTTATTCTTAAAAGAAGAATTACCAGAATAATTATAAGTATATGTAACATATTGATCTTTTTTTGATACAGCATAGAAACTTTCTACATTAGCATTAATATTATATACAAGTTTTCCATCTTTATATACAACATTACCATCTTTATCATAAGTACGATAATCTAAATTATTACCACTAAATTTACATTGTAAACTAAATGAAGTATTATTTACTTTGCTTCCTTTTCCACCATTAACAAGATTATAGAAAGTAGATCCAGAAGAACTATCTTCAGCATAATATGCATGTCCTGCAGAAATTGCAGCATTTTTTACATTATTGAAGTTAATAGACCAAGTTTCATCTTTCCCTAAGCCTGTATCAGAACTAAAAGCATTATTATGCCATAATTTAATTGTTGATTGAATTAATTTTATAATGTCTGATTCTTTATAAACATATACTACTTGATCTTGCCAACAATCACCTAACATACTTTTATAAAAGTTTATAGCATCTTGATTTGAAGACCAATAACTCATAACTTTACTATCAAATTTATTGTTATAATTAACACCTTCTGTAATTGCTTTACAGTATGTATTTCTATTAGTATTAGTTTTCATTTCTGTAGTTGCAGGATTAGGAATATCAATTTCTACATATTGAACGTTACCATTTTCAACTTTCTTTGTTTCAAAAGTCTTTATTGCAGAATTTGAATCTTTATTTTTAAGCCAATAATCATATGAATAACATCCAGTACTAGAATCTTTTTTATCTTTATCATTCTCTTTAAAGTAAGCAAATCCTAGTTTAATAACACCACCAGATCTAACATTGAACTTTATTGGAGAATTACTACTTACTACTTTTGTTGATCCAAAAGAATAATAATCAAAATTCACTCCATCATATGACAAAGTATTTTTCACAGGAGAATTACCACCAGTGATTATACCTCCATCTTCTATATGAGTAACAATAAATGTTCCATTTTTTACAGATATAGTAACTGTTTTTGAACTTACATCATAAGTTGAACTAATCTTATAATGATCCAAAATTGAATCTATTTCACTTTCTGAACAAGAAAGTGCATAAACATCAGTATTTAAAAATAAAACCCCAACAATCGTTATTATTAAAAATAAACACATTTTTATCATTTTATGCTTCATCCGAATCTCCACCTTTCAAAATACTTTTAATAGTTTTATATTCTTTTGATTTTTTTACTTTACTAAGTTTTATCTTTTCATTATCTCTAATCAATCTTGCACCTACTACTAATTGTTTATTTCCTAACAATCTAGTACAAGTATTCAATAAAATATAATGATCATTTTCATTAACATCAACATTCATATCATAGATATTTTTATCAAGACTATTATTTATTATTCTTTTTATATCTTCTTTATTGTAATTTCCATTATTATATAAATCAAGATTATTTATGTCTTCAAAATAAACAGTAAATATTTTATATAAATAATCATGTCCATATATTGAATATTGAATATACTGATTATCATGAATAAAATTAGGATATACAAAACTCATTAATTGTTCAAACCTCGAATGTGTTTTATCAGCAATTAATGGACTTGTAGACAAATTCTTAATATTATGTCCAGAAATATAAACAACATTATTTAAAGATGTATAATCAGCTTCAGTCCATACAAAATCATCTGTTTTATAATCTAAACTTATTCCTGGAGCATAAATTATTGGATAATCAATATTTGTTCCTTGAACCCTTAACCATCCAACAGTTTTCATCCCATCGCTATCTTTTTTTTGAGATTTCTCAATATTTCTTCCTCTAGGTTCTATTTGATATATTGGTTTTTTTAAAGTAATAATTAATAAAATAAACAATATAATCACAATAAGTATAGAACCACATATCAAAAATAAAGATTTAATCCCTAGATTTTTCTTCTTTTTTTTCTTTTTCATTTTTACCACCTACTTTTTTATAATATAAGGATTATCTATTGTTCCCTTACCACCTGTAACAATAACATTTTTATTAAAATAAACAACAGGTCTTATTCCATATGAATAATTAACTGATGCATTTCCATACATAACTGCTCCAGTATCACTAATTCCCGGAACTTCCGAACTTGACTTAGATGAATTTATTAACCAATAAGATTTGGAAAAAGGATTATTTGATGCTGCACTGTACATATCATACATATTTGGTGATGATATCTTAACTTTATATCTTTTTGAAGAAACTTCATTTCCATAACTTGGTTCATTATTATAAATAGGAACATGAATATTATGATTAACAATATAACTAGTATCAATATATTTACTTGTTACATTGTTAATTGTATAACCAACATTACCTTTTTCTTGAGAATTATATATTCTATTTTTAATAGATTCCCCATAATTTACTCTAACTGGTTCTAATCCATTAAATATTGATTGATCACAAATTGCTTTTGTAGTTCCATCAGATTCAACGCCTTGTATTCTCCACAAATAATCTGAATATTTGAAGTATTCTCCTGCAAATCTTTTATTCAACTCACTATTCTTATCTAAATTAACATAATCAGTCAAAACATAAGGTTTGTCGTACGAACCATCTCCATCTTCTATTAATGTATCACCTTTAATTGTAATTACAGGTCTAATGCCTAAATTATGTCTTTTATCAAAAGCATAATATATTGAATCGGAATTATAAAAAATATTTCTAAATGCATAATAATTCTTATTATCAACTATATTTGAAGTCCAAGTAATTGTTCCTGCCAATAAATAACTTTCACCATTATCAAGAGTATTATTAATATCTGTCATTGACAATAAACCATAATTAGTTTTTTTTGAATAGCTATTACAGTTAGTTACATTAATGTTTTTATCATTAATTTTCATATTACAATATTTACTTTTAACAATTAATTTTTTTGCAGACTCGGTTAAATTAGAATCATAATAATTAAACCATTTATCAATAGAATCATAATTAACATTACTTACATCACTGTCAGAAACTATAACTACATTATTATCACTTATCTTTAAAATTCTAAATAAAACATTTGAAAAATAGATATAATTATTTGGTTCAGTACCTTTATAATATGTATCATTTTTTAATTGTTTTTTTACTGTCTCATTTAATTTTTTTACAACTTTCACTTTTCTTGTAACAATTGTCTTATTATTTAAAGAATCAAAAGCAGTATATGTAACATTATAAGTACCAATTTTATCAGTATTAACATTACTTTTTATTTCAACGCTTTCTTTTTTCATTGTACCATCAGTATTATCAACAACACTTTTAACGCCTAATTCTTTATATCTGTCACCAACATTGATAGTAATTTCTTCATCACCATTTAGTTTAATACTAGGCCCCTTATGATCTATAGTTGATTTTAATATACCACAATCTAAATAAGCATAATATTTGTATTCTCCATTTTTCTTAGAGACCTTAATCCAACTCTTTTCTAAAGAACATATTTTGCCAGAATATGGTGCTTTAAAATCATCTTTTATATATGATTCATTATAAAGCACACTTAAAGAAAGAGTTTTTACTCTTTCTCCTACTGGAAGTTTATCTTCATTAAGTTCATAATATCTTTTAGCAGCTTCTATCATAATGGATTCGTTTTTATGAAAAGTCATCATAGGAGAAATTATTAAAAACCATATAAATAAAGCTACTACAAAAATCACAATAAGAAATCTGTATTTAACCAAAGGGTTATTTTTCATAAAACATCCTCCCACACTATTACTGATCCAACTACACCCTATACTATTCTTATAATTAATTTTACCACACATAATAAAAAAGTCAATTGATTTTAACATAGCTTTTTATTATTTTTTATTATTTTAAAAACCAATATAAAAAATATTACAAGTCAAAAAACTATGTAATACTTTTATGTCTTTTATATTGCTATTTTAAATAATATTTTATTTTTCTATTTCTTAGTTTTATTATTAATTGTAAAATATCGGAATTTTCAATCTCTTTAGGAACTGTAATATAAGATACTTTACCAAAATAATTCTTTTTAACTGCAAAATTTATATTAAGTTCTCTTTCCATTCCATCAGAATCTTTATACTTAATCTTAGCACACTTACCCAGAAAATCAACAATTTCAGTTGATTCCCAAATATTAGATGCAAATTCAAGAATTAAAGTTTTACTACCATCAGGTGACAAATAAAATGTTGATTCTGAATAACACTGTGAAACAACACATTTTCTAAGTGAATAATCAAATGAATCTACTAAGGTAGATGAATCTATACTAATATCATCTTCTTTATTCAAAATATCAATTTTTACAGAATCACCAATTTTATACTCTTCTTCTTGTTTCGTTTCATTTAAATCAATTAGTTTTAATTTTATTTTTCTTAAAATACTTTTATTATCTTTTTCTTGAAAAAATAATACAAATTTATCCTTGTTAATTTTACTATCAACCTTGTAAATAATTATGAAATTGATTGCCTCATCCTGATTTATTTTACTAATAGTAGTATAAGTTTTTCCTAAATCATAAAATTCTTCCCCAAAAATAGACTCTGTTGTTGTATAATCTAAATTACTTGCTTTCAAATGAAATCTACTAGTATCAAAATTTCTAGATTCTTTTGAATTATTTTTTATAGTAAAATTAACAATAACAAAATTATTATTTTTAGATATAACGTCGCCTTTATAATCCTTATTAGTAAAATATGAATTAT
Source organism: uncultured Erysipelotrichaceae bacterium (assembly GCA_902794075.1). GTDB lineage: Bacteria > Bacillota_I > Bacilli_A > RF39 > UBA660 > UBA3789. The sequence continues at coordinate 14,652 of CADBGE010000029.1, read as the reverse complement.
TAACTTTAATTGTAAAACCATTATAATTATAATTATCAGTTTCTTCATATGATTTATTAGTAACAAAAACAAGTGTATAAATATTAGCAATTAAAACAAAAGATATAATTCCAATTATAACTCTACTTATTAATTTATGTTCTTCATAAACATACGATATATTTCTAAGAAATCTTCTAAAAAATCTCTTAAATGTATTAACATCAATATCAATACTTATTTCTATTTCTTCTCTATCTTCTTCGCTTAACTGTAAAAACTCCTCATCAGAATTAAAGTTAAATTTATTTATATCTAATCCAAATGTTCTAACTATAAATATACCTACAAGAGGTAATTGAACTATAACAAATATTACTAATAAATCTCTAGCAAACCTTAAATCTGCAGCATCAACACTTACAGAATATGATTTAAAAAAGCCTTTAATAACAAACATCATAAAGAAAAGAAAAATATAGTTTACTAAAGGAAATAAATACAATTTCCAAGGTTTGTTTTTATGCCTTAATAACAACAATAAAGCACTACATCCAACAATCATAAATATGATTGCCACATTCATAAAAAATGTAATATGATTTGTAATTGGATTAGCATATAAATCATATATTCCTAGATTCATAAACTCATTTACAAAACTATTAATTTCAATAACTTTAAAAGCTAAATATAAGCTTACAATTAATAAAGCTATATGAATTTTTTTGAAATTTTTAATTAAAAATGCATAAGGTTTTCTTATTATCATATAATAAACACCCTTTCATATTCTTACTACATATAAGTATAACCTATTTATTGTCAATTTAAAAGATTTTTTAAAAAAAAGAAAGTTCAAATTAATGAACTTTCATTATTGTGTAATAGGATTGTATACAGTACCAGTAAACCAAACTTCACCAGTAGCCTTATCTCTAATTATATACATATATGGTTTATCAAATGTTAAATCTATTTCTTCAACAGGAACTTTAAATTTATAATCCCAACAAGTCGATGCTCCAGCACCTCCAAGTGCAGTTGCAGCAGCAGCTTTAATTCCCTCATTAGAAAACTCAATATCTGCCTTGTGTATAGCTTTATTAATATATTGTTTTTCTTCACTAATCATATTTGATAAATCAGATTTATTTATATCAAAAACATTCTCAACACCAAGTGTTTTTAAGTCTTCCATTAATTTTAATTCATAATCATATTTAAACAATGGAATTGATCCATTAATTTTAGTTATTACTCCATCTTTAAAATTATCTAATTTTATTTCTTTCAAATTACCAATAATTTCATTAATCTTTTTTGCATCCGTATTTTTAATATATTCAGTTAAATCAGTATTAGTTGGCATTATTCCAACATATTGTAATGTAACACCATCATATTCTTGAAGATCTTTTGCAAAAACTTTAATATCTTCATTATTATACATATAAAAATCTGTAGAATCAGCAACTTGCTTATAATTTTGTGATAACTCTTCATAAAATTTATTAACTATTTCATCCTTAGAACCACAATCATTACCTTTATCTAGTACTTCACTTTGATAGGCATCTCCAATTGTCTTTTTAATATTTTCTTCGCCTAATTCTTTTACAATATCATAATTATTTAAACTTGCACCAATTTTAACAGACTTTATTCCTTCATTATTATTAAAGTTCATACTAGGATACTTATCTTGTTCAATAAATGGGATCCCATCGCTATAATCCTCATGTGCATAATGTACATTATAAAATCTACATGGTAATTTAGAACCATATGCACATTGAATTAAATTATTCCAATTCATATCTATTGCTAAAGCATTTATCAAAAAGAAATTATTTCCAGATACGTCGTCAAGTAAATTATTTACTAGATTAAATGTTTTATTACTAACCCAATTATTAATATTATCCGGACTTGCAAATTCATCTAAAATGACTTCTGCATTATATTTATCTTGCAAATTCTTTGTATATTCTTCTTTTACTTGATTTTTAAAAGTATTTCTAATAAACATTGCATTCGCAAAAGACATATGATCACTATTAGTATAAGCCTTAGGCTTATAATCACCAATCAAATTAGTAATCTGTTCTTTAGTTTCCCCTTTTGCTCCTTCTTGTAACATTGCAAGTGCATATTTTATTGATAATGGACTATATATTTTATTCTCTTTTGTATTTTCAAGTTGTAAAAAATATAAATCAAAGTTTTCTAATGAATTACCCGAAAGTCTATACTCTGATTTAGTAGTACTCTTTGGTGTATCAATTTTTTTAGTTTTACTTTTATCATTTTTATATAAGAAATATCCTCCAACACAAAGAGCAATTAAAAGAATAATTATTATTAATATAAGAACCTTTCTACCATTATTTTTTTCTTTTGGATTCTTTGTATTGTCATCATTTCCCATAACATTCTCTTGATTTTCACTATCTAATTCATTATTATTAGAAACATTAAGTTCTTCGATGCTTGAATTTTCATTTGAATTATCAATCACTTCATTTTTTTCATCATTCATCTACATTTCTCCATATTCTATTATAGCCTAATTATAATATAGATAAAAAAAGAATACAACAAAAAAAGAGTAATAAATTACTCCTTATTTAATCTCAATAATTTCTACTTCATAATCTCCATTTGGACTTTTAACAGTAACAACATCTCCAACTTTATGATTAAATAAAGCTTGAGCTATTGGACTCTCATTTGAAATCTTACTTTCAAAAGGATCAGCTTCTTGACTACCAACAATTTTATATTCATCTTCCTCATCATCATCAACATACTTAATTGAAACAGTATTGCCAATGCTTACTGTATCAGTTGAAACATCAGTAATAATTGAAACATTTTCAAGCATTTTTTCTAATTGTTTAATTCTTCCTTCAATTTGAGCTTGTTCATTTCTAGCCGCATCATATTCAGCATTCTCTGATAAATCTCCTAAAGATCTAGCTTCTTTAATTGCTTGAATATTTTCAGGTCTTTTTATATTAATTAAATCATCTAATTCCTTTTTTAATTCATTTAGTCCTTCTTCAGTTAAATATACAGTATTTTTATTTCCCATTTTCTTCACCTCTCATAACTATATATTTATTACATGAGTAATTAACTCAACTTGCCAAAGTATACCATACTTTGAAAAAAACATCAATACATTATCTATCTATTTTTTTTATTATCTTCTTTTTTCTTTACATAAGTAAATCCTAAAGATTCTTCAGTATCAATATTTGAAGCAATTGTCTCTAAATCACTTTTTTTATAATTATCTACATTAACAATAGCAAAAGCTTTATCTGGTAAAGATTCACTAAAATAATTGCTAGTAGAAGAATCTAGTCCCGCTAAAGAATTCTCATAATTTTTATAACTCTTAAGTTTTTCAATATTGTTATCTCTAAAACTTACTTTATCAAGTTCATTCATTTTTAATTTATTTCTCATAAGTTTACAAAATGACGGAATAGTTCCAAAAACATTAATTACACCTAATCCTGTAAATAACTCAACAGGAGTCATTTGTGGATAAGTTAGTCCAGCTAAAACCAATCCTGTAGCAAAAAATCCACTACATCCTAAATATACAATAGCTTTAATAAATCTATTTTTAAATACAACATAATTATCAAGTCCTTTTTTTGCCTGTTCTTCTTGAACTTTATTAATTTTTTCTATATTTTCATCATTTTTTTCAATATTTTTAAATGCTCTTCCATCAGCAAATTTAATTTCAAGAGTTCCATCATTACACTCTTTTACACTTTTAATATACTTTTTCTTTTCGTTCTTTTTTGTTACATAAACTTTCATATTAAATCCCCCAATACTTGTATAACACATAAGTTGCTTAATTATATCATAAAGATAACATAAAATCAATATTTTTCAATCTCATTAATAAACATATCATCAGTCATACCAGCAATAAAGTCAATGACCTTTCTTTTATCTGAAGTATTGTTTAAATAATTCTTTGATTGAGTATCCAAAAATATTTTAAAAATAATACTATCATGATTATCATTCAAAATATCATTTAAGTATCTATCAAATATTTTATTCATTCCTGCCTTATAATATTCCAATTGTTTATCAGTTAAACTATATTTATAAATATGTTCATAGTTATATTTTTTTAAAGAAAATAATGCATTAAAAACAGAATCACTCATTTTAATATATGGTTTATCCATACTATTGTTAATAATATCTAATATAATTGTATTTACTATTTCTTTATTAGTACATCCCAAAACATCTATTATATCTTTAGGAATATCTTTTCTTTTTAATCTTCCAATCATTATAGCGTCTTCTATATCTCTTCCAATATAACCTATAACATCACTTATCCTAACAACACATCCTTCTAATGTCATAGGATGGTTCTTATTTGATTTAGCTAAATCATTATATGAATCTTCATACTGTCTAAGAAACAATTCTTTATCTTTTTTTTCTGGAATATAAGTAGAATCAAGTATTTCACCATTATGACACATAATTCCATCTAGTACCTGAATACATAAATTTAATCCTTTACCATTATTTTCAACATAATTAAGATGCCTAACACTTTGTATATTATGAGAGAAAAACTGATTTAATTCTCTTAAAGATATTTCATTCAAAATAGCTTCACCAGCATGTCCTAAAGGAGTATGACCAATATCATGTCCTAAAGCAATTGCTTCTATTAAATCTTCATTTAAATTAAGAGCCCTTCCAATTGTTCTAGCTATTTTACTAACTAACTGAACATGTGTAATTCTTTTACTTATATGATCATTATCACTTTTTGTAAAAACTTGTGTTTTATCAAGATACCTAGTATAACTTAAAGAATGAATAATACGATCTATATCATGAAAATATGGAGGCCTTATATCCTCTTTTTCCGCATTCATTCTAATAGCATCACTACTTTTAGTTGCGTATTTTGATAAATATTTTTCTTTATTTAAAAAATTCTTTTTTGCTTTTTCTTCTTCTATTGACATTTTCATTCTCCTCTCGTATCTTTAAAAGTAAATAACATAATAATTGGTAAAATATAAATATAGGGAGCCATATATCTTAATGCTGAAGAAAGAGGTGTTCCAAGCATTAAGATTAGCCATAATAATATTAATGGAAAACTTATAATTTTATTAATTATAGTCTTATTATAAATTCTTTTATCATAATCAACAAATGATGTAGAGGCTTTCCAAAAAACACTTTGTGCTTTCTCCAACTTATTTATAGACCATAAATCATATGTACTTAACAAATAACTTTTTGTATATGCAGAAATATTATTAGGTGCAAGTTTAATCCACAACTTTAAAAAATCTTTATAATTTTTATTAAATGACTCATCAGAAAAGTTTTCATTGAACTTTATGAAGTCAACACAATAAGGGTTATAGTTCTTACTAATAGTTTTATTTGGATTTTTAATAAATCTAGATAACATTAAATAATCATTCTTACTTAAAGAATCAGATTTATATTTCACTACATAAGAAACTTGTTGTATAGGAATAGTATACAATTCACGTTTTGGAAAATCTTCATTCTTCATTTTTAAAAATAATAATGGAATTAACGAAGACAAAATAATTGAAAGTAAAACAATAGAACACTTTAATCGATAACTTTTAAATCCATACTTTATGAAAACAAACAATAATGATAACAATACTATAAATAAACCATTATTTCTAACAAAAATAATTAAAATTGAAATAACAATAATTTTAAATATAAATTTCCCATTAGATAAAATCTTACCTTTAGAATCAACTATATCCCATATTAATAAAACAAATAAAATAAAGAACAAAGAAAAAGGAGTATCCTTATTTAAAGTCATATTATAATTAGATATAATTGGTACAAAAATATAATAACAAGATAATATAATTGTTAATACTTTATTTTTTATTTTTTTATTAAACACATATATTACATAAGTCAATATAAAACTAGAAATAATAGATTGTATAATTGACATTATAAATACAGTAATACTTGAAGATAAGAAATACTTAATAGAAAAAAAGATAACCGACATAACTATCCCATATAAAACAGGACTTCCCCTTCCAAATGGATAATAAATCATAAAAATAGTATCATTAAGATAAACAGCTGGATAATGTGTCAACAAATATAAAAAAGTTGTCATGAAAATACTAATAAATATTATTATTAATTTTTTTTTATCTAAATCAAACTCATCTTTTTTAAGTGGTATTTTATCAATAAATTTAAATAAGAAATATAGTAAAAGATAAATAAAAATACTTACACAAATAAATTTAATAATAAAAGCTAAATTAATATTAAATTTATTTATAAATATATCAAGAGACCTAGTTATTTCAATTTTTAAATTTATTGACAAAGACAAGAAAAAACTAAAAATTAAAATTGGTATATTAATTTTTTTCATTTTATTCACACTACTTACTTACAATTTTTATCATAGAATATTCAGGAATATCAATATCTGTTTTATATTCAATATAATATATATCATCTGGATGTCTTGCTACATCAATTTCTTCCATATCACTATTAAATAACTTATCACAAACAAATTCTTGATGATCACCATTAGGAGTAAACACTTCGATTATATCCCCAACTTTAAAGTAATTTCTTTCATAAATTTTTATTAAATTATTATCATAAGAAATAACTTGTCCCAAATAATCTTGATTAGAAACTTCACTTCTACCAGTATAATATTGATCAGTATAATCAGCTTCCTTTATAAAGAAATGATCTGATGTTTCCCTATTTGCAACTCTATCAAGTCTATATTGATATAAATTCATTTTTTCTTCAGTTAATTTATTATTATAATAATCATCAATAATATTTCTATAAGTTCCAATTACAGTTGCTAAATAATATAAAGACCTCATTCTTCCTTCAACTTTAAGACTTCTTACTCCTAAATCTATTAATTCTCCAATATGTGTAGCCATATTCATATCTTTAGTTGCAAAAGTAAAATCTTTTTTATTGTTATATTCAAAAGAAAATCTACAAACTTGAGCACATCCTCCTCTATTTGCATCCCTTCCAGTAACATAATTAGATAAAGCACATCTTCCAGAAAAACAAGTACACATTGCTCCATGAATAAATACCTCAATATCACAATTAACTTTATCAATTATTTCTTTTATATCTTTTTTAGATAACTCTCTTGCTAAAACAATTCTATCAATACCTTCATTTTCAAAGAATTGAATAGATTTATAATTACTAGTTGAATTTTGAGTAGATAGATGAACTTCTACATTAGGATAATTACTTTTAATAAAAGAAATAATAAAAGGATCACTTACAATAAAAGCATCAATTCCAGCATCAACAACTTTTCCAATATAATCTTTAACCTCACCCATATCCTCATTATGAAAAACAATATTTAAAGTTAAATGAACCTTCTTTCCTAATTTATGTGCAAAAAGACATCCCTCTTTTATCTCATCTAAACTAAAATTATTAGCATTAGCTCTTAAGCTATACTTTTCTCCACCAATATATACAGCATCAGCTCCATACAATAATGTCACTTTTAATCTTTCTAAATCTCCCGCAGGGGATAATAATTCAATTTTTCTCATACTACTTCACCTTATAGATAGTTTTTTTAAAAAAGAAATTTGTACTATCCCCTAACTTTTTATATTTATTAACATATGTGTCATCAATACAACCATTTTCTATATATTCATTTGTATCACTAACAAGATCTAAAAAATCCAGAATACCGTACTCTCTAAAAATAATATAATTACATTTAGAGTTATATAAATCTTTAATAATAGATGTTCCATTCATAATTTTATTTAAAAAGAAACTTGTCCCATTAGAATCCTCTATTACATTATAATAATCTCCAGTTATTTTTTCTTTTACACTAATATTATTTATACTATTTTCATTTAAATCTTTAAAATAATTAGAAACCAACTTTCTCTTACTATAAGCTACAGAAGGTAAAGAAACAACCTCAACCATACAATTAATTTTAGATTTATTAATTATTTCCTTTATTTCTTCTAAAGTAATCTCTTTACTTAATAAAGCATATTTAACACCTTTACTATAATAATAATCACAAGTCATATAATTATTTACCATATGTGTTTGATTCCATATTAAATCAATATCAATATTTAATTCGTTTTTTAATTGTAAAATAGCTAAATCATAAAAGAAAATTCCATCTATTTTATTTTCATTTAACTTAACTAATATATCTTTTATACTTTCAATATCTTCATTAAATAAATTTTTATTTATTTTAACAAATATTAAACAATTACTATTTTTCTTTATATCAATTATTTCATCAATTGAAAAAGTACATATAGACTCTACAGAATAATCATTGATTGCTAAAATAAGTCCATCAACATTATCAATATAATTAATATCTTTTTTACAAGGTTCTACAAGTAATTTCATAGTCTTCACCTCCCACATATTATATACAATTTTAATATAAAAAGAAAGATTTAACTTTCTTTATTGTGTTATTTGTATTAAAAAATGTTTAGTAGAAAAATAATTTTCTTCTTTAAATGATGAATATATTTTAAAAGGTCTAATTGCATATAAATTTCCATTTTTAATATAATAATATATATTATTCATATATTTATCATTTTCTATTCCTCTTTGAAATAAGAAACATCCATAATCACATTCATTATGATAATAATTCTTTTCTTTTAATTCTTTAAAATATTCATAAAACTTAGATTCAATAATAGGTTTAACATCACTTTCACTTATTTCGTATAAATCAAGCATGTCTTTATTACTTAATACTTTACTATCATAAAAATTAACATTATAAACATCATAAGATATAGTTGGATAATACTTATCTTCATAATAATCAACATATTGTATTGCTAAAGAAAGAATTTTTCCATTTATTTCAAAAGTATAAGTAATAGTATTTTTACCTTTTAAAAATTCATTAGCTTTATCAACTATATTCTTATTAATTTCTTCAACTCCAACACCTTTAAGATTAATATTAGGAACATTAATATTTTTATCACTATAAATTGTATAAACAATATTATTACTCTTATCTTTCTTATATTTTTTAAAAATATCATCCTTTGTAGCATAATAATATATAAGAAATATAATAAGAATTGATAATATAATAATCATAAATATTAGTTTTTTATTTTTATTCTTTTTCTTCATATTATCCTCCTAATTTGGATAGTTTGGAGTAGCATAACCATAAATTGTACAATTTCTAGGTCTAGATTTTCTTGAAACACAAGCATGACCTCCACATTTAGAAGCATCTTCTCCTTCACCGCTTGTATTTCCTTCAATTGTGTACACATAATTTGCATCATATGAACGGACAATACCAACATGATCAGGAATCCCATTACAACTCCAAGAAAAGAAAATTAAGTCACCTGCTTTAGGATTATATCCTGAACCTTCATAATGAATATCATTACCCATAGCAGCAAATGTTCTAGGAAAAGTACACGCAACAAATCTAGGCATAATATTCTTATCTAGATATCCAGCCTGTCCTCCAACCCATGTAACAAATGCAGCACACCAAGGCTGACTATCATCTAATCCACTAAATGCCTCATATTTATGATGCGCATTTCCGCCTTCATTTGTACCAACTTCACCTAATGCAATATTTACCATTTTCTGTCCACCGACACCACCAGAACTACCTAAACCACCAGATTCTTTTTCAACACCTTTTTCATAATCTCCATTATAAATAAATTCATTAGATGCTTCTTTATCAGACAAAGCAACATATTTCATTTTACTAGCCTTAGATACTTCATTCATAGATTTAGCAGTATTCCAACATGCCGAAAAAGAAAAATCTTCCGGTAAAATTCCGATGGAAATATCAAATACAATAGGAATGAAAAAAATAATAACTGCAGCAATTAATTTATTAGAAATATTTTTTAATCCTTTTTTATCATCTGGATTAATAATCATCTTAACCAATTGAAAAATAGATGCACCCATCAACACTAAAGGAGCAAATAATTGAATAAGATTAACAAGTTTTCTTCCAATATCAAGCACTCCAACCATAGCATAATTACTACAACAAGTACCAACATCACTACAACTAAGTATTTGAAATAGATTCATTATATCACCTCTAATCTACTTTTCTACTAATCGCAATCCCATCTCCAACATCAATAAAAGTAGTACTATATTTATCATTCTTTTCTAAAAAAACTTTATAAGACTTTATTTTTCTAACTAGCTGTCTTAAATTTCTACTTTCAATTTCTTCTTCTTTATAAACAAGTCCATGAAAATTCATATTATCAGTAATTATAATACCACCATTATTTAAATTACTTTCAAACTTTTCAAAAAACCTTGTATTTTGTGCTTTTGCTGCATCAATGAAAATCAAATCAAATTTATCCTTTAAATTAACATCAAAAGCATCTTTATATATAGGATCTATTCTATCTTCCATATTCACTCTTTTTATATTTTTTATTGCCTCTAAATATCTTTTTTCATTTCTTTCAATAGTTGTTACTGTAATGGAAGAATCAACACTACACATCATAATAGCAGAATATCCTATAGCAGTTCCTATTTCTAATATTTTTTTTATATTATTTTCTCTAATAAAATCAGTTAAATATTTAATACCACTATCACTCATTATAGGAACGTTATTTTCTTTAGCATACTCTTTTATTTTACTTATTACATTATAATTAATCATATTATCCTCTCTAAAAAATCCAGTCACCTTTAGCTTTAATTTCAGCAACTTTTTTATCATGTTCTGCATTAGTCTTTGTAAAGTATATATTTCCATGTTTATCCGCAACAAAGAATAGATAATTATTTTCATCTGGATAAACACTAGCATCAATACTTGAATTAGAAGGATTACAAATAGGACCTATAGGCATCTTTCCAATCATATTAGCCCCTCTTGTATTATAAGGATTTATTGTTGCAAATTGAGAAGAATCAAGATCCTCTTTCATATCAGCTTGTAAAGCATAATAAGTTGTAACATCACTACCCAAATTATATCCTGAAGCCATTCTATTCTTAAATACACCAACAATTTGTTTTCTATTTTCAGTATTAGTACCTTCAAGCTGTACAATTGATGCCATAGTCATATAATAATGAGGATCATTTATCATAACAGATTTATAATTTTTTAAATTTTCTTCCATTTCATCAAGAAGTTTTTTAATAATATCTTTTACACTTACATTTTTATCAAAATAATATGTATCAGGTGCCAAATAGCCTTCTAATGGATAATATATAGAATCATTTAAAATATTATCAGTTAAAAACCAATAATTATTAATTAAAGATGTAATATATTCCTTATCTTTCATAATAGCAATTACATCATCATAACTTGCATCAGTATTATCACTAATTACTTTGGCATACTTTGTAATTCTCTCACCAGGTTTAAAAGTAAGCTTTAAAGCATCATCATTACTTATATAACCATTTTCCAATAATTCAGTAACTTCTTTTAAACTCATACTTCTTTTAAATCTATAAGTTGAAGCTTTAAAATTTACTTTGTATATTTTTAAATATATTGTAAAAAGCATCTTACTTTTAATTATTTTCTTTTCTTTTAAAATATCACCTATTTTAGAACTAGAAGTTCCCTTTTCAACAACTATTTTTATCTCTTCATTATCATTCTTATTTACAGGACTAGAAAGATAAAAAAATGTTCCTATACCTATAAAAATAATTAATAGTAAAACAATAATAAATAATAATGGTTTAGGTTTAAACTTCAATTTCATACTACCTCCAGAAAAAATAAAGAGCTATTGCTCATTATTTTCTACATTATTCTTTTTCTTTCTAACTTCTTCTTGTAAAGTATCAAGGATAGTCTCTATAACTTTCCATTCTTTTTCTGTAGTAATAGCTTCTAACTTGCTATGTGGATCGTTAGGATCATATATAGAAGCATACACCTCAATATTACCTGTCTCATCTTTTGTATTATCAGTATAAACTATATAATTTTTATTAGTTTCTTCACTTTCAAATGTAAATAAAACATCATATACTGTTTCATTTCCTTCTGCATCTATCATACTAAATGAATTTTTTTTCATATTAACCTCTCCTATCTAAATATGTTTGTAATATTATAGTTGCTGCAACAGCATCTATTACAGTTTTTCTTTTTTTTCTAGACATGTTTCCTTCAATTAACATATCAGTAGCACTTTTAGTACTTAATCTTTCATCCTGTAGATAAACTGGAATTTTTAATAATTTCTCAAGCTTATCCTTAAAATCAATGCTTAGTTCTCCTTTAGGTCCAATAGAACCATTCATATTCTTTGGAAAGCCTAATACAATCGCATCTATGTCTAATTCATTTACAAGACTCTCTACATCAGTAAGTAATTTGTCATATTCTTCATTATGTCTTATTATTTTTAAACTAGAGGCAATCATCCCTGTTTTATCACTTACAGCAACACCTAAAGTCCTACTTCCTAAATCAAGTCCTAAATATCTCATTTATTATTTTTTTGAAATTCCAATAATAAAATTTCTACTATCTTAGCTCTATCTACTGCCTGAATCTTACTTCTAGCATCTTTATAACTAGAAATATAACCAGGATCTCCACTAATTAAGTAACCAACAATTTGATTAGTTGGATTGTATCCTCTCTCTTCCAAAGAAGCATAAACTTCCTTCAAAGTAATTCTAATGTTTTCAGCATCAATTTCTTTTAAATCAAATAAACTAGTTTGTTCTTGAGACATGATATCACCTCACTATAATACTATACATTAATTTTATCATTATCTAGTATTAATTACAATAAATAAATTCTATTTACCTGCCATAACAAAAGCCATATATATCAAGAAAGCTAAGAATATTAGAGAAATAATCCATCCATTAACTTTATCCGAATTATGTGACTTATCCTTTATTCCTAACGCTTTAGTAATAATTACTCCGCCAACTAAACCACCTATATGAGCTGCATTATCAACTCCATCCATTATAAATCCTAATCCTAAGTTAAGAGCAATTAAAGGAATTAATTGACTTTTTAAAACATTACCTAAATAAATTCTATAATAATATCCAAAATAACATAATGCACCCATCAATCCAAATATAGCACCACTTGCTCCAATAGAAGCAACAGCTCCACCAAATGTTATTGAAAGCAATGATCCACATAATCCAGAAAAGAAATATATAATTAAAAATTTAATCTTTCCCAAATAGCTTTCTATTTGAGATCCAATTACATATAAAGCATAACAATTAAAGAATAAATGGAATATACTACCATGTAAAAATATTCCTGTAATTAATCTATAATATTGTCCAGCTCTAATACTAGGTCCATGTACACATAAAAGATCAACAACAAAATTATAATGACCCAATATTAAAGGTACAAAGAAAAATATACAATTTATAGCAATTAAAATATAAGTCAAATAAGGAACTTTACTTTTAAATAATTTTTCTAATCTAGATGCATCTTCCTTATTATGTTTATTAATATCATTTGTAATCTTCATAAATAATTCAATCCCCTCTTCAGAATATTTAATCTTTTTTGATAAATCGGGAAATACTTTATCAAGTATCTCATTTTTATTTAAATCAGATTCATCATGAGCATTAATACACATAATTTTTGGATTATCATTTATTTCCTTAGTAATATTATCTCCTAAATCTAAAAAAATACTTAAAACACTCATATCAAGAGAAAATGTTTTCTTTTTAATTTTCTTTAAAATCCTCTTAGTTTTAAATATATCAAAATCAAACTGTTCATCATTATGTATATAACCAGAAACAATTCGAACCACTTTACAATCTTCTTCAAGGTTTTCAAGCCATATTTCATTCTCGACACCTTGTAATATTATAGGATTATAATTTTTTTCTGTAATAAAATAATGAAGCAACTTCATAGTCAAAACATTTTTCTTGTCATTCATTAATTCCTGTTCCATAAATTTCCTCCTAAAAAACTAATAATATTATAATATAAAACATAAAATAATAAAAGAGGAGATGATTAAATGATTAAAAAAATATTTAAATATTTATTATGCTTACTTCCATGGTTTGTTTCAGTTCTTTTTCCATTAAATTATGATTATTATAATGAAATAATAAAACCATCTTTTGCCCCTCCATCTATATTTTATGGAATAGCTTGGACAATTATTTATATTTTAATAGCATTTACAATATTTAGTGTAATTAATTCATACAAAATAAAAGAAATACCAGATTCATACAAAAAAAATCTTATAATAAATTACTTATTTAATCAATCATTTACAATTGTATTTTTCGGATTAAATAATAATTTCTTAGGATTTGCATCATGTTTAGGAACTTTAATTACATCATTATTTTTATTCCTAGAAACAGAAAATTTAATTGGTAAAAAGAAATATATACTTATTCCATATATATTACTAAACATATTTGCAAGTATATTGTCTCTATCAATTTATCTTTTAAACATATAAAAAACTTTACATACTATATACTAGTCAAGTAAAAGTAGACAGTTAA
>CADBGE010000028.1 GCA_902794075.1 uncultured Erysipelotrichaceae bacterium | reverse complement strand
CAGCTTAATTTATTTTTAGATAATGAAGAGTCAAATAAGCCTCTTGAAGTTATTAATTTTTTATCTCAATTAGATACAGATTCTTTTGTTTTAGAGAAAGATAATGTTTTATTTAATAGAGATAAGTTTAATTGTAGTGATTTAGAATATAAGCAACTTAATAATTTGGATTTTAGATTGTTAAGATTAATCTATATGCTATTGGTCACTAAAAGGTTTAATGAAGTTGATGGTTATTCGGAATTAACTAATAATAATATTACGAAAAGTATAGTTAATAATATTCAAAGCTTATTTAGTGAGAGTGATATTATATTAAATAAAGCATATGCATTTTGTATGCTTTATGGTAGATTGTCTGATAAAAAGATAGATAGTAAAATATACAAGAAAGTAAAAGGAGAATAATTCTTCTTTTTTTATTTGTTTTTGTTGTATAATTATTCTAAAGAGAAGTGATATTAAATGAGATTAGAAAGAGATAAAATAATTGATGATTATTTAGAATTTTTAAAATATCAAAAGAATTATTCTGATTATACTATTAAAAGTTATGAGACTGATATAATGGAGTATTTTAATTATATTAATAGTGAAGGACTTAATTATAAAGATATTGAATATAGTGATATTAGATTTTATTTGATGTATTTAAAAGATAAGAAAGATAATAATGCATCAATTGATAGAAAGTTAAGTGCTTTAAGAGGGTTTTATAAATACTTAGTAAATGAGAATATTCTTCATAATAATGTATTTTCCTTAGTTAATGGTCCTAAAAAGAGTAAGAAACTTCCGAGGTATTTTGATTATAATGAACTTGAAGAGATGTTTTTGATACCTGATACTAATACTTCTTTAGGACAAAGAGATTTATTATTACTTGAAATGTTATATGCAACGGGGTGTCGTGTTGGAGAACTTGTAAGTATTAAAGTTAAGGATATTGATTTTAATAGAAGAAATATATTAATAGTTGGGAAAGGTAATAAAGAAAGATATCTTAATTATGGAGAATATTGTGAAGATATATTAAATAAATATTTAATTGATGGATATATTTCTTTAAATAAAAATAATAGTGATTATTTATTTTTAAATAATAATGGTGGTGTTCTTACTGAAAGGGGAGTTAGATTTATTCTTGATAAGATTATTAAACAAACTGGTATTAATAAAAATATATCTCCTCATATGATTAGACATTCTTTTGCGACACATTTATTAAATGAAGGGTGTGATTTACTTACTGTTCAAAAATTACTTGGACATGAAAGTATTAAAGCAACTCAAATATATACTCATGTAACTACTGATAGACTAAAAGAAGTTTATTTTCATAGTTTTCCTAGAGCAAAAAAAGATGATTAATTCATCTTTTTTCTTTATTTGACTTTAATTTTTTAGTGTAATTAGTTATAATAATATTAGTCCGTCAGAAGAGTGTGATTATATGATTGATGAATTTAAATCATTAGAAGAATTATATGATAGAGTTAAACCTGCTTTAAATACAAAGGTATTTGAAGGTCGTGAGTTTGGCTTTGAAGTAAGTGAAATTGATATCTGGAAATATTTAGTTGAGACTAGATGGAAAAAGGCACATAATTTGGCTCTATCAGATGTTGTTAATGATATTTTGAATTTAGATTTAAATGAAATGTAATCATATTCTTTGATAATAATAAATTTAGGGAGTGAAATAGATGAAGACTAATACAAATGGAAAGAAAAGGGTTATAATTACATCTACAATTTTAGTTTTATTAATGGTTGGGATAGGTTTTTTATTTGTGCCATTATTTAAAAATTTAAAATTTGGATTAGATTTACAAGGTGGTTTTGAAATACTTTATAAAGCATCTTCTATTGATGGGTCAAAGATGACTAATGAGAAGGTAACTGCTACTTATAAAACACTTAGTAAGAGAATTGATAGTTTAGGAGTATCAGAGCCTGAGATAATAGTTGAGGGTAATGATAAGATTAGAGTAAAACTTGCAGGAGTTAAAAATCCTGAAGAGGCTAGAACTCAACTTAGTACAGTTGCGACATTATCTTTTAGAGATACTCAAGATAATTTACTTATGAGTAGTGATGTTTTAAAAGCAGGTGGAGCTAAAATTGGACAAGATTCTGCTGGGAATCCTGCAGTTGCTTTATCGGTAAAAGATAAAGATAAGTTTTATGAAGTTACTAGTGAAATAAGTAAAAAAGAAGATAATAAGATTGTAATATGGCTAGATTATAATGATTTAAGAGATAGTTTTGAAAAAGAGGGAAGTTTATGTGGAACAAGTGAATCAAACTGTTTAAGTGCAGCGACTGTATCACAGGGATTTGCCTCTGATGTTATTATTCAAGGTAATTTTACACAAGATGAAGTTAGTAATTTAGTTGATTTAATTAATAGTGGATCTTTACCTAGTAAGCTTACAGAAATTAGTTCAAATACTGTAGGAGCTTCATTTGGTGAGAAAACTTTATCAACTACATTAACTGCAGGAATTATTGCTATTATTGCAATTGCAATAATATTAGTAGTTGTATATCATTTTTCTGGATTTATTTCAGCAATATCTATGTTGATTTATACATTTTTGGTATTTGCAGTATTTTGGGTTGTAGGTGGAGTATTAACTCTTCCTGGTATTGCTGCATTAGTTTTAGGTATAGGTATGGCAGTTGACTCTAATGTTATTACATTTGCAAGAATTAAAGAAGAACTCTTAAAAGGTAAGAGTTTACCTAATGCCTTTAGAGAAGGGTCTAAATCAAGTTTCAGTGCGATAATAGATTCTAATATAACTACATTAATTGTTGCGATTATTATGTTTATATTAGGAGAATCTAGTATTAAAGGTTTTGCAACTATGTTAATAATAACTGTAGTTGTAACTATGTTTACAATGGTATTCTTAACAAGAAGTTTATTAAAACTATTTGTTAAAACTAATTATTTTAATGACAAAGTAAATTTATTTATTAATGTAAATAAAAATGATATACCAGATGTTTCAAAAAATGAAGAAGCTAAACCTAATAAATTTAGTAAAATTAATTTCTTGAAAAATAGTAAGGCATGTTTAATTTTATCTGGAATTATTATTGTATTAGGTTGTGTTTTTATAGGTGTTAAAGGACTTAACTTAAGTATTGATTATAAGACTGGTACTGATATTACTGTTGTTACTGATTCTAAGTTAAGTAAGAGTAATTTAGAAAAAGATTTAAAAGAATTAAATATTAAATCTAGTAATATTTCTATTTCTGAAGATGAAGCAAGTATTAGAATAGATGATGCTTTAAATGGAGACAAGGTTAAAGAGGTTAATAATTATTTTGAAGAAAAGTATGATGCTAAAGTAAATATTGGAGTTGTTTCTAATATAGTACAAAAGGAATTAGTAAAGAACGCAATTCTTTCAGTGTTAATCGCTTTAATAGGTATTGTTATCTATGTTTCATTCAGATTTAAATTTAGTTATGCTGTAGGTGGAACACTAGCACTTATTCACGATGTGTTAATTATGTTTAGTTTATTTGCAATATTTAGATTCCAAGTAAGTTCTATGTTTATTGCTGCAGTACTTGCAATAATTGGATATTCTATTAATGATACAATAGTATCCTTTGATAGGATAAGAGAAAATCTTAAAAATGCTAATGATAAAAAAATGACTCCTGATTTGATGGAGGAAATTGCAAACAGAAGTATTCAAGAAACATTTACAAGAACAATTTATACTAGTGTTACTACATTACTTCCTGTTATTGTATTAATGGTTTTAGGATCTAGTGGAATATTTACATTTAATGTTGCAATGTTAATAGGTTTAATTGCTGGTACTTATTCATCTATATTTATTGCAACTGTATTCTTCTTAATGATTGAAAAGAAAAATATTGGTAAAAAAGAAAAGAAAAAGAAAGAATATAAAGATAGTCTTGAAGAGAAAAAAGTAAAAGGCGTTAATTGTTAATGAGGGGAGATGAGTTCTTTGTCAAAGAGTTTAGATAATATTAAAATAGATGATATTTTAGAACAAGCAAAAGCTTATATTGAGGATGAAGAACAAATCAATATAATAAGAAAAGCATATCTTTTTGCTAATGAAAAACATAGTGGTCAGTATAGAAAAAGTGGTGAAGAATATATTTTTCATCCAATGAGTGTTGCTATGATTCTTACAACTGTATATGCTGATTATGAAACAATTGCAGCAGGACTTTTACATGATGTTTTAGAAGATTGTGATTGTACTGATGAAGAGATGAAAAATGAGTTTGGAAGTACAATTACTAAGTTGGTACAAGGGGTTACAAAATTAAGTAAGATTAACTTTTCTACTGAAAATGAATATTTAATTGATTATTATAAGAAAATAATAGTTGGTATGAGTGAAGATGTAAGAGTTATTATTATAAAACTTGCTGATAGACTTCATAATATGAGAACTCTTTGGGCTTTACCAAATAATAAACAAAAACAAAAGGCTCATGAAGCTCTTGATATCTTTGCTCCTATTGCGCATCATTTAGGTATTCATAGGATAAAAAGTGAATTAGAAGACTTATCATTGAGGTACTTAAAACCTGATGTATTTTATGATATTGCAGAAAAACTTAATAAAACAAAAATTGAAAGAGATAAAATTGTTTATGATATGCAAGAAGATCTTTCTGAACTACTTAATGAACATCATATTCCTCATGAGATGAAAGGTAGAAGTAAATCAATATATAGTATATATAATAAATTGGATAGAGGTAAAAAATTTAGTGATATATATGATTTGCTTGCTCTTAGAATAATTGTTAATACTGAACAAGAATGTTATCTTGCTTTGGGATTGATTCACTCTAAGTTTAGACCATTGCCAAAAAGATTTAAAGATTATGTGGCTATGCCTAAACCTAATATGTATCAGTCGCTTCATACAACTGTTTTTGGAGTTGATGGTTATTTATTCGAAGTACAAATTAGAACTCATGAGATGGATGAAGTTGCGGAAAATGGAATTGCTGCTCATTGGGCATATAAAGAAAATAAAGGTAGTCAAAATAGTGCGAATCTTACAAATACAACTGAACAAAAATTACAGTTTTTCAAATCAATTATTGATTTAAGTCATGATAAGATGACAAGTGAAGAATTTGTAAATAGTGTAAGAGATGAAGTTTTAAATAATAATATTTATTGTTTTACTCCTAAAGGGGATGTAATAGAACTTCCTAAAGGAGCAACTCCAATTGATTTTGCATACAAAATACACACAAAAGTTGGAGAATCTACTGTAGGGGCTATTGTAAATAATAATATTGTTCCTTTAGATTATGAACTTAAAAATAATGATATTGTAAAAATTAATACTAATAAGAGTTCTACACCATCTAAAGAATGGCTTAATATGGTTAAATGTAGCGCAACTAAGAATAAAATAAAGGCATTTTTTACAAAAAATGATAAAGAAGTATATATTGAAAAAGGTAAGTATTCTTTAGAAAAAGAGTTGAGAAAAAGAAAAATTATCTTTGGAGACTTTTTTACAGATGATAATATGGAATTAATAAATAAGTCTTTTAAAGTTAATGATTTTGATGAAATATATTTAGGTATTGGTAATGGAAAGATTCCAACTAATAGTGTAATTAATGTTATATTTAAAGATATAGAAGTGGTTCCTGCTCCTAAGGTTGTTAAAGTTCCACCAAAAAGTATTAATGCGGATATTATAGTTAGTGGAATAGATAAAGTAAAAGTAAATCTTGCAAATTGTTGTAATCCAGTATATGGTGATGAAATTGTTGGATATATTACTAAAGGAAATGGAATTTCTGTACATAGAATTAATTGTCATAATTTGGAAATGTTGGAAGATAGAACTGTTGATGTTAGTTGGAATAGTAATATTAATAAAAGATATTTGTCTTGTATATTAGTTTATACAAATGATAATGAGAATCATATGCTTGATTTAATACAAAGTATTTCAATGACTAATATAAGTGTTGATGGTATAAAGGTAATTAATCATGGTAATAAAAATGTTTATGAAATAAATATGTTTGTTACTGGTTTAGAACAACTTGATAAATTATTAATTGTTCTTAATAAATATGGATTTGTTGAGAAAATAGAAAGGGCTATGAAATGAGAGTACTTGTTCAAAGAAGTGGAGAGTCTTCAGTTATAGTTGATAATAAAGATATAGGTCACATTAAAAGTGGCCTTGTTCTCTTAGTTGGTTTTACTGAAGGGGACTCAATTGATAATATAAAATATTTAGTAAATAAAGTTGTTAATTTAAGAATTTTTCCAGATGAAAATGATGTAATGAATAAAAGTATTCTAGACTATGGTGGAGAGATACTTTCTATTTCTCAATTTACTCTTTATGCTGAAACTAAAAAAGGTAATAGACCAAGTTATATAAAGGCGTTAGGTGGAGAAGAAGCTATTAAATTATATGATATGTTTAATGAAGAATTAGGAAAATATGTTCATGTAGAAACAGGTAAGTTTGGGGCAGATATGATAGTTAATATATCTAATATTGGACCTACTACAATTATGTTGGAGAAGTAATATGAAGTGTTCAATTAATTTAAATTTATCTTCAGAAAATTTTGTTGATGTATTGTACAATGATTTGAATGATAAATATGAAATTTCTTTATATATTAGTCAAGAATGTGATTTAGAAGAATTTTTAAGAAGAGATAATTTTGATAATCTTTTAAGAAAATCATTATCTAATTATAATAGTGATGATGAAGAATTGTTTAAATATTCTATTGAAGGTATTAATTTAATTCTTAAAAATGATTTTCCAATTTTAGATAATTCGGAAATTGTTGTTTATCCAGAAGATGGAATTAAGGAGTTTATTGATAATAATCCTTGTCTAAAAAATAAACAATTGATTGTTAATGGCGAATTTGATATTAATCATGAAAGTCTAGATCCTTTATTAAAATATTTTGATAATCATAAAGATTATCAAGTTTTAATTAATGGAAATACTAAATATGTGACGATAGAAGAATATGAGAAAACGGTTTTTGCGATTGATGAAATAGTTAATAAGATAAAAAAATATAATTTAAGTCAGTTAGAACAAATAATGTATGCATATGATTTAGTGAGAGATAGAGTATATAAGTCTGAAGATGAGAATGATGATTTTTCTGTTTCAAGAGATATATCATCTGCTTTGTTAGGTAATAAAATTGTTTGTGTTGGATATTCTGTTATATTTGAAAAAGTTTTAGATAATTTAGGTATAAGAAGCAAAATGATTACTCTTCATAGGAAAAATACAAATAAAGGTCATAGAAGAAATATTGTTTATGTTGATGATCCTAAATATGATATAAATGGAGTTTATTATTTTGACACAACATGGGATAGTAAAAAAATAAATGGTGATTCTGCATATCTAGATTCTTATAAGTTCTTTTGTAGAAATAAAAATCAAATTAATAAATATGATAAAATTAATTATGAAGATTTAACTTTAGAGGGATTAGAGGATTTACCAACAGAATTTGAAAACATTATTCTTAAAGAGGGATTAGGGAAAGTTCCAAAGAAAATGATAAAATTAATTAATTTTATTTCTAATTTAGTTGAAGGAAAGGATTTAATTAATGTATATATGTTAATTGATATACCTGAAGTTCCTGAATTTTTAAGGTTTAAATATTCTAGAGAGGAACTGATTGAAAAAGTTAATTATTATTATGATTTAATACATAGTAATTCTATAGGAATAGATAAATTAACTAAATTGTTGTTTAATGTTAGAAAAATAGAATATTATGAGAATCCTTCTAAATATCCTTTTAGTATTGATGATTTTGAAAGGACTATTGTTGATGAAGGAATTATGAATCCAAAAGAGAGATTTTTAAGAGCTATATTTGGTGATAGTAATGAATCTTTTAGAAAATTTGAAAGAACTGTAAATGATATGGAACTTGAAAAAATGATTGAACAAGTTAGACTTTCTAAGGCTTTAAGAGAGGTTTATGAAAGCAAGAAACATAAATAATATATTTTATTAGATACTTTTGTATCTTTTTTTTTGATTTTGTTATATAATATAGTCTTGTATTAGGGGGAAATATGGTTAATAAATCTACGGAACAATTACAAAAACAGCTTAGGGATGCTGAAAAACAATTTAGATCCAATAATAATGCTAATGAAAGAGTTGCTTTAGCTAATTATATTGGTAATTTATATCGTGCTTTAATATGTATGGGACGTAGTGATATTAGTTTTAATAAAAATAAAGTATTTGGAGGAAAAAAGAATTACTCTAAGTTTGTTAAACATATTAATTCTTATTCTGATAAATTAATAAAAAATTATATTGATAATAAGGAATTCCATAAAGATTATTTCTATGAAATAATACCTGATGTAGAAGAATTTAATTGTATGATGAAGCATACTAAAAATAAAGAAAAATATTTTTCTGAAAATGAATTTATAGATATTCTATTTCAATTTATGAGGAGTATTAATCAAGATGAATTGTTTGATAAATTATATAAAAATGGAAATGTTTATTCATCTAGAATAGGTAATGATATTGGAAATGATGGATTTACTATATATAATCCTTTGAATGGGCAAATAGATTTATTTGTAAAGAATTTAAAATATAATTTACATGATATGAATATATTAGTTCATGAAGTGGGACATGCATATGATTTAAGTACTTTGAGTGGAGATATTCATGAATATAATAATTATTTTTATCTATCATTATATGGAGAAGTAATGTCTAGATTATTTGAAAGATTATTTTTAGATTTTCTTAAAAAGAAAAATATAGCCAGTGATAGTGTTATTAATAAACAAATAGATTATAACTTACTTAATCATGATTTTTTACTACAAGCTTTTATATTAAGTTTATTGGAAGATGATTTTATTTTAGAAGATAAATATTTAAATTGTGATAGTAATCAAATAGTTGATATGATTGGTAGTTATTTTATTGATAAGAAATTTATTAAAAACTATATTGAAGGTATTATTTCTTTTGACTTATCTGAGATTTATAACTATGCTTATGGAGATATAATTTCATTATTCTTATTTGATGAAGTTAATAAATATGGATTTGATAATGAGATGATTGAATATTTTTTAAGAAATAGATGTGAATTATTTAGTGAAGATTTTCTAAGAGAATGTGGATTTGGACCAGGTAATTATGTTAAATTGTATAAAAAAGTTAATAAACATTTAATAAAATAAGTAATTATTTACTTTTTAAACGATTTGTGGTATAATACGCTTATTTATTGAAAAGGGGGATTAATATAAATGGAAAAAGTTAGTCAAGAAAATAGGTTTATTTATGGAGAACCTTTTGTAGGTTTTTATCAGTTGAAATTACCTCAAGGGTATCATTTTTCACTTCCAACATTTATGAAAGATGTTCAGGAAATTAATGAAGAATATAGAAAATTAGCAGAGTATGTTCCAGTTGCAGTATGGAATGGTGCTTCTGTTACTATAGAAGATGTTGAATACTTACTTACTTTAAAAACGCAATTTGTTACTAATTTAAGAAATGATTTAGCTGTGTTTCATGAAAAAAATTGGGTTGATTTGTCAGAGTTTGTAATGAGAAATTATTATTTAGGAACAAAAAACATAAATATTGAAACTTACAAAATGAATAATGGTTTAAATGTTGATGATGTAGATGATGATATTAGACTTGCTATTAATAAAATTGAACATTTAAAAAAATCAAATCCAATTGTAAGAGAATATATTGCCTTGTCTGCTTATCTTGTTCAGTTAGAAAGAGAAATTGCTGAATTAAAATTAATTGCAGAATCATTAAAATCTGCTCCAAAAAAAGATTCATCTAATCTTTGTTTGTTTCAAGAAGATGTAAAAAAGCATAGAAAATAGTAGTATTTATGCTTTTTCTTTTGTATAAAATAAAAAAAGAATTGTTTAATTGCTTAATTTGTTTTATAATATAAATAACTTTGTTGGAAAGAGTAGTTTTATAATAATATTTAGAGAGAGTATGGTTGGTGAAAATACTTTGTTTAGTAAAATGAAGACATCTGTTAAATACAAAGCGGGTAACTACGTTATAAGTATTAGAGTATTAATTAAGGTGGCACCACGAGAGTTTTCTCGTCCTTATAGGTGGCATCTTTTTATTTTATTAGGAGGGATTTTATGATAAAGAGACAAAAAGGCTGTAATGATTTATTTGGAAGAGAAGCTAAGGTATGGAAGTATGTTGATCAAGTAATTGATGCATTAATGGAAAAGTATAATTATAATTATATTCGTACTCCAATAATTGAAGCTACTGAATTATTTCATAGAGGTGTAGGAGAAACTACTGATATTGTTACTAAAGAGAGTTATGACTTTGAAGATAAGGGTGGAAGAAAAATTACTTTAAGACCTGAAGGTACTGCAGGCGTTGTTAGAAGTTATATTGAAAATAAAATGTATGGTGATCCTAATCAACCTGTAAAAGTATATTATAATGGAACAATGTATAGATATGAGAGACCTCAATCTGGAAGAGATAGAGAACTTACTCAATTTGGTATGGAAATACTTGGTAGTGATGATCCGTTATCTGATGCAGAAATTATTAGTGCTGCTGTTAATCTTTATAAAACTTTAGGTTTAAAGGAAATTAAAGTTAACTTAAATACTTTAGGAGATAATGAATCTAGAAATGCTTATAGAGAAGCTTTGATTAAACATTTTAAGCCACATATTAAAGATTTCTGTGAAGATTGTCAGGAAAGATTAGAAAAAAATCCTTTAAGAATATTGGATTGTAAAGTTGATCATGATAATGAAATTATGAAGAGTGCTCCTAAAACTTTGGATTATTTAAATGAAGAAAGTCGTGATAGATTTGAGAAAGTTCAAGAATACCTAGATATTATGCAAATTAATTATGAAATAAATCCAAGTATTGTTAGAGGTCTTGATTATTACAATCATACTGTTTTTGAGATAGAGGCTAAAGTAGAAGGATTTGGATCTAACAATGTAATTGGAGCAGGTGGAAGATATAATGGCCTTGTTAATCAATTAGATGGTCCTGAAACACCATGTGTTGGTTTTGCGACTGGTATTGGAAGAGTCGTTATGGCACTTGAGTTAGAAAAAGTAAAATTACCAATTATAGAAGATATTGATTTATTCTTAATGTATGTTAATGAAGATGAAAAGAAATATGCGGCATACTTAACACAAGAATTGAGACTTGCTGGTTTTATTGTTGAGACTGAATATACTGGTAGAGGATTAAAAGGACAATTTAAACAGGCTGATAGATTAAATAGTAAATTTACTTGTGTTTTAAATAGTGAAGACTTAAATAATAATGAAGTTAAGATTAAAAATAATAGGACATCATCATGGAGATGAACATGAGTGCTGTGGACACTGTCATCATGAGGAGGAAGAATAATGACTATAAGTGAAGTTAAAAACCATTTTGATGAAGAAGTTGAAATAAGTGGTTTTGTTGATGAAATTAGAAACTTAAAATGGGTACAATTTGTAGTACTTAGAGATCATACTGGTAAAGTACAAATTACTATTGAAAAGAGTGAAGAGGCTAATAAAGAATTAGTAGAGATTGTTGATAATTTAACTGTTGAATCTACTTTAAAAGTTACTGGGAAAGTTATGGATGCTCCTAAAGTAAAAATGGGTGGAGTAGAAATTATTCCTAGTAAAATAGATGTAACTTCAAGAAATATGGGTGAATTGCCATTTAATTATAAAGATATTTCTACAGTTAATTTAGATACTAGATTAGACTATAGATATATTGATCTTAGAAGTGATAAAAATATTTTAATGTTTCAAATACAAAGTACTTTAGTAAGATACATGAGGGAATATTTATATAATAATGGTTTTACTGAAATTCATACTCCAAAGTTACTTGGGGCAGCATCAGAGTCAGGTAGTGAAGTGTTTGAAGTAAAGTATTTTGATAGAAAAGCATATCTTGCTCAAAGTCCTCAATTCTATAAACAAATGGCTTTAGCAAGTGGATTTGGTAAAGTATTTGAAGTTGCACCTTGTTTTAGAGCAGAGAATTCTAATACTTCTAGACACGCAACTGAGTTTACTTCATTTGATGTAGAGTTTGCTTATATTAATGATTTTAATGATGTTATGAATTTAGAGGCAGAAATGCTTACTTATGCTTTTTCAAAAGTTAGTGAATTATATGGTGATAAAATTAAAGAAGTATTTGATTCTGAGATAATTGTTCCTAAGGGAGAATTTCCTAAGATGAGACTTGCTGATATATATAAAGAA
Source organism: uncultured Erysipelotrichaceae bacterium (assembly GCA_902794075.1). Taxonomy (GTDB): domain Bacteria; phylum Bacillota_I; class Bacilli_A; order RF39; family UBA660; genus UBA3789. The sequence continues at coordinate 661 of CADBGE010000028.1, read as the reverse complement.
TTAGAAGAAAGATATGGCTATAAAGTTGAAGAAAGTGATAAGAATGATCTTACTACTGAAGCTGAAAGATTATGTTATAAACTTGCTCAAGATAAATTTGATTCAGAATTCTTGTTCGTTGTAGATTTTCCAGCTGAGAAACGTGCATTCTATCATATGAGAGATGAAAACGGAATACTTCAAGGATATGATTTGATTTGGAGAGGGGTAGAAATTACAACAGGTGCCCAAAGAGAACATAGATATGAAGAAATTGTTAAATCTGCTAAAGAAAAGGGATTAGGAGAAGATGTTAAATTCTATTTAGATTTCTTTAAACATGGATGTCCTCCACATGGTGGGTTTGCGATTGGGGTAGATAGACTTACAATGTTACTTCTAAATATTCCAAGTGTTAAAGAAACAGAATTTTTATTTAGAGGTCCTAATAGATTAGCACCATAAAAAGTTACAAATGTAACTTTTTTCTTTGAATTAATAGATTATTTTGGTATACTATCTTTAGAGTAAGGTGTTTTAGATGGGAAAGAAAATTAGAGGTGTAAAATTAAAAATACAAGATGTTAATAAGAACACTGGTAAGAATATATCTCATACAATAAGCAAAATACAAGATAATGAGAGAAAATATACTTTTATTCTTGTAATCTTTTTTATGTTG
>CADBGE010000027.1 GCA_902794075.1 uncultured Erysipelotrichaceae bacterium | reverse complement strand
AAAGATGATATGGAATATGTTATATATGTTATAAAAAATGAATGGGATTTATTATGTAGAGTTAATAAAAAGATTAGTTTGTTGTTAGTTAAGAGAAGTTTAATTGATGATCAAAAAAGTAGTATTGATGAGTATCTTAATGATGAAAGTGATATATATGAAATTGTTGATGGAATATTAAGCTCCAAGAATGGTAGTATTGATTTTGATGGTATTATAGGTAATGATGATATTATGGTTGTTTCCCTTGATAATTTTTATAATGTATCAGTTGATAATATTAATAAATTATCAATAGATGATACTCAATTATCTTCTGTGGAAAAAAGAGAAAAGATGAATAAGGAATTTATGGATGCTTATGGAAATGTGTATATATTTTTAATATTTGGTTCTTTATTGATAAGTTTAGGTGTTATAATAACAATTATTATGATTATTAGGGGGATTTAATTATGAGAATAGTATTTATGGGAACTCCTGATTTTGCAGTTAATGTTTTACAGGGGTTAATTGATAATTATAAAGATGAAATAGTTGGGGTAGTTTCTCAACCTGATAAAAGAGTAGGAAGACATCAAATTTTAACTAATACTCCAGTAAAGGAATTAGCGTTAAAATACAACATTCCTGTATTACAACCTGAAAAAATAAAAAAAGAATATCAGGATGTTATTGATTTGAATCCAGATATTATTATTACTTGTGCATATGGACAAATTATTCCTAAAGAAATATTAGATTGTCCTAAATATGGATGTATTAATGTTCATGCTTCACTTCTTCCAAAATTAAGAGGTGGCGCACCTATTCATAAAGCAATAATAGATGATTATAAAGTAACTGGTGTTACTATTATGTACATGGATGTTGGAATGGATACAGGTGATATGATTAGTAAAGTGGAAGTTCCAATACTTGATTCTGATAATTTAGAAAGTTTACATGATAAATTAAGTGCTGCTGGTACTAAGTTATTATTAGATACTCTTCCTAGTATTTTTGATGGTACTAATGAGAGAACTGTACAAAATTCTGATGAAGTTACTTATGCTTATAATATAAAAAGAGAAGAAGAAAGAATTGATTTTAGTAAAAGTTCTAGAGAAGTATTTAATTTAATTAGAGGACTTAGCCCTATTCCTTCTAGTAATGCACTATTAGATGGTAAAGAAATGAAAATATATAGTAGTGAGATTTCTGATGTTATTTATAAAGGTAAATGTGGAGAAATAGTTGATGTTACTAAAAAAGGAATAGTAGTTTGTTGTGGGGACTCTGCTATTGTAATAAAAGAATTAAAACCATTTGGAAAGAAAAGAATGGATGCTTATTCTTTTGCTAATGGTGTTGGAAAGAATAATTTAGTTGGTAAGGTGTTTAATAATGAGGAACTTTATTGATAATATTAAAAGTTTAAAAAAAACAAAAAATGGAAAATCCATTTTGTTTTTTGGTTTTTATTTATTGTTCTTTATTTTTATATTACTTTTAATTACATTTAAAGGTGATAGAAATTATTTTAAACAAGAATACGAAAAAGGAAGACCTAATCAATTTAATAGTAGTATATTGTTAAATAAAAATTTTTATTATGACTATAAAATTAATATTGATGGTGTATTACATAATTATTATGGAAAAAGAAATAAAGATATAGAATCTTTTAAATATAATAATAATGATTATTATAGAAATAATGATAATTTTTTTGTAAATAATGGTATGTGGGTTAAGACTGATAATCCTTATGTATTTTATGAAATAATTAATGTTGAAAATATTAGTAATATTATAAGTAATTCTACTTTGATGTCTAAAGATGCTAGTGATGGTGGAAGAGTTGTTTATAAATATCTTATTTCTACAAATACTATTAATAAAATAATATATAATACTGATACAGACTATGATGAAGTACCTAACGAAGTAGAAGTTATAATTGATAAAGATAATGGCTCTTGTACTATTAATCTTCAATTAAATAGTTTTTGTATATTAAATTCTAAATGTAGTAATAATTTATCAATATCAGCTAATTATGAGATGTTTAATAGTGTTAAAGAAATAAAAAGTCCTATTGAATAAAAAGTATTGTATTAATACTTTTTTCTTTTCCTTGATTTACTTAAATATTATATACATGATATAATATTCTATATTTGGAAGTGATGTTATGAAAAATATTTATGGGTTAACATTAAATTATTTAGAATCTTATTTTATAGATAATGGTTCTAAAAAATTTCATGCTTTACAATTATTTAGTTGGTTATATGAAAAAAGAGTTGAAAGCTATGGGGAAATGACTAATATAAGTAGTGATATGAGAGAGAAGTTATCTTCTGATTTTTCTATTGATAGATTAAAAATAGTTGATGTTCAAGAAGATGTAGATGTTTGTAAATATTTGTTTGAATTATATGATCATGAACATATAGAAGCTGTATTAATGAGACATGATTATGGAAATAGTATTTGTGTTTCTTCACAAGTTGGTTGTAATATGGGATGTAAATTTTGTGAGTCGGGGAGAAGAAAAAGAGTACGTAATCTTGAGGCATATGAGATGGTTTTACAAATACTTATGATTGAAAAATTACTTGGAGAAAGAATTAGTCATGTTGTTGTTATGGGGATTGGTGAACCATTTGATAATTATGATAATTTAATTAAATTTTTTGAAATAATTAATCATCCTAAGGGATTAGCGATAGGTGCTAGACACATTACTGTTTCTACTTGTGGAATTGTTCCAAAAATAATAGAGTTTAGTGATTTTCCTTTACAAATTAATTTGGCTGTAAGTTTACATGCACCAAATAATGAAATAAGAAATAAAATAATGCCTATTAATAAGGTTTATCCTATTGAGACTGTAATGGATGCTTTAAAGATTTATTTGAAAAAAACTAATAGAAGATTAACTTTTGAGTATATTTTATTAAAGGGGGTTAATGATTCTACCCAATGTGCAGAAGAACTTGCTAAATTAGTTAAAGAAATGAATTGTTACATTAATTTAATTCCATATAATGAAACTAATAATATTGATTTTAAAAGAACAAATACTGTTCAAATTATGAGATTTTATGATATACTTAAGAAGAATAATGTTAGTGTAACAATCAGGAGGGAATTTGGTAGTAAGATAAGTGCTGCCTGTGGTCAACTTAGAAGTAAGAAGGAGGATTTATGAAAACCTTTTATTTAACTGATGCTGGTAAGGTAAGAGATCATAATGAAGATAGTGTTACTATAGTTTCAAATGAAGAAGGTAATTATTTAATGGCAATAGCTGATGGTATGGGTGGTCATTCTGCAGGAGAAGTTGCATCTTCTATTGCGATTGATTATTTAGAAAAGAGATTTAAAGAGTCTTTTAAAATTATGAATAAGGTAGATGCTGTTAATTGGATAAGAGATTCTGTTGATGAGATTAATTCATCTATATTTGAATATGAGGCTATTCATCCTGAAAGTAAGGGAATGGGAACAACTTTAGTAATGGCAATTATTACTAATGATTATCTTTTATTTGGTAATGTAGGTGATTCAAGTGGATTTGTTATGAAAGATAACAATTTACATAAAGTAACTTACGATCATACATTAGTTAATTTACTTGTAAGTGCTGGAGAATTAACTAAAGAAGAAGCTTCTGTTCATCCTAAGAAAAATGTTCTTATGAAAGCACTTGGTGCTGCTGAAGAGGTAGATGTAGATATATTTGATTGTGATATAGATGTTACAGAAATATTACTTTCAAGTGATGGATTAACAGGTATGCTTGATAGAGAAGGAATAGAAAAAGTCTTACTTGGAGAAGGAAACTGTGAAGATAAAGTTTTAAAGCTAATTAAGAAGGCTAATAACAGGGGTGGTACAGATAATATTTCGGTTGCTTATTTAGTTCGTGAAGAAGGTGATCGTAAATGATAACAAAGGGGCAAAAAATTAATGATCGTTATGAAATAATTAGATCTATTGGTGAAGGTGGTATGGCTAATGTTTATTTAGGCCATGATATCATTTTGGATAGAAACGTTGCGATTAAAGTTTTAAGAGGAGACTTGTCTAACGATGAAAAATTTGTTAGAAGATTTCAAAGAGAAGCTTTATCTGCATCTTCTTTAGCTCATCCAAATATAGTTGAAATGTATGATGTTGGAGAAGATGATGGAATATATTATATTGTAATGGAATATGTAGAAGGTAAAACTCTAAAACAGTTATTGAAAAAGAGAGGCAGTCTTACTTTAAGTGAAGCAATTGATATAATGAGTCAATTAACTGATGGTATGGCACATGCTCATAATTCATATATAATTCATAGAGATTTAAAACCTCAAAATATAATGATTAAAGACGATGGTCAAATTAAGATAACTGATTTTGGAATTGCGATGGCTTTGAATGCTACTCAATTAACTCAAACAAATTCAGTAATGGGCTCAGTACATTACTTACCTCCAGAACAAGCAAGTGGAAAAGGATGTACTATAAAGAGTGATATTTATTCTATGGGAATAATCTTCTATGAATTATTGTCTGGTTCTCTTCCTTTTAGAGGAGATAATGCAGTAGAGATAGCTCTTAAACATATGAAGGAACCATTACCAAATTTAAGAGACGAAAATCCATCAATTCCGCAAAGTATTGTAAATATTATTAAGAGATCAACGGCGAAGAATCCTAAAAATAGATATGATACTGCAAGAGAAATGCATGAAGATTTATTAACTGCATTAGATGATGAACGTATGAATGAAGAAGAATATAAATATAAATATCCTGAATCTGAAAATGATAATAGAAAAAAAGAAAAATTAAAATCTGATGAAGACGAGATTACTGAAGATATTAAAATGATTCCAAAAGATGAAGAGAATCAAGAAGAAAGTGAAGAACAAAAAGAAAAGAAAAAGAAGAAAGTTATTATAATACTAGGTGCAGTATTTGGTACTATACTAGTAACATTAACAGGATTATTTTTCTTGGTACCTAAATTAACTTCATCTAAAAATGTTGTAGTTCCAGACTGTGAAGGTAAAAAAGTTAGTGCTTGTGAAAAAGCATTACAAGAAGTAGGTTTTGAAGTAAATACAGAAATTAAAACTGAAGCTTCAAGTAAGATAAAGAAAAATCTTGTTATTAAAACTAATCCTGAAGCAGGAAGAAGTATTAAAAAAGGAAGTAAAATTACTATTTATAAATCTACTGGAGAAGAAACTGTTAAATTAGAAGATTATACTGGAAAGAATGCAGTGGAAGTTAAAACATTATTAGAAACAAAGTATGGTCTAAAGGTTAAGATAGAGAAAAAAGAAGTGGATGATAAAAATAAAGAATATAGTGATGATGAAGTAATTGGTCAGAGTCTTGCTAAAGGTAGTGAATTAAAGAAGGGAGAAACATTAACTCTATATACTCCTAAAAATGATGTTGTTTTTCCTAACTTTGCTGAAGAAGGTTATTCAAAAGATGACGTTGCAGCTTTCTGTGATAAATATGGATTAAATTGTACTTATAATGAAGAACAAACAAGTAGTGTTGCTGAAGGTAAAATAATAAGTCAGTCTAGATTAGTTGGAAGTACTGTTTCTAAAGGAACAAATTTAACTGTTAAGTATGCTGTTAAACCTAAAACAGTCCCAAGTCCTAGTACAACACCAAAAGCGACTGAAAATAAAGAAAGTTCAAATATCAATAATACAACACCTGATGAATAATTAATATAGGGGGATTTATGAAAGGACAAATTGTTAAAATTAGTAGTGATTTACATTTTGTTAATTATAATGATAATGTTTATCCTTGTAAATGTAGAGGATTATTTAGAAAGGAACATATTACTCCTGTAGTAGGGGATTATGTTCTTTTCGATATAGATAAAAAATTAATTGAAGAAGTTCTTCCTAGAAAGAATTTATTTCAAAGACCTAAAGTTAGTAATATAGATCAAGCTTTTCTTATTACTAGTTTAAAGTTACCTGATTTTTCTTTAAATTTACTTGATAAATTTATAGTATTAATGGAAATTAATAATGTAGTTCCTATTATATGTATAACTAAAAGTGATTTAGTTGATAATAATGAACTTAAAGATATTTCTGAGATATTAAATTATTATAAAAAGATTGGATATCAAGTGGTTTTTAATTATGAATTAGATAAGGTAGAGAAATTATTAAAGAATAAAACAAGTGTTTTTACTGGACAAACTGGAGCTGGAAAATCTACTTTACTTAATAAGCTTAATCCTAATTGGAATTTGGATGTTGGAGATGTTTCACTTGCTTTAGGAAGAGGAAGGCATACTACTAGAGTTGTTGAATTATTTGAATTGTTTGATGGAAAAGTTATGGATACTCCTGGATTTAGTTCGCTAGAATTTAGTAATTACACTAAGGAACAAATAAGAGATGCTTTTGTAGAATTTAAGAAATATCCATGTATTTATAGTGACTGTATGCATACAAATGAAGAAGAATGTATGGTAAAAAAAGAAGTTATTTCTAATAATATATTAGAGAGTAGATATAAAAATTATTTAAGTTTTATAGGAGAGTGATTTTTTTGAAGGTAAGCACAACTTTTTTAAGTAGTAAAGATATTCCAAAAGATTTAATGTTACTTGATAAGACTGATACAGATTATATTCATGTTGATGTTATGGATGGAAAATTTGTTTCTAATAAGACAATGCCATTTAGGGAAATGAAACATATATCTGATTATACTTCTAAAAGATTAGATATTCATTTGATGGTTAATGAGCCATCTAAATATATACCTTTGTATGCTGAATTAAATGCAGAGTATATTACTTTTCAGATTGAAATTGATGAGGATATAGAAAAAGATTTAAAAATGATTAAAGATTATTCTATAAAATGTGGTTTGGCAATTAAGCCTGATACTAAAGTTTCTTCATTAATTCCTTATTTACCATATTTAGATTTAATTCTTGTAATGAGTGTTGAACCTGGTAAAGGAGGACAATCATTTATTGTTGAATCTGAAAATAAAATTAAAGAGGTTAGAGCTCTACTTAACTCTTATAATTTAGATACTATTATAAGTGTAGATGGTGGAATTAATGATAAAACAGTAGCAATGTGTCATGATGCAGATATGGTTGCTGCTGGAAGTTATATTGTTTTAAGTGATAATTTTCAAGAAAAAATATCTAGTTTAAGAAAATAACATGTGATATAATTCTTTTAGAATAGGAGTTGGTAATGTGAATGGACAAAATCCTAATAATAATCAAAATAATGTAGTAAATACCCCTGTTAATGGGAATACAAATATTGGTAATACTAATGTGAATCCACAACAATCTAATATTGAAAATTCAAATCAGATTAATGTTTCTCAAAGTATTAATCAAAATACTGTTAATAGTGTTCCTTCTAGTAGTAATAATATTCAAAATTCTCAAGCTCAAAGTACTACTATGCAAATGCCCCAAGTTAATCAGGAGAATGTAGAACAACAAACTACTACAAATATTAGTGAAAATGATTCAAAAAATAAAAATCCTAATTATAAACCTCCGGGAGCATTTAAAACATTTTTATTAATTGTATTTTTTGGCGGTTTAGTTGCTTTTATAATTTTTTTACCTGAAATACAAGCGTTTGTTGCTCAACAAAAGTCTGGAAAAGTTGCTAGTAATGAGATTACTACAGGTAAGTTAATATGCAAACTTAAAACTAATACTGCTAACTTAGATAAGTCATTTGAAAGAATATTTAATTATACTGATAAAAAGTTGGTAAGTTCAACATTCACAACAGTTATAAAAGGAGATATTACTGAGGATGCAACTACGCTTGATGAATTGAATCAAAAATGTAGATTAATAAAAACTTCTGTTGCGGATATAAATGGTATTTCTATTACATGTGATTATGCATCTGGTATATTAACTGAAAAGGAAATTTTTGATTATAAAGAATATGATATGGAAAAAGTAAAAACAGCTTATACTGAAGCAGGTGGAGATGTATTAGAATATGAATATGGACATGATATTGATAAAATTCAAGCAACTATGATTCAAGGTGGATTTACTTGTAATAAAGAAAGATAATTATTGATTTTATGCTCTCATATGAGGGCGTTTTTTGATTTTTTAAGTAAAATATGGTATAATTATACGAGTTAGGAGATTTAAGATTTTTATGAAAAAATTACTAGCTATAGGAATTAACATATTTATTGTTGTAATATGTTTATTATTACTTCATGTGAATGATGTACATGTAGTCAAAGCAGATGCTTTAAATAAAAGTAAGAGTAAAAACATAACCTGTTGTGAAGGTTCAAGATCCTATTTCACTTTCATATGTTGAAACTCCATCTTTAGAAAGACAAGTTGGTACAATTTCTGCATATGGTCCTGATTGCGCTGGATGTAGTGGACATTTAGGTGGTGGATTCGATGCAAGTGATGGTAGTTATATCTATAATGATCCGACATATGGAAATATAAGAATTGTAGCAGGAGATCCACAATATCCATATGGTACAATTGTTAAAATATCTGGCACAAAGGCAGGAGATTTTAATGCAATTGTATTAGATAGAGGTGGAAATATAGGTATTGGTAGAAGATTTTTATTTGACCTGTTATTTTCAACTGAAGCAGAAGCTGCAGCATTTGGAACAAGTTATGATGTTACAGTAGATGTATTAAGATTTGGTTATTAGTAGGCGGAAGCTTACTTTTTTTTGTAAATTTACATTTTTATTTATTAATGCTGATATATTTATTGTAAAAAGATATATAATAATTATTATAGTATTGAGGTGATAATGTGTTAGGGATTATGATATTTATCTTTATTTTTCTTATTTCATTCATTACAGGATTAATAATAACTTATTTTGAAAAATTGAAAAAAATAAAAAAGAATAGTTATCAATATGAAGCGATAGATAAAGAAATAATATAAATATCTTATAAAGTCAATACTTTAATTTGTGTTGGCTTTTTGTTATGATATTATTTGAGGTGTTTAAGATGAACGAAATGATTATAAAGGGAATTGCAGATGATTTAGGTATTACTGAGAAACAAGTTAGTACTGTACTTAATTTACTTGAGGAAGGGAATACTATTCCTTTTATTGCAAGATATAGAAAAGAAGCTACTGGTGCTTTAGATGAAGAATCTATTCGTAAGATAAATGAGGTTTATGAATATCAAGTAAACTTACTTAAACGTAAAGAAGATGTTATTAGATTGATTGATGAAAAAGGGCTTCTTACAGATGAATTAAAAGATTCTATTATGAAGTGTACTAAGTTAGTTGAAGTAGAAGACTTATATAGACCTTTTAAGGAGAAAAAGAAAACTAAAGCAACTGAGGCTATTAAAGCAGGGCTTGAACCTTTAGCTAAGATGATGATGACTTTTCCAACATCAGGAGATATCAACAGTCTTTGTGGAAAGTTTATTAATGATACAGTAACATCTGTGGATAAAGCAATTGAAGGAGCTTGTTATATAATTGCTGAGTGGATAAGTGATAATGCTTATTATAGAAAGTGGATTAGGGGATATTTCTTTAGAAATGGTGTTATAGTTTCTAGTAAAAAGAAAGATGCTCAAGATGAAAATAAAATATATGAGATGTATTATGATTATAATGAAGCTGTTAAATATATAAAGCCTCATCGAATACTTGCAATAAATAGAGGAGAAAATGAGAAAATTTTAAAAGTTAGTATTGATGTTAATAGTGATGAGATAATTGCTTATTTAGAAAAAAAGATTATTAAGAATGATAAAAGTTTTGTAACTAGTTATGTAAAAGGTGCAATACTTGATTCTTATAAAAGATTAATTTCTCCGTCAATTGAAAGAGAAGTAAGAAGTGAGTTATCTGAAAAGGGAGAAGAAGCAGCAATAGAAAACTTTGGTAAGAATTTGGAAGCTTTACTTTTAACTCCTCCTATGAAGGAGAAAATTGTTCTTGCATTTGATCCTGGTTATGTTAATGGTTGTAAACTTGCTGTTGTTGATAAAAATGGTAAATATTTAGATAGTACTGTTATTAAACCTTTCCTAAAAGGTGATGAAGAAAAGCAAATTAAAATGAGTAAGGAAATCGTTGCTCAGCTTATTAAAAAATATAATGTTGATATAATTGCGATAGGTAATGGTACTGCATCACGTGAATCTGAAAAATTTTGTGCAGAAATGATTGCTGAATATAAGCTTCCTTGTAAATATGTTATTGTAAGTGAGGCAGGAGCGTCTATTTATTCTGCATCTCCTCAAGCTATAGAGGAATTCCCAGATTTAGCGGTTGAGAAAAGAAGTGCGGTTAGTATTGGAAGACGTATACAAGATCCTTTAGCTGAACTTGTTAAAATACCACCAGAAGGAATAGGAGTTGGTTTATATCAACATGATGTTTCGCAAAAGAAATTATCCAATTCTTTAGACTTTGTTGTTGAAAAGTGTGTTAATAGTGTTGGAGTTAATGTTAATACTGCGTCTGCATCTCTTCTTAGTTATGTTTCTGGTATTACTAAGGCTGCAATTAAGAAGATAATAGATTACCGTGAAAAAGTTGGTAAGATAATGAGTCGCAATGAAATCAAGAAGAAAAAGCTTTTAAGTGATAAATCATATGAACAAGCGATAGGCTTTTTAAGAATAACTGAAGGTGATAATGTACTTGATTCAACTGCAATACATCCTGAAAGTTATGATATTGCGACTAAATTATTAGAAGAATTTAATTTTAAAATTACTGATGTTGGTTCTAGTGAATTGGTTAGTAAGTTAGATGGAATTAACTTAGAAGAATATTCTAAAAAATATAATACTGATATTTATACTATGGAAGATGTTATTGCATCATTGAAAAAACCTAACTTAGATCCTAGAGATGAATATCCACAACCAATTTTAAAAAGTAATATACTTGATATCAAAGATTTACATGTAGGTGATAAATTACAAGGAACAGTAAGAAATGTAGTAGATTTTGGTTTATTTATAGATATTGGATTACATGAAGATGGTCTTGCTCATATATCTAAGTTATCTAATAATTATGTAAAGCATCCTAGTGATTTATATAGTGTAGGTGATATAGTTGATTGTTGGGTTGATGATATATCGTTGGAAAAAAATAAAGTAAGTTTAAGTTTACTTGAAAGGTAATTATGAAAGTACTAATAGTTTCAGATATTCATGGTGGTTATCAGAATATTAAGAAGGTTATTGATGATAATCCTGATTTTGATTTATTATTAATACTTGGGGATATTTTATATGGAGGTAGTAATTTAGATGAGTTATCTTCTTTACTTAATAAATATACAAGTAAGATAATATCTGTTTGTGGAAATTGTGACTCTTTTGTTGATACATCTTCTCTTGATTTTTTTGATGATAAATTATATGTTACTGTTCCTATAGATGGGAAATTAGTCTTTATTACACATGGACATGTTTATAATAAATACAATATTCCAAATCTTCCATATGATGTATATATTCAAGGACATACTCATGTTCCAATGATGGAGTATGGAGATAAATTGTATTTAAATCCAGGTTCTATTACTAGACCTAGAGGTGGAAGTGTTAAATCATATATATTTTATGAAGATGGAGAATTTATACTTAAAAGTGTAGATGATAATAAAATAATAAAAAGAATAACAGTTTAGTATTTGATTGTTATTCTTTTTCCATTTACTTCAATAAAACCTTCTTCTTTTAGGTATTTTATTTCTCTTGACATGGCACTTCTATCTACTGATAAATAATTAGCTAATTCTGTAAATGTCATAGGCATATTAAATTTTTTTGTTCCTTTTTTTTGGGATTCATTTTTGAAATATGCAAGTATTTTATCTCGCGTCGATCTTTTTGTTAAAAGTTCAATTCTATTATTTCTTGTTGTTAATTGATCGGTTAATAATTTTATTAAATTTTTTATAAATATAATATAAAAATCATTCTTTATAATTTCATCATTTGTTATCTCATCAAATTCAATATAAGTAATTTGTGTGTCTTCTTTTGTTATACATGTTATTTCTTCTGATGTGATATTTGAAATAAGATTTCCAAACATTTCACCTGAATTTAATTCTTCAATAATTGTTTTATTTCCGTCATAGTCATTAAATATAAATTGTACACTTCCACTGTCAACTAATGCGATAAAATTGTCTTGATTTACATTTGACAAGATGTTTACATTCTTTTTATATTTGACTGTATTTGCACTTAAAATTCTCTTTAATTTCAATATATTTTTTTCGGAAATATTTTCAAAAAGATTTGCCATTTTATCACTCCTAAAAAATATTTTAACAAAAAATGTAAAATGTTGCAAATGCAACATTAATTTATAAAAATAAATGGTATATTAGTTTCATGATTTGAAAAAAATTGTAAAAAGATAGAAGTGAGGTCAAAGGTATGAAAGTTATTAAACGTGATGGACATATGGTCGAATATATGCCATCAAAAATTGAAGAAGCAATTGAAAAAGCAAATGCTGAAGTAGAAGAAGAAGATAGAGCTTCTTCAGTACAAATAAAAAATATTATAAAATATATTGAACGTTTAGGGAAAAAAAGAATTTTAGTTGAAGATATTCAAGATATTATTGAAATGAAATTAATGAATATTGGAAAATATGAACTTGCTAAAAGATATATTACATATCGTTATACAAGAGAACTTGTTAGACGTAGTAATACAACAGATCAATCTATTAAAGAATTAATTGATGGTGAAAGTGAATATTGGAATACTGAAAATTCTAATAAAGATGCTAAGGTTGTTACTACACAAAGAGATTATCTTGCTGGAATAACTTCAACAGATATTACAAGACGTTTCTTACTTCCTGAAGATATTGTACAAGCTCATGATGATGGAATAATTCACTTCCATGACGCTGATTATTTTGCACAAAATGCATTACACAACTGTGATTTAATTAACTTAGATGATATGTTACAAAATGGAACTAATATAAATGGTGTAATGATTGAAAAACCACATAGATTCTTAACTGCAATGACAATTGCAACTCAATTAATTACTGCAGTTAATTCTTCACAATATGGAGGATGTACAATTACGTTAACTCATCTTGCTCCTTTTGTAAGAAGTTCAAAAGAATTCTATGAAAAGAAATATAAGAAACGCAAGTTAACAGCTACTCAAATTAAGAAGTTTGTTGATGAAGACTTAAGAAAAGAAATTACTGATGGAGTTCAAACATTCCAATATCAAATTAATTCAATGACTACTACTAATGGACAAGCTCCATTCTTAAGTGTAAATATGTATTTAGGTGAAACTGATGAATATAAAGAAGAACTTGCTATGATTATTGAAGAAGTTCTAAAACAAAGAACTGAAGGTATGAAGAATGAAAAAGGTGTATATATTACTCCTGCATTCCCTAAACTTCTATATGTTCTTGAAGAAGATAATATGAATCCAAAAGGTAAATATTACTATTTGACTGAACTTGCTGCTAAATGTACTGCTAAGAGAATGGTTCCAGATTATATTTCTGAGAAAGTTATGAAAGAACTTAAGATTAATGAAAATGGTGAGGGAGATTGTTATCCTTGTATGGGATGCCGTTCATTCCTTACACCTGATAGATCAATTAGTTTAGGTAATATTGCAAAGGCTAAGAATTATGTTCCTGGTAAAGGAAAATATTATGGTAGATTTAATCAAGGTGTTGTTACTATTAACTTAGTTGATATTGCTTTATCAAGTGATAAGAATGAGGAAGATTTCTGGAAGATTTTTGATGAAAGACTTGAATTATGTCATAGAGCATTAAAAATTCGTCATAAGAGACTTTCTAAGGCTACTAGTGATGTTGCTCCAATTTTATGGCAACATGGTGCACTTGCAAGACTTGAAAAAGGTGAATCAATTCATGAATTATTACATCATGGATATTCTACTTTATCTTTAGGATATGCTGGTCTTTATGAATGCGTTAAATATATGACTGGACATTCTCATACAGATGGTGGAAAAGGACATGACTTTGGTATTAAAGTTATGGAACACTTAAATAATGCTTGTAAAGGATGGAAGGCAGAAGAAGACATAGATTATTCTGTATATGGAACTCCGATTGAATCTACTACTTATAAATTTGCTAAATGTTTAAAGGATAGATTTGGTGTTATTAAAGGTATTACTGATAGAGATTATATTACAAATAGTTATCATGTTCCTGTATTTGAAGAAATCGATGCATTTGAAAAATTATCTTTAGAAAGTGAATTTCAAAAACTTTCTCCAGGTGGTGCAATTTCATATATTGAAACAGCTAATTTAACTAATAATATCCCTGCAGTACTTGAAGTTATTAACTTTATCTATAATAATATAATGTATGCAGAACTTAATACTAAGAGTGATTATTGTCAGGAATGTGGATTTGATGGAGAAATATTGTTAAATGACAAGTTAGAATGGTATTGTCCAAATTGTGGAAATAAAAATCATGATACTCTAAATGTTGCAAGAAGAACTTGTGGATACATTGGAACTAATTTCTGGAACAAAGGAAGAACTCAAGAAATAAAAGAACGTGTTGTTCATATTGACAATAAGGATGCAGAATAATGAGATATAATAAAATAAGAAAAATGGATATAGCAGATGGCCCTGGTGTTAGGGTCTCTGTTTTCTTGCAAGGATGTACATTTCATTGTAAAAACTGCTTTAATAAAGAAACTTGGGATTTTAATGGTGGAGAAGAGTTTACTGATCAAACAATAGAAGAAATTTTAGAGTTATGTGGTAAGAGCCACATTGCTGGACTTTCGATACTTGGTGGAGAGCCAATGCATCCTAAGAACATTAAAGGTACAATAAAACTTGCAAAGGCTTTTAAAGAAAAGTATCCAAATAAAGATTTATGGTCATGGACAGGTTTTTTATATGAAAATATTTGTGATAAAGAAATTTTTAAATATTTAGATGTATTAGTAGATGGACAATTTGATGAAGAATTAAGAGATCCTAGACTTAAATGGAGAGGTTCAAGTAATCAAAGGGTAATAGATATTAAAAAGAGTCAAAAAAAGGGTGAGATAGTGTTATTTTGTGATTAGGAGGTTTATATGAAAAAGACAAGAGGTTTTGAAGTTGCTAAAGGATGGGAAGATAAAGATATTCATATTCCTGAGAGAAAGACAGCACATTCTGCTGGATATGATGTAGAAGCTGCAGAGGATATTATTATTCCAAAGTTTACTCCTGGAATTAAGCCAACACTAATTCCAACTGGTTTAAAAGCATATTGTATGGAAGATGAATGTTACCTATTACTTAATAGAAGTAGTGGCCCTAAAAAGGGATTTTTAATGGCTAATAGTGTAGGTTTAATTGATAGTGATTATTATGAGAATCCTGATAATGATGGACATTTCTATTTTGCTTATTTTAATTGTAGTGATCATGATATTGAAGTAAAAAAGGGTGATGTTGTCGGTCAAGTAGTATTTATGAAGTATTTAGTTTGTGATGGAGATACTGCTACAGGCAAAAGAACTGGAGGATTTGGTTCTACTGATAAAAAGAAAAAATAAAAAAATATAGATCTAATAAATCTATATTTTTTTTATTAATTCTATTGTTTAATCTTGATATGATTTGAAAAAGATACTATACTAATTATAGTATGGGGGTTTTTATAAAAAAATAGGAAGGTAAATCATTATGAATAAAAAATCTGGACGTAAAAAAAGAAAAGTTTTTTTATTGATAATTGTTACAGCAATCACTGCAATTGTTTTGATAGTGGAAACATATGCATGGTTTGTTGGTCTTTCTACTGTAAATACTAATAGTTTTAATATAAATGTTTCATCGGATAGTGGTCTTGAATTGTCTTTGAATGGACAATATTGGGTAAGCGGTGATTCAAAGCTTACAATAAGTTCTTCAACTATTGCTAGTCATACTACATGTAGTAATGCTAGTTGTGGGTATAATGGCAATACTAATAGTTGGCCTGCGGGTGGACTTAGGCCTCTTTCTTCTCCAGGGAGATTAGATACTACTACAGGTAGATTGATATTTTTTGAAAAATCAAGTTTATCAGCAACTCCTGGAGGATATAGAATAGTTGCTAGCCAAGTTGATAATTCATCACAAGAAGTTGATGGGTATGTTGCATTTGATTTATTTATTCGTAATGGGACAGGAACGTCATATACAAATAGTTATGCTTCAGGAACTGCAGAAAATGTATATCTTAAGAAGAATCCAACTGCGACGATTGATGGTGGGACTGGAAACCATGGGGCAGCTAATTCTCTTAGAATTGGATTTTTTGAGATTGCTGGTATGAAGGCAAATGGAGCAAGTGTATCTGATATACAAGGACTTTCCTGTTCAACAACAGGAACTAATAAAATTAAAATATGTGCTTCAGGTGGACAATATTTGAATGTAAATTGGAATGTATGGGAACCTAATCATAATAACCATACATCAGAAGTTGTTTCTTATTTTAATTCAATGTGTAAAAGAAGAAATAACAGTGGGGCTTATTCTTCGACGCCATGTGACTCAATTAATACTACATCTGTGGTATCTACTTATTTAATTAATAGAAATATAAGCTCAAGTGATAATGTTGACATTTATGATGTTTTAAACACTTATTATGGAAATCTTACTGTATCAGATGCAGCATTAACTGCTGAAAATTCATATAAATCTCCTACAGGTGATTATACTGATTCAAATCAACTGTTACTTTTAGCGGGTAATTCTGTAACAAAAGTAAGAGTATATATATGGCTAGAAGGACAAGATATTGATAATTATGATTTGATAACTAAAAATACAAATGTAAAAATAAGTTTTGGACTAACTAAAAATAGATATGAGATTGGATAGGAAGCTCTGCTTCCTTTTTTTATATTAATATTGATTTATTTATTAAATAATATTATACTTAATATAGTATGGAATATTGTCTGTATATATGAAAGGATACTGCAGTTATGAGTTTCATGTCAAAAAGAAAAAAATCTAAAATTTTTTTGCTTATAATTGTTATAGCTGTAACTGCTATTGTTTTAATTGTGGAGACATATGCATGGTTTGTAGGTCTTTCTACTGTAAATACTAATAGTTTTAATATTAGTGTTTCAACTGGTGGTGGGCTTGAAATATCATTAGATGGTGAAAATTGGAAAAAAGACAATCAGATTTTAAATATTAGTTCATCTAGTATAACTGCAACTAGTGGTTCTGGTGATCATGCATATGAGGGAAATACAAATAAATGGGCAGGAAATAAGGGGCTTATTCCAGTTTCCTCATCTGGTGTACTTGATACTACTACTGGAAGAATAAAATTTTATGAAAAATCAAGTTTGTCTTCAACTTCAGGTGGATATAAACTTATTTCTAGTCAGGTTGATAATACTTCTCAAGAAGTTGATGGATATGTAGCGTTTGATTTATTTATAAGAAATGGGACAGATAATGTTTATTCAAATGACAATTATAATGTTGATGCTGCAGAAAATGTTTATTTAAAGAAAACATCTTCTGCTACCGTTAATGGTAATTCTAATTATGGTGCTGCAAATTCCATAAGAGTTGGTTTCTTTTTACTTGCTGGAATGAAAGCAAATGGAGCTGACGTTTCTGATATACAAGGTCTTTCATGTTCGACAACAGGTACTAATAAGATTAAAATTTGCCCTTCAAATCTTAGTAATCAATCTTCTTATTGGAATATATGGGAACCTAATTTTAATTCACACGTAAGTAATGCTACATTATATTTTAATCAGTCCTGTAAAACAAGGGATGCATCAAATGGTGATTATTTAAGTGATAGTTGTACAACATTAACAACTTCTAGTGTATTTGATACTTATGCAGTTTATAATTCTATTGATGCTAGTGATAATGTTGACATTTATGATGGGCTTAATGGATATAATGTCAATACTTATTCTAGTACCAATACAAATGGAAAATTATATAAGACATCCCCATATAGAATTGATAATAATACATCATATACTTATAATAATCAATTGTTTAAATTAGCTGGTAATTCTGTTACAAAAGTAAGAGTATATATATGGCTAGAAGGACAAGATGTAGATAATTATGATATTATTACAAATAATTCTGATGTCATAATTAATTTTGGATTAACTAAAGATATGTATGAAATCAATGAGTAATATGAAATCATAAAGAGTACAAGCTCTTTTTTTTTATTTTTAATTTATAGCACTAAAATGTATTGAAAATGAAAAAAATAGATGTTATAATTTTAATGATACTATGTATAGTTTTACAAGATGGGATAGTCATTATGTTGATGATTGGTGGTGAGATGAGGTGGTTAATTCCTCTCTTAATGAGAGAAATCAAAAACGAAAAATTCGTAAAATTGGTATGTTAAGTGTGTCAATTATAATTACTGCTATCATCTTGATTACAGAGACATATGCATGGTTTGTTGGTTTGTCAACAGTTTCTGTTAGTGATATGCAGATACAAATATCAAGTGCTGATGGTTTAGAATTGTCATTAAATGCAGATGATTGGCAATCTTCAACATTGACATTATCACAGCAAGATATTACAACAGGATTAAATTCTAGTTATAATAATCATAAGAATAAATGGCCAACATCCGGTTTAGTTCCTATTTCAACAAGTGGAGATATTATTACTCCTTCAGGTGCATTAAAACTTTTTGGTAAAAGTTCTCTTGCATCAACGGCAGGTGGATATAAGATTATATCATCACAGATTACAAATACTTCTGGGAGTACTATCAATGAAGGAGAAGGTTATGTTGCATTTGATTTGTTTATTAGAAATGGATCAAATGGTTCTTTATACGATGCAACTGACTATACTGATGATATGGGAGAGTCTATATATTTAAGTACAACTTCATCAGTTGCTGTTTCGGCTGCAGGATCAGCAACTAATAATGGTATTGCTAATTCTGTGAGGGTTGCTTTTGCAAGAGTTGGTATGGTTTCTGGTTCATCTGATGCTGCAATTGCTCAAAGTATCACATGCGGAAATGCTACAAATGTAACACCTTTGTGTTCTATTGCAAATACTGTGATATGGGAACCTAATGATAAAGCACATGATGATAATTTGATTGATTATTATAATAATAAAGCTTGTAAAAAACGAACTGCAGCAAATAATTATAGCGGTAGTTGTGGTGAGCTTAGCAATAATACTTTCTTTCCAACATATACTGTAAAAAATGCAATTACTGCTACAAATAATGTTAATATATACGATGGTACGGAATTAAATACTTATACAAATTCTATAACAAATGGTTATTTACAAAATACAGATACATTCACTGATTCTGAAAAAGTAATTTCAGGTTATTCTAGACCAGCGCTTTTTAACTTAGCGGCTAATAGTATTACGAAAGTAAGGGTATATATATATTTAGAAGGACAAGATGTAGATAACTATGATTTAATAACTAAAGGACAATCAGTTGATATTAAATTTGGATTTACTAAAGATAAATTTAATGTTAGTACATAGTAAAATAATGATTATTTTATTATATTT
The DNA here is from genome assembly GCA_902794075.1 of uncultured Erysipelotrichaceae bacterium. GTDB lineage: Bacteria > Bacillota_I > Bacilli_A > RF39 > UBA660 > UBA3789. The sequence goes on along the minus strand of CADBGE010000027.1, from coordinate 469 downwards.
AAGCAATTTAAGGTGGTGTTTTTATGGATAATGAACAAAATATGCAAAATGTACAAACTACTCAAAGAAAGTTTGTAAAAAGAGGAAGAAAAAAGAGGTTTTCTAGAAGCAAAAAAATTATTATTGCTGTGGGAGTTACTGCAATTGTATTGGTTGTTGCGACGTATGCATGGTTTGTTGGTATTACAAGAGTAAATGTAGAAATGTTTGAAGTAAACGTTGTTACTACTGAAGGTTTAGCTCTTTCTCTTGATGGAAAAAATTGGGGATCTACTGTAAAAGTTTCTAAAGGTATCATAGAAGGTACTGAAAATGAAGAAATTGATGGAGTTGATAAAAACATAAAATTAATTGGTGATGGAGGAGTGTATTTAGCTACTGCTGGTAATGTTAATCACTGGTCTTCTGCAGGTAATACTGATAAAAAAGGCCTTGAACCTGTTTCATCTCCTGGAAAAGTTTTTTATGA
>CADBGE010000026.1 GCA_902794075.1 uncultured Erysipelotrichaceae bacterium | reverse complement strand
ACAAACATTGTTAAGGAGGTTTTTTATGGAAGATTGGTGTGGTGGAGGACCATATGAAGAGGAAAAAACTAGTTTATCTCAAAAAATATCTACAAAGAAAAAATTTGATATATATGGAAGTTTAAAAGCAATGGATAAAGATATGATGACTGCTATGAAGATTGCTCAAGAAAACTTAAAAAAAATTAGTACTATTAATAAAATGACTTCAATAGATAGGAAGATAACGCTATTGCAGCTTATTACTTCTTTATTACTATGATTGGATATATTGATTCTAAAATAGTAAGAGAATATGAAAATATTGACTATTATTCAAAATTTATTAATCCGATAGATAAAAATGATAGACATTTTGAAGATATTGAAAAAGCAAGAAAAAGAATTGATAAATATATGATTGATAGAAATGAAGTTAAAGATGGTTTTAATTCTATTATTAAAGAATTTTATTCATCTAGAGAGTTTGTTGATCCTGTATTAGATGAGGTTCCATCATTTAAAAAGTTTGGTGATTTATATAATGATTTTCAAAAAAATAAATATCAATTAAATTTACAAATTGAATTTATGAAAGCTTATAATCTTGGACTTGCTACTAATGATTATTACAAAGGTAAATATGATTATGAAAAAAGAATGAACTTATTTAGAAGATTATTTAGTGATTTAACTGTTTTTATTAGTACAAATGAAGCTGCAGTTAAAAATGTAAAAGTCAAAAAGAATAAATAAAAGAATATGTTATAACATATTCTTTTTCTTTAGTATTATTGCAATTATTATTGATAGTATTGCTGATATAATCAATAATACTATGAATGCTTCTCCCATTGTTGCAAAGTTTCCTAAAGGGACATTCATTCCCATAAATGAGGATATCATTGTTGGAATAGATAACACAATTGTTGCACCTGCTAGGAATTTCATGACATTATTTAGATTATTTGATACTACTGTTGCATATGTTTCAGTAATAGATGATAAGATATCTCTATAAATACTACTCATCTCTATTGCTTGTTTATTCTCTATTACAGCGTCTTCTAATAAGTCCTTATCCCCTTCATATAGTTGAAATATTGATCCTTTGTATAATTTATCAAGAACTAAATCATTTGCCTTTAATGATGTTATAAAATATACTAGTGTTTTTTCTACTTCTAGTAAATCTAATAAATCCTCATTTTCTGTAGATTTTTTTAATACTGCTTCCTTTTTTTCTATATCTTTATTTACTTGCTTTAATGCTCTTTGATAATAGTTTGATGTTTTAAGTAATATTTGTATCAAGAATCTTACTTTTTTAGCCGTTCTAAAATCTTTTACCTTATTCTTTATAAAATCATCTAAGATATATGTTTTCTTTGGAGATACAGTTATTACATAGTTATTATTTGTTATTATTATACCTAATGGATATGTACTATATACATGAGCATCTTCATTTTCTTCTAGAAATGGTGTATCTATTACAACTAATGTTGCATTACCACTTTGTTCAACACGAGGTAACTCTTCAATATCAAGCATTTTTAATATTAAATCTTTATCTACTTTTGTTTTTTCAACTACTTTATCAATTTCATCTGTAGTTGGGGAGACTAATGATATCCATGAATCTGTAGTTATCTTTTTTATCTTTTTTAATTTTTTTTCTACTGTACTTGTTTTATATATTTTAATCATTAAAAACACTCCCCTCTTTTTTGTGCTATATTATAACATATTTTTATATTTTTTCCTAGAAAAAAATAAATAGTTCTATTATTTAGAACTATTTAATTCTACTGTAGTAGTTTTTTCTTTGCCATTTCTTATGTATTTTATTTCTACTTTATCTCCTATTTTATGTTGAAATAGTTCATATTTTAAATATGCAATGTTTTTTGTAGGATTATTATCCATAGAGATTATGACATCTCCTTTTTCTAGTTTTGCTTTTTCGGCACAACTTCCTTCTTTTACATTTAATATTACTACTCCATCTCTAACATTATCTGGTATTGATATTTCATTGGTCATAATTGTTCCACTATTTGAAACATTTGTCATACTTATTCCTAATTCAGGCCATTTCATTTGTTTTCCTTTTTCAAGTTCTTCTAAATGATTTTTGGCATATTCTATTGGAATTGCGAAAGCCATTCCTTCTATTTCTTCATCTGTTAATTTTAATGAACTGATTCCTATGACATCTCCATTAACGTTAAATAGAGGTCCTCCACTATTTCCTTTATTAATAGGAGCATCCATTTGTAATACTTGCATTAACCAGTTTCCTTGTTTATTTTCTCCCACTGATGTTTGAACCATTCTATTTTTTCCTGATATTATTCCTGAAGTTACTGTTCCTTTATAATTAATTCCTATAGGTGATCCTATTGTAAATATTGTATCCCCTATTTTTACAGAATCACTTTCTCCAAGATTAGCTACTTTTTTTGATAATGATCTATCAACACGCAATACTGCTAAATCAAGATATTCATCTTTTCCTAATATCTCTGCATCTTTTGTCTCATCATCTGAGTTGGTTATTTTTATTGTTGTTCCTGTTAAAACATGTTCATTTGTAAGTATATAGGCATATTTATTATCATTTTTATAGAAAAAACCTGAACCAGTAGTATCAAGACTTTCTCCATTATATGACTCAACTACTACTGTTGTTTCATATACTTTGTCTACTGAAGATGATAATGAAGATTTATCATATATCCTAGTTTTATCTTTTACAATAGTAGTTGTTGATATATTGATCATTATTAGATACATTATTAAGCCACCTACAAGAAAAGATGAAATCATCATTATAATTTCCTTTTTTTCTTGTTTTTTAAGCTTCATTTGTATCTTTACTCCTCTCGATACTTGCGATGTTTTTCCAGTTATCTGGGAATCCCATTCTATTTAATACTTTATTGATACTTATTGTTCTTAAATTAAAATTAAGTGTTTCTATTATATTATCTAGTTCAATAGACATGTTTTTAAAGTCCTCATTATTAAGCATTTGTTTCATAATAATTATTAATGCAAATAAATCATTTTTTCCTTGAAGATAATATCCATCTTCTTCTTTTATATTTAACAATTTATGATATATAGTATCGTCTATTAATTTTTGAGTTTTATTTTCATATAAAATATCTTCATGTGCACAAAGATTTCTATAATTTGCTAAAATAGGTAAATATACTGTTAGTGAATCTGCTTCTATTTCGTATGCATCTGCTATTTCTTTTTGGTCTTCAGGTTTTAATATTGAAAACATTTCACTTACTATTCCAAAAGATAATACTTTTACTAAAATCCACATTGGTATATATCCATAATTAGACACATAGTGTTGTGTTGCAGAATGCTGTGAACCATTTACTCTTATTTGTCTTTTCATTTTCTTCAAAAGATCATTTAATTGAGCTTGTTTACTTGGATCATTTGTGAAGTTTTTTGCTTTTAAGTAATCTTTCTCTTTATAACCATATTTTTTTGATAGTTGATATGATGTAATTGATTTTAAGTTGTTTTCTATTACCAAAATATATTTAAATAAAATATTTCTAATTGATCTATCAAATAAGAATAGACTATATAATTCTTCAAATGTTGTTCCTTTTATAAAATGCTTATCTCCAGGTTCCATTAGTAAATGTCTATATCCCATTAAAAAGAAATAGTTTTCTCTTAATAATATTTTTTTTGTGTAGTTTTCATCATTTATAATTAAAGATTTATTCTTTAATATTTCAACTTGCTCACCCAAATTCTTAAAATTCTTTTCTATCTTATCTTTCACTTGTATCACCTATCATGAATTATAGCATATTTTTTTATTAAATACATTATATATTATTTATATTTCTTTTTATTTAGATAAATTGTGATATAATATATATCTTAGAGGGAGGAGTATATATGCCCGCAACAGTTACTCATGCTTTTTTTACAAAGGATGTATTTGATATTTTACCTTCGGATATTAAGAAAAAACTGGATATTAATAAAATTAAAATGTATGGACAGAGTGTTGATTCTTGTATGTTTTATAATATTCTTTCTTTTTTACCTGGTAAAAAAATTAGAAATTTTTCTGATATATTTCATAAAAATAAATCACAAGAATTCTTTATCAATGTACTAAATTATATGAAAGATAATAATATTAATGATATAGATACTTATTCATTTTTATTTGGTTTTATATGCCACTATGTATTGGATTCAACTATTCATCCATATATAATATATAAAACTGGTATTTTAGATAAAAACAATCCAAATACTTATAAATATAATAATCTTCATCATTTTATGGAAACTTTTATAGATAACGATATGATAAAAAGAAGATTTAATATAAATCCTTATACATTTGATATTAATAGATATGTATTTGATATTAAACATTTTTCAAATGATTTAGATAAAACTATAAATTATTCTTTTTTTAATACTTTTGGTATAAAAAATATGAGCAATATTTATTATAAATCATTAAAGCAAATGAATACTTTTATAAGATTATTTAGAAGAGATCGTTATGGTATTAAAAAATTTATATATAAAATTGTTGATTCATTTACACCTAAATATTCTTTTAGATTAGATGCTCTTAGTTATCGCTATTCTTTAGAAGATAAGCATAACTACTTAAATTCAAATAATAGGATTTGGAGATATCCAACTGACTACAGTATTACAAGTAATGAATCATATATAGATTTATATTTAAAGGCTATTAAAAAAGCTAAAATTATTATGTGTGCTAGTTGTGATTTTTTAAATAACAAAAATATAGAACTAGAGAAAATATTTGATAATACAAGCTATACTACTGGTATAGATTGTGATAGTAATAAAGAATTAAAGTTTTTTGAATTTTAATTCTTTATTTGTATATAAATATAATATTTATTCATAATACTAATGGGTGATATTATGTTTTATAAATATGAAATTAAAAATATAAATGGGGAAGATTGCTTATACTTATATTTATCCCTTGATTATGAATTTTCAAATGAGTTTATGAATAATAATAATCTAAATATTTTATCAAAAAACTTTATAACAGCTAATAAGATTAATTTTAAAGGAAAAACTATATATTATGTTGTGAATGGAATTGTTGTTAAAAAACTTGACTTTAATCCAAATAAGTATATTTCTAATGAAAAATACAGTCCTGATAATTTTCTAATTATTATTAAGTTAGATGATAATAGTTTATGTGAAATAACTTTAAGGGAATATCTTACAAGTATTCTTTTTACTTATTATGATAATAAAATAGGTGATGAGGTACTTAAATCTATTTGTATTTTATTTAATACATATTCATATAGAATGATGAATAAATATGAATATATTTCTTCTAAAAATGACTTTATTGAATATACTAACTATAAAGAATACGCTCGAGTATATAATAATTATAAAAGTATTATTGATAGGTTTAATAAGATTATAAATTCTGTTTCTTGTATGTATATTTCTTATAATAATGATTATATTCTTCCATTTATTCATTTATGTAATATTGGAAAAACTATTTCAAATATTAAGTACCCATATCTAAGTAGTGTTAAGAGTATATGGGATATAGCTTCTCCAAATTATATTAATATAAGAGATTATAATTATGATATTATTAGTAATTTGTTAAATACGCCTATTAATAATAATACAATAATAAACATAGATAATTTTAATGTTATATTTGGTGATAAATCTTTTTCTATTAATGAGATAAAAGAATTACTTAATATTAATTCTTGTTTTATTGATATCATACAGAATAAAAATTATATTAGATTTATTACTAGAGGAATTGGTAATTGTTTAGGCTTAAGCATTTATGGTGCAATTTCTATTGAAGAAAATGGTGGTAATTATTTGGATATACTTAGTTATTATTTTCCTAAAACTAAAATTTTTAGATATATAAAAGAACTTTCATAATGAAAGTTCTTATTTTCTACTCATCAATTCTTCTAATGCTTTATCAGCATCTTTATTAATTTCTACTGACGTTTCTAAAAATTTGGAATATCCTTCTACTGTTGCGACAAAGTCTGTTAATTCTTGCTTTTCTTTGTTTTTTAGCAAATTATTAATTATTTCTGCTTGGTTTTTAAGTTCTTTTGAAAAAGCTAGTACTTGATCATATGTTAATTTATCTATCATTTCTGATCATCCTCTTTCTCAGTCTCTAATTTGTTAGATGACTCTTTAAAAAGATTTAGACTATTAATTACAACTTGTTTATATTCTTCAATACTGGATATATAATTTAGGTTATCTTGTCCACTCCATCCAACTTTCATTTTTGCTAAATAATCAAAAATTTTGTTTACTGCAGTTATATATTGATTGTATTCTGACATGGTAATTCCTCCTTTTAGATTAAGATAATTCTAGAACCATTTTTTAAATCAGTATCTCTTACTGTTCTATTTACATCGTAAATATTTCCTGTTTCTTTACTATAAAAATTTGCTTCTTCTGTTGGCTTGTATGCTTTATCTGATAATTCTACTAATGCTTGTTCCAAAAGTGTCTTTATAGTTCCTACTTTTTTATTTATCGGTATAAATATATCATATTTTTTTTCAATTAATGGAATTTCTACTTCAATTAATATTTTATTATTCATATTAATACTCCTACTCATCAGACATCAATTTAATAAGTGATGCTCTTCCTTTTCTTATGCAGTATCCAAATCCTGGTTCTAGTTCTGCTCTTAACAATCTAGAATTTGTTGTAACTTTAAGGGTAAATTGGTTTCCAATTCCATTTCCCAACCATACTCCTTCTGATAAATCGGCATTCCCTTTATACCACGGTTCAAAGTTAATGCTTTTTATAACATCAATATTATCTACTATGAATACCTTAACATTATTTTTGGATTTTGCCTCCATAATTAATTTTTGTAATTTTCCTTTTTCTATTGCACTTAATTTATTCATAATAGAATTAACACCTATTATCATTGCAAAAATTGTCTTATCTGGACTACTTGTATTAACTAATTCTGTTAATTTATCAATTGATTTATAACATGCATCAGTACTATATGTAACATTTTCTTTTGTTAAGTCTTCCAATAATGTTATGGAATCAAATACTACAAATTCGCTATTTTTAATTGTTAAACAATTATTAATAATTCCTCTAATAAATTCTGGATTAGATGTAATGTCCTCTCCTGTAATATTAAACATAAATGAATTCCCTAGATCTATTGTTGCAATATTAAGAGTTTCCTTTTCAACACCAACTGGAATTTTCTTGATGTTACCAAGATAATTTCTAACTACATCGTTATTTACAACTTCTGGTAATATTGGAATGTTTGGTGCTTTATAATCACAGATATCATTTAATTTATTACTAATTACTTTAATATAATCTGTCATTTTTTCTTCTCTGTAAACAAATGATGTTTGAAATTCAAATATTGAATCTAAAGCAATTAACCCTCTTCCATATGCTTTTGATGGTTCTTTTTTTCTTACACCTGGTATTACAGATGCATAATCCATTGGGTCATTAAATTGAAGTACAACATTTTGTTTAAAGTTTTGTCTTAGTCTGTACCTTACTGTATTTGGTCCATTTGTTGAGAAAATAAATACTACTCCATATTTCAAACAATCTCTTGTAAGTTGTCCAAGTGCTTCTTCGTAATCTGGATATGTTTCTATAAATGCTTCAACATTATTAATTACAACTACTATAAGAGGAAGTTGTTTACCACCATGATTTATATAAAAATCATATGATCCATTATAATCAACAAAAATCTTTTTTCTTTCTTCTATTTGTTGTGCAACTAATTTATATAAGTTTGCAATTTTTTCTGCATCAGATGATAAAATTACTTCTCCTACGTGTGGTGCATTTTTAAACATTGTAAGAGTTTCTGCACCAAAATCCATAATATAAAAATTTATTTCTTTTGAATCATGGGTTGATATACATGAATATATAATTCCTGCAAGCATTAATTCTTTTCCACTTCCTGCAGAACCATAAACAATTGTATTTCCTTCTGTTGATAATGGTAATGTAAGAATATTTTGTGCTTGATTATCTGGATCATCATATTCACCTATAATTGGATTAATAACATTTTTCTTCGCTTTATAGTGATACTTTTCTTTTAGTTTATCTGTGTATATTACATTTGGAATTCTTGGTAGCCATAGTTGTTCTATTTTTACTTTTTCTTTTCTAGACTCTTCAACTATATATTTAATTATGTTTGTTATTTCTTCTCCTTTAGATGGTATAGCTACTTCATTTTGCTTTGTATCTAAAGATCTAATTGTACTACCAACATTGTCAACAATTGTAATTGATTGATCAACCTTTTTCTTTCTCTTTTCTGTTGGATAATATTGTGCTCCTGCCCATGCAGCTTGTCCCATTGCGAACAATTCATTATAACCAACTTGCAAGTAGAATCTTCCTGTTGTCTTAAGTTCAGCTGCATCTGGACATTTAATCATATCCATACTATCTGATTTATCTTGTACTCTTAAACATATTCTGAACTTAGAGTTTGACCATATTTGATCATTAACTACACCACTTGGTTTTTGGGTTGCCAATATTAAATGGACTCCAAGTGAACGACCAATACGAGCTGTTGAAATTAATTGGTCCATAAATTCAGGTCTTTGATCTTTTAATTCAGCAAACTCATCTGAAATAATAATTAAATGTGAAATTGGTTTATCAACTAATCCTCTTCTATATAGACTTTGATACTTGTATATATCAATTGTACTTTCATCTAATTTATCTCTTGCTTCATTAAATAATCTTTGTCTTCTTCTTAATTCACTTTGTACAGATGCTAATGATCTATTCATTTCTACTGTATCTAAGTTTGTTATTGTTCCGGCAAGATGTGGTAATTTCATTCCTGTTTCTTTATTTTCAAAAGCTCCCGTTAATCCTCCACCTTTGTAATCGATAAGAACAAATGAAACTTCGTTTGGATGATAATTTAAAGCCATTGATAAAACATAGGTTATGATAAATTCAGATTTACCTGATCCAGTCATACCCGCTATTAATCCGTGTGGTCCATGAGCCTTTTCATGTAAATCTAGCTTAAATAATTCTCTTGATTTATCTAATCCAACTGCAGCTTGTAGCGTCTTCGTTGGATCATTGCTTTTCCATCTATTTAAGATATTTAGTTGTTCAACCATACCTACATTATACATTTCAAGGAATGAAACACTTGATGCTAGACTTCTGTTTTCTTTTGCTATATCTATAGGTATATTTGCAATTAATTTGCAGCATTCATAAATATTCAATGTTGGATCAAAATCTGCAACAAATTCTTTTTGTTTGTTTGAAACTAATTCATTTTCAAATATTCCTGATTTTTTATCACCAATACTTATAAATGCAGAACATTCATTTGGAATATTTATCAGTCTTGGACTTATTACGACCAAACTAAATCCATAGTTAATTTTCATGTCTGTTACATCTTTTATTAATTCTACATCTCTTACTGATTTGTAGTCGTCAGTTAAAATTAAATAATATGGTTTATATTGTTTATAGTTAATTTCACTAGGTTCCATTTTACCATTTCTATCAACAAATTTTCTTGATTGCATTTCCTTTTCTAATTCAAATGATATTTCTTTTGCTTCATCCAAATTAGTTGCAAAATATCTAAATGTTTTATTATTGCTCCAATTATGTGGTGCTACTTTTAAATATTCCCAAGTAGCTTTATTTTGTTCATTAGTTAATACAATTATTTTTAAATCTTCATAACTATGAAATGTAATCATTTGTAGAATCAAACCTTCAATAAATTGTTTTTTATTCTGGCCATCACCAATTATTGCAACTATATTTCTATTAATAAAGTTTAGTGATACTGGCACATTTTCTAATGTTCTTGACGTTTGACCTACCTTATATACTTCTTGTAGTAATTCATCTGATTTTACAGAGAAGTGTTCCTCAGGTGCACTTATTTTTCCTTTTAATTCAGTTGAACCAATTCCAAGTCTTAAGTCAAGAAAATCTTCTTGATTTATTTCTCTTTCCCATAAATTTCTTTTTCTTTGATATATTATCTCTTTTGTGTCTGTTAACGGTAAATAGTTGTCTATTAGGATCTGTCTTTGAATTTTCATCTCTGCTTGAATTTTTTCTTTTTTCTCTTCAAGATATTTCAGATATTTTTCTACTCTTTCTTTTTCATTTTTCTTTCTTTGCCTATTTTGATAGCGTCTTTGTAAATTTGGCCATAATAACATTGTTGCTAACATAGCTCCAGACATTATTAAAGACGGAGCAGCTGTCTTCCAATCAGTTGTTCCCTCTATTACTCCTTGTAATGAAGATATTCCCATTGACATTGACATCATTGCCATTGTAAGCATTGGTCCAATTGTATATATAATTGGAGTTTTATCTTCTTCTTCTTTTCCTGGGGGAGGATCTATTTGTATTACCGCTTCTTCTATTCCTGTCTTAAACCTTGGGGCTCTATAAAAATAATCATCTTCTTTATAAAATTCTATATTTTCTTCATCAGGATTATCAAATTCTATTTGTCTTTGAACAAAAGACTGTATTGAATCAAAATAGTTATTATCTATTGATAAATTATTACCAATATTGTTAATTATAAGAGTATCTTTAATTGCAATTATTTTTAAGCCCATAATAAAAACTATATCACCATAAGAAAGTTCATATGTTGTTATTGCTGAATTATTTACATATGTTCCATATTTACTATTTAAATCTTGTATTATCCATTTTCCATTATTATATATTAATCTTGCCTGCTGTCTTGATACTAGTGGATAATTATAGCTAATTGGTGCTTCAGTGTTATTACCAATTAATATTTCTTTTTTTTCTTTAATCTTTAATCTATAAATATCTTTATCTATTGATGGTGAACAATACAAAATAACATACTCGTTATCAGTATTTATCTTTAAGAAATATAATCCATAATCACTTAAATACGCTGATTCAATTTCATTTTCGCCAGACATTATTTTAGTTTCAAAGTCACTTTTTATTTTCCATTTTCCATTGTCTTCTTCAACATTAATAAGATTTCTTACATTTCCTAAATAATCATTATCAGTAATCCAATAATTTCCTGATACTACTGTAGGAAGTGTAAAATTATATATTTTTCTTTTTTTGATCAATCTTACAATCATTGAATTCACCCCGGATTATTCTTATTATATATTTTATTATATCTTTTTTTATTATTTTTTACAATATTTTCTTTAACAATTATTACATTTTATCATACTTTATAGTGGTGATATTAATGATTAATTATTTTACTAATTTAAATCCAATTTTTTTAGCTTTTTTAGGAGGAATTTTTTCTTTTTCTATAACATCTCTTGGTTCTGCTGTTATTTTTGCATTTAGGAAGTTTAATAAAACACTTATGAATGCAATGCTTGCAATTTCTGCTGGTATTATGTTTTCTGCTAGTTTTTTTTCTTTAATTAATCCTGCATTAGATATATGTTTTGATAATAATCAGAATTTCTTTTTAACTATTGTTTTAGGTTTTATATTCGGTGGATTATTCATTTATTATAGTAATAAATATATTGATAATATTAAATTTAAAAAATTTAAAGGGTTAAAAGGGTCTATTTTACTATTTTCGTCAATTACTCTTCACAATATCCCAGAAGGTATTGCAATTGGAGTTGCTTTTGGTAATCTTTTATATGGTGGTAGTTTGATTGCGGCTATTTCTCTTACGTTAGGTATAGCAATTCAAAATTTTCCTGAAGGTGCGGCAATAAGTTTACCTTTAGCTAGAAACAATATTTCACCTAAGAAGGCATTTTTTCTTGGATCTCTTAGTGGTATTGTTGAACCAATCTTTGCTGTAATTGGAGCTCTTCTTGTTCTAAAGATTAACAATATTTTATCTTTTATTCTTGCATTTGCTGCTAGTGCAATGATTTTTGTAACAGTTTTTGAACTTATTCCTGAAAGTCAATCATCAGAAAAAAAAGACCTAATGGCCTTAATATTCATTTTTGGGTTTATTTTTATGATGATTCTGGATGTTTTATTAGGATAATTCCTTTATTATTACTTTTTGACTTTTTTTAAGATAAATACCATATAGATCTGTTTTTGGAGCAATAAATATCTTTTCTTTTTCTACAATTTTTTCTGGTATTTTTTTATTTTCAACAGGTATATCTATTACTTTTTCTTTTTCCACAGTTTCTGTGGATATTTTTTTAAATTGGTAGTTATTATTATCTAGAATTTTTATGCTGTCATCTATCCATAAACATTCTTCTGGTTTTTTTCCATTATTAATACTCCAATATCCATTATTATTTTTATGCCAACCATTATTTGTAAATTTACCTAATCCACACTCTATGTGACAATGATTACCTGTTGCATTTCCCTTTGTACCTTCGTGATAAAAAATTTCGCCTTTTTTTATTTCTTTTCCAACAAATAAATCGTCGACGTTATTATCATGAGCAAACATTATATTCATATAGTCTTTTGTTCCATCTGGATATTCCACAATATCTTTACTTTCTAACCATACTTCATTTGCATCATTTTGATATATTTTTTTAATTATTCCTGTGTATGGTGCTCTAATTTCACTGATTCCCCCATCTTTTCCTGCAATATCAATTGCGTAACTATCTAGATGAGTCCCTTCATTATATCCCTGTGTTATTCTTAAATACTCCATAGGGAATAATGGTTTCTCCATTACTTATCCTCCTCATTTATGATATTTTCTTTAGGTATTTGGATTTGTTTTTTTCTAATAATTTCTTCATATGATGATATTTTCCCTTCTAGTGTTTTATAAATGGAGTCCGCACCTATAAATGAAAATAAACCTATCCATAGACTATTTTGAATATTAATATCTGTAAATGACATACAAAAAAGAATACTAATTGTCATATTTATAATTAAAGAGTATATAATTAGATATTTACTACTTTTAAACAGACCTTTTGTTTTTTGTACTAGAGCACATGTTATTGAACTTATTGTTATTGAAATAATTAAAAATATTTTTAGATTATCTATATCAAACAATATATTACCTCCCATTAATATAATATGTATGTTTAACATTTAAGATACAAAAGAAAAAAGAAAACACTTTAGTATTTCCTTTTATTTTTCAATGATTTAGTGTATTTTTTATTCGACTCATCTAATTCTACAACTCCATAATCATGTATTTCTTCTATAATGTTATTACTTAATGTAAGATAGGTATCCCATTTCTCTGGAGCAGTCATAACTTTTACTGATATATCTTTATTAATTCTTCTTCCAACTAGTGAATTTATAATCTTTTTTGTTTCTTTAGTTATATCATCTCTATTATCAAATATTAAACCTATATATGAATTATTATTGAGTAATGATTTTAATTCATTAATAAATAAATCTAGTTTAAAATAAGACAATAAAATATCTAAGTAATAGTAATTAGATCATCTAAACTATTTATTTTTGCATCTTTTTTGTTTATAAAAAATCTACTTACAATATCAAAAAGTCTTGTCATTCTTTGTTTATCAATATCTTGTCTTTTTAGTTCTTGAATGATATCGTAAATAACTGAATAAGTAAAAAATTCTTCATTTAAATGTTTTGATCTTATATCATTATTCTTTTTTTCTGGATTTATTGGTAAACATAAGTCTTTTATATGTATTGCGACTGGTGTATTTTCGTCTGATATTATAGGATTTGTTTGAACAATTTTTTCTATTATTCGTGTTCTTACTATTTCATCATTACCATATATAAATTGATGTCTACTTTGACCTATTATACTTTCAACTAAATACTCTTCTTTTATTACATTCATAATTCACCTATTATTTTATAACCTTTTTATGCCAACATTTTTCGTGGCATTTTGGACATTTCATTTTTCTTGTTCTTCCTATATGCATAGCCCAAAATACACTTTGATATGATGGAATATATTTATGTTTACAATTTGAACATTCATAATATCCTGCAACCTGTTCTATCTTTATCGCATTTGCCATTCCTACTGCAAATATTATACTTCCTATTACAATTAATAAAATACTTACCCATAAAGGCATTTTTATATATGATGCCACAAATATTAATGTAATAAATGTTATTGAAGATATATATCCAATTACAATTTCTAAGTTTAATAATTGTTTGTCTTTTTCTTCTTTTATTTTTGTTATTTCAAGTAAGTTTTCTTCCAACTTTTTTTCATTATCTTTCATATCTACTATTTCACCACTAAATAGATCATTTATAGTTATTTCTAATATATCACATAATTCATGCATGATTGATGCATCTGGTAGACACACTCCATTTTCCCACTTAGATATAGCTCTATCAGTAATATTTAATTTATCTGCTAATTCACTTTGAGTAAGTTTATGTTCTTTTCTTTTTTTTGAAATAAATGTTCCTATTTTTATTTGATCCATATAGTTTCTCCTTTCATGTTTCAATTATAACCTAAATTATTTATAAATAACACGAACTGTAAGTTGAGTTTTTATTTTAATAATCTGTCCAAATCATATACCCCATCTGGTTTTTTATCTTTCATGATAATTGCTATTTTTAAAACATCTTCTGCTAATTTCTTGAATCCAATAACACGATAGTGTAAGTCCTTTACTCTATAATTATTAATTAGTTCATCATACTCTAAAAATGATTTTATATCGACCTTTTTTCCAGTTCCGTCTAATACTCTTTTTGCAATAACTTTTGCTGTTTCACTTGGTATTTTTTTAGTCTTATAATGTGTTTCTATCAATTCAATATTATTATTCTCCGTTGTCCTTGCATATTCTACAACAGAATCTATAATTTTTTTAACTTCAAATCTAAAATTTCCATCTCTACTTAATTATATCACATAAATTCTTAATTTGTTCACCTAGCTGGCTCTACTAGGCTATGATAAATAAAGGTTTTGCGAAGAGTTTGTAGCCTACGAAGCTAGTTCCGTTTTAAGTTTTATGGTATGTAAAAAAGCCCGTAAATACGGGCTTTTTGAAACATATTGAATAGTATTTCCTATCTCTTACTAAATTAGTGTCCCTTTATCTATGGGACCTTGCGGGGCATTTGTAGCCTACGTGTCACCTACATAACAGGTTTCTAATGTTCTTAGTAGTACCTTAGTAATTTTTTACACATTTTTAAATTATATTATTGATTGTAGAACATTTGTTTGCTATAATATATCTTGGAACATTTAATAAGTTGGGTGGTGCCAAACTTCTTGACAGAAGGGAGGCGAGAATATGACTTTTACTATTCTTACTATTTATAGTATTAATATAAAAGAAATCCACCTAACTCAGCAATGATTTAGGTGGAACCAAATTTATTCGGCAACACTCAACACTGCAATATTGAATGTTCCTTTTTTATTTTATGAAGTTTCCTTCATCTATATACACTATATCATAAATTTGTATTTTTATCAAGTTTAACTAATTTTCTTCTTATTTTCATTTTCCAATAAAAACTTTTTTAATTTAGAAGCAACCGCTCCATAATTTGGATCATTACTTAATTCATCTATACTTATCCATTTGAAATCAGATAATTCCTCATTATCAATCTTTATGTCTGATATTTTGTTAACTATAAATAAATAGCGAAAATCGAAATGATAGTGTTCTGGTAAGTTTAACCTTTCATTATATCCAATTAGATGTGTATCGATATCAATAGGAACTAGATTATTACCCAATAGTACTAACTGTTCTAAATCCTTCAATCCTGTTTCTTCAAGTATTTCTCTTTTAGCAGCAAATAATATATCTTTATCATCACCATTAACATGACCACCCGGATATAAAAACATTTTCAAATCATTATGATATAAAACTAAAAATTTGTTGTCTTCCTTGGAATATATAAAACCTCCAGAAACCACATGTCCATCAAAATTATTCCAATCTACTATCTCATCAGATGAATGATTTTGTAAGAAGCTTATTAATTTCCTTTGTCTTTTCTCTTCATCTGGAAATAATGTTAAATATTCATTTAAAAGTTGTAATAAGATGTCCTTCATAGAACCACCTCTTTCATTAATTATATCACAAAAATTATTATTTTATTCACCTAGCTAGTTCTACTAGCCTAAGATAAATAAAGGGTTTGTGGAGACTTTGTAGCCTACCTGTAGACTACATAACAGGGCTCCAACGTTCTTATTGATATCTTAGTAATTTTTTTACATATTTTTCAATTATATTATTGAATATAGAACATTTGTTTGTTATAATATATCTTGGAACATTTAATAAGTTGGGTGGAGCCAATCTTCTAATGAAGGGAGGCGATAACTTGAATAAGAAAGATTTTTTAATCGGAGTATTACTCATTTTTATCCTTCTTTTACTGTTATTACTATTTATAGTTTTAATATAAAAGAAATCCACCTAACTCAACAATGATTTAGGTGGAAACATAAAATAAATTTATGGTAACACTCAACATAGCGATTATTAAGTGTTCCTTTTTTATTGTATGAAGTTTCCTTCATTTATATACACTATATCATAAAATTAGCCTTTTATCAAGTTTTATAAACTCTTATCATTATCAAGGTTATTTTTTACACATTTTTATCTAGTAAATCTCCATTGTTTGAAGAATCTGCATAGTCCCTCTTCATTTAATGATATTTGAAAAATACCATCTATTTCTTGTTTTGTATCATTGCTAGTCATTGTTCTTGTCATTTGCCAATTTACAATACATATTTTTTCATCAAATAATACAATTTTATATTTATAATCTATATCTTTTTGATTATCTGCAACTACATTCCATAAATTTATAACTTCAACAACTGAAGCACATGGAGCATCAATTGGATTATCATAGTATTCAACATTTTTATCTAACGTTTCTAGTGTTCTTTTCCAATCTAATTCTTTCCATGATTCCATAAACTCTTTTGTCCAAGCATCATATTTCGTAAATAATTCATTCATAATTTTTC
>CADBGE010000025.1:5058-22484 GCA_902794075.1 uncultured Erysipelotrichaceae bacterium | reverse complement strand
GCTATTTTTTCAAATATTTCTTTGGCATTATCTTCATTAATTTCTGTATATCCTAATTCTTTAAGTGCTTGTATTTTAACTGTATTTAATTCTTGTGTACGTGATAATTTTTCTTCTTTTTTAGCTTCAATATTTTCAATAAACCTTTTATGTGAATCTCCTAATTTATTTTTAGAGGCTCCCCCATTACTATATAGTGTCATTGCACTAAATAATATACTTTCAAATACAAATTGTTTATCTTTATTATAATTAAATTCCATTGGATCAGTAAAACCTAATGATTTAGACATATATGCAAGAATATATTTTAATTCTGGATTAGAATCCATTGATTGAATAAAATGATATAGATAAATATAGGTATTATATGAGTCTTTAGTTTTATCATTATATAGTTTTTCTTTTAGTAGATTAATTATGTCTGATAGTAGTTCTTGTTCTTTTTTATTAAATCCTTTTAAATCTGCAATTATTTCTTTATTTGTTGATTCCCTCAATCCTTCATTTAATCTTTTTTCAACCTTTATTATATACTCACCAGTTATTTTTATATTTTTGATTTCTTTCATATCATTTATTTCAAGTAAGCTCATTATCTTAGCTGCTTTTTCTTTTGGCCAATCCTCTATTTTTTCAATACCTAAGTAGTTATATAACATTTGTCTTGATACACCTAGATACTTTGATAATCTAACCTTACTAATACCTAATTCTGTCAATATAGTATTTAACTCTTTCATATATTTACCCTCCTACTATATTAATTATAGGTTAAATTATGTAAAATATCAAGTGTAAATTGACACTTTATTTTATTAATAATTTTAATTTTGGTAATATAAATATTTCTAGTGATGATGATAGTATAATTAATATTAATGATATTAAAAATATTACAAGATATTTTCTTGTGATTAAATACATATTATATTTTTTATTAAAAAATAGATTTTTAATTAGATATATTGAGTAATTAATTGCATAATAACATATTATAAAATATATAATTACATTAATTATATTAGGTAGTAGATATATGATTATTCCTATTATGTTTTTTAATTTTAATGTTGTTATTAAACTTATCATTTCAAATGATAGAATAAATACTTTAAAAAAATATATTGGTAATATAATTATTAATCCAATTACTGATATTCCTAGTAGATATATACTTGTTGTTATTAGAATATTATTTATAAAAATATTTTTTGGAAGAATTAATTTATTATTTATTAAAAGGTTAATATTATCTGCGATTACTTTTTTATTATTTTCACTTATTAATACACTAAATAATATTCCTACAATGAATGATATTATTGTAAGCATAATCATTAGGAATAATAGTTTATTTCTTTTAATTCTTCTTATCATTTATATCACCTATTTAATTATATTTACAGGTTATTAATTTTAGAAGTTATTTAATTTTACAAATATCTACATTTGTTTTATAATTAGTATGAGGTGATTCTATATGAATGATAAAGTTGTTAAAATTGTAGCGATTGTTATGTTAATTGCAATGTTAATTGGTTTCTTTAGTGTATTAATTTATTTATAAAAAAATATATAATAGTTTCTATTATATATTTTTTTCTATATATCCTTCTATTTCTGGTTCTATATTATTTAATGTTGTTATATCTATATTATATTTATTTACAATATCGTTTATTCTACTAATGTTTTTTGATAGGTATAACATTAGTATTCCCCCTATTCTATTGGCAGTGTATTTATCTAATTTCTTTCTATCTTCATTTGAAATTCCATATTTATGGCAGATATCATTAATTGGGCCATATCCATATAGATAGTTAGTTAAACTTTTTGTGATTACTTCAACATCTTTGTTTTTATCTTTTATGTTAATTTTAGCCCATATTTTCATCTGTCTTCACCTCTATAGCTTTATATAATAACATATTTGTAATAAAAAAACAATCGACTATGATTGTTTATTTTTTTAAATATTCATTATTTTTCTTTTCAGATCCTAAGGTTGTTTCTTCATAGTGACCTGGATATAATTTAATTGAATCATCATATTGAAGTATTTTTTTAATACTTTCTTTCATTTCAAGATCACTACCTCCAGGAAGGTCTGTTCTTCCAATACTTTCTTTAAAGATAAAGTCTCCTATAAACATTGAATTCACTTCTTCAAAATAAAAAGTTACTGAATCTTTAGAATGACCTGGAGTATAGATACACTTAAATGTAAAATCTCCTATATTATATTCTTTCTCTTCTAAATTACTTCTTTTAAAAATTTTAATACTTCTTTTAGTTAAAAAGTTTCTTAAAGCTCCTATGTGATCAGCATGTGAGTGTGTTATTAATACTCCTAATACTTTGTTGTCTCCAATTTGGTCTTTTATTTTATTGTAGTTATCACCCGGATCAACAACTAAGCATGTATTATTTTTTATTAATAAATAGCAATTTTCATCTAAATATCCTGTTACAATACATTTTATATCCATATTATTCACTCCTAATTATTATATTTATCATTGTATACTTTACTTATTAATACATAGTTATAATTCATATCTAATCTAAATGTGTATATATACTCTCCACTTTTTAGATATTCTGGCAAATCCATATTTTCTCCTGGATGATATTTAACATTTTCTGTAAGAATTATTGTATTTCTATATGTCGTTGCTTTGGTAAGTTTTTTTTCCATTTTAAATGAGGTAGCCTTTTGTACATCACAATAACCTTCAACATATTCTCCTCTTTCTGGAATATATTCATAACCACCAATACATGCATAATCTAATTTTATGTTTCCAAGAGTAATTGGAGTTTCTTCTCCAAAAAGTTTTTTCCACTCAAGTTCTAATTTTTCACTTTTAAATGCTCTAGGGGTAAATTCATTTGAATCTACGCATGTATATGGTTCCATTAATGATGAATTAAACATATTACAATTACTATTATATTTATCGTGATCTGATATTTGTCTGTATGCTAAATAAAGTTTCATCGTATCGTTCCATTCAGGTTGTGCAATATCTTCTTTAATATTTGTGTATACTTTTGCATATAAATCTTTTACTATAGTTGAATCTAGATCAAGTTCTTTTTCTTCTTTGTATGATGTTACTGGTGTACAATTGTATTTCATTTTTGTAATTATATTTTGATAGTTTTTTGTTGTATATAATAAATATCCAACTAGTCCTAATATTATTATAATTAATATAGGTATTAGTTTTGATTTTTTTCTTACTGGTTGTTCTTCTTCTTTGTAATTATCTGTTGATGTCATATCATCTGGATTTGGTATATACTCTTCTGTTTGATTTGTTGGGTTTTCAATACTGTTTAATGTGGTTTGACTAGCTTTATATGAATCATCTCTATTTTCATTTATAATATTTTGAGGATGATTTGATAAATCAATTTCTTTTTTTTCATTTACAGGTGTGGCTGTTTGACTGCTCTGTGGTATAGTTGGTGTTGGAGCTATTGGTTGTGTTGTTTGTTGTACTATTGTTGGTTGTTGTATGGGTGTGTTTTGCGTTGTTGCCTGATTTTGAATACTTGTTTGCCCTGGTGTTGTCGTTGCAGGTACATTTTGATTGTTTATATTTGCATTATTTTGATTAACATTTGTATTTTGATTATTAACTCCATTATTCATATCTTCTCACCTATCCTATTATAAATTTTAATATATTTTCTATCTTTTTTCAAGTAAATAAAACAGACAAGTATAATTTTACTTATCTGTTATTAAAAAATTATTTTTAATTTTTTTTCTTATTTTCATATACTACTGTAATTATTATAAGTATTAATCCTATTATACTTAAATATATTCCTGGTGTTTTTCCTTGTGGTTTATATGTGATTTCAATTTTATGATTTCCTTTTTTTAAGTTAAATCCTATATATCCAATATTTGTTTTTTCATATTTTATTGTTTTATTATTAATTTTTATAACGAAGTTTTTATCATATGGAATCGATAAATTAAAATATGAATCCTTTAATAATTTTATTTTTCCAGTTATTATGTCTGACGATGAATTCTTCTTTTCAATAATCATTGGAGTTATATCTTTATTAATATCTATTATTTGATTATAATCTAGTGTATATAATTTGATTTTATGTATTTTATATTTTCCTTTAGTAAATTTAATTTGAAGATTATTATTTTCAGTTAGTATATAATTGAATATTTTGTTATCATTGTAGTATTTCCAATTTTTACATGTAAGTGTGTTTTTATTATTATTAATTGTAATTGATAAATCTTGATACATACAATTATATCTATCACTTAGTTCAAAACTTATAAATAATAATTTATTTTTTAAATTTTCATCTGTTGTCAGAGTTAAAGTACCATTATCTTTTGACTTTACTTCATATCCATCTGATGTTTTTTTATACGTTATTTTATTTGATTCTACTAGTTTATAACTATTTGGAACTGTATTAGATAATTTAATATTTGTATTTGTTGTTTCTTTACTTATTCTTGTTCCTAGTAGATTAACTACATTATTAGGATAATTTAATTTGTTATAGTCATTTATATTTATATTTTTATTAGTTGCATACCCTATTGGTAAAACTAGGTCATTTCTATATATGTTTATATCATTGAATTTATCAATTTTTTTATAGATATTTGAATATTCGTTTTTAGTGAATTTATACTTTTCTCCACTAAATATTTCAAATAAAATATTATCTGAGGAAGTTATCATTAAAGAATTTCTTACTGGGAGTGGATTTTCGAATATTTTTTTATATGTATTATTATAAAGTTGGTTGTTTGATGATAAATAACTTGAAGTTTTATATTCATGAACATCTGTTACTTTGTTTATATATTCTTTTCCTAATGTATCTGTTTTTATTCTATAAATGTCATTATCTTGTTTTATAATCTTATTAATTTTGTTATTATATTCTTCCTCTACTTTTAAAAATTCTGCATTTGATTCAACTAATTCATCTTTTTGATTTACGTATATACAAATTAGAAAAGATGAAATTATTAAATACATAATAATTATATTGTTGTGTTTTATCTTTGGAATAATTATATTTAAAAATTCAGCTATAATTATTATTACTAATGGTATAAATGCTATAAAAACTTTACCATTTACGTATAGAAATCCATTTAATATTAGTGCTGGTATCGATATTATGCTACATAATAGGATTATAATAGATAAGAATTTGTTTTCTTTCTTGCCTTTAAATATTAAATATATTATTGATATTAAACTTATTGATGTTAAACCTATTGAATATGTATCATATAAAAGGTAATTTTTTGGTGTTATCAAATCTTTTATAAAATTTGTTCCTGTATTTGAACCTCTTCCATTTAATAAAGCTAATGCTGTTGGGATAATTAGAATAGATGTTGTAAGTATAGCAGGTATAAATCTTAATATTAGTCCTTTTGTAAAATTAAATATATCTTTTATTTTTGATTTTTTATTATTCTTTAGATATTTATAAATACCTAATAGTGTTAAAACAACTAATGATGATATACTAAAAAAGTAGCTTGTTAGTATTATTAATATTACTGATATTATTAAAAGAAAACTTTTCTTTTTTTCTATGTATTTGTCAATACCGAAGAATCCTAATAATAGAAATGGTAAGTAATCAATAAACATTATATGTCTGTGTGAGTGGAATATAAGTGGAGATGAACAAAGAAATAAAAATGCACATATAAATGATACTTTATATGAGTATTTATTTTTTCTTAAATAAAAGTACATTAGAGATGTTGATAATAATACTACAATTCTCATACTTATAATTATATAATTTAACATTTTAATTTTTGGTAATAGATATGATATAAGTATTATTGGATTTAATAGTCCATAGTAAGCTAAATTATATATGTTTGTTCCTGATCCTAAATTAAAGGCAAAGTCTGGAAGAATATTTTTAGTACTATAAAATATTTCTCTTAAATATTCTGGTATTACATAGTGTTGAATGTCAAAATCCATTTTTGCTGCAAAAATATATTTTCCGTTTTTTGTTACTATTAAATATATTATAAAATATGTGATAATAAAAATGATATTTATTAGGATGTCTTTATATATTTTTTTTAAATTCTTTTTCATATTATTTATCCTGCAACTTTCTATTTATTATTTTATTTAATAAAAGTAATATTACGCTTATAATGTATGTAATTAATAAAATCATTGGTGCTACTATAACTATTGTCCATAGGCCATTTTGTACAAACCAATACCAATCATATTTTGGAGATACCCTACCATTTTCTATGTGTATTATTACATTTGTTGTATAGAAGACTGCATACAACAATGTTGGAATAAGACCATAAAAAGCATACTTATATGTTATATTTTCTTTTTTTATAAAGAAGATAAAATCAATTATATTTAATAATGGAATAATAAGATGAAAAAATAAATTACTATTTAATAGTAAAGATATTAAACCATTTTCTGCAATATTTCCTAAATATACAAATACTACTATAAATGTTAGTGATACTGCTGTTGTTGCCATTAATTTTAATATATATAGTTTATCTGATATTTCTTTTTTTTCTCCTTTTATAATTGATATTTCATTTAAGATAAATATAAATGAAATAATTCCTGCGAAGAGATTTGAATCAACTGTAAAAAATTTGAATACTCCAATTTTTGTTGATTCTAATACTGGCTCTACTCCTGTCATAAATTTAAATCCTGTAATCATTATGATTGTTGCGATTATTGTTAAAATAGTTATCATTATATTTATATATAATGACATTTTAACTCTTTTATTGTTTTTCATCTAATTTATCACCCTATTTATTAATAGTATTTAATTAACTTTTTTATATGTTTATATTATATCATATATATCAATTTATTTATAAAAAAAGAAGGATTATTCCTTCTTATTTGTAATCACATGTATATATAATTCTATCTCCATATTCTGTTTTTTCTAATTCTTTTATACAACTATAATTTTCTTCTTCATATTTAATTGTATCATCTATTGCATTATATTGACCTTTTAAGCCATTTTTAAAATATACCTTGTCTGTATGCGTTATTATTTCAATTTCTTGATTATTTTTATTTTCTTCTATTAAATGAAGTTTTTTAAGATTTTCTATTAAATTATTAATTGTCTTTTCATTAGCTTTTATAATTAATGGATCATTTCCATAGTTATTATATGTAACTAATTTATTCTTTTTTAAATTATCTTTTATTAACTCAATTTGATTTTTAATATTACCATTTATATCTTGGCGTACTTTTATTACTGGTAATTGATCTATTGATGCATTATATGTATATATTTTAAAATATTTTTCATCTATTTCTTTATTAATTATTATTTTATTTTCTTCTATATTATTATCTATTATATATTTATATTTATTATTATTTCCTATTCCATCGTTTTCAATTACTAAGTTATCTTTATAATCAATTTTTAATTCTTTTGTTTTAAGATTAAATACACTATTATCTTCAACTAATTCTATATTTTTTATTGAAATAATTGTTAATCCAGAACTAATTCCTACGATTAATATACAACTTATAAAGATTATTATATTTAATTTTATATTTACTTTTTTATCAAATATAAAGCTGATTAATATTATTATTATTTGTATTGATATAACTGTTGAAGATATAAGTATTAATGATATTAATAGAAAAACTATATGTGTAAATATTTGTGATAATGTAATTACACTAGTTAGTACTAATCCTATTGTAGTAAATACCATTCCTATTATTACCCATATTATTAGAAATTTAATAAATATTACTACTATTTTTGATAAGGTAGATAAAAATTCGAATGGTTTTTCATTTTGAATATTAATTTTTTCTTCGGAGATTGTAGTTTCTTTATTGTTATTTTTCTTTATATTTTTATCTACTTTTTCTTGTTCATAATTATTTAAATATTTTATTTTAAAAGTATAAATAATTGTTATTACTGATATTATAAACCATAGTAAATGAAAAATACTATTTAGTATATCTTTTATTGTGTATGTTATATTGTTATTAAGAAAACTAAATATCTTTGCGAGAATTGAACTTGCTGTTCCACATATTATATTTCCTAATATTGATAGCAATAATCCTAATATAAACATTTCAATTAAACACTTAAGTCCATCTTTAAATGTCATTTTAGAAAACATATTTACAGTTTTTGTAATAAAATCTAATAGTGAATCCCATACTGTATATATATTATTTTTGTTTTTTCTTAATGATGAATCAATGTCTGTTATTTTGTCATTAATTAGATCATCCATTGAGCATTCAAATAGATTTGCTATTTGAATTATTTTATCTGTTTCTGGATATGTATTATTACTTTCCCATTTTGAAACACTCTGTCTAGATACTCCTAGTTTTTCTGCTAATTCTTCTTGAGAATAGCCATTTTTCTTTCTTAGCTCGATAAGTTTATCGCCGAATTTCATAAAATCACCTCTTTTATGAATATAATTTTACTATTATTCTTGGTTGCTTTCTATACATTTTAGTTGGAAAATATGTAAACTTTCGGTTGCATATTTGATTTTTTTCTTTTTTTATATTAATTCTTCTTTCAAAATTTATAAATTTATTATTTTGTAAATTCTATAATACTATCTTCAATTTGTTTCTTTTGTTCATTAAAATTTAATTTTGTTACTGGTATTCTTCCAACAATATTTGTTTCTAGGAAGTGATTTAATGTATCAAATGCTTTTAAAGTGTTTTCTGTACCGTTTCCACTCCCTCCAGCGCACGCAATATAAATTATTTTTTTACCTTTTATTTTTGAATTATCATTAAATGAATCACATCTTTTTAAACGGTCTAAAAAAGTTTTTGCAGATTCGCTCATTTCATGAAAGTAAACTGGTGTTGCAAGAATATATGAATCATACTCTTCCATTTGTTTATAAATGTTGTTAAAATCATCTTTTTGTATGCAAATATGGTCGTTTAAGCATTTACCCCATCCTCGTGGTCCACATGCATAACATTTATTTATATTTTTTTTATTTATACATATATATTCATATTCACACTCTACCTCTTTTAATTTGTTTTCACATATTTCAATACATGACATAGTTAATCCTTTCTTATTTGGAATAAAACTATCTTCATTTACAATATTATTACTAAAATTTAATATTAATGTTTTCATGATTTATTTCCTTTCTAAAATTATAATAAATTCATATAGTTGTTTCAGCGAATTTTATTTAGTAAGTGGTAAAGTAAATTATTTAATTAGTTCTAAATTACCATTAATAATAATTGGATTAAATCCTTCTATTTCATCATATAGCATACCGGTAGGAATATCATTATATAAGAATATCTTTTTACCTAATCTAAATGCATCATACATTTCCAAGAATGTAGCTCCTCCAATGTAATTTTTTTTGGTTTCTCCATCTTTTTCTTTATCTAGATTTAATACTAAGACTGCGTCCATTTCTCTAATAGTATCTTCGCTTTGTTTATACATTGCTGCTTTAAATTTTTGATGTACTTCTGCTCCTTGATTCCAGGCTTTTTGTTCTGCAGTTGGATCATCATAGCAATTTGGTAAGAATACTTTTATATTTTTCTTTTCTAAAACATTTTTTATTTCTTCTATTTTTGAATAAAATTTTTTACTACATATAATAAATACTTTCATATATTATCTCCTCTCAAATATATAGTTATTTTCATGATGTTTTGTATTAGTTTCTGCATTAGGAATATTTCCTAGCTATGAAACTACCATAGTTGTTTGCGTATTAGTACTAAGTCAATTGTTTAGTCTTTTTTCTATATAATCATTTAAGACATTTCTTATTTTATTCATTTTTTCTTTGCTGTTATTATAATTAAACCTATCAATTAAAATGTCTATATAATTATTTCTTTTTACTATTAATAATGTTTCTTTAAAATATAAATCAAATGTAAATGCTAGTACGCAAATCCAATAATCTAATGGGTACTTTCTATCTTTTATATCTACACATTCTTCTTTCATTACTGAATTATATACATTATTAGAAATAAAACTATTTTCTAGATCTTCTTTACTATTAACTATTCCTGGAAATATATTTTCTATTCTTTCTTCTTGTTTTACTCTATAATTATCTAATTTATCTGCATCTCTAATAATCTTGGCATGTAATAATTCTTTATCTGATAATCCTTCTTCTATTTGTTTTTTATTATGATTTTCAATTGCTTTTTTAATTACATTATTGTATTTATTAGTATCAATGAATTTGGTTATTAATCCTTCTTCAAATAATAGTTTAGATGCAAACATTGCATGATCATTTCCAACACTATCAAATTTTTTTAAATTCTTTAATTCATCAAATCTTCCTATATCATGTAATATTCCTATTAATGCTGCTAAATTAATATCTTCTTCAGATAATCCTAGCTTTTTAGAAATCATAATAGCATTATCTACTACATGATACGTATGAACGACCTTCAAATTGAATCCAGGATCATTTTGATTATCATAACTACTTATGTACTCTTTAAAAGCAATTCTTGCATTTTGTAAATCTATCATACTTATCTCCTTTCTAATATACAGACACTCTCGCAATGCCCTGTCCTGGGTCGAAGAACATATTCTTTAACTCTTAGAACTAGATAGGTTCTAGGGTGAAGATAATGTCATATATGTTGCTATTATTAAATATTTATTACTAAAATGTTTTACATATAAATCTTATCATAAATGAATCAATTATGCTAGATTCACCAAACAGTTTCTCAATAACTGATTCAATATTTTTGAATCGTAGTATATTATGTCTACTATTTAATCTATTCTTTTTTCAAATTTATCATAATCTCTGCTTATTATATTTTAAATAATGTTCTTGAAGATATCTATAAATTTCAATTTCTTCTAGTTTAGAAATATGATCTTCTGAATCATTTCTTTTTTATCTAATGATTCATCTTTAAGACCTAAGAATTCATCTAATCAATATGTAGCAACTAAGAAATTATCAAAATCATCATTCATTATTATCACCACCTTTATATTTTACTTGATTTTCATCATCACAAATATCTGTGGTTCCAGTATCCATATTATTTATAATACAATCATTATTCTAATGAAAAAGACCAATTTTTATTGATCTCTTTAAGTATATAATTATTCAAAATAACTATTTTTCTATTTCTTTGCAATTATTCTATATGTATTAGTAATAGTTGTTTTAGAAGTTGGTTTATCTATATTATAGGATATTTCTTTTACTTTATTATCAAATTCATCATACTCATAATTAATAATATATGTACTTCTAGGGCTTGTTTGAGTTTCTTTAATAACTTTATCATCATCACCATATTCATATGTATATACCATTGTATATTGATTGTCAGAGGTTGTATTAACTCCAGTCTTTTTAGTGACTCTATCTTTAGAATCTTTTTCATATGTATATTTCCAAACATTACCTTGCTCAGTTTTACCATCCTTAGTTTTACTTTCCGTTTGAGTATTAACTGTATTATCTTTATTATAAGTATAAGTAATAGTTTCAGTACCATATAAAACCATTTCTTTTGAATCTTCTAATAAATTGCCATTAGTGTCATATTTTAATTTATGAGTTGCATTAGATGATCCTTTAGTTTTATATGAAGTAACTAAACCAGTATTTTTATCTACTTCATAATCAGAATATGTCATATTTAAACTGCTTAAACCATCTTTTTTTACTATATCCATAATAAAATATTTTTTAATAGTATCCTTATCTAATTTAATGGCATCTTTCAATTTAGGAAAATCGCTTACATCTTTCATTGTTCCAACGACTGTTATTATATCACCTTTATTTAATGATTTTAATGTCTCTTTATCTAAATAAGCCATTATAGGATTAGTATATTCTAATTGACAATAATCTTCTTCAATAGAATATACCTCAGCAGTATAAATATATAATTTATCATTATAATCTTCAGCCTTTGCACCATTATCTCTAACAGTTTTACTAACATCCTCCCAATCAAGTATATCGGCTTCTTTTACCATATTCTCAACATTGTTTTTATTAGCAATTCCACAACCAGTTAACCCAATAATCATAATCCCAATTATTATTATACTAATTAATCTTTTTTTCATATATATTTACTCCTTTAAACAATTATATTTCAAGAATATTATATCACAAATTATAATAACGAGTACTTTTTTATTTTTAATATATCATTATTTTACTAATTTGGCTGTTTTATTTTTTTGTAAAAATTAGTATCACCTGGAACTTGGAAACATATTTTCCCAGGACATGGTTAATTAATAAAATTTCATTTTTTAGTAAAAACAGATTATTTCAATATTTTATATACTTTTCAAAACTCTTATTTTTCAATGTTTCTTCGTTCAAGTACCGATATGCACTCCACGTGGGTTGTATCAGTATCAGTGCTAAGTGCTCTAACCATGTTTCAGTATTAGGAATATTTCTTTGTTATGAAACTGTCATGGTTGTTTGCGTATTAGTACTATGTCATTTCTATATGTTGTTATCTTTTAACCAATTTATGATTTCAATAAATACAGGATCATCTTCGAATTTACTTCTATCAAATTCAATCCATGCATTTGAAATACTACTTTCACTATCTAGTACTTTCCTAACACTAGGTAAATCAATAATTGGATTATTAGGCTGACTACTTAAATCAAAACATCCTTCTTGATCGTATAATTTCATTTGAACATCACATTCTAATTTATCACAGTGATATGCAAATATTGCTTCATTAGTTTTTCTTTCGTTGTACTCATCCAATAATTTAGATATTTCTTCTTTTCCAATTAAGTCTTTAAGAATTAAATCTGTAGCATTCTTTCCTTTTTCTAATTTATCTTCTTTAGTTGTTTCATAGAATGCTAAATCTCCAATTTCTATTTCTTCTAATTCATGAATAGCTAGCATGTAGATTACTTTATTTAAATCTAGTTTATATCCAAATTGATAATAGATAGAAATTGCTAACATTTGAACACCATAAATATGTTCTGCAACACTTTCAATTCTTTCTCTATTTGCATTCCATGTTAATGGCCCTTTTCTTATTGTATCTTTTAATTTACTACATAATGCATAAAATGACATTATATCTTTTATTTTTTTATCCATTATTTTACCTTCTTTCTAATATACAGACACTCTCACATGCCCTGCCCTGGGGCGAAGAACATATTGACTAGGCCTGTACTAGGTCAATAGAACATGTTCTTAAACTCCTAGAATTAGACATGTTCTAGGATGAAGAAAATATCTTATTTGTTACTATTATTAAATATTTATTACTATAATGTTTTACATATAAATTTTATCATAAATATTATTGATTATCTATACTACAATTAGTAAGAACATCATTACATTTTTTACCTAAATCTTTAAATGATGCTCCACAGTGAAAAACTCTTTTTCTATCTATAATTATAAATCTATCATGATATGAATCATTATTTATAAACTTAATATTATTATATTGTTTTATATATTTTTCCTTTAAAGTATCATTTATATTTGATGAGATTATTATTATTTTTCTATTAAAATTTCTTAACTCATCTAGTAATGTTTTTCCCATATAATTATCTATAATTATTACTTCTTCTCTTGATAGGTTTAATATTTCTAATAATACTGAATATGCATCATATATATCATTCTGAAAAAAGATTGAATTTTTAGTTATTACTTTTGGATTGAACTTATCAAACAATTCATCTATTCTTTTTGTGTTATTATCTACTTTTTCTTCTAAAAGTAGATATTTACGTGGTAACAATTGATCATTGTATTTAATATAATGTCTCATTCTAACAAATGCTCTCATAATATCAATACTAACTGTTGCTGCTACATCCGTTCTGATTACAGTTGCAAGCATTGCTACTCCTTGTTCAGTAAAAACATATGGTAGGCTTCTAACTTTTTTATTTTGAAGTTTCAAATTGAAACCGCAAATTTGATTATATTCCTCTTTGTTCAATTGAAAATAAAAATCATTAGGAAATCTCTCTATATTCCTTTTAACAGCTAAATTAATTGATTTAGTACCATTTGCACATTGGTATTGTTCTGCTAGATCGGAATCCAACATTACCTCTACTCCTCTAATGTTATAAATTTTCTTTTCAATATCTTTTGTTTCTGCTATTTCATTCATAATTTAACCTCCTCCTTTAGAATAAAAAAAGGATATCCCCTTCATCCTAATATCCCGCAGCATGCAATAATTCTTCCTTGCCTTAAAGAATTAGAACCTTAGCGTCCAAATTGTCATATTAACTCACGGCAAGATAATTAATACATTTAAAATATATCATACTTATTTTTATAAATCAATCGAACATAGTTTAATTTTTAATAATTTAACTATTCCTAATATCTTAGTCTTTCAAAGTCTTTATTTTTCAAGCCTTTTTCTCTAAAGTACCGATATACACTCCATAAGTCTTGTCCTAGGGCAAAGAACATATCATATTAAATCGCTAATATTCTTCAATATTTCATCCTTTGCTTTGTCATAATAGATAATATGCTCAATAGTTTCTTTTACCTCGTTTATTCCTATTTTTTGTTCCTCTTTAGTGTTACAATCAATCATTAAAGATCTTCTAATATTAAATTCTAACCATTCAAGTCTTCCATTATTTGCATTGTAAATACTTTCCCAATCAATATTTTTATCTAGACTAGAATTATCAAAATAAGATTCAAAGAATACTTTAAATAAATCAAAATTAATATTACACTTTTCATATCCTGACCAACATAATGCTAATTCGTATAATTCCAAGTATGGATTATAATATCCTAAACATTCCAAATCTATTAATTTATAATCATTATCTAACCACATTACATTTTTAGGATCCATATCATTATGACATAAAGAATAAAAATTAGGTAAATTTATAATTGAATTGTTACCTTTTTTTAAACTGTCATTTAATATATCCAATTTATCATATATTAACTCATAAATTGAAGATTCTTTTTCTTTAGCCAAATTTATATAGTATTTAAAATCTATATTCTTTTCATTTTCACTGTAATCACTTTTTACAAGATCAATATTATGAATTTCAGCTAACGTTTTTCCCATTTGTCTGCAATGATATTCAGTTATTTCTTCATCTTTTAAAGATTTTCCATCATACCATTCATATACATAAAAATATTGTCCATCAATTTCTTGCATCTTTTTGTTATTAAATTCTATAGAATAAACTGCTTTAATATTATTTTGCTTTAATAATTCTTCATACTTGTCAGCTTTATTAAAATTATCCATTGCAGTTGGTCTCTTCATAATATTTGGATTTAATAATTTAATAATATATCTACCTTTATCAGTAAAAATTTTAAACATTCTATGAGTTAAACCACCTGTAACTTGGATAGGACCTTCAGTTATGTTTCCCAAATCTAAATTGTTTACTATTTTATTAAATAATGAATTGATATCCATACCTTTCTCCTTTTTCTATATATATTATAATGTCTTTTCTATTTGTTTTTTAGGTTCAAAATCTTTTCTATATTTCGAGAAAATTCAATATTATGATTAATTGTATCAGAATCACTATTATGAATAAATAAACCATTTGACAATCCAATCAAATACCTTTTTACTTCATTTAATTTTTTTATTTTATGTATTCGAAATCTTGGAATAGTTGCTATATAACCAGATAACTCAGATCCTGTTTTTCTTAATTCATTACTAACATTTTCATATATCTTTATTTCATCTGATAGACCTTTTTTATCGTAATTAAAAGGATTACTATAATAACAAGCATACATTGTTATTGCAAAACCAATTTTGCTTTTTATTTGTTTATACTCTCTCATTGGATTAATAATTAATTCCAAGAAATACTGACTAATGATAAATACAAGAACCCCTGATATTACTGTTAAAAAAGTTGTGTTATTTATCAATTCTTTTATAATACTCATATTTACTTTTCTCCTTTCTAAAACAGTAATTTATTTGCATTACTTTATAATCATAAACCTGGAACTGGGAAACATATTTTCCCAGGACATGGTTAAATATAAATTTTATAATTTATTTATAAAATAGTAATTATTTATAATTATTGGGTATTTCAAAGTCTTTATTTTTCAAATGCCCTGTCCTGGGGCGAAGAACATATCGTTTAACCTAGTTCTAGGTCAATAGAATATGTTTCCCAGTACAAGTTTTAACAATTACATTTTTATTTTCCAAAAGAACATAGTGAATTTCCTTTTTCAGAAACATAACAATTCCAATAACTATAACCAACTTCTACATAACCATTTTGAAAAGCGTTGGCATACATTCCATAAGCACTACAATGAATATTGGTATCTGAAATTGTACAATTATTACTATCAAATATTTTTAATAAAACATTTTTATTATGTTCATAATATGATGAATCAGCTCCTTTTAATGAAACCATATTATTATCAATAATAAATTCAACATAACTTTCTTTTACAATATCATTTTTTATAATGTGCTTATAATACATTTTCTTATTGTTAAAATCTTTTATAGCAACTTCACTTGACTTGTATTGTTTTATACTACTTGGAATTTTTTTACCAATTGTAATCAGCTTATCACAATGATCTTTTCCTTCACAATAGTTTATTGTATATATAGTACCAGTAAAACCATTTTTTTCACTTTATAGAAATATTATTATTGAAATTAATACTATAATTGTTATTATAATAATTATTTTCTTCATCTTTACTTCCTTTCTAAAACTACGATGGACTCACAATGATATGTACGTGGAAACATATTAAATGGTGTGATTTCTTTTATAATATATTTTTTTGATAATATTTTTAAATCTCTTATTAATGTATTTGGATCACATGATATATATATAATATTTTTTGAATTAATTTCTAATATGTTTTTAATACTTTTTTTATCTAGTCCTGCTCTTGGTGGATCTACAATAATCAAATCATAATCTTTTAGTTTTTCTATTACGTCTTCAACTTTACTACAAATGTATTTTATATTATTTATATTGTTTAATTTATTATTATCAATAGCGTCTTCTATATTGGATTTATTATAGTCTACTCCTACAATGTTATTTACTATATCTGATATGTATATTCCAAAGCTTCCTGTTCCACAATACAAATCTAATACATTATTTGGTTTAATTATTTTTACATATTCTCTTACTTTTCCAAATAGTTTTTCAGTAAGTAATTCATTTATTTGAAAGAATGAATTACTTGATAAATAATATTTCTTATCTCCTATATTTGTTATTATTTTATT
>CADBGE010000025.1:0-4973 GCA_902794075.1 uncultured Erysipelotrichaceae bacterium | reverse complement strand
TTATTTATAATTAACACTGTACATTCTTTTTCTAATTCTTTATAATTTTTTATTTCATTTTTGATATTAACTAGTACTTCTTTTTCATCATTACTTGTTCTTATAAGTACTTCTTCAATATTGTCGATTTTCTTTAATATTTTTATAATCTTATTTATTTTTTTATTTGATATTAAGCATTCATCTATATCAATTATTTCATATGTTTTATTTTTATATAATCCTAATGTATTATTATTTCCATGAAGTATTATCTTGTTTCTATAATTATTACTTTGTTCGTAGACTATATTTTTAACTATATTATTTATATGAAGATTTTTTTCTACTAGTTGTCTGATTTTTTCTTCTTTAAATTCATTTTCCTTACGATAGTCATACTCCTGAAGATTACATCCTCCACATATATTTGAATATGGACATTTGCTTATTATTCTATATGGTGATTTTTTTATTATTTTTGTTGTTTTTCCCTCAATATATTTCTTTTTTTCATTTATTATTTTAAATTCTACTATCTCATCTGGATATGAATCTTCTATAAAACATATTTTGTCATTATAATAAGCTATTCCTCTTCCAAAATTGTCTAAACGTAATATTTCTACTTCCATACTATCCCTCATGAATATTATATCATAAATATATACATAATATTAATGGTGATTTAAGTGAATGTAAATAGAAGTGTTAGTGATGTAAAGAGTGAATTAACTATAAATGGTTCTAAAGATTGTTTTATAGAAGATATAGATACTAATTATTCATTAATTAATAAAAGAATTGTTAAAGATTTATGTTGTGTTGATTTAAATATTGGAAGATATTCAAAAACTAAAATAAAGGTTCTTTATGTATCTTCTATTGCAGATATTAGACTTGTAAATAATATTTGTAATAGACTTAATAATATAAATATAGATGCAATAATAGACTCTAGTTATCTTAAAAATTCTTTAGAGGATGAAAATAATTTATTTCCTACAATTATTGAGACTGAAAGACCTGATAAATCTTGTATGGCTTTATTAGAAGGAAAAGCATTAATTTTAGTTGATAATTCACCTTATGTTCTTATTCTTCCTAATTTATTTTTTGATTTTTTTCATACACCAGATGATTACTATCAAAAAGCTATAAATACTTCTTTTATTAGAATAATTAGATTAATTGCTTTTATTATTTCAATTTTTTTACCTGGATTTTTTATTGCGGTTACTACTAGAAATTATAATTTAGTTCCAATTAATGTTTTATTAATATTTAAGGCCGGACGTGCTTTCGTACCTTTTTCGGCATTTATCGAGGCTATGTTTATGATAATATCATTTGAGATACTTAAGGAGAGTGATCTTAGAATGTCTCATGCTGCTTCTTCATCTATTTCTATTTTAGGAGGTTTAATACTGGGGGATGCTGCTGTTGCAGCTGGAATTGTCTCCCCTATTATGATTATTATCATTGCGATTTCATCTATTGCTGGATTAATTTTCCCTTCTCAGGAGCTAGTTAATACTATTAGAATATATAAAATAATTGCTTTAATTATGTCCTCTTTATTCGGAATATATGGTTTAATTATGTCTTTTCTAACATTAACATATAATATTTTTGATACAAGAATATTTGGATATAAATACCTTGATTATGATAAGAATGAATTATTAGATTCATTTTTTAAATATAATACTAAAATAAAAAAGAGAAATTCACATCTTACTAATAATAAAATAAGGGGGAAATATAAATGAAAAGAATTCTTATTATTCTAGTTTTTCTTTCTTTTTTTACAATACTTATTTTTGATGTTCCTAAATATAATGAATTAAATAATATTTCTGTTATTGATAAGATAACCATAAAATGTAGAGATAATTATTATGATATTAATATGAGAGAAGTTACTTTATTAAGAAAGGATAATGGAATTACGTTTAGATATGATTATTATAAAAATAAAATTAAAAATATTAATAAAATAAAAGAAAATAATTTAGATAAATATCATAAAGTTTTTTACTATGATAAAATTAAATCAATAGATACTAACTGTAGTAATGTTGATGATTTTAAAAAAATATTTAATAATAATATAAATATAAAAAGAATCAAGAGTTAAACTTAACCCTTGATTTTATTTAATTTATCTTCTATTAATTTTCTTCTTTCTATTTCATATTTTGTATCTAATTTATATTCATTATTTTCAAATAATATTATGTTTCCATCATGGATATTTG
The DNA here is from genome assembly GCA_902794075.1 of uncultured Erysipelotrichaceae bacterium. GTDB lineage: Bacteria > Bacillota_I > Bacilli_A > RF39 > UBA660 > UBA3789. The sequence goes on along the minus strand of CADBGE010000025.1, from coordinate 2,733 downwards.
GTGGTAATAATGATATATCTATTTCAAATTTTTCTTGTGTTTCAATGTTTTCTAATAATACAATATTATCTATTATTTTATCTACTGCATATCTCATATTATCCTCCATTTGTATCTGTATTTATTTTTTCTATTTTTATGTTTTTTCCGTCACTTATTAAATGTATTGTTCCATCTTGATCTGTTCTATATATTTCTGCTCCTATTTTTTCTAGTTTTTGTAGAACTACTTTTTTTGGATGACCATAATCATTATTTTTTCCAACCTCAATTATGGCATATTTTGGTTTTACTTCATTTAAAAATTTTGCGGTTGATGAGTATTGTGATCCATGATGAGCAACTTTTAAAACTGTACTTTTGATATCTTTGTTTAATATTTCTTTTTCTGTTTCTGATGTTGCATCACCTGTAAATAAATAGCTTGTTTCTTTGTGCGTCATTTTTAAAATAATAGATGTTTTATTTAAATCTTCTTTATTATCACCAATATATAGTACTTTGAATTCTATGTCTTCTATATTAAATTTGTAATCTATTTTTGGAGTTTCAAATTTAATATTCTTTTTTGTTAAACTATCTATTACATCTTCAAAAGTTTTTGTTGTTGTTATAGTCGATGGCATATAGAAATGTTCTATATTAAAACTATTTATTATATTGTCCATTCCTCCAATATGATCTTCGTGAGAATGGGTTCCTATTACATATTTAAAGTTTTCTACTCCTAATGATTTAAAATAGTTTACTAATTTTTCTCCATCTTCATTATTTCCAGCGTCTATTAATACATTATTATTATGATATCTAATTAATATTGAATCGGCATTTCCTACGTCTAAATAATATATTTCTAGATTATCTGTTGAACTTACTATATTTGATATATTGTTTTGGTTATTATCTTTTGGGTTTATTACATTTGATACATTATCTTGGTTATAGTCTTTTATGATTTTTTCTATATCTTCATAATAGTATGCTCCTATAAGTATTATAATTAATATTATCAATTTTATTATATTTCTTACTATTTTCTTCATTATTACCATCCTATATTTTTATTTTAGCATATTTATTTAAAAAAAGAAAAAGACCAATTTGGTCTTTACATTATATTACATTTTCTATATATTTCTTTTCATATTTACAAAGATATGCGTTTGCATCTTTTTTTGATTTTGTTACTGTGATTTTATTGTCTTCTATTTTTAAAGCGGCACAGTTTTCTAATCCATATACTTCTTTATTATTGTTTTTCAAATCATTTTCCAAGTCTTTTTGTTTTTTCTCATCACTATGGAAATGTGGGCAAATATTTATATCTATGAAATTTAGTCCTTTAACAAATTCGTGTTTATCACTTTCTTCTCTTAAAATATATGAGTCTGAAAAACCACTTTTTGATAGTAGAATGGCTCCTGCTGAAATACCCGCTAGAACGCAGTTTCTTTCCTTGGCTTTTTTTAGTAATTCATCTATTTTATATTCTTTTACTGTATCCATTAATTTTATTGTGTCCCCACCACCAATATAGATTATATCTGCTTCTTCTATTTTATTTTTTACTATATCTGGGTTTTTTGTTACATTTTTCTTTTTTAGATACATGGTTTCGCAACCTAAATTTTTAAAAATATTTTTAATATAATCATAATATGAATCTGCATAACTATTAGCAAGACCAATAAAAAGTAATTTTGGTTTTTCTTTATTAGTCATTTTTACTATTTCTTCATCTATTTCTTTTGTTTCATATGGTTTTGTTCCTCTTCCTATTTCTCCTCCACCAATTAGCATTAATTTCATATATTATTACTCCTCTTTTCATATACTTTTTTTAGTACTTTAACTAAATTATTTGAATTGACTATAAATTTATAATTTGATAAATCTTTATAATCATATATAACTTTTTCAAATCCATAACAAGTGTTTTGTTTTAGTCTAAATTTATCTAAATGTTTCATTGTTAGCCCTACAAATGGCTTTGTATTTATATAATTTAGTCCTAGCATATTATATTCTCTTTTATTTTCATCATCAATAATGATATAATTTACATTTCCTCGTTTTTTTAAATAATCTATTATTCCTATTGTTCTACTTTCTAATTTTTTTCCTAGAAATGTTCCTTCATAGTTTGTTTCTATGAAACCATCTATTTCAAAAATTCCATAGTTGTTTAATCTTTTAATTAATCTTTTCTTAGTGTTTGTTGTCCCTAAACCAAATGAGAGAGCACCACATATTGGCACAACTTTTAAATTGTATTTTTTGATTAGTATTAAAAGAACTTCTAGACATTCTGGAATTATTTCTTTATCTAATGAATTTCTATTTATTACTCCATCAAAATCTAAAAATATGATATTATCTGTCATGACTTTTCCTCTTTTCAGCTATGTTATTATATTACATTATTATTAATTAATCAAATATTATCTTGATATTCAATTATTATCCATGACATTATCAATGAGACAAGATATTTAACTTCGTTTTCTTTTAGTTCTCTGTTTTTGGGAATTTTATGCCACTTTTCTAGGCATGATCTGCAACAACAAGCACAAGCGTGTTGGGCTATAAATACTGGATGATTTTTCATTGGTGTTTGTTTTCCATCATTTTTTGGTGTTTTTACTGCTATATTTTTTCTAATAAAATCATATGCATGTTGTTCTATTTTTTCTAAACCATTCTTGTTTATATATTCTTTTAGTTTTTTATTTA
>CADBGE010000024.1 GCA_902794075.1 uncultured Erysipelotrichaceae bacterium | reverse complement strand
GCTCCATTTAGAGTTGATACATTAAATGAAGCTGTTGTGTCACTATCTACTTGAACTGTATTAGTTGGTGAACCTTCTATCATAGGTGTTACCCCATCCTCGTTTAAGAATTTTACTTTGAAATTTGTATCATTTGGATTTGCTGTTGCATTACCGTCTATTATTAAGTTTATTGCGCTAATAGATGCATATCCAATACCTAGTGTTAGCACTGCAACTAGTACTATTAATACTATTTGTAATGTCTTTTTATTTTGTGAATTATGCATTATGCTTCACTCTCCTATTCCTACTATGTAAATTTATTATACCCTTCCTCAGGTGCAAAATTCAACGAAAAAAGCGAGTCTTTACACTCACTTTGTAAAATACATTTAATGTAACCAACATAATTATATTATATCTATGTCAATATTAAATCCATTTATTAAATTTGTATATTCTTCTTTTAATTTTTCTAATCCCTCTTCAGTACTTGATTCAAATCTTGCGGTTATATTAGGGCCTGTATTACTTGCTCTAATAAGAACCCAACCATCATCAAATAAAATTCTTACACCATCTATGTCGATGAATTTACAACCTTTTTCAGTTACATATTTCTTTATTTTTTCTATTACTTCAAATTTTACTGAATCAGCTGATGGGAACTTTATCTCTTCTGTTGAGTAATAATGATTTACTCCTTCTAATAACTCCTCAACAGATTTATTGGTATTAGAAAGAATCTCTAACATTCTAAGTCCAGCATATAAACCACTATCAAATCCTGGCCATCTATCTCTAAAATATACATGTCCTGACAACTCTCCACCTAAAGGTAAATCTTCATCCCTAGTTCTTGCTTTTGTATAAGAGTTTCCAGATCTTGACATTACATACTTTCCACCTAATCTCTCAATCTCATCAGTAAGAGCCTTAGAGCATTTTACATCACAAAGAAATTCTTTTTTACTAACCTTATTAATCATATCTCTAATATAAATAATCATATAAAGGTCAGTTGGAATATTTCTAGATATGTTAGATACCATTCCCATTCTGTCTCCATCACCATCAAATCCTATTCCAATATCTGCTCCTACTTCTTTAACCTTTTGTTTTAATTGTTCTAAGTTTTTCTCAACACAAGGATCAGGATGATGATTAGGGAAAGTTCCATCACTTATATCATTAATATAGACTAAATCAATTGGAAATAAATCATATATTTTCTTTACAATTACAGAAGTAGTTCCATTACCAGGATCAACTACAGCCTTAATTCTTCTAGTTCCAAAATTAAAATTATTTTTAAATAGTTCTATATAATCATTTGTAATATCATAATTACTTATAGAACCATTTCCAGTTTCAAAGTCACCCTTTATAATAAAATCTAATAAATTTTGTATTTCTTGTCCCTTACAATTACCACTTTCATCATAAGCAAATTTAAATCCATTATCGTCTTTTGGATTATGAGACGCAGTAACCATTACACCACTATATACTTGTAATTTAATACAAGCATAATAATACATTGGAGTAGTACATAGACCTAATGATATAACATCAATTCCAGTCTCAGTAATACCTTTAATAACTGCATTATATAAAATTTCACCACTTAAACGATTGTCATGACCAACAACACACTTTTCTTTTCCAAGTCGCTTTATATAACTACCAAATCCAAGTCCAAATGTATATGCAGTATCCTGATCAAGTTCATCTGGATAAATACCTCTAACGTCATACCCCCTAAAAATATTTTTATTAATATTATTCTTATATTTCATAAATCCTCCTCTTTATTCTTCATTACAAATAGTTAAATAATTATAAAAGCCTTCATTTTTTTCTGGAAAAACTGTATTAATATCTTGATCAACAACACGACCATCATCACCAGCAACACCACAACCTAAATAAGCTTTATATTTATATTTCCTATTTTTCTTATCTAAACCATCACCCTCATAAGTAACTTTAATAAAAGTTCCATTACTGTTACAAGAGTATTCATCAATCACAACATCTTTAAATATCTTTTTTTGTTCTAACATTTCAACAGAGATAATAGCGCACTTATTACTACCATCTTGAAGAAATAAATCATCTTCATAAGCATCAACATATGATTTAGCTAATTCTTCAAGTGAACTTCTATATGTTTCAAATCTATTATTTTCATTGTTATCTTTTAATCTTTTCAAAAGCGGAAACGATAAAGCAGTTATCATACCTAAAATAACAATTGTAACTAATAACTCAACTAATGTGAATCCCTTATTTTTTTTCAAAAAATCACTTCCTATTTATTTCTTCTAATAAGTTTTATTATTTTATCAAACTTTCTATTTTCAAGTGACAAATATGGAAATGCCTGAAGAAGTCTAGTATAAAGTACTCTATATTTACTTAGAGACTCTCTAACTTTATTCTTAATTTCTTCTGTCGCATCCTTTCTAAAATACTTTTTAGTATCTATCTTTAAACTAGAAATAATATAATTTGACATAATTGTATCAATCACTATAACAGCAGATAAAATAATAGAAATAATTAATAAATTTTTAGGCGAAAAACACTTAAATAATCTAAATAAAAAAGGATTACCAATCTTAATAACAAAAATACTACAAAACCCAAATTTTATACCAGTAGACAAACATATTCTACCATTGAGATTAAACTTTTTCTTAGAATAATCCCACCATCTTAAATCAAATATTTTTTCCAAAATATAACTTGTAAAATACTCAATAATACAACTTATAACCATTCCAATTATAAATATAGCTATATAATCATCAGAATATTTAGAGATAAATAAAGTAATAAAAAGAGCTCCAATCCCATAAACAGGAAGATAAGGTCCTATTAAAAATCCTCTACTTAAACTAAATTTTCTATTGGTTATAGATGCTGAAATAACTTCAACAAAATACCCCATAAAAGAATACATAAAAAACAACATAAATAAATTGGAATAATTATATATCATTATTTCACCACCTGATAAAAATTAAAAACTACCCTACAACATTCTTTAAAAAGCCAAATGAAAGTAACATCATTATAATACTAGCCATGAAAATACCGATCATTGTCGCTAAAAAAGCCTTCTTTCTATCCATTTCAAGAACAGAAGCAATTAAACATCCCGTCCAAGCACCAGTACCAGGAAGAGGAATTCCAACAAATAAAACCAATCCCCAAAAGCCATATTTTTCGATACTACCTTTTCTTTTTTCAACCTTTTTATCCAACCATTTTGCTACCTTAGATAACCTTTTTCTTCCTCTCATCCAATCAAGAATTTTATTAATAAACCATAAAATAAATGGCACTGGAATAATATTTCCAATAATTGAAATAATATAACTTTTAACTGGACTAACCCCCAATAAAGCAGCTGCTATTAATCCACCTCTTAATTCTAAAATAGGCATTAAGGAAATAATAAAAACCAATAATTCTCTCCCAAAAGGAATTGTTTTTAAACCACCAAATATATTTAAAATAGATTCAACAAGACTTTGTGCCAAATTAACCACCTAACTTTCTAATACTTGCATTATAATAGGAACAACATGTTTCTTTCTAGAAATACATCCATCTATAAATTCTCCTTCAGAAACATCTTTTTGATATGCAACAGAAATAATATTTTCTGCCTTCCTATTATATATAATATAACTTCCATTTTTTATTATATCTGTAACATATAAAGCTACTAAAGAATAATTATTAGCTTCAGCTACCCTATCTAACACATCAATATATTCATTAATATCTTTATATATTTCGTCAAAATCAACAGTAAAGAACTGCCCAACTGCAAAAGTTTTATCATTAACAGTAAATAATTTATAATCATTATACAGTACATCTTCTTTAGCCATACCATCAAGAGAAGTACCAGATTTTAATAGATTCATACCATATTCATAATAATTAACTCCTGCAATAGATGATAACTCTAGAACTGCTTTTCTATCTTTATCAGTAGTAGTTGGACTTTTTAAAATTAAAGTATCAGATAAAATACCAGAAAGTAAAGCTCCAGCTATTTCTCTTGGTATTAAAATTTTTACTTCTTTGTACAATGTATAAATAATTGTGGAAGTAGAACCTACTACCATATTTCTATAATTTATAGGATTATTTGTTGTAATATTACCTAATGCATGATGATCAAATATTTCAAGTATTTCAGCTTCTTCTAGGCCTTCAACACTTTGTAACTTTTCATTATGATCAACAAGTATAACTTTCTTAGGCTTCTTTTCAGATAAATCTGTAATTTTCAATAACCCTAAACACTTATTATGCTTATCAATTACAGGATAATTTGTATGTTTTTGCTTATTATTAATATCAATAATATCAGTAATATAATCAGTATCTTTAAAAGCAATTGGATTATATAATTTAATCATCGTCTTAATATAATTAGCTAAAGATACTAGTCTTGAAACTCTATATGTATCATAGGGAGTCCTAATTATATTAACACCATTTCTTTTAGCAATTTCTACATGCTCATCTTTAATATATGAGTCCCCAGATAAAATTATTAATTTAACAGATGAATTAACTGCATACTCTATAATACTATGTCTGTCTCCAACAATAACAATATCATTTTTTTCTAATTTAACATTTGATAAAAATGTAGTACTTCTATATGCAACAGCTAATATTTTACCAATTATTTCATCATCACAATGACATATAGCTTCTCCCTTTAAAACTCTAATAATATTATCATAAGATGTATACAAATCAAGAATATTTTCATTAATCAAATTATAAGATAAATCTTTTAAAGTAACTAATCCAAGAAACTTACCACTAGTTCTACATATAGGTATACCAGTCAATTCCTCATGTAACATTTCTTGATAAGCATCATATATACTTTTGTTTTCTTCAATATAAAAACCTTTATGATAATTAACGTCTTTTAATTGTAATTTTACATCATTCAAATACTTTGGCGTTTTTATATTAAAAAACTCCAAAGCATATTGTGTTTCTTTATTAATATTACTTAAAATTCTAGCCTCAGTATTATCACCCATCTGATTCTTTAAATAAGAAAGCGCAACCGCAGACATTACAGAATCAGTATCAGGTTTTCTATGTCCAAATATATAAGTTTTCCCCATAATCTTTCATCCTCTACTAAACAATTATATCATACCAAAATAAAAAGAGTAAAGAACTCTTTTATATAGGTTAAAATAACTTACATATAAATGTTATTAAAATTATAAAATTAACATTAAATTGTAATCTTTTTGAAAGTGATGTAACCCTTTCATAAATAGAAATATAATCATCAACTATATCAACTATCCAACCTTCTATATATTTTGGAGGAGAGAAAGTAATTGGAAACATATGTTTCTTAATAATATCTTCTTCCATCTCATTTATATTAAAATACTTTTTAGAATTCTCTACCGCAACATTAGGATGATCTTTTAATTTTTTATAAGCATTTTTACTATCTACTTCATCAAGAAAAAAATCATGAAGTATAGCTGCTTTAGTCGCAGACTCATAATTCAAATGAAGCACCTTTGTTATATTATATGTATGTAAACCTACTCTATATGAATGATCATATCTATTTATACCATGATGAGAATAATTTTTAGTTTCTTTTATCTTAGGATGATTCAAGTACTCACCAAATAAATATTCATATTTTTCTCTTTTTTGCATTACAATCAAGCCCCTTCTTAACAATTCTAACATATAAATATTTATAAAATCAAGAAATAGACCAATTATAAGCCTATTTATTACATATTTTTACAAAAAATTAGATAAGTTCATTTAATATCTTATCTAATTCCTCAACTTCTTCAGAAGTAGTCTCATCTATGCTTTGTTCAGATTCAAACCATAATGGGACTTTACTGTCCTTCGTTTTCGTTTTAACATTTTCAACTTTTGGTTTAATAATCTTTTTCATCTTCTTATGTTCTTTTTCAGCAAACTTCATCGCATCTTCAACAGTCTCAATTCCAGCTCTTTTCCATTGACCGGCAATTGTTTCAACATAACTTTTTTTTAACTGTTCATCATTTGTCTTTAAAACATAACTTATTAATACATTAACAACACCCGAATTTAATTTTTGATCTATCATAAGATTTTCAATTAAACGTTTATCTCTATCAGTAGGTTCTCCACCCTTATATTTTGCCTTCAATAACTGATATGGACTTATATTTTCAAAAGTATATACCATCTTAGCCCACTTAGAACTATCTCCTTTTGGTTTCTTTAAAAAATCAGGTTGCTTATTATATATTAAGGTTGGTAAATTTCCAGCATTTTCAAATTTATAATAATCCCTACATTGCTTTCTAAGTAAAGTCTTATCAATTAAACCTCTTTCATTAATAGAATTTCTTACCAATCCTTGCATGTCTAATGAAGATATATTATAAATATAAGCCAAATTATTAATAAGACTTTTAGTATCATCATTAAAACATCTACTACTAATCTGCTTCTCTGGAATAGATGATATAATTAAATTTAAATCTACATTACTATTATTTACATTAATAGTATTAGAATTTTTCGTAATAATATCATCAATTTCCATTATTGTTCCTTGAACTGGACTAAAAACTTCATCAAATGATGCAGTAATATCTTCATAATCTTTAAGAATTACCCTAGGAGTTTTAAAAAAATCTTTTAACTTATCATATTCTTTTTTACCTACATTATTATATAGAACGATATTTAATATAGGATGATTAAAAAATTCATTCGCATCTAGTGGGGAATAAAGTATATAAACATACTGATTAATATTATCTTTCTTCATATATGTTTTTATTAAACCAATGGCTTCTAGTTTTTCTCTGGCAATAATAATATCCTCTAATTTTAGCTGCATAGTAGTCATTAAATGATGATGCATCAAATCTTCACTAAACAACTCCCTCTTATCTAAATCAGCAATAAGTGTATAATAAAGTGATACTGCAGTAAATCCTATTATAGGTTGATATAACATCGAAACAATCTTCTTATCTTTATCTGTAATAACTGTCTTATTAATAACAGTATAAGTATCTGCTGGTAAAATACTAATATTTTTCACAATATCACCACCTATAAATATTATATTATAATAAAATCCAAAAAAAAGAAAGGTTAACCTCTCTTAAATAGACTTAATAAAATCAATGATTATATCCATATTTAATCTTGTAAAATAAATAAACATAAATCCAGTTAATAAAAATGGTCCAAATGGAACTAGATTTTTCTTAGTTTTCCAAAGAATTATTAAAGATATTGGTAAAGCAATAAAACTTGCGATAAAAATTACTAATAATCCTAAGAAAGGATTTAAAACAAGACCAACAACAAACATGAGTTTTATATCCCCTCCACCAAGACTTTCTTTCTTAAACAAATAATTTCCAATAAGCATTACTAAATACATAAAACCAAACAATAACGCTCCAGATAAAATAGAATATAATGCAGGTAACACACCACTAGTAATCGTAGTTAATATTATAAAATATCCAGAAAAGAAAATTAAAACTTCATCAGGAATAATATAATATGAAATATCAGATACAGAAAGAATAGTTAAAAGAGAAACTATTCCTAATGCATAAAATAGTTCTTTTGAAAAACCAAAAGTAAAAAAAGCCAAAGAAAATAATAATCCAGTAAATAATTCCATCCATGTAGATAGTGGATTTATTTTAGAATTACAATATCTACATTTTCCTTTCAAAAATATAAAAGAAATAATTGGAATCATATCTAAAAAAGATAGTTTATTATTACAATGATCACAATGACTTCTTCCTTTTATAAAGCTTTCTCCTTTTGGAAGTCTACTACCAATTACTGTATAGAAAGATCCCATTAAAGTACCAAGAATAAAAAAGATAATTAAGTATAATATTTTCAATTTAATTACCTCCTTTACTATTTAATTTGACTGTATATAGAAAACATTGGTTGAATAATTGAAACAAGTATAATTCCAACTACTACTGCCAAGAAACATATTAATGCCGGTTCAACCAAACTCTTCATTTGATCAATTACATTTTTATGTAACATTTGAAAGTGAGAAGCAACCTTTTCCATCATATTACCTAACTGTCCAGTAGTCTCACCAGTAACAATCATTTCATATGCAACAACAGGAATTGCCCATTCTCCTTTAAAAGCAGATGAGATTGATTCACCTTTACCTAAATTTTCAAGAGTACGTGTAATAATTCTCTTATAAACTTCATTAGAAGTAATTTTTGATAATATCTCCATTGAATCTGTTATAAACACACCATGATTTAATAAAGATGCAAAAGTCTTTGTAAAGTTTGCAATTTCATTATATATAATAATATTTTTAATAACAGGAATATGCATTAATACAACTTGAACATATTCTCTAATTCTTTCTAATTTAGAATATAAAACATAAATAATAGCAATTACTCCTGAAATTCCAACTAATAAAAAATACCAATTATTCTTTATAAAATCACTAATATTAATAATAGCTTGAGTTAGAGCAGGTAAAGTAGCGCCATTTTCTTCAAACATTGATGTAAATTGTGGAACTAAATATGTAAGCATAAAAATTAAAACACCAAATGCAATTATTAAAACTATTAGTGGATAAGTCATTGCTGATTTCATTTGTTTTCTTGTTTGATCCATTGTAGTATAATAATCAGACATATCATCAAGAATAGAAGGTAAATCACCTGTCATTTCAGCAGTCTTTATCATATTAATCAAAAGTTTAGGGTAAAAACTACCTTGCATCTCCATTGCTTCCGAAAATGACTCTCCCTTTAACAATTGATATACAAGCATAGAATAACTTCTTTTTAAAGATGCTTTTTTTGTTTGTTTCGCAAGAATTTTTACTGAATCAGCAAGTGGAATACCAGACTTAATATAGGTTGACAATTGTGTAAGTGAAAATGATAAATCACCTGCTTTAATCCTTCCATTACCACCAATATCAATATCCGATTTAGATCTTTCTTTTATTTCTAATACTTTGTAATCAAGCCCTTGTAAAAAATTCCTTGCATCATCTTCATTTTCTGCTTCCATAGTACTCTTTTCTTTTTTACCTTGACTATTTAATACCGTATACCTATATCTTTTTACTGGTATTCTAGAACGAGTACTTGGCATAAATTCTTCATTAGAAAATGAATAAGAATTTGTCATATTATCTATATTCTTATTTGAGTTATCATATTGTCTATTATTAGAAATGGATTGATTATGAAAAGTTGAATTCTGCAAAGTATTAGTATAAGATTGCATTTGCTGATTGCTTACATTTTGAGAATTAACATTACTAGATGATTGCTGCATCATTGGTGATTTTTTATTTGAATTCTTACTTATACCAAACATACAATCTTCCTTCCCTTTTATATTCTTTCCATCCTATTATATTTTAGCATATAAATTAATATATTTAAATAACTTTTAATAATAAAAATAAACATTTTATAAAAATTTACATATATTACTTTAGAGGTGAGGCTATGAATCCAGCTCCAACAACAGGAGGACTATTAAATTTAATAAAAGGATTAAATATATCAGGAATATTAGATGGAACTCAAAAAACATTATCGGTAATTAACCAAGCAATTCCAGTTATTTATCAAGTAAAACCATTAGTAAGTAATATAGGAACACTATTAAAAATTAAAAATATAATGAACGAACCAGCAAGTAATACAACTAATTTAGTAAAAGAAGATACAAATAATTCTAGTTCTAATAATAGCCCTATTTTCTTCGTATAAAAAATCAGGATTAAATCCTGATTTATTTTTTTGTATATTTACTTATAAATTCCCTTTTATAATCTAAGAACCTATCTTCTTTTATAGCTTCTCTAATTTCTTCTGTTAATTTAATTAAAAATCTAATATTATGAATTGACAAAAGAGTTCCACCAAGAGCTTCTCCAACAGTAATTAAGTGTCTTACATAAGCTCTAGAATAATTCTTACAACAATAACAGTCACAGCCCTCTTCTACTGGTCTTAAATCTTCTTTATACTGAGCATTATTAAAGTTTTTCTTACCTTCTCTTGTAAAAGCTTGTCCATGCCTAGCAATTCTAGTAGGAAGAACACAATCAAATATATCAATACCTCTTTCTACACCTTCGAGAATATCAATAGGGTCTCCTACGCCCATTAAATATCTAACTTTATCTTCAGGAAGATATTTGACACCATATTCAATCATTTTATACATTGTAGGTTTATCTTCTCCAACAGAAGTACCCCCAATACTATAACCATCAAAATCCATTTTTACAGTTTCTTTACAACTTAATTCTCTTAGGTCTTCAAACTCTCCACCTTGAACTATTCCAAATAAAGATTGATTAGGATTATTATGAACCTTTTTACCTCTCTCAGCCCATCTAAGAGTTCTCTCTACTGATTTTTTCATATATTCATAACTTACAGGATATGGAGGGCATTCATCAAAAGACATCGCAATATCACTATCAAGTTTATTTTGAATTTCAATTGACTTCTCTGGAGTAAGGACCATCTTTTTACCATCAATATGGCTTTTAAAAATAGCTCCCTCTTCAGTTATATCTTTCTCTTTATTTTTAACTAAACTAAATACCTGGAAACCACCACAATCAGTAAGAATAGGTCCATCATAATTCATAAATTTATGAAGTCCCCCACATTTTGCTACTATATCTTCACCAGGTCTAAGCCATAAATGATATGTATTAGCAAGTATAATACCACTACCACACTCTTTAACCATTTCAGGGGTCATTCCTTTAACAGTTGCTCGTGTTCCAACTGGCATAAACATTGGAGTATCTACTGTACCATAATTAGTATCTAAACTACCAAGTCTAGCATTACCATCTTTTTTTAATAAATTATATTTTATTTTTCCCATAAAACCACTCCTATTTAATAAACATTGCATCTCCAAAAGAGAAAAATCTATACTTCTTTTCAACCGCAACTTTATATGCATTTAAAATATTTTCACGCCCTGCAAGAGTAGAAACCAACATTACTAATGTAGATTTTGGTAAATGAAAATTTGTAATTAATGAATCTATTCCCTTAAATTTATATCCTGGATATATAAAGATATTAGTCCATCCACTACATCCTCTAAATTCACCATATAATCCCATAATAGTCTCAAGCGTTCTAGTAGAAGTAGTACCAACAGAAATTATTCTACCTCCAGTTTTTCTTGTATTATTAAGTATTTCTGCAGCCTCACTACTCATTGTATAAAACTCACTATGCATTTCATGTTCTTCAACTTTTTCAACCGCAACAGGTCTAAAAGTACCAAGTCCAACATGCAAAGTAACATATACAATATTAATACCTTTAGCCTTAATTTTATCAAGTAGTTCTTGAGTAAAATGAAGTCCTGCAGTAGGAGCAGCAGCACTACCAACTTCTTTTGCATATACAGTCTGATATCTAGATTGATCTTCTAATTTTTCATGAATATATGGAGGAAGAGGCATAGTACCCAATTCTTCTAATATTTCAAGAAGAATACCAGAATAAATAAGTTCAAAATGCCTAATTCCTTCATCAAATACACCGCAGCACTTTGCCTTAAGTTTTCCATCTCCAAAAGAAACAATAGTACCCTCTTTAATACGTCTAGCAGGTTTAACTAAGCATTCCCACTTATCTCCTTCAATATTTTTTAATAAAAGAATCTCAATAACAGCATTAGTCTCTTCTTTAACTCCAATTAGTCTAGCAGGTAAAACCTTAGTATCATTCAAAACCAAAGTATCACCTTTATTAAGATAATCTATAATATCAAAAAATCTCTTATGTTCAATCTCCCCAGTTTTTTTATCTAAAACCAAAAGTCTAGATTCATCTCTCTTCTCCAAAGGAGTTTGAGCAATTAATTCTTCTGGTAAATAATAATCAAAGTCACTTACTTTCATAGACTCACCCCAAATCTCTCGATAATTATACCACATAAGATAAAAATAGAAAAGCAATTAATGCTTTTCTATACCTAAAACTTCATATGCTTTATCAGTAACTACTCTTCCTCGAGAAGTTCTCTTTAATAAACCTACCTGTAATAAGTATGGTTCATAAACATCTTCTATTGTAGTAACCTCTTCTCCAATAGAACTAGATAACGCTTCTATTCCAACCGGTCCTCCATTAAATTTATTAATAATTGCAAGTAGTAATTCACGATCGGTATTATCAAGTCCTATCTTATCAACCTTTAATCTATCTAGTGCTTTTTCAGTAATACTTTTAGTAATTTCATTGCTCTCTTCAACCATTGCGAAATCTCTCACTCTTTTAAATAATCTATTAGCAATTCTAGGAGTACCACGGCTTCTAGTTGCTAACTCATAAGCAGCCTCATCTGTAATAGGCATCTCAAGTACACGAGATGTTCTTTTAATAATATCAGATAACTCTTCAACTGTATAAAATTGAAGTTTTGAAACAATACCAAATCTATCTCTTAAAGGAGAAGATAAATCTCCTGCTCGAGTTGTTGCTCCAACTAACGTAAACGGAGGTAAATCAATCTTTATATTACGACTATTTCCTTCTGATCCAACTATTATATCTAAGGAGAAATCTTCCATTGCTGGATATAATATTTCTTCTATATATCTAGGCATTCTATGTATCTCATCAATAAATAATACATCTCCAGGTTCTAAAGAAGATAAAATTGCTGCAAGATCTCCACTTTTTTCAATACTAGGTCCACTAGCAGTCTTAATATTAGTACCTAGCTCATGAGCAATAATAAAAGCAAGAGTTGTTTTACCAAGTCCAGGAGGGCCATAAAGTAATACATGATCAAGTGCCTCATTTCTCATCTTTGCAGCACTTACAAATACTTTAATGTTCTCTTTAACATCACTCTGTCCAACATATTCATCAATTGTTTCAGGACGAATAGTATTATCTAAATTATTATCATCTAAAATACTATAATTCTTAACAACACTTTCATTCATTTATATCACCTATCTTAATAATAATTTTAAAGCATCCTTAACTTGTCCCTCAATTGGTAAAGAAGTATCAACTTTCGCAAGTACAGGAACAATTTCTTTTTCTTTATATCCAAGTCCAAGTAAAACTTCTTTAAGTTCGTTTTCAGTGCTTATTTGATCATCACTAATACCAACACCGATAAACTCAAGCTTTCCTTTCAAATCAAGAATCATTTGACGAGCAAGCTTATCTCCTATCTTAGGAAACTTCTTTAAATACAAGATATTTTCTCTTTCTATTGCATCCATTATTCCATCAATTTGTCCAACTGCAAGTATAGGAAGAGCCATCTTACAACCAAGACCCTTAACACTAATAAGTTTTAAGAATAATTCCTTCTCTTCAATAGTTTTAAATCCATATAAAGTATTCTCATCTTCAGTAATATGTTGATAAATATAAACTTTATATTCATTATTTATTTCAAAAGAATATGGATTTGATACATATACTAAATATCCAATTCCACTGTTATCAACCACTATAGCATTATTCTTTATATAACTAATCTTTCCAATAATATAATCATACATAATAATCACCATAATCATTATAAACCAATTTA
>CADBGE010000023.1:16589-23098 GCA_902794075.1 uncultured Erysipelotrichaceae bacterium | reverse complement strand
TTTTCCAAATTCAAATTTTTCTTCAAAAATATTTTTTAATCTCAAATCTTTATCAACAGAATTCATAGTTAAATTAGAACAAATTACAACTCCTCCATCTTTTAATAAGCTATAAATATTATCTCTATAAATTCTAACTTTATTTCTAGGAATATAATCAACAATATTTGATGTATAAATAAAATCATATCGTTCATCAATATTAAAATTATCAGATAAATCTATATTCCATATTTTAGGATTATTAGAGCCAATAGTATTAATAAGTCCATTTAAATCAATCTTTCGTTTTAATAAAGGAAAATTACAATAATAGAATAATCTATTAGCATCAAAATTAGAATATTTTTCTACAAATAATTCCCAATAATTATATGCATTTAATTCATTGTCATTTTTCACATCAACACGTTTTAATAATTCTTTTATATAATCTTTTGTTTTCTCAGTAGTACCAGGATAAATATCTCTAAAATATTTTAATGCCCATATTCTTATATAGTAATAATAAATTGCTAATCTATTTATATCAAAAAGATCAACTTTATTAACATCATTAAGAAAAAAAGAAATAGCCTGATCTCCTGAACCAATAACACTTAATATATCCTTATTTTTAAAATCAAAATAAGAAAATATATATCCTAAACGTTCATTAGATGAAAAATATAATCTATCATAATAATTATGTTTAATATTTTCATCCAATAATAATTCAGTCTCTTTAAAATCTCTTTTATAATTCAACATATTTATTTCACCTTTTTGTATAACAATATCCTGGAGAAAAATACTTATTATTTTCCTTCATTTTTACATAAGGCAATCTATAACAATCAAAATATTTTTCAAATATCAAGGAACCTACCCCATTATTACCATTTTTACAGACATTAGAACAAATAACAAATCCATCTTCATTAAGTAAATTATATAAATTGTCTCTCACAACACATAAATCATCTTTACTTCTAATAATCCATTCTAAAACATTTGAAATATAAATAAAATCATATTTTTTATCAAGATTAATTATTTCTTTTATATCTATATTATAAAAATTAAAATTATTATTTAATTTACTTTTTAAAAAATCTAAGTCATTAATTTTATTAATATATAAATTGTTTTTCTCAAACAAACTATTTATATCAATTTCATGAAAAAAACTAATAAACTTTTTCCAATAATCGTATACCTCTTTTTCTTGATCACTATGTGGATTGACTTTATTAAGTAAATCACTTATATATTGAATATTTATATTTTCTAAAGGATAAAAACTATTTAAATAATTTATTATCCATATTCTAAGATAATAATAGTAAATTGTAAGCTTATTTTTATCAAATAAATCTATATTTTTGACATTTCTATTTAATAAATGAAAGGCTTGATCTCCAGAAGAAAGAATAGATAAACCCGTCTTATTATTAACATTAAAATTATTAAATAATATATTTATATCTTCATTCGAATTAAAATATATCCTAGAATAATTATCAGTATATATGCCATTAAGAACATCCCTTGCATGATCAATATCACTATTAATAATATCCATAAAGTCCTCCACAAATATTAATTTGATATTCTAACATATTTGTTATATAAGTGTCAAAAAAAAAGAAACAAATACTGTTTCTATTAAATTGTATCTTCTTTTATAAAATTATCATCAATGTTCTCTTTGATATTTACTTCTTTACTTTCAATAACATCTTCTTCTCCTATTTCATCCCATGGATCTTCATCATTTGTTTCAACTTTTACTTTAATATCTCCAACCAATTCAACACCTAAAACTTTTTCAATTGTATAATTAATTTTATTTCCTTCTATATTAGCCTTAACACAACTAGGTTGCTGTAGGCTTCTTACAATAACTTCTTCATCCATATCACTATTTCTCTTCATATTTATTGCTTCACTATATTTATTAGATTCTTTTATAACAGCTGTTTTAGTATCATTATCATATGAATACCAAATATTTACATCATAACTACCATTAATAATAATTTTATTATTACTTTTTGTTCCACTAAAATTATGATTTATTACCCAACAACCTAATACAGTTGATGGATTACTAACTTCAACACTATTAGTTGTGGAAAAAAGTCTTTTACCTTTAGAAATAACAGCTTTAGTTACAATTTCTTTATAATTTGTCATAAGTACCTCCACTATATTTTATGCATTATAATCTAAAAATTAACCAATAATAATTTATTATTCTATGGAAAATATAACTAATAAATGATATAATCTTTTTATAATAAAGGAGGGCTAATATGGCATCATCAATTATCCACCTTGCAGTCGCAAAAGAACTTGAAAAGGATTTAAAAATTAAAAATAAATATGACTTTTATTTAGGATCAATCGCACCCGATATTTCTAAACAAATTGGAAGAAGCAAATATGAATCACATTTCCAAAAAAACTCATACAAGGAAGATGTTCCAAATATAGATTTATTTGTATCAAAATATCCAAATTTTAAAGATAATGATTTTGATATTGGATATTATGTACATTTATATACAGATAAATTATGGTTTGAAGAGTTTATGGAAAAAATAACATTTAATAATGCTCTAAAACTATTAGATGGAACTGTAATTAATACAAGTCAAGAAGAAATACAATCAATTATTTATTCAGATTATACAAATCTAAATATAAGTATAATAGATGAATATGAATTAGATTTATCTTTATTCTATGAAGAATTTAAAAAACCAAAAACTTCTATCAAAGAAATACCTGCAGAAAATTTAGATATACTTATTAATAAAATGGGAATTATAATTGAAAATTCAAAGGAAGATAAAAAATATTCCTTTGATATTGAATTAGTAAAAGAATTTATAAATAATACTTGTAAAAAGATAAAAGAAGAAATAAATAATATTAATTAAAAAAGGAGAACCAGATGAATAGTTTATTTAATTATATGGATTTAGCTAATACAGGAATAAATTACACTAGTATAGCATTAATAATAACAATAATACTAATAGCAATAATACTAATAGTATTAATTGTAAAAAATAAATCAAAAAACAATGTTGAAATACTAGATGATGAAACCTCTAAAATTAAAAAAGATAATAAAAAGCAAACAATAAAAGAAATTCCTGTTAAAAACACATCAATTATTGATGACCCAGCAACAGTTAGAATGTCAATGGAAGAAGAAAAAGCAGATTTAAGTAACTTTAATGTTAATAATAAAAACGATACTAATAAAGATGATGAAATCATATAAAAATGTCTAATTAATATATTAGACATTTTTATTTAACAATTCATAAAAATAATTATTTAAACTATTATTAATATAATCAATCATATAATTAACATTATTTAGATATTTATTATATAAAACATAAATCGGAATTTCCAACAATTCCTTATTTTTTTTATCCAATTCTTCTTTTATTAATAAATCATAATTACTTTTAATATATTGCTTTTGTAAATTCTTTACTTCATCAATTAAACTCATCAATTCACTATTATCTTTCATTTGATCTTTCAACTTAATACATTTTTTATAATCATCTGTATTTTTAATATAATCTACTAAGTCATCAATTTCTTTATTTACATTTTCCATCTAAACTCCAAGTTTTTGCAGAAGTTATTTCTACATCAACAATATCTCCACAGTAAATATCTCTATCTGAAGTAAAGTTAATTAACTTATTAGTTTCACTATATCCAAAATACATATCTTTTTTCTCTGATACACCTTCAACGAGTACTTTAAGTGTTTTACCCTCAAGTTTTTTATTATTTTCTAAAAAGTATTTATTAACAACATCATTTAGTCTATATAATCTATCTTCTTTTTCTTTTAATGAAGTATTATCTTTTAACTTACATGCAGGAGTTCCTTCTCTCTCTGAAAAAATAAATGTAAAAGCATTATCAAACTTACACTCTTCAGCTAAAGAAAGAGTTTCTTGAAAATCTTCTTCCTCTTCAAGTGGAAATCCTACAATAATATCCGTAGATATAGAAACATTTGGAACAGTATTCTTTATCTTATGAAATAAATCTAAATATGACTCTCTTGTATATCTTCTACCCATTAATTTTAATATCTTATTAGAACCACTCTGTACAGGTAAATGAACACTAGGCATAATATTTGGATATTTACCTATAGTCTCAATCATTTTATCAGTAAAATCCCAAGGATGACTTGTCATAAATCTTATTCTAGGAATATCTAACTTCGCAATATCTTCTAATAAATCACCCATATTATAATCATCATATAAATCTTTTCCATAAGCATTAACATTTTGTCCAAGTAAAGTAACCTCTTTATAACCATCCTTAACTAAAGTCTTAACTTCTTCAATTATATCTTCTTTTTTTCTACTTCTTTCTCTTCCTCTGGTATAAGGAACTATACAATAAGTACAAAACTTATCACATCCATATATAATATTTACATATGCCTTATAACTATTAGTTCTAACAACTGGTAATCCTTCAACTAAATCTCCTTCTCTAGAAAAAACCTCAATTTGTTGTTTACTAGAAGTAATTGCCTTATCAACTATCTCAGGTATTTGATATATATTATGAGTACCAAATACAAAATTAACAAATTTATAATCATTCAATATTTCATCAACAACCTTAACTTCCTGAGCCATACATCCACAAATACCTATTAGTAAATCTTTCTTTTGACTTTTTAAATGTTTAAGTCTACCAAGCATTCCAAAAGCCTTATTGTGAGCATTTTCTCTAATACTACATGTATTTAATAGAACTAAATCAGCATCATGATAATCTGAAACACTTTCAAAGCCCATAGCCTCAAATATAGCAGAAATATTCTCACTATCATGTTCATTCATTTGGCATCCGTAAGTCTTAATAAAATACTTTTTTCCATTATATTTTTTTTCTATATTATTATCTATCTTAAAAGTTAATCTATTATACTTTCTTTTATCTCTTGATCTTGCCTCTTTATAATCTGGTAACTTCATAAATCCAACTCCTTAAAACTACTATAATTTATCACATATTTATAAAAATTTCAAATTAAAAGAGAAAAGTAAACTTTTCTCTTAAAACACATTATTAATAAGACTATCTAATACATTTAACTTGTTATTTAATATTTCATTTTTTATAATTTCAATATTATCATTAATTCTCTTTATTATTCTCATAAGTTGCGGATCCATAATTCTATCTTCAAGATTATTAACAATTACTTCTAAAGTATCTAATTTTGTATATTTACCATATTCATTACTCTTAAAGACAACATTATATAGTTTTTTAAAAGAACTTAAATCAATAGAAGTAAATCTTTTATCTTTTAAAAATTTCATAGCAGTACATAAATACTTATTATTTATTGCTCTATCAAAACTCGTTTCTCCTTTATTATTTTTTATATTAGGAGAAAAATTCTTTTTCTTATTAAGTAATTCAGCAACTTTAATTGCATTTAAAGAATTATCATAAGCAAGTATATGTCCAAATGTATCTCCTTCACTATTTTTATGATTGACATTCCAATTTTTCTTTTTCATCAATACTTCAACTAAGTCATATCTTTTTGCCTTTAACAACCTAGTGACAATATCATTACCAACACCATCTTCTATATTTACGTTTATTTTATTTTGATCAATTAATTTTTCAATTATATCAAAGTTACCTTTATTAATAAATTTAAAAACCAGGGATGGTTCTTCAACACATGCACCTATTAATTGTTGTTCTAACATAACTATAAACACCTCTTTAATCGGAACAATTCAATATTCTAACAATCTTACTTTTTATAGTCAAACACTATTAATAAAAAGAGGTATAAAAAATTTTTATTATAAATAAAACCATATATATCAACAAAAAAAACAAATGTCAAACATTTAAAAGCAAAAAAAAAGACAAAACAAAAAAAAAGAAAACATTGATTTATAAAGAGTATATAACTATGTATAAAAATAATTTAGAACAAAAAAAGTCTCTATTTAAGAGACTTTGCTTTTTTATAATTGTTTTCCACAATTTGGACAGAACTTAGCTCCATTTGTAGGTGTTCCACATTCAGGACAGAATTTACTTCCACCTTGTGCAGGTGCATCACCTTGAACTTGTGCTCCACCATTTAAATCTGCAGCTGTGGTACCTTTATTTTGGAAAGCTCCTTGTGCAGCTCCTCCAACCATTCCACCACTTGCCATATTCATCATTCCAATACCCATAAATCCATTTGCAGATCCATTTGCATTGTTAGCAGCATCTTGAACAGCATTTGCATAAGCACCAGTAAGTTTTCCTTGTTGCATAAATGAATTTGAAGAAAGTTCATAATCATCAATTTTCTTTTCAGATTCATCATCAAGAGTGACAGATTCAACAACAAATCCTACAAGACTTATTCCACGATCTCTTATTGGTTGATCAAATACTTTTTCATCCATAATACTCTTAATAGTATCAGTAGCACTTGG
>CADBGE010000023.1:0-16557 GCA_902794075.1 uncultured Erysipelotrichaceae bacterium | reverse complement strand
GTACCAGCAATTTTACTCATAAAAGTAGCAGGATCACTAATTTTAAAAGTATATTTACCAAAACATTTAACTTCAACTCTAAGTGGAGTCATAGTTCCAGTCATTTGATTTGGAATTGGATGAGACCAATCTTGGAATGGAATTGGTGCAGGAGTTCCAAACTTATTATCTAATATCTCTTTTGCATTAATATAGAAAACAGCTTGTTCCTTACTTACTCCTCCATTATATACAAAACGAGTCCACATTTCTTTAAATACATCACCAAATTGTCCAGCAAAGAAAGTTGGAGATGATGATTGATCGAAAGTATAAATACCTTCTTCTGCAGTTGCATCAACTATCTTCCCACTTTCAAAAATGACAGCAATTTGTCCAGGTGATACTTGAATTGCACTATCCTTTGAAATAATTCCATTTGGAGTTGACACTTTTTTCATTAAAATATCATTTCCTAAATCTTCACATTTAATATAATCTTTCCACTGATCATGTAATGTACTACCAATTGCAGCAGTTGCAGCTTTAATTAAACCCATAAAATTCTCCTTATCTAAATAAATTTATACTTCAATTATACATCATATATTCATGAAAATAAAGATTTTTACGACTAAATCTTTTTATCATATAGACATTCAACAATAATAGTTGATTTATTAACACAATCATCTAATTTACTTTTATGAGTGCTTTTATTTATTGATTTAGTAACTGTTAGTAAAACAATAATAAATGTAATAGCAAGAGAAATAATTGAAACTTCAAATAAAGGTATAGTTTTAATAACTTGACCATTTTCATCAATTTTTAAATTATTTGTCTTTTTCTGTACATAAAATCCATTTATAATCTTAATAAAATTATAGCAAGCTTCATAATAATTACCTTTAGAAATAGAGTTATCATAAAGATACTTAAGTGTAGAATTTATAACTTTTTCGTTATAAATATCAAAAATCTCATTTCCTAATTTTGCACAATTCCCCATAAATATTGTTGGTTTACCATTTTCAATATAAATAACAAAAATTACTCCAACTTTTTCAAAATCATTATAATCATAAAAATTATATGTATATTTTGGCAAATCCTTCCCACCTAAGTCATTTGTAGTGACAATAACTGCATCATATTTTGAATTATCATAAAATTCCATTATTTTATTATATATATTTTTTTCTTGATCAGAAGTTAATAAATCAGCAAAATCATATATCTTTTCACTTGCTGAAACAGAAGGAGTTTTCATAATTTCATCATGATTATTACTATCAACAACAACATCTTTAGGAACTTTCATATCATTATCAGTTCTTATATATGTATTTGTACTAGCAAAACATATATGATTAAAAAGAAAAAAAGTAATAATTATAATAAATAAATAATTAATGTGTTTCTTCATATTTTCCTCCTATATTATATAATCCAAGCTAACAAAAATACTAAAACAAAAATTAAAGCAAAACATAATATTGAAAAAATACAAATATATTTTTTCTCAATATTATAATTTACAAATATTTCGCCATTCTGAGCATTTATAAAACAAATATTATCTTTAGCATTCAAAACATAAGCAGGAAGTAATACAGTTTTTTCAGACTTAACTTCAATTTTTGTTGCATTATCTTTTACCTTTTTTAAGTTATGACGGATATCATCTCGAACTAACCCAATGACATATTTGTTTAGAAAGAGATTTATTCTCTCATTAGAACTATTATTATCTATATCGGCAATAATACAAAAAGAATCATTAATATCATCCCTAGAAAACTCTTTAAGATTATCAAAATTATAGTTATTCATTACAAAAATTTTTTCATTATCAAATTTTGAAGATAAAGATAAAAGAACATTATCAAAATCAACATTAATATTATGACATACTTCATATTTAGTTAAAGTATCTTTATTAGCTTTATCGGCTGCATAAAAAATAATACTTCCATTAATATTACAATCTTTAATTACAGATGGAATATATACTTTTTTTAAATTATTAATAGTACTTTTTCTCCTAAATATAATTGGAATTAACACTTTAAATCTGATATATTTTTTATATATAGTTTTAGCATCATCTATTGACTTATCAAAAGGTAAATAAAACATATTCTCCATATTATTGTATTCATTTGAGATAACACATTTTTCACCGCAATAAAAACAAATATCATCATTAGAAAAACAATAAAAAGAAGTATTACAATTTTGGCATGTACACTTATAAATAGCCACTTCTTTATTATCATCATTATTATAAGAATTATTTGAAATATCAGATAGTAAGTAATCCTCTTTAACTTCATTATTATCCATAGTTATCACACCCTATCATAATTATATCAAATCATTTAGTATCTAACAATATTATTACATGTAAATACACGTCCAAAAATTTCTTTTATAGCACTTCCGCAATAACTACACGATTTATTACCAAGATTTTTAATAGGACTTCCACAGTTTGGACAACTTATTCCATAAGATTTAACATTATCAGGAACCTTATCTACATCAACAATATAAATAAAATCTACTTTTGATCTATCTTGAGTTTTAACACTTTTTCCATCTGTATTAAGTAAATACTCATAACTTGATCCAATAGTAATAGTAGCAATTCCTCTATCATTAGAATAATTTGAAATAACCGTATTATGAAATTTAAAATTATCAAAACTTACGTTTTTATATTTATAATCATTTATAATATCATCAGCAAAACTCTTTAATTTACCTTTTAATCCAAATGAATTCTTTTTCTCAATACTATTATATATATCAAGAATAGTTTTTTCTGCACTACTTTTTATTTCATCAATATTTAAATCAGGAAAATCTCTTTTAATATTTGTAAGATATATACTATCCATACTTGATAAAGATTTTGGAAGATTTTGATCTTCTATTTTTGCTTCTTTAATTATATCAGATAGATTCATACCAATAAATCCAACCTTATTTAATAATTTTCTTGTCTTTATTTTTAAATAAAATACAATACAAATAATAAAAACAATTAATATTAAAACTCCAATTAGAAAATACATAATTATCATCCTCTTATTATTATTTTATCATTATTTTTAAGAATAAAAAAGCAAAAGTAAAATTACTTTTGCTTAGGAGTAATAATTTCCTTACCACCCATATATGATTGTAGGGCTTTTGGTATTTTAATAGATCCATCTTCTTGATAATTATTTTCTATTAAAGCAATTAATCCTCTTGGAGTTGCAACAACAGTATTATTTAATGTATGTAAATAATATGTTCCTTTTTCACCTTTTGCACGAATACCCAATCTTCTAGCTTGAGCATCACCTAAAGTTGAACAGCTACCAACTTCAAAATATTTCTTTTGTCTTGGGCTCCATGCCTCAATATCACATGATTTAACTTTTAAATCAGCTAAATCACCACTACAACATTCAAGTTGTCTTACTGGTATATCAAAGTTTCTAAATATTTCCACAGTAAGTTTCCACATTTTTTCGTACCATTCCATAGACTGTTCAGGCTCACATATAACAATCATTTCTTGCTTTTCAAATTGGTGAACTCTATATAATCCTCTTTCTTCTAGTCCATGAGAACCACCTTCTTTTCTAAAACAAGGCGAATAACTAGTCATACTTATAGGTAATTCTTCACGTTTAATAATTTGTCCTTTAAACTTTCCAATCATAGAATGTTCAGATGTTCCAATCAAATATAAGTCTTCTCCTTCTATTTTATACATCATAGCTTCCATCTCTGGGAAAGACATAACACCAGTTACAACATCAGAATGAATCATAAATGGAGGTATTGCATAAGTAAAACCATGATCAATCATATAATCTCTTGCGTAAGCAATCATAGCCTCATGGAGTCTTGCAATATCACCTAATAAATAATAAAAACCTTGTCCCGAAGTTCTTCCTGCTGCATCCTTATCCATTCCATTAACAGACTCAATAATATCAGCATGATATGGAATTTCATAATCAGGAACAATTGGATCACCAAACTTCTGAACTTCAACATTTTCAGTATCATCATGTCCAATAGGAACAGAATCATCCATTATTTGTGGAATAACCATCATCTTTTCTTTAATTTTTCCATTTAATTCTTCCTGTTCTTTTTCAAGAGCAACAATTTCTTCAGCAGATTTAGCAATAGTCTTTTTTATTTCTTCTGCTTCATCTTTTTTGCCATCCTTCATTAATTTTCCAATTTCACCACTAAGTTTATTTTTGTCAGCCTTTAATCCATCAACTCTAACTTGAACCTCACGAACTCTTTTATCAAGTTCATAAACCTCATCAACTAGAGGTAACTTTTCATCTTGAAACTTTTTCTTTATATTTTCTCTTACTAATTCTCTATTTTCTCTTATTAATTTTATATCAATCATTTTATTTAACTCCTCTTTTACTATTTTCTCTATTATACTTTAATTTATTATATATCTTTTCTTTTAAATTACTATAACCTATTGCATATGCAGTTTTTTCATCAAATCTTCTAGTTAAATCAAAAAATAAATCTTTACACATTTTTGAATAATCATAAACAGCTAATAATCCATCATAAGGAACAACTTCACTTAAAAATTGCATATCATCCGAGGCAATCATAACATTATTAGGACCTAGTATTTGACATAAATGTTCAATATGATCTATATATAAACTCCTATAGTCAACATTATCATCTATATCTCCTTCTTTTATGAAATCCTTTACAGTAACAGCACCAACTAGTCCTCCAATATCCTTAATTTTTTTCAATTGATCATCATCTAAGTTTCTTTTAACATCACATAATTTTCTAGAATTTGAGTGGCTTGCATAACAACAAACATTCTTTCCTTCTTTTTTTCTCTTAGAAATTAATTCAATTAAACCATAAAAAGTATTTATATTAGCATGACTCAAATCAATCCCCATACCTAAATCAATAGCTTTATTTATTAACTTAACACCATCAGGAGTAAGTCCTTTATCACTTCTATTTCCAGAACCATATTTACTTTCATTATTCCAACATAATATTAAAGAATCTAATCCAGCATCATATAATTTTTCAAGTTCATTCTCATCTTTAATAAAATCAGCACCTTCTATAGAATATACAAATTCTGCATTAGGTATAAATGAATCCAAAACTTCCTTTGCTTTAATAAACATTTCGTAAACCGAGACATTATCCTTATAATA
Organism: uncultured Erysipelotrichaceae bacterium; assembly: GCA_902794075.1. GTDB lineage: Bacteria > Bacillota_I > Bacilli_A > RF39 > UBA660 > UBA3789. The sequence continues at coordinate 11,338 of CADBGE010000023.1, read as the reverse complement.
ATTAACACCTAATTCATTATTCATTTCATCAATACTCATAAAATAAAGATTAGCAATTGCTCCTTTTACATTATTATCATTAAAATAATTACTAATTTTATTCAAATAAGAATAATCTCCAGTAATATAAGCTTGATATGCTATTGTTAACAAATCATGATGAGCATCAAACATTTATTTAACCTCCTCAAATCGATATTTTTGTTTAACATCAGGATATTTTTCATGATCAACCTCTGATAAAAACATATCTAAAGGTCTTGCATAAATCCCATCTTGATGATTACTATTTTCATTAACTTCTGAACTATCACATACATAAATAACAAGATCCTCACCTGTTTCACTATGTTTAGCAAGTGTAATTACATAAGCCTTAAATCCTTTAAAATGTCTATAAATTGAATTTGGCTTAATAGTTCTCATAAAATACCTCCTATCAAAATAAAAAGGATAATACCAAAGGAGTGCTTATCTGCACGGTACCATCCTTAATTAACTTAATTAGATAACGGCTTAAACCGGGGATTATTATCCCATCTATAGAGTAGACAAATAAGTATTTAATATCGTTTTCACCAACCACGAATTCTCTACAATTAAATAACATTATTATTAGTTCTAATTATCGATCTGAACTAATTATAATATTTTTTTTAAAATAATGCAAGTTCACTTTTATTTTAACAAAGACTGTACTTCGTTCCATTTATCTTTAAAAAAATCAATAATTGGAAATTTAAATAAAAACATAAATAAACCAATAAATAAAAATATAGAACATAAAATCAAAAATTTCTTCTTCATGCCATAAGTAGTCTCAAAGTCAAAATCAACATTGATATTTTCTTTTTCATATAAATCCTCACTAAATGATATTAAAGGAATCATAATAAATGGAAATAAAACCATTAGTAAACCATTTCTATTAAATTTAGTTGCTAATTTATACATTAAAACTAGTAAATATATTTGACCTACAATAGGTACAATAATAAGTAATCCTAAAAACAAATTATCAAAAACTTTCTTTGAAATAAGCATAACATTATAAATAGGAATTAGTGCCTTCCACCACGAATAACCCATCTTTATAAATATCATTTCATATGCATAACAATAAATGAATAACAAAGGTATTACTATAAATATAGACCAAACATTTGATAAAAGTATATTAGAAAATCCACCGTTATTTCTATAATATATTATAGAAAAACAAACAAATGTTAACAAAAAAGTAATTAAATTAAAAATGAAACAATACCTTGAATTTCTTTTCAAATAATCAATATCGTTGCTTTTTAATATATCACTTGACATTATATATGTACCGTTAGAATTTCTTACAATTGTATTTCCTTTATCTTCAAAATATTTAATTACATTTTTATTATTAGGATGATTAATATTTAAATATCCACACTTCATACAATATCTAGAAGTATTCTTCATTTCATTTCCACATTTTGGACAAAAAACTGTATATTCATTATCATTATTCATCTTATCACCATCTTAATATAATTATAATTTAACACAATAAAAAAAACAATAAAAAAGAAGCTACTTAGCTTCGATAATAATTTTAATTGCAGTTCTTTCCTCATTTCCAATAACAATATCTTGAAACGCTGGAATACAGACAAGATTAACACCCATTGGAGCAATAAAACCTCTCGCAATAGCAATAGCTTTAATAGCCTGATTTAAAGCACCTGCACCAACCGATTGAATTTCCACACAGCCTTTTTCTCTAAAGACATTTGCTATCGCCCCTGCAACACTATTAGGATTAGATTTACTACTAACTTTTAATATTTCCATAATTGAAATCCTCACTTTCTAATTAATAATATGAAAAAAAAAGATAATTAGAACTAACTAATTATCTTTTGTATATTTAATTATATATTTATATACTTGTTTATAGCCATCATCATTTAATAAATAACCATTGTCAGTATATGTTTCATCTAATTTACCTTTATTTTCCAATGCAGAAAATAAATCTATATATTTTACTTTCTTTTCTTCAGCAAGTTTTTTTAACCTTGAATTTAATTTCTTAATATCATCATTATCTATATCACTTTTAATAATATCATCATCAAAATCATCAATATCTCTATTAATAGGATATATTGACTCAATATAAATTTCTGCATAAGATCTATTTTCTTTTATAGAATCAATTATCTTTCCATAATTATCAATTATTTCATCTATTGATTTATCTTCATCTAAATCTATTATTCCTACTTGAAGAAAAACAATTGATGGATTGTACTTGTAAATATAATCATTTAGATCATCATTTAATTTTTCTGTTGTTAGTTTTTTATCAGTTTTTTTAACATAATGATAATCTAAATCAAAATTATCAAAATTAAATTCCTCAGTACCAAAATCTCCTACAAAAAGAAAGTTATCATCAATATCTTTTGTTTCTTTTTTTTGAACAATATCAGTATTAGTTGTATTACTCTTCTTAGAAAAATCTATTTTCTTTATAAAATTAATTAAAAGAATAATAAGTAATATAATACACATCACTAAAGCTATTGTGAAAAACAGTCTTTTAATTATCTTTAGTTTTCTAATCTTATCAGAATTATCTTTTAATATATTTTCTGTAACCTTTTTTGTATTCTTTCTAGATTGTCTCTCTACTCTACCTTCAAGAAAACTAGTATCCAAAGAATCTGAGTCGTTTAATCTTATCTCATCAACTCTAATTCTAGTAGTAACATCTAACTTCTTATTATCACTTTTTTTACTTCTAGTAGTTCTTTTTGGTGTACTATAAGGTTTTCTACTTCTAACAGCCATCTTATCAACCTCTTTCTAACCATAACAATTATAACATATTTTTTTGCTATTATATAACTATATTCCAAATAATAATCCAATTATATTATTCTTTACATATTTAAATACATTTAGCTTATCAATTGTTTGATTAGTTGTAATACTTTCCTCTCCCAAAGAAGTTTTACCATTTTTAACAATTATTTTTCCTATTATATCTCCTTTTTTTAAAGGTAACTTATAATTATTATATTTAATTTCATAACTATATTTATTATTTTCATTTTTTTCTTCAATAATGCAAAAATCATTCTTTAAAACAACTTTACTATTTTTAACACTTCCTTTATCTATAGAAATATTATCAACAACATCATCTTTTTTCATTAAACACTTTAATTTAGTATTATTAAAACCATAATCTAATAATTGAACCATTTCCTTATTTCTAATTTTACTATCTTCTTCACCTAACACTATACCAATTAACCTTAAATTATTTCTTATAGCAGTAGCTGCCAAACAATATCCAGCAGCATCAGTATGACCAGTTTTTAATCCATCTGCACCATCATAAAAATTAATTAGTTTATTTGTATTAACAAGCCAAAACTTTCTATCTGTATTTTCTCGCAAATAGTCTTCATATATAGATGAAAATCTTATTATATCAGGATGATTAATTACCAATTCTCTAGCAATAATAGCAAGATCATAACTAGATGAATAATGATTATCTTGATCTAAACCAGTACAATTACTAAAATGAGTATTTTTTAATTTTAATTTTTTAGCTAAATCATTCATCCTATCAACAAATTTTTCTTCACTACCACTTATATATTCAGCCATTGCTACTATAGCATCATTTCCACTAGATACACTAATACCTTTCATTAAATCTTCAACAGATATTTTTTCTCCTTCTTCTATATATATCTGTGAACCACCCATATCACTAGCATTTTTACTTATAGTAACAATATCATCCCATTTTATTTTCCCAGACTCAATCTCCTGTAAAATAATAATCTGCCCAACCATCTTTGTAAGTGAAGCAATACTAACTCTTTTATCTTTATCTTTTTCATATAATATTTTCCCACTTCTTGCTTCAATTAATATTCCAGAATTACCATTAGGTATTAATTCTTCTGCAAAAACATGATATGGAAAAACAATAAAAAAACCTATTATTATAATAAATATATTCTTTCGCATAAATCCTCCTATTTTTATTTATGTAAAGAATATATAAATATTCATAAAAAAAAGACATCAGTCTTTTAATCATATTTTTTTTTAAAAAATAAAAATAAATGATAGAATCCAGTATATATTAACCATATAACTAATAATAGATTACTAATTTGAACAAAACTTAAAATAGTATTATTTTTATATAATACGGCTATATTTAATAAATCAACCATATCATATGCAGATAATGAAAGAAAGCCCATAAATAAAAAATACAATAAACAGAAAAATGAGTAATTAAATATTTTTTTAAAAGAACTTAACTTTTTACTAAACAATGTATAAAGCATCATTATCGTTACAAAAAGCATTATAAAAAAATATGCAATAGTTGATGGAAAATATATATAACTCATCACAGCTTTAACAAAAGAATCTAAACAAGTTTTAACATATGTTGTATAACTTATAAAGATACCAAGTATAAAACCTAAAAATATAGCAATCGCAACAAGTTGCGTAACAAAATTATTTTTCTTTTGATTTAATATTAATATAATAAATAAAAGAAGGCTAATCATAAATATTTCTACAGAAAGAAAAGATGAAAATACATACTTAAAAATAAGTCCAATCTTTTCAATCAAAGACAAATTCATTAAATCACCCTCTTTTATTCTACTAACTCTGCAATATACACCGTTTGTGAATAATCATTATCCTTTGTACATGTTATTAAAGTCAAAGTATTCTTTTCTTTATTTCTTCTTATTGAAACAATCCCATTTTTTTCTACTTCATAAATATTAACTATTACATAATGATAACTATTTCCATTATATGTAACAAAACAGTCATCACCAACATTTAGTTTATATAGATACGCAAAAAAAGATATATATGAGTCACCTGAATGAGCCATAAGAATTAAATTCCCTTGATACACATCAGGTAGACTAGATCCCTCCACAAGAGTAACATTATACTTTATGTTATTGTAACGTGAATCCAATCCATAAAAGCCTCTTTTTAACCCAATATTAGGTATTTCTAAAACACCTAAATAACTACTATAATCAATTGTATAATTGCTCTCTACATTTACATTATTTATTACTTCAGGAGTTATATCATCATTATTATTATAATCTACTGTTTTAGGTGCATCCATCATAGATATTTTCATATCAGAAAAAAGAGCTTCCCTTATTTTTTCTAAATAATTCCATGAGAACGAAAGTATACCTATAAAAATAAACAAAGAGCCAAGCAACAATGTTTGGCTCTTTTTCATATTTCTAAACATTTTTAATTGCTTTAGAATTTGCATAAATTATACCTACACCACATAATAATACAACTAATCCAATAAAGTAAATAGTTTGAGATGTAGAAGCACCAGTATCAGGAGATGATACAACAACTAACTTCTTTTCAGCTTTTGGAGTATCATCACCAACTCCTAGACCAACCAAGTCTTGCTTATCATCTGCAAGATAATATCTGTATGGAAGTGTAACATTGCTAAATTTACCAACCGCGCTTATCGTAATTTCATTTGTTCCATTACTAACTTTATCTTTTGGTATTCTTATATAGAATTTATCAGATGCTGTTAAATTACTTAAATTCTTAATTTCCTCACCATTTTCATTAACTGGAAATATACCTTCAATTCCACTTAAACTTAAATCGTAAGAAACAAAATTTGAATTCGGATTTGGAATTACTTGTACCAAAGAAGATTGATAATAATTTGTTCCTTCTACATCAGAAATATCTTCAGCAAAATTTATATCTATTGATGTAGGATTAAATCCGTTAATTTTAGCTGCTTTTGCTTCTTCAACAACACTTAAAATACTTCCAGTAATTGTTTTCACTGTACTTTGATCAGTAATAATTGGTAAATCATACTCACCACTTGTAGAAGCAATACCAATTGAGTCAGCACCAGTTATAATATCATATTTAGCAGTAATTCCTTCATCTCCATTTAAAAGCCATATAGCAAGTTGAGTTGCATATGCCTCAAACACTTCATAGTAATCGCCACCTGTACCAGCAGGTATTATTGAATTACCTGATGAATAAATACCACTCTTGCTTAGAATGTAAGCAATTCCTCCATCATTTATTCTATCTTTTCTATTATATTCAGAACCATATCCTGGAGCATCTGTACTTTTATCAATACAGAACACATAATGTTTTCCTTTTATAAAATTTTTAAAATCTGTACTTTGAACATATTGTTTAAAAGCATCTCCTTGAGTTACAACTTCAGTATTAACATTCAAAGTTGCATTATCAGTAAACATTAATTCAATAGGTAAATATAACCCACTCTTAAATAAAGAAACTTTAACAGGTCTTGGTTGTTGACCAGTTGCAGACAATTCATATTTTGAAAGTGTAAACTTATCACTGCTGCTAGTACCATCATTAGGAGCAGCAAAACTTATTTGATTAAATCCAACTGCAATTAATGAAATAATAGCAAACATAGCAACAGCAAAAGATAAAACTATTGAAAAATGATGTTTGCCACTTAAATTATTATTTGAAGAATTATTATTCATATATATTTTTTCCACAAAATCACCTTACCTTTATAAAATTATTATAACATAAAATCAAATTTTTAAAACATTTTTTCAATCAATTTTATAAATATCATCGATTTTTATCTCCGGAAGACATTTATTATAGTAAATTGTCGCTAAAACATCTCCTTTTTTTACTTTTTCTCCAACTAATTTTTCCATTTTCACACCAACTCCATAACTAATCCTATCATCCATTTCTTTTTTGCCCGCTCCCAGGTTAAAAGCAAGCTTACCAATTTTTAATGCATTTATATTTGATATAGTACCATCTATATTTGATTTCAATTTATATTCTTTATTACTTATTCTAAGCTTACTAACATCTCCTTTTTGATATTTTACTAATTCTAAAAACTTTTTATAAGCACTTCCATCTTTTAATGAATTGATAACCTTTTTTTCAGCTTCTTTATCTGATATTTCCAAAGCCATACTAACCAAATTAGTGGCAAGTTCAATACACAAATCATAAAGATTATTATCTACTTCTTTCCCTTTTAGAACATCTATTGCTTCCAAAACCTCTAATGCATTTCCAACACATCTACCTAAAGGAACATTCATATCACTTATAACTGTTCGAACTTCTTTCTCATAAAATTTTCCAATTTCCTTCATTAATCTACTAAGTTTATTTGCATCTTCTTTATTAGTTAGTAATGCTCCATTACCTACCTTAATATCAATTATTATTTTATCAGCACCACCAGCAATTTTTTTACTCATAATAGAAGATGCAATTAAAGGGATAGAAGAGACAGTTGATGTAACACCACGTAAGGCATATATTGCTTTATCCATAGGGACTAAATCAGCAGTTTGTCCAGTTACAACACAACCAATCTTATGAACTTGTTCTTCAATATCTTCATCAGATAAATCAATTCTATAACCAGGAATACTTTCTAACTTATCAATAGTTCCACCCGTATAACCTAAGCCTCTTCCACTCATTTTTATAACAGTTCCTCCACATGCAGCAACAATAGGAACAATTACAAGTGTAGTTTTGTCTCCAATTCCACCAGTTGAATGTTTATCAACCTTAATTCCGGGAATATCACTAAATTCAAGAACATCTCCACTATCAATAAAAATTTTTGTTAAAGCAAATACTTCTTCATCAGTCATACCATTAATGCAAATAGCCATTAATAAAGCACTCATTTGATAATCAGCTACATCTCCATCTAAATATCCATTGAATATTTCATATAGTTCACCATAACTTAACTCTTTTCCCAGTCTTTTTTTATTAATAATATCTAAAATCATAATAGTTCCTTTCTATACAAATCTGTATCTATTTTTTTAAATCCACACCTTTCATAAAGACTATGTGCACTTACTCTGAATGGAGCACAAGTTAATTGCAAATAACTAGCACCTTCCTTTGAAGCGTAATCACAGGCATATTTAATAAGGGCATCACTTGCACCACTTCCTCTATATTTTTCTGCTACACAAACATAATCAACTAAAAAATAAATTCTTTTTCTTATTGGATTAAAAACCTTCGTAAGAAGCAAATAACCTGAAACCTCATTATCATTTACAGATACAAATTCATGAAAACACGAATCATCAAAATTTTCCTTTCTTGCTTTGAAAGCATCATTTAATATTTCATTAACAGCATTTAAATCATTTGATTCATAATCTCTAACAACAATCTTCATATAATCACCTATCTTAAATAAATTATACATAAAACAATTAAAAAAAACAATAAAATAAGAAGCAGATTATTCTGCTTCCTCATGTTTTTTACTAGATAGAAAAGTTACCTTTTCAGCAATTATTTCTATAGTATTCTCTTTTTTCTCTCCTTCCTCAACTATTCTTGATTGTATTCTTCCCTTAACACCAACTATATCTCCTTTATTACAATATTCAGCAGTATTTTCTGCAACAATATCAAAAAGAACACAATCAATGAAATCAGTATCATAAACTCCTTCACTATTTTTAAAACTTCTTGGAACAGCTAAACATAATGTAGCAACCTTTGATCCATTACTAGATTTATTTACTGATATATCTCTAGTCATTCTTCCAACAAGAACAATTTGATTTAACATAGATCACCTCCCTTCGAAAAGATATAATAGCTATTGCAATAGACTTTATCAAATAACACTTTGTTTAAAACTCTTTAATAACATGTACAAAAAAAAGAAATCCCTTAAGGAATTTCTTTTTTCTTAAAGAATTGTATTAAAAAAAAGCAAAGTTTAGCACTTATCATTTTTTTAATCTACCAATTAATTTATCAATCGCATTACTAGGTAATAAAGCACAATTTTTTCTATTAGGTTGTTTATATATTTCATCATATACTATTAATTCACCTAATAATTCCTTATCATATGATTTTTCATTTATCATATTTTTATAGTTATTTAAAATCTGTAATGCATCATCCACTTTTTTTCCAACTAACTCTTTAATAAGAATAGATGCAGCAGAAGTACTTATAGCACAAGCTTCACCATCAAATCTTATATCAGAAATAATATCATTATTAATCATCATTTCAAAATCAAGATTATCTATACAACTATCACTTCTTGAATTAATTTTTGAATAATTTTCATCATCTATTAACCCTCTATTATAAGGTTCCTTATAATTTTCAAGAATTATTTCTCTTCTTAAATTATCATCCATATTATCACCTACAATATAATTTTAAAAATATCTCTACTATTTTTTAAAGCTTCAACAAGTCTGTCAACATCTTCATAATTATTATAGAAATAAAAACTTGCTCTAACAGTATTATTAATACCAATATCATCTTTAAGCATTTTTGTACAATGATTACCAGCTCTAACATATATATTATAATGATTTAAATATATAGCTAAATCTTGTGCAAAAACACCATCAATATTAAAAGATACAATACCACTATCTGAATCCTTATTATAAATAATTAAATTAGATATATCCTTAACTTTATCAAGAAAATATTGTTTTAATTGTTTTTCATATTGATGAATTTTATCCATTCCAATCTTATCTAAATATTTTATAGCTTCTCCCATACCTATTACCCCGGCAATTGGAGGAGTTCCCGCTTCTAATCTTGTTGGAATAGATTTTAACTCATATGAATTATCTTCTTCAAAATAGTTATTCATTCCCCCACCATATAAAATGGGGTCCATATTTTCCAAAAGATTCCTTTTGCCAACTAAAACACCAACACCTGTTGGCCCACACATCTTATGTGCCGAAAAACTCAAAAAATCTATATTTGATTCCTTAAAATCAACCATAATATGTGGAACACTCTGAGCACCATCAACATTAAATATAATATTATTTTGAGAACAAAATTCACCTATTGTCTCAATATCTCTTACATCTCCAACAACATTACTTATATGAGCCAAGCTAATAACTTTTGTCTTTTCTGTAACACATTTTTTTATATTATCAATTGTTAAAGAATAATCACTATTCAAAGGAACATATTTTATTATAATACCTATTTCTTCACTTAGTTTTATCCAAGGAAGAATATTTGACGCATGTTCCGATTTATTTAAAAGGACTTCATCCCCCGCTTTTAAATGCTTTTTCATATAACCAAATACAACCATATTTAAAGACATTGTTGATCCACTTGTAAATACACAACAATCAGGATCAGCATTTATAAAAGATCCAATTATATTTCTAGTATTATCATACAATTTATTTGTAATAATAGAGGCATCATAATCACCTCTATGTATATTGGATGTATGTTCTAAATAATATTTATTCATAACATCAATAACACATTGAGGCTTTAATGTAGTAGCACCATTATCAAAATATACAATATTTGATTTTAACATTGGAAAATCTTCTCTATTCATAAATATCACCTCTAAATATTATATTGCTTATAAAATTTATAATTATTATATAAACCCCTAGAACAAAAATATTTTAACAAAACAAATGAACAATTGCAATTATTAAAATATATTAAAAGACCAGTAATAAAAACTGGCCTTATATTATATCATTATGCTGCTCTCCTGTAATATGTTTGATTTTCATCATAATTTCTATCGTCTATCTGGCTTCTTGCATTATCTAATAACCTAACTAAATCTTGGATTCCTGCCATTTGTTGTTTCAAAGAATTAATTTCTCTAGTTTGTGAATCATTTAATCTCTCTAATTCACGATTTTTTTGCTCAAGTAGTCTATTTTTTGTTTCAAGTCTTTCTTTACTTGAATTACTTTCTCTTAACATAGCTGTTAAAGATTTATTTCTATTTTCACTACTACTTAAATCATTTCTTAATTTGTTTATATTATCATCTTTTGCCCTATTTTGGCTCTTTAATTCTGAATTCTCTCTTACCAAACTACTTGTTTTACTTACTAGACCATTAACTGATTTTTCAACATCAGCAAACATTGTACTTCCTTCATAATCAAAGTTTGAATCATATGAATAACTATCAAAATCACTATAACTAGAACTATCATTATAATAGTCTTCCATATTAACAATTTTATCAGTCTTTATATCATTAAATCCTGAATAATCATCATTATTAAAATCTGGATTAATTTCACTTGCAACAAAATCATCTTTTTCAGAATCATTAAATGAATCAGATTCACTTATATTAGAATTATTTTCATCAAATATATTGTTAACATTTTCATCATTTTCCATTGATACTTCTGCATCTACTGGAGCCTCT
>CADBGE010000022.1:1099-15556 GCA_902794075.1 uncultured Erysipelotrichaceae bacterium | reverse complement strand
GAATTTAAAACAGAAGATGCAATTAAAGCTCTTGCAACAGGAGAAGCACTTATATCATTCTTAAATGAAAATGGAGAACCAAATATCGTAGAAAAAGCAATGATTCTTCCACCTCAAAGTTTTATGGGAACAATAACTGATGAAGAAAGAGATAGTATTATTAAACAAAGTAGAATTTACATGAAATATGAAACAATTAATAATGAAGAATCCGCATCAGAAAAAGTTAGTGATGCGAAAAAAGTTAAAGAAGAATTGATTGCTAAAGAAGAAGCAGATAAAATAGCAGCAAAAGAACAAGAAAAACAAGATAAATTAAAAGCCAAAGAAGAAGAAAAAAAGAAAAAAGACCAAGAAAGAATGATGAAAAAAGTAACTAATCAAGTATCTAACAAACTAATTGGTAAAGCAACAACAAAAGTAGTAAACTCTATTTGGAAGAATCTTTTCAAATAAAAGTTTACTCTTTTTTTAAATATTAATAATAAAATAATACAATTAAAAATAATATATAATTAGGTGAATATAATGTTTTTTAAAAAAATTGATTCAAGAATTAAAATATTATTTTTAATGATGATAATTCCATTAATATTAGTTGTATTAAAAGTAGTTTATATACAAGTTTTTCAATATAAAAAATTAAATATTTTAGCGAATGAACTATGGAGTAGGAATTTAGAAATAGAAGCAGATAGAGGTAAAATTCTAGATAGAAACGGAGAAGTACTAGCAGATAATTTAACAACTGCATCTTTAGTATTAGTACCCAATCAAATTAAAGATAAAGAATATACAACTAAAAAGTTATCTGAAATATTAAATGTTTCATATCAAGAGATGAAAAAACATGTTTTTAAAAAAACATCAATTGAAAGAGTTCATCCTGAAGGAAGAAGATTATCAAATGAAATAGCAGATAAAATTAATAGTCTAAATATATCTGGTGTATATTTAGTAAGAGAATCAAAAAGGAATTATCCATATAAAAATTTATTATCACACAGTTTAGGTTATGTTGGAATTGATAATCAAGGATTATCTGGAATAGAATTACAATATAATAACTATTTAACAGGTAAAAATGGAGTTTTGAAATTTCAGTCTGATGCTCATGGAAATAGGTTGAATAAAGAAGAAGTATATGTTGAACCAACCCCAGGATTAAATATAAATTTAACAATTGATATAAATATTCAAAAGTCCTTAGAAAGAGAAATGGATAATATTAAAGATATGTTTAACCCTGATATGGCACTTGCATTAGTAGTTAATCCAAAAACTGGAGAAATACTTGGTATGAGTTCATATCCTGATTACGACCCAAATAATTATCAAAAATATGATAGTAAGACTTTAAGTAGAAATCTTCCTATATGGGCATCATACGAACCTGGAAGTACATTTAAGATAATGACTATGGCTTCCTCAGTAAATGAAAAAGTTATAGATATATTTAATGATCACTTTTATGATGCAGGTAAAGTAACAGTAGATGGAGCAGTATTAAAATGTTGGAAAAGTGGAGGACATGGGGATCAGACCTACTTACAAGTATTACAAAATTCCTGCAACCCAGGGTTTGTTAAATTAGGTCAATTATTAGGAAAAGAAAGATTATTTGGCTATATTAATAAATTTGGTTTTGGAGAAAAAACAGGAGTTGATTTAAATGGAGAGGGTGAAGGAATATTATTCCCACTTGAAAAAGTACACAATGTAGAACTTGCAACATCTGCATTTGGGCAAGGTGTCTCAGTAACACCAATTCAACAAGTAATGGCTGTCTCATCTGTAGTAAATGGAGGATACTTATATAAACCATATATAGTGGAAAGTATAAGTGATAATACTAATACAATCATTAAGGAAAATAATAAAACACTAAAAAGAAGAACAATATCGAAAGAAACATCAGCAATTATGAGAACAGCACTTGAAAGTGTAGTTGCCAAAGGTGGAGGAAAAGCAGCATACATAGAAGGATATAGAATAGGTGGAAAGACAGGAACTGCCCAAAAACAAGAAAATGGACAGTATTTAGTAAATAATTATATTATGTCATTTATGAGTATAGTTCCTTCAAATGATCCTGAAGCAGTACTATACTTGGCAATAGATAACCCTAAAAATACAGCCATGTTATCAAGCTATACAACAACACCAATCGCAAGAAGAATATTACTTGATATAATTGATGCTTTAAAAATAGAAAAACAAAAAGATGAAATGGAAAAGGATTTAGAATGGAATGATAAAGTTTATTATGAAGTACCAGACGTAATAGGCTTATCGATAGAAGAAGCAAAAAAAAGATTAGTTAATTTTGAAATAGTAGTAGAAGGAGAAGGAAAAAAAATAGTTGACCAATCTCCAAATGCAAAAGAAAAATGTGAAGATAGAAGTAAAGTAAGATTAATAGTTAAATAATAATAAAAAATATGATAAACTATATATGGTGATACTGATGGATGAGACAATTGGAGTAAAAGGTGGAAGACAAGATAGAAAAAGAAAGCTTGTTATTTCTAAAAATAGAAAGAAAAAATTAGAAAAAGAAGCAGAAGAAATTAAAGAACTAGAAAAAAAAGTGAAAAAACAACAAGTATATACATTCATTAGAGCTCTTCCAATCGCAATAGGTGGAGAAATAATTAAAACAATTTATGAAAATACGGTAGGAAAGAAAAAGAAAGAAAAAGAAGAAGAGAATTCAAAATGGAAAATTAAAGAATATGATGCTGATATGTCTCCAAAAACACCACAAGAAAGTAGATTGGAAGAATTAAAAAAACAAAAGAAAAAAACAGTTGTAACACCAACAGGAGAAGTAATTACAATATTCATTAAATCTCCAGAAGAAAAAAAATATATAGAAGAAAAACAGTATAAAGATATAAATTCATCACCCGAATCAAAAAACAAGGAGGAACAAGAACCTCCTAAGAAATTTCTTTTTTCAGGAATTAATGAAGAAGATACAAAAGAAGAAAATGATGAAATTTCAAATAACTACCAAGAAAAAATTGGTAAAATAAAGTCAAAAAAAATAGTAGAAGAATACGAAAGAAAATTAAAAGAAATAAGATATGATTTAAGACAGACTATCTATGAATATAATGTATTAGTTGATCAAGAAGAAGCAATAGTTGTAAAAAAAGATGTAGAAATTATTTTAGAAGAATTATCTGATTTGATTGAAAAAGTAGAAAATTTGAAGTTAAGACTTGAAGTAGAAAATCTTGATGAATATGATGAAAACTATATTATGTATCTTATTGAAGGATATTTTGAGGATTTTAAAAATAAAAAAGATATATCTGAGATTAAAGAATCACCAATATATATAATGATATCCGAAAAACTAGAAGAACTTGACAAGAAAAAAGATAATTTAAAAGGTCGATTAGAAGAAAAAAAAGAAGAATTAAGAGAAAAAGATGAAGCATTTGAAGACCTAAAAAATAAATATTATAGTATCAATCAGTTAAATGAAGAATTAATTGAATTCCAAAGAAAACAAGAAAGAATCCAAAAACAAATCGAAGAAAAAGTTGCAAATGCAACAACAATTACAGAAAAAGTAGAGTATCAATTTCGTGGAATTAACGAACAAACAAAAGAATTATTAAAATTAATGTCTTTTCAAATGTTTTTACCAGGACCAAGATTTGCAAAAGGATTAATCGCATCAGCTGCCGCTCATATGTTTTTTATAAATAACATTTTAAATCCTAATATGGAATCAAAAACATATAAAGTAATAACAGTAAAAGATTATAGTGATGAAATAAAAAATAGTATAAATCAAATTGATAATACAATTTCATCATTAGGAAATACAAGTTCACAAATAGATAGAATAATATCCCAATTAAAAAACGAATATGCAGACTACTTTGGTGTAGTAAAAGAATGTGATGAAATGTTAAGTAATTTACAAAAAATAAAAAGAGATTTAAAAGAAAAAGAATTTGAAATGCAGAAAATAAAAGAAAAACAACAAAAAGAATTGGAAAAAAATAATACAAAAATATTAACAAGAGGGAAATATCCTGTAAATTAACATAAAAAATACACATATTATTATGATTATTATGATATAATTATTTAGGAAACGGAGTGTTGAAAATGCTATTACTTACAAAAGCAGTTTTTGTTATTATGGCTGGCTTCCTATTTTCAGTAGTATTAGGGCTAGTAATGGTACCATTATTAAAGAAAATGAGATTAGGCCAAAAAATAAGTGAATTTGTTGGAGAAACCCATAGAAAAAAAGAAGGAACTCCGACAATGGGAGGATTAATATTTATTATTCCTACAGTAATTATTACACTAGGGTTAGTATTAACTCATAAAATAGAATACTCATCTAATTTAGGAATAGTATTATTGGTATTTATTGGATATACATTGATAGGTTTTTTAGATGACTTTCTGTCGATTATAAAAGGAAATAATGAGGGCCTTACAGTATATCAAAAACTATTAATGCAGGTTTTAATTGCAATTGGATTCTTTTATATATATATGAGAAGTGGTGGACAAACATCATGGGTTGTAGGAACACTTCACATTGATATAGAATTAGGTTGGCTCTATGGTTTAGCAATTCTTTTTGTTCTAGTAGGAGCAAGTAACGCAGTTAACCTAACAGATGGTTTAGACGGATTAAGCGGAGGTTTATCTGCTATTGCATTTATTGCATATGCGCTTATATCATTCTCTGTAGGTTTTCAAGATATAGGTTTATTTAGTTTAATTTTAGTTGGTGGATTATTTGGATTTTTAGTATACAATACATATCCAGCAAAAATATTTATGGGAGATACAGGATCTCTTGCCCTAGGAGCAGTAATGGGAGCAATCGCAATATTAACTCATAGAGAACTTACATTACTTGTAGTTGCATTTATCTTTGTAATTGAAACACTATCAGTAATATTACAAACATTTTGGGTAATTGTATTTAAAAGAAAACTATTCTTAATGACACCTTTGCATCATCATTTTGAAAAATTAGGATGGCATGAAAACGATATAGTTAAATTATTTTGGGTAGCTGGTTTAGTATTAGCTATGGCTGGAATAATATTTGGAGTATGGGTATAAAGAAACTATCAAATTAATAGTTTCTTTTCTTTGTTTTAAAACAGATAAAAAAATGGTATACTAAATATAGATAGGAGGATTACATATGAAAGAAAATATATGGAGTAAATATAATGATGATGATATTATGACACTAAATGAAATATGTGACGAATATAGAAATTTCATCTCAAAAAGTAAAATAGAAAGAGAAGTTGTAAAAAATTCAATAAAGATGGCAGAATCTGTTGGATTTGTGAATTTGAATAAATATATTGAAAACAATATTAAATTAACTTCAGGAGATAAAGTTTATATAAATAATAGAAATAAAAGTATTGGTTTGTTCGTTATAGGAAAAGAAGATATAACTAAAGGAATAAACATTTTAGGAGCTCATGTAGACTCACCAAGGCTTGATTTAAAAGCAAGTCCATTATATGAAGATACAGATATGGCATACTTGGATACACATTACTATGGAGGAATAAAAAAATACCAATGGGTAACATTACCACTTGCCCTACATGGAGTAGTAGTGAAGAAAAATGGTGATGTTGTAAATGTTGTAATTGGAGAAGATGAATCTGATCCAGTGGTTGGTATAACAGATTTACTACCACATTTAGGACAAGAACAAATGAAAAAAGAAGCATCTAAAGTTATTGAAGGTGAAAAATTAGATGTATTAATTGGAAGTATGCCGATAAAAAATAATTCTAAAGAAGAAAAAGATTTAATAAAGAAAAATATTTTAAATATTTTAAAAAATAAATATGATATTGAGGAAGATGATTTCCTATCAGCAGAAATAGAGGTTGTACCAGCTGGACATGCAAGAGACTTTGGCCTTGATAGATCAATGATAATGGCATATGGACAAGATGACAAAGTATGTGCATATACATCATTAAAAGCATTCTTAGATGTAGATAATGTAGAAAGAACAACAAGTTGTATATTAGTAGATAAAGAAGAAATCGGAAGTGTAGGCTCAACAGGGATGGAATCAAGCTTTTATGAAGATGCCCTAAGAGAAATATGCTCACTACTAGGACATGATGAAGTAACAGCTTTATCAAGAACATTATCTAATTCATTTATGCTATCTAGTGATGTAAATGCTGCATATGATCCACTTTATTCAGAAGTTATGGATAAGAGAAGTGCATCATACTTTAATAATGGAGTAGTATTCTGTAAATATACAGGATCACGAGGAAAGAGTGGAAGCAATGATGCAGATGCAGAATATATTGCTAAACTTAGAAAGATAATGGATGACAATAAAGTTAATTTCCAAATTTCAGAATTGGGTAAAGTAGATGCAGGTGGCGGTGGAACAATTGCCTACATTTTAGCTAATAAAAACGTAAATGTAATAGATTGTGGAGTAGGAGTACTTAGTATGCATGCTCCATGGGAAGTAACAGCAAAAGCAGATATCTATGAAGCATATAAATGCTATGTTGCCTTTTTAAAAGATGCATAAAATATAATAATAATAATATTAAGAGGTAAAATATGAGTGAAGATCAAATACAACAAATAATTAATTCAAATATAAATAAAATATCATTATCATTTACATCAGACAATATAGAAATAAAACAAGAAGATGAATTTAATCATTTGATAATAAATAGGAAATTCTATTCTGAACATAAAGATTTATTAGACAATGTTATCAAAAAAATAATTATTAGTAGTAAGAACAGAGAAATGACAATTGCCTATGGAAGTCTAATAAATGATAATCTTATCAATTCATTATGTGAAAATGATAATATAAAAATAATATCTTTAGCCAAAAATAACTATTATGAAAGATATTCTTTATCAAAATCTCATTATGATCTATTTAAAGCAGCAAAAAAAGAAAAAATAAAAACAACATTTGTAGATAAAGAATTAGAAAATAACTTTGATTCTTTACTTGAATATAATTATGAAAAATCTTTATTAGGTTTTTATTCATATAAAGACCTTAAAGGTGATCACATTAGTCTTTTCTCAAAAATACCTGAAGATAAATTATATGTATTACAATATTTAGGTGAAAATACAGAACTATCAATTTCAACCGAATGTAATATTAAAGAAATATTGGAAACATTAAAAAAATATAATAAAACAAATAAAGTTAAAATAACTGCAGACGACAAAGATAAATTAAATTATGAATTAAAGCAGTTAGGATATTTTGGTGGTAATGATTCTAATATAAATAATATTACAGTAGAGTTACCTTTCATTGATAGATTAAGATTACCTCTAAATGAATATTTAGAATATGAAAAACTATTATATGATATGGTAGAACCTGCTAAGAATTTATCTCCTTTTGAAAAAATGGTATATGCTTATGACATAACAAAAAAATTTAAAAAATATAGAATGCCTAAAAAAGATAATAAAAATGTCGTAAACATGTCCTATGATGAAAAACTAAAAATTAGAAGTTTATCTAGAGATTTGTATAAAATATTAGATAATGACTATATTGTATGCGTTGGATTTGTTAACTTACTACATGATCTTCTGTCTAAATTAGGAATTGACAGTATAAGTCAATCAGTAGATATAGATCTTGCAAGACATAAATCAATAAAGCAGTTAAGGGATAATAATAAAAATTGGAAAGAACTATCTCCTCAAGAAAAATATAAATTAATTAGCCAACAAGTATCTTATATTCCAAAAGATTCATTTGAAGGTCATAGAAGATTAATAGTACGTATAAAAGATGAGAAATATGGAATAGATGGGATTTATATTTCTGATCCAACCTGGGATAATGACTATGAATACAATAGTTATGCGCACATTGCTATGACAGAAAGAGATGTAGCAAGTTCGCTTTCAACAGTAAAGATAGATGATGATTTTTTACCATTTTCCGCAACAAGTATAAATGAATTTAATGAAATGATAAATAGAGTATTAGATAATAAGAAAAGAAGAAGAATAAAAGAAGATAAAGAACAAGAAGAACAAGAAAATAAAAAAGTATCAAAAAAAGATATCGAAATTCATGATTTAATTGACTTTAAAGGATATTTTTCGGATTTTTTCAAAAGAATGGAAAAAATATTTCCAAAAGAATTTAATGCATTAGTAGAAAAATATCCATGCATCAGTCCAAAAAATGTATTTTCAGATATATATTCATTATCCTATTTACCACAAGATTTTCTAGAAGGTCTATATGAAATAGCTAAGTTAATTGTATCAAAAAACAATAATAGTATCAGTGATGAAGTATTAAGATCTGCAATAGAAGAAGTATATAAAGATGTATATGAGGGTGGATTAAAAAAAGAAGATTTAGATAAAATGTTTAAAGATACTGAGCATTATAGAACAGTTGAGTTTATACCATCAAAGTAAATTTACAAGAAAAAATAAGTATATTTAAAAAGAATATTAGAATCATTTATTATTAATGTTCTTTTTTTTTATCTAACAAATATAATTTAATAGGTGATTATCATGAAGTTTGATAAGATTCTATTCTATACAGTAATAGTTTTAACATTATTTGGTATTATAATGATATATTCATCATCAAGTATTTGGGCAGATTTTAAGTTTAATGATTCATTTCATTTTTTAAAATATCAAAGTGCTTTTTTTATAATTGGACTATTTATAATGATTATAATTTCTAAAATAGACTATAATTTTTATTACAAAAATTCAAATAAAATATTATTAATATCATTTATATTATTGATATTAGTATTAATTCCAGGTATAGGTACTATTAGAAATGGTAGTAGGAGTTGGTTTGGAATTGGCCCTCTAGGAATCCAGCCAAGTGAAGCCGCTAAAATAAGTTTAATAATATTTACAAGTAAATACTTATCATTAAATGAAAAATATATATCAAGTTTTTTTAAAGGAGTAATTCCAATTTTATTAATTGTTGGAATATTCTTTGCACTTATAATGCTTCAACCAGATTTAGGAACAGGTTTAATACTATTTTTATCAATTATTTCAATATTATATATATCAGGAGTATCAATGAAGTTCTTCATAGGAGGAGGAATAATGGGCCTAATTGGAGTAATAATCTTAATTGTTATTGCCCCATATAGAATGGATAGAATAACTTCATTTATAAATCCATGGAAAGATCCTTTAGGTACAGGATTTCAAATGATTCAAAGTCTTTATGCTATAGGTCCAGGAGGATTACTTGGATTAGGATTAGGTAATTCCATTCAAAAACACTTTTATCTTCCAGAACCTCAAACAGATTTTATATTTTCAATTATTTCAGAAGAATTAGGGGTAATGGGTTCAATTATAGTAGTAAGTTTATTTATTATAATATTTTATAGAGGAATAAAAATATCTCTTAATTCTAAAGATGCATTTTCAAAATACTTATCATTTGGAATAATGTTTCAATTAATATTTCAAACGATTATGAATTTATCAGTAGTAGTAGGCTTAATACCAGTAACAGGAGTAACTCTACCTTTTCTTTCTTATGGCGGATCATCTTTATTAGTAAGTATGGCATCTATTGGAATAATACTCAATATTTCTAGAAGCAATAGTTGATATTCGAATATTTGTTTGATATAACATTGTTAACAAATCAGGAGGTTAACAATGAAAAATAGTATTATTGAAGTTCAAGACATAAAGATAAATATAACAAATATAGATGAAAAAGACTATATTTGTATAACTGATATTGCAAAAACTAAGGAAGGGAAATCTAGAACTGATGATATTATAAAAAACTGGATAAGAAATAGATATACTATTGAGTTTTTAGGGACATGGGAAAGTCTTTATAATCCAAATTTTAAATCCGTCGAATTCGACGGGTTTAGAAAGAAAGCCGGTCTACATACTTTTACTATTAGTGTTTCTGAATGGACAGAAAAAACAAATGCAATTGGTATTTTTTCAAAAAAGGGTAAATATGGTGGAACTTATGCACATAAAGACATTGCTTTTGAATTTGCCTCTGCAATAAGCCCGGTATTTAAACTATATTTGATAAAGGAATTTGAAAGATTAAAAGAATTAGAAAATAAAAATAGAGAATGGAATGTAAAAAGAATACTAACAAATAGCAATTATTTAATACATACTGATGCAATTAAAAATTATATATTACCTGATAATGATTATTATAAAAATAAGGAATGGCTAAAATATGTAGATGAAGCGGATTTATTAAATGTTATTATATTTAAAACCACTGCGAAAGACCGGAGAAAACTAAATCCTAATTTAGCAAAGAATTCAAACGTTAGAGATTATGCATCAATAAATGAACTAACAGTATTATCAAATTTAGAATCACATAATGCAGAATTAATAAAAGAAGGAAAAGCAAAGGAAGAAAGATTTGATATTTTAAAAGAAATAGCAACTTATCAACTAAATGTTTTAAATGAATCGGACAACTTAAAACTAGAACAATAGAAATGCATTATTAATACCTCACAGGATGATTTATATTGAATAGAATTGATGAACAAGGTAACAAAAGATATTTAAATTATTTGAAGCACTTAGGTTTTTAAGCTATAAACGCAATGTAAACTATATAAATTATAGTATTTTTGTAACGCTTGTGGAGTAACACTTCCATTTCTTTCTTATGGTGGATCGAGTCTACTAGTTTCCATGGCTAGTATTGGAATTATCCTTAATATTTCTAGAAGTTCTAATTAATATTAGATTAATAAGAGATACATAAAAGTTAAGTGGTGCTAGAAATATGATATAATATGTTTGGTGGTAATATGAAAATAGTAGATATTAATAATATTGATTTTGATAATTCTTTTTTACATTATACAAATAAAAGTAATTTAAAAAGTATAACTCAAAATGGTTTATTACCTAAAATTGGAAGAAATGCAAAAAATATTGAATTAACAAAAAAAGTTTTTTTTACAAAAGGTTTTGATAATACTTTAATACTTATGGATTCTTGGATAAAATGGTTAACACTTAGACCAAAAAGTAATTTTATTTATATGTGTGGCTCATTTTACATGAAACATAAAATATTTCCTAGATTTGTAGTAGATATTATATTTAAAAAATGGATTAAAAATGATAGAAGGATTGAAAGAGCTTGTAAAACATTGGATTCAATTTTAATTAATAGTGTTTTTCTAGAATTAGATTTAAAAGAAAATATTGATTTTTCTTATGAAGATATAGATGAGGTGAAGAACCAAGCATTTTCTCGCAAGCAATTAAGTTATATTTACACTTATGGTTATGATTTAAATAATCCTAAACTTGAATTATGGAATATGCATACATTAAGCGGAAAAACTATAGAAAATAATAAGATTAGTTTAATTAATTGTGATAATTCAACTACGGCTAAGGATATTATATTGTTTATGGTGAAAAATACAAAACTGGATATACAACAATACTGCCCATTTTTAAATAAATATTTAGAATATATTAGTGTTTATTAAAAAAGTTATAATAATAAGAAACAAATTAATATGAAAAAATTGTAATACTTATATCTCACAGGAGGATTGGAATGAGAAGAAGAAAAAAGATTTGTTGAAGAGAATTTTTCAATGTCATTATATCAAACAGAAAAAGAAGAAATATTAGGTAAAGAAATAGAGTCTATCAGAAGAGAAGTACCTAAGCAATACAGAAAAGAATATTTTAGAAATTAAAAAATATTTTCTTTAAGAAAATACTATATACAATAAAAAAATTAATTAAATACAAGATATTTTGTTAGTATTAATTTAGGCACAAATATTAAATTTTAATTCGTAATAATTATTTTAAAAAAGCAGAAATCTCAATTTTAATTTTGCTAATATTATTTCCTGTAGCTAAACAAGTTTTCCATCCTCTCTTATTTGCTGCTTTTATATTTTCTAATGAATCATCTATAAATAATATATTATTTGCAGGCACCTTTACTTTTTTTTCAACATTTATATAAGCCATATTATTCGGTTTTTGAATACCTGTATAGGCCGATAAAAACAAATAATCAAATTTATTTAAATTTAAGTGTTCCTTTAATTGAACAATATCCAATTCACTAATGTTGGAAAGAATTCCAATATAACAATTATCCATATTTTGCATACTCTCTATTAATTTTATTGTATCTTCAAAATAAGGGATTTTTCCATTTTGTTTAAAATAAGATTGAACAAAATCGTCATAATTTTTTGTTGAACCGGATTGAATTAAACTATTAGTTATAAATGCTTTGAAATTATTATTATTTAGTGCCCAAAAATCATTTAAATCAAATATTTTCATGAATTTGGAATAGTTAGTTGGTTTCATGTCTCTGCAAACCATTTCT
Organism: uncultured Erysipelotrichaceae bacterium; assembly: GCA_902794075.1. Taxonomy (GTDB): domain Bacteria; phylum Bacillota_I; class Bacilli_A; order RF39; family UBA660; genus UBA3789. The sequence goes on along the minus strand of CADBGE010000022.1, from coordinate 3,123 downwards.
CTTGCATATTCTACAGTGCATTTATTTGAAGAACCATTTTGAATAACATGTCCCCAATCAAACAATATTAATTTCTTTTTTTTCATCATTATTCACCTCATCAATTGTATAAAAATTATAACATTTTATTAATAAAATTTGAAGTCATATAATATTAATAATAAGAAAAATATGTTATATATAAGCAGTAATTGATTTTAGTATTAACACTTAAAAGTAATTGAATGATGCTTTTTCTAATATAGTTTGCTATAATAATTAAATAGATAAAGAGATAGATAAAAATCTTAAATAATTGAACTTAAAGTTAATGAAAGGAAGTAAATTCTTATGATTATAATAAAAAATGATAACAGTATAGAATTAAAAAATAAAATACATGCTGGTTTGAGAGAAAATAATAGAAGTAAATGTAAGTGGTTAAAAGAAAATATATCAGCTGATATCACTAAAAAAGATTTTATTCCTATGAACTTTTTAGCATATGATAACGAAAAACTTATTGGTGGAGCAATTGGCTTTGTTGAATATAATTGGTATTATTTAGACTTATTATGGATAGATGAACAATATAGAAGAATAGGTGTCGGCACAAATTTAATAAGAATAATAGAAAAATTTGCTATGTCAAAGAAATTAACTGGTGTTAGAGTAGAAACTTGGGATTTTCAAGCAAGAGGATTTTATGAAAAAATGGGGTATAAAATATTTGGTAAAATAAATAATTGTCCACCTGGTACTATATGCTATTTTTTAAATAAATATTTTTAATACTATAATTACTAGAATGTTATGGAATGAAGAAGAAAAAAGATTTGATGAAGAAGATTTTCAACGTCATTATATCAAACTGCAAAAGAAGAAATATTAGGTAAAGAAATAGAGTCTATCAGAAAGCAATACAGAAAAGAATATTTTAGAAACTAAAATTTATTCTAATAATTTAATTAAATATTCACAAAAAAATGACTAATTTATTTTAGTCATTTTTAATTTACCATTCTTGCAATATCACTTGCTGTATGATCATTATATATTGGATATCTTGGTATTAAATACTTATTACTACTTCTTGTAGCTTTTCTATTTCCTCCAGCAAATGCGACCTTAAATCCTAAATCTTTTATAGCTTGAATTGCTTCATCATCATATTGGTAGAAAGGATAACAGAATGATGTATTATCTCCAATTATATTTAAAGAGTTTTGTATATCAGCCTTAGCTTGATCATAATTAGCACATACTAATTGTCCTTCACCACAAGGCCCTTTTTGATGCATATCATATGTATGAGATTGAATTTCTAGATATGGAGAATCTTTATAATTTTCTATGTCCCACCATCCAGCAATTAAGAATAGGGTAGCATGCATTTTATATTCATTAAGGATTGTTGCTAAATGATTACCATTGTGTCTTCCAGTACCCATTGCTCCATCATCAACAGTAATTAAAACAGATTTTTCAGGAAGTTCAATTCTTCCATATATCCAATTAACAAACTCATTCATAGTTAGAGTTTTATAACCATTATCTTTTAAATATTGTAAGTGAGATCTAAACATATCAGTTTTTAAACAAATAGTTTCATTACATTCTTGAGTAGCTGGATCATAGAAGAAATGATAATTTAAAACAGCAATCCCCTGATTAGTATTCTTTTTAGGCTCTTCTTCATGAACTTCCTCTCCATTAGCCATCTTAATAATATTATCAATAGTTGAATAATATTTAATAGAATATCTATTTAATTTATTATGATCATCATTTGGAGTAGATTTTTTATTTGTATCTTCAAATTTTATTTTATCTTTATCACTAATAACACCAATATTAAGACCTAACTCTTTATTAATATTTTTAACCTCATCAGTCTCTTTACTAGTAAGTAGTAAGACTGCCTTTTCCTTTAATCTTAAATATCCGTTAATATAATTAATATATTCATCTTTAGTAATAAAATAATAACCATTTTCTTTTAATTTATCACTATGATCTTTTAAAGTATTAATATTAAAACAATT
>CADBGE010000022.1:0-1058 GCA_902794075.1 uncultured Erysipelotrichaceae bacterium | reverse complement strand
CTTACATATTCTGATACTTTATCTTTAGTATTATTACTATTAACTTCTTTTATACTTTTATCTTTCTTAATAGAAAAAACATTATTTAGAAAATTTACATAGTAATTATCTTTATCCATATATAAGATAGGAAGATTAATATCTTTTAATGAAATAACTTTATCTTTTCCCTTAAATAAATAAACAGTTTTACTTGATTTAATATTCTTATTAAAAACTACATATTTAGAAGAATTATTTGTTTCACTAAATTCTTTTGTTTTTTTAATATTCTTATAACTTATATAATAGTCTGTATCTTTAATCTTAAAATATTTATTTTTATCAGATAAATTCTTTATCTCTTCAAGTTCTAATTTATAATCTTTATAAATAGTTCCAATTACTTTTTTCTTACTGTCATATAAATTTATTTTACTAGTAGTTACCACATATTTATTATAATTATTTTTAATCATTTTAAGAGTGTTCTTTCTATAAAAAATAAATCCAAATATTCCACATACTAAAATAATCGCGACAAATATGAATAAAATTATCAATATTTTCTTATTCTTTGCTTTAACATTTTTATTCTTTTTCATAATATCCCTCATCTTTAAAATCTACAATATCATTATAGTATGAGTTATGATTTTTCTCAAGATAATTTTTGTGATAAAATTAAAATATGTTATAATATGAAAATTAAGGAGTTGGACATATGAAAATAATTATAGTTGGTGGAGGATGTAGTGGAGTAGTTGCCGCTATAAAGGCTAAAAATAAAGATAATGAAGTAATTATTTTAGAAAGAAATAATACACTTTTAAAGAAATTATTATTAACTGGTAATGGTAGATGTAATTATTTTAATGAAAAATATAGTATAGATAATTATCATAGTAATAATATTGATTTAGTAAATGAATTCATAAGTAATGATAATATTATTATGGCTAAAGAATTTTTTGATAACTTAGGAATAGTCCCTAAAGTAAAAAATGGCTATTATTATCCATACTCTAATCAAGCAACATCTATTAAAGATATTCTAGTAAATGAAATAAATAGATTAG
>CADBGE010000021.1 GCA_902794075.1 uncultured Erysipelotrichaceae bacterium | reverse complement strand
AATAATATTAATTTAGGTTTATCTAAATCTCCAACTTCTGGCATATTATCAAATAAATTATTAAGTAACCAGATTAAGAATACTGCATATAATGTAGGCTTTTTAAATAATTCTTGAGCATCAAGTACATTTACATATCCATTGCCAAATTGATCATATTGAAGTAAATCAAATAATTGTAATTCAGGTTTACCAAAGAATGATACTCCTCCTTCTTGTTCTAACATAAGTAGACTTCTTTGTATTGCAGAAATACTCATTGTTGTGATTGAGCCATATTTATTTTGATATTCTACTCTATTATCTTGTACATGAGATAATAAACTTTTTAAATCACCTAAATCATTTAATTTCATATCTTCATCTGCTGCAATTTGGAAGATAATTGAAAGAACACCTTCTTGAGCATCAGTTAACTCAAGCATTCTTGATAATAGTCTTGGGCCTATATTAGAAACAGTTGTTCTAATAGGATGACCATTTTTACCAAATACATCAAAAAAAGTTGTTGGAAAAGACTTATAATTAAATCCTTCAATATTTAATTTATTTATTCTTTCATCTACATTAGAGTTTTCTACTCCTTGTTTAGAGATACTTGCAAGATCTCCTTTTACATCAACATAGAACACAGGAATTCCTGCAGATGAAAATGTCTCTGCCATGACTTTTACGGTAGTTGTCTTTCCAGAACCACTAGCACCAGTTATTATTCCATGACGATTGGACATTTTTGGTACAATAAATAATTCTTCTTTTTCATTTTTACCAATTATTAACTTATTATTTAGATACATACTATCTCTCCTAATCTTTTATTAAATTAACCATATCAATTTCTTCTATTTTAATAACTCTTTTACCTATTTGAATACTATTAACTTCAGGTATTTCTGCATTAAATATTCCTCTTATAACATCACCATTTGATAGTACTGCGACTATTTTCTTATTAAACATTTTTTTATAATATTTAAAATGGAACATTTCATTGATATTATCAAATTTACCTCTTTTATTATCAAAATATTTTCTTATTTTCAGTGCAAACTGATTAGCCATCTTATCACGCCCTTTTTCTTTATTATAACATATATTAAAAAATGTTTTTAGTTTTTTGTTCATTATGTTATAATTCTCTTGGAAAGGTAGGTTTTTATGAGAGATTTAGGAACTGTTGTGAGAGGAATTAGAACTCCAATCATAAAAGAAAATGATGATTTAGAAAGGATTGTAGTTGATAGTATTATTAATGCTTCTAAGAATAATGGATTTGAATTTAATGATAGAGATGTTGTTGCAATAACTGAGGCTGTTGTTGGTATATCTGAAGGTAATTATGTTACTGTTGATACTGTTTCTGAAGATATTAAGAAAAAGTATAATAATCCTGAAGAATTAGGAATTGTTTTTCCAATATTATCAAGAAATAGATTTTCTATTATATTAAAGGCTATTGCTAGAAGTACCAAGAAACTTTATGTACAATTATCATTTCCATCTGATGAAGTTGGTAATGGAATACTTGATGAAGAAAAATTATATAATAGTAAATTTAATTTAAATTCTATTATCACAGAAGATGAATATAGAGAATATTTTGGGGATTGGCTTCATCCTTTTACTGGTATTAATATGATTGATTTCTATAAGGAATTAATTGAATCTGAAGGATGTAAAGCAGAATTTATCTTATCAAATAATGCAACTGATATTTTAAAATATACAAAAAATGTACTTGCATGTGATATCCATACTAGATTTCAAACTAAGAAATTATTAGAAGAAAAGAAAGCTAAAGTTTATGGATTGCATGAAATTATGACTAAATCTATTAATGGAAGTGGTTATAATGAAAAATACGGAATGCTTGGATCTAATAAATCTACTGAAGAAAGACTAAAATTATTCCCAAGAACTGGTCAAATTTTAGTTGAAAATATCCAAAAAGATTTAAAGGAAAAGACTGGTAAAAATATTGAAGTAATGGTTTATGGAGACGGAGCATTTAAAGATCCAGTTGGACATATTTGGGAGCTTGCTGATCCTGTTGTATCACCTGCCTATACAAAAGGTCTTGAAGGTACACCTAATGAAATTAAATTAAAATATGTTTCTGATAATAAATATTCTGATTTATCTGGAGATAAATTAAAAGAAGCTATTAAAGATGAAATAAAGGCTAAAGACAAAGATTTAAAAGGAAAAATGATAACTCAAGGTACTACTCCAAGAAGACTTACTGATTTAATTGGTTCACTTTGTGACTTAACAAGTGGTTCTGGAGATAAGGGAACTCCTGTTGTATTTATTCAAGGATATTTTGACAATCTAGCAGATGAATAAAAAAACTTCAAAATAAATTGAAGTTTTTTTTATTATAATTAATCCCCTACTTTGTTACTTGTAATTAACTCTACAAACTTTCTTGATGCTGCTGTTAAAAAGTCATTAATGTATACACAGCATACATCTACTGATGGTAATTTATCTTTAAAATTGATTACTTCAAAATTATCTTTATCATTCTGATTATCAATTATATTTTTTACAAAGTAACCAATACCAACACCTTTTCTAACCATTTCAAGCATCATTTCAGTTGTCGATAGTTCCACTATTGGAGTTAATTTTGTGTTTTGTGATTCCATATATTCATCAAGTTTTGATCTAATAGAAGATGTTTTGCTTGGAAGTATTAATGGATAATTTTTTAAATCACTTTCTTTTTCAATTTTAATATTTTTCATAAGATTTTTATTATACGCAAAACAGTTTTGTAATTTTGATAATGTTACTTTAGTGACTTCTTTTTTACTATTAATTGGTAAAGTATCAACTATTAAATCTATGTTTCTCATTTCCAACATTTCTACCATATCAGGTGTTGACTTACAAACGATTTCAAATTTTATTCCTGGATATATTTTTCTAAATTCAGCAATATAGTCAGATAAATATATAACACCAATGTGAGATGATGTACCTATTCTTATACATCCTATATTTAAATCATTTAAATTTTTAATATGTTCTTCAGCATCCTGTAAAATATTAAAAGCTGTGGAAATATATGAATATAATTCCTTTGCTTCTAATGTAGGTTCAATTCCTTTACTGTTTCTATAAAATAATGTATATCCTAATTGATTTTCTAATTCTTTTAAACTGTAACTTATTGCTGGTTGTGATACATATAGTTTATTTGCAGTTTTGGATATACTCTTTTCTTCATATAAATAAAGAAAGATTTTATATAAATTATAATCTGTATTCATAGTAATCTCCTCGCGACATATTATATTATACGTTTATATAAAAGTCAAATGTTATAAATACTATTTATAAATAAAATTATTTAGCTTATAATATATCTTTAATATGAAAAAGATTAAAATATTTATTATTATATTAGAATTTATATTATCATTTCCAATTCATTTTATACACGATAAGTTTCCTTGTTTTTTTACAAGTATTTTTTTCCCTGTAAATGAAAGTATTTGGGAACATATGAAAATAATTTATACCTCTATTGTTTTAGCAAGTATAATTGAATATTTTATTTATAAGAGAAAGAATATAAGTACTAATAATTTTATAATTAGTATACCTGTATCTGCAATATTGGGAATTATTTTTTATTTAGTTATTTATTCAATTATTAGTATATTTGTTTCTCATAATTTTTTTATTGCAATTGGTCTTATGTTTATTACTTATATTTTTTCTAATATTATTAGTTATATTATTACTAATAAAAAAGAAATACCTAATCAGAATAAATTAGGAATTTCTTTAATATTAATTGGTTATATTATTTTTACACATTTAACGTATTACCCATTAGATACAACTCTATTTATTGATCCAATAACTAATAAATGTGGATTATAAATCTATCCTATACGGAAGGCTGGGATAACATTTTCATTACTAGTAACACCATAGAAATCAAACATCATTCCATATTCGTCAACTACAGCAAAGCCAGGAGATTCTACTGGATTTCTAAGCCACCAGTAGCCATTACCCTTATAAGCATTAACTGTAAAAATAAAATTACCACCTGATAATCGATTTGGATATGACTTACCTATATAGTAATCTAGCTGTCTCGTTGCTGAAGCAGCAGTATCTTCGTTATCATATCCAGATACTTCTTTTGTAGATAATAAATATAATTTTTGATTGTTACTAATAAAATTATTTGATTCACTTGTTCCATGTCCTGATATTACTCTGGTGTTTAAAATCGAATTTTTCAAATCATTAGGTAAATTATTATATGCTTCGTTATTTAAATATGAATATATAATACTTGCAGGATAACCACCAACATTTGTTTGGGTATTCATCATTGGTTTTTTAGCCAGTTCATCAACAAATTCAACAACAAAACCGCAGGCAGTTTGTGAATATGATGAACTAGTACATATTCCAGTAGGAGATGACATATTAGCAATTCTAAGTCTATACTCTTCTCCTTTTATTCTAATTGTTTTCATATCTCCTAAATGATAATGTGATGTATTACCACTTTGAACATTTTCTTTAATTTTTGACCAAGAGTCGTTTGCAAAAGAAGATTGTGTATTATTTATTGCATTATTATTAGATTCATTTATTGCATTTCTATCTTTTGTTAGTCCAAATTTAACTTGTACTGACGGATTTTGAGAAATAACATCATAATTATCAATATCTTGTCCCTCTAGCCAAATATACACTCTAACTTTTGTAATTGAGTTCCCTGCAATTTTTATTAATGGAACTTTCTCGTTATCAGTTGATAATGCATCTGATGTTTTATATGTTTTTACTTCGGATAGATTAGGTTGATCATAATGATTGTTATCAAATCCATCATATATATTAACTTTATTAGTCTCACTTTGACTATCTGATATTACACTTTTCATACTATATGTTTTTTTAATTGAGCCTGTTGTTATTGAATCACAGTAGTCAAATTCTGGGATCCTATACAAATCGTTATATCTAGTATAATCAGAATTAGTTCTTTTTTTACAGACAGTATTGTAATAATTTACTAAATTTGTTGAGTGTGACGCATGATTTGGTTCCCATATATTCCATGTATTTGATAATAATTCATCATTTGTATAAAGTATAGTACCATCTTTTGTCATATTTGCTGAACCTGTACATAGAGCTGTTACTCCCGTTTTATTTTTTCCACATTTCATATTTCTTATTGTTCCAATAGATCCTGTATCTGATTTTGTTCTTCCTATTTCAAAGAATCCCACTCTTACTGAGTTTGCTGCCCCATAATCTGGTTGGTTACCATTTACTACAGTTGATGCGAATGAGTCTGGTGATAAGTAAATATCCTCATCTGCATCCTTATTATACGTTTCATTATAGGCAGAACCTGTTCCATTTCTTATATATAAATCAAATGCCACATAACCATTTCCTTCTGTTGCAGAATTGTCTACTTGACTTGATGTAATATAGTATCCTCCTGGATTAGAAGCTAAACTTGTCTTTTCAAATAGTTTTAGTTTACTTGTTGATGTATCTATCTCACCTATTGTAGATACTGGGTTTAAGTATTCAGGCCAAATATTTTTATTACCATTATATGCACAGTTAGCATTTGTACATCCTGTTTCTGTTATGTATGTATGATCTGCATCCTTTATCTTAAGTTCGGTTCCACCATTAGTCCAGTACTGTCCATTAAGTGATAAATCTAGTCCATCAGCAGATGATATTGCTATTGTTATATCTCCAGTTGATGCCGTTGATAAACCTACAAACCATGCATACGTTTCTACTGCAAGAGTTATTGCAGTAATCATAATAACAATAATCAATATAAATATTTTGCGGTGCTTACGAACATTATTTTTCTTCATACTGCATAACTCCTTTCCTATTTTAGGGCAATATTCCCCTATATTACCTTCATTTTACTATATTTGACAATACTATTCAATAAAGTTAATGTAAAGTTTTGCTTTTTATTTGTAAATTTTACATTTTAATTTATTTTTTTACATAAAAAAAAACAAAATCATTTAATTTTGTTTTCTATTATTTCTTCTTTTTATATACTCTTTATTTTGTTCTATAAAGTATTTTTTATTATTACTAAAGAATTCTTCTATTTTTTCTTTTATCGTTTCACAGTCTAGATAATATTTTACTATTTCCTTTATTGAATCATATGGATGATTTTTTATAAGATAATCAATATATTCATAATAAACTTCTGCATACGAATAATTTGTAGATATTGGAGGTCCATGATTATCTTTACTTTCTACTGAAAAGAATTCATCAAATTCATATCTATTATATTCATCTCTTTGATACAACATATTTCTTTGATATATAGGAGTTAATCTATCATTTACATGGTTTAGAAAAATATTTTTAAAATTACTTTTTTTGATTATTACTTCTGGAATAGGTATTTCTTCATCTATTAAATTAGAATTTCTTTTTGTTTTTATACCACAATAGTATCCAAATCCATATTGTTCAATCAAATAATCTGGTATTACATACTGTCCTATAAGTAAATAATCTTGTTCTTTTTTTAAGAAGTTAGCGTGATCTGCAAATACATAAAAGTGCTTGTAATCATCACTATCATATTTAAATGTATTTCTTCCTATTACTTTTGGACCTTTTCTATCAATATTTTTATTGAACATACTAATTATTTCAGTATTATCTAAACATCTATATAAAACCATATAAGCCTCCCAGTTAGTAACATATTATATATAATATTTCTAATAAGTCAAAAAAAAGACAGTTTAACTGTCTTTTTACTATGAACCTACACTCCCATATCTCTTTACTCCTAAATAGAATATTATTAGACAAGGAATTAAATAAATAAACAATAATAATGGAGAAAATGCGTATATTGTTTTATTACTTTTACCTAATATATATAGTAATGGATAATAATTTACGAAGGCATATGGAATTATAAATGTAAAGAAGTAAATAAATCCTTTACTAAATATTCCTATAGGATATTGAGCCATATGCTTTCCGCCATCTGTAAAGACATTCCTTACTTCAAGTCCTTGTACTGTAATAAAACAATAACTTGCGGCTAGTAAGAAAATACTAAAGAATATTATTATTGCAGATAACATCATTAATAATAAACATATAATTTTGATAATATTCCATTTAATATTTAAATGTGTTATAGCAACTACTAGTATTATCAATGCATGAAATAATCTTGATGTCTTTACAAAATCACTTTCATTATATAATACTTGTATAATAATATTTTTTGGTCTTAATAAAAGTCTATCAAATCCTCCTTGTATTATTAAATTATCAAATTTATCTAATCCTCTTGCGAATACTTCATTGAATGAATAACCAAATTGTACTATAGAAAAGCATAATAATACTTCATATAAGGTAAATCCTTTAATATTACTAAATTTTGTAAATAATGATAAGATAACAAAATAATATGAGAAAAAAATTATTATTTGGGAGATAAATGAGAAAATAAATGAGGTTCTATACTCTAATTCACTTTTTAAGTTCAGTGCTAAAGCTTTAAAATAATACTTCATTTATCCTCCTTGTACTACTACTCTTTTTAAATTATAATTCATTAGCTTATAACCTATTAATATGATTATAAATAACCATATAAATTGGATACCTAAACCTATTAGTCCATCGTGGATATTTATATTTCCAACATATATTCTGAATGGTAAATCACTTATATATTGAAATGGTAGGAAAATTGATATTTTTCTTAATATTGGTGGAAAAAATGGAATTGGAACAATTATTCCAGATAGTAAATCGGCAATTACTACAAAGATATTTACTACTCCTTTTTCATTCATAGTTAATAATGTAATTATAGGATATAGTGTTGATAAAGCTATTATTAATAGTGATCCTATTATTAAAGATATAATTGATAATATAAATGCATTGAATGAGATTGGTAATGATAAATTATATGGTTCTGGTAATAATATAGTAACTACTATAATTGGTATACTTCTTAATAATACATTAGAATATCTTTGACCTAATATTTTAAAATACCACATATAAAATATATTTTTTGGTCTTATTAGTTCATAACTTATATTACCTGTTTTAATCATATTATATATTTCATTGTCTTTATAAAAATGTGTAATTAATGCATAAAATGCTTGATTAAGCCAAATATATGATGTAAGAGAACTCATATCCATTGGAAGAGTTCCACTTCCTGATTTATAAAATGCAAAATATACCATTATATAGACAAATCCAAAGAAAAATTGGGTTGAAATACCTGCTAACGCTGCTGCTCTATACTGAAGTCCAGTAATAAATTTTAATTTGAAATAAGTTAAATATGCTTTCAAATCTTATAATCCTCATACAATTTAACTATTAAATTATCAATACTATTATTTTCTATATCAATATCTTCAATAGTTATTTTTTTAGAAATTTTATTAAGTAATTCTGATATACTTATTTCATTTGTATCTATTACTAAGTCATATCCTTCTCTAGTCTTTTTCTTTGTTTTTATACCTTTACTTTTTATTACTAATTTTTCTTTTGTTTTTATAGATATATTTTTTTCAGTATCGTATTTACTTTTTAGTACTCTTAAATTACCATCATATAATACCTTACCTTTACCAATTAGTATTATTCTTTTAGCTAAGGCTGTAATGTCTGATGTATCATGACTTGTAAGTATAATCGTTGTTTGTTTTTCTTTATTAAGTCTCTTTATAAAATCACGAACTAGTTGTTTTGATACTGCATCTAAACCAATTGTTGGTTCATCTAAAAATAATATTTCTGGATTATGTAGTAATGATGCCGCAATCTCACAGCGCATTCGCTGACCAAGACTTAACTGTCTGACCGGAATGTTTATGATATCTTCTAAATTTAGTCTTTCTATTAAATCTTTTTTATTTCTTTGATAATCATCATCTGTTATATCATAGATGTCTTTAAGTAATAGAAAGGTATCTTCTGTTGGGATATCCCACCATAGTTGTGATCTTTGTCCAAAGACTACGCCTATTTTTTTTACAAATTTTTTTCTATCTTTCCAAGGTGTCATACCATCTATTATACATTCTCCTCTGTCAGGATTTAAAATACCACTAAGTATCTTGATAGTGGTTGATTTTCCTGCTCCATTAGGTCCTATATAACCGATGATTTCTCCCTTTTCAATAGAAAATGAAATATCTGATACTGCTTCTATATACTTGTATTCTCTTTTGAAAAAAGATTTAAAAGCCTCCTTTAATCCACTTTTCTTTTTAGCAAGTTTAAAGGTTTTAGATATCTGTCTTACCTCGATGAATGACATTTTTATTTCACACTCCTTTCCAACGCAAAAAAGCCACATACTTTGCATGCCGGGGCTGCAAGTATCTAGCTTAATTGCAAAAACGTCAATTAAATTTATAGCATACTTTTTTTATTAATGCAATAGAAAAGATGTAATTTCTTACATCTTTTTGATTATTTATGCTTTTTATTTTCTTCTTGTATTTCTCCTACTATTTTCTCACCAAACATTTGGCCTAATTCATCATTTCTATGATCGATATTTTTTCCATTGTTTTTGTTTTTCATTGTTGAATGAATATTTCTAACAAGTGCAAGTGATGAAATTCCTGCAGCTATCGTTGTTGCTAGATCTGATGGAAGTGATCCAATAGTTTGCATTAATGAAGGACTCAATAATGATAATGTATCTGCACTTTGGTTAACTGCTGTAATGGCATTTCCAAAATCTACAAATGCATTTGGATGATTTGCAAACCATTCTGTTGGAACAAGTGTTGCATCATATGCAAATTGATGACCTTGGGCGTATGACTTAGATGCTTGAAATAATGGTTGTAATGCATTATTAATTGTTGTACTAAGGTTACTTTCTGCTTGAGCAAACATTTCTACTGCTTGAGATTGTGATATTGTTCCAGAATGCAATTGTGAAATAATAGTATTTGATTGATTTTGTACTGATGATATTAAATTATCTGCTTCTGAGTGAAGTATTGCATCATCTGCATTATATGATCCTCCAAATTCCCAATTTGATTTATCCAAAATACCTCTCTCTCCTGTATTAAATCCATCTCTGACATCTTTATACATTTGAGCTTGTATTCCTTCAATTTCTGCTTGTCTCTGACCTTGAATATTTTGTACTTCTTTCTGTACTGAATTATGATATTGTAGATTTGCTTTATTTGTCGCATCAATGTCTTGTTGAAGTTGATTTTCCTTTACACAATGGGTAATTATTCCATTTGCAATACTAATTGCAGCAGAAACAGTTGCAACTGTAGTAAATAAATCTCTTATAAATGGATCATCTCTATAGTCCATCATTTCAGCTAATGGAGAGTACCATTTCTTTCCTGTACTTCTTCTACCTGCTATGCTCCCTTTAACTTCTGTATTTTCATAGTAGATTTTTTCATAATCAATAAATGCTTCAAATAATTCTTTATCATTTTCTTTTGCTTTTGCAGTATTAATTCTCTTTCCTGCAGCTGCAAGCATATCTTGTAGTTCATTGTCAAAATCATTTTGTTTACTGAATCTTAAACCAATATAATTCATCTTTGATTCAACAGCTTTAAAGTCTTCTTCAATACCGTGTACTCCATTTGATAATAAATCATCAGCTTCTTTTCTTTTATCTTCAATTAATCTTACACTTTTTGCGGCTACTTTATATAATGATTTTAATTTCTCTTTTTCAATTTCTTTTGCTTTACCTTCTGGCATTTTTTCTAATTTTGCTTTCTGTTTATCAATTTCATCACTTGCAGCAATAACAGCCAAATAATTAGTCTTTATTTCTTCATTAATCTTATTTACTTTTTGCAATCCATATTCTCTTAATCTTTGAATAATAATTGGATTTATTTGATTATTCATATCTGCTCTAAGATTTCTACCTTTATAATGTTGCCATAACACTTCTAAATCTGCTTCAGTTAAGTTATATTCTTTATTTTCAGATTTTCCATTAAGTCTTGCATTCATTTCCTTTGTTACTTCACGGCCTCTTTTTTTCAACATGATTTCTGCAGCTATTTTTCTTATAAAATTCATGCCTGCCTTAACTACTGCTGGAACAAAGTGTACAACATTATAAATATAATTTCCAGATTTTAATTCATCTTTAAATGTTTGCCACACTTTAATATTAGATGCTCTATATCTCTTGCCATCTTTTTTCTTAATATCAAGATCTTTTGTTATTTTCCTTATAACTTCTTGATAATGTGGTTCAACAGTTTGTTCCTGTTTTTTTATCTTAACAGGTTTATATATAACATGAATAATTGGATCTTTGCTATCTTTTGCTTTATCTTTTATTATTTTATCTTGTTCTGGTGAAAGTTTGTAACAAGGTTTCCCCAAAATCTCTGTTGGGGTTCCAGCTACTGGTATTCCAAACTTATCAAATACTTCTTTTGTTGTATATAATTGATCATTATCATCTACAGCTTTATATATAACAACATTTTCCTCATTAACTTTATCTTTTATTTTAACATCTTCATACTTAACTTCCATTTTAGGATTTTCTTGTTCTGTTGCTTTTTTATTTATTATTTCATCCTCTTCTGGCGTTATCTTATGACAAGGTTCTCCTTTAATATCAATAGATTCTTCAGTTGGAGTAATTCCATACATATTTAATATTTTTTCTGTTGCATAAATTTGATTATTATCATCAACTGCTCTATATAAGGTTATTTCTTTAATACCTGAATCTATTTTTTTATTCAAATTTATATCAACATATTCTATATCATAAGGTGAATAATCATTATCTTTATTATTCTTAATATAATTAAATTCTTTTTGTGTAGGTGAATAGCATAACGCTCCGTTAATTCTTACCGCTTCTATATTTTCATATTTTCCAAAGAATCTATCAAATACTGCTTTCCTTATATATGGCTTATTACCATTATTAACATCACAGTATATTGTTATTTTATCTTTTAATCCTTTTAGTTCTTTATTTAAATTTTTAGATTCTTTTTTTTCTCTCTTTTCTACATGTTCAGGTAATGATGAAAATTTATTAATACCAATATTTGCTAGTACATCTGTATTCTTATTTTGTGTTACTAAATTATTTGATTTTGCTATGATTTCTTTTTCTTGTGATGGATTTTGTTTTGATTGCATTTTAGATGATATTTCTCTTAATTTTTTATCTATATCTGCAACTTCTTTAGAGTTTTCTCCATATTTCTTTACCAATTCAAATCTTTCATCTGCTAAGTTATCATATTTATTTGATAATTGGATTTGTGTAATATCATTATTTTCAACTATTGTTTGCTTTGGTTTATTAAGTAGATTATCTAATTTATCCTTTAATTTTACAAGTTCATCAAAATACGTATTGTCAGCAAGTGTTTGCGCGTTTACATCCCCTTGATGTGATTCAATTAATTTATCAAGATCTATAATTACTTTTCTTAATCCATCTATTGTTCTCTCATTATTATTTTCTTGATTGTTATTATCTATCATATCCTTTGGAGCTGGATGTGGTCTGTAATTATTTTTATTTTCACCTGTGATTTTTAATGGTTCATTGGCATACAGACTGTCTAAATTAGTTGTAATATTATTAAGATCTTTTTCTGAAATGTTAACTGATTTTGGTGGTTCTTTTTGTTCTGATTTATCACTTATATTATATAAAAATTGAATTGTATCAAGAGCAGATTTTTTATTTGAATTGGCAATTATTTTGGCAACTTCATCTCTAATCGAATTTCTTGCTGTTGCTAGTTTTTCTTTTTCATCTGGTGTCCTATCTTTTATATCCTTTAAAAATATATCTTTTACACCTTTTGAATCCAAAATATCTTCAATAACATCTTTTGATTTTAATGTTTTCATTATATCTTCATATTCATTCTTTGTAATTCCCATCATAAAAGCATATTCAAATTCTTTTTCTTCTTGATTTATTTGTTTTTCTATTTCTCCTATTTCTTTTCTTAGAGTTTCAATCTTTTCTTGAATTTTATTGATGTTTGAATTTACTGATATCATTTTATTGAGATAATACTCGTGTATTGATTTTCTTTCTTCATCACTTAGTAAAGCATCTAAATTTAACTCTTTTGTTTCTTCTGATAACAGTTCTTCATATTTAGAATATTCTTGATTATACATTTCAATATTATCTGAAATTTCTTTTCTTATTCTGCTATACCTATTATATTTCTTTTTAATTTCTTCTATATAATCAGAGTATTTATTCAAAAAAATAGAATCATCACCAGTAATTGATGGATATGCAAGCCTTAAATAGCCTAAAATGTCAGCATTAGATTTATCATCATAGTAATTCATTTTTAAATTTATTCTTTTAATTCTTTCTAAATAATCTTTAATATTCTCTATAGAATTATCATTTTTATTATTACTAATATCACTCATTTATATCACCACCATTACTATATACTTTCTTCATCTATTTGTACTAATACATCATTTACCATTTCTAATTCTTTTTCATCTGTTATATCTTCAAGAACATCTTCTGGATTAAATGGATTATATGCTGAAACATATATATTTTTTCGACCATTTGATGCTATTGTATTATCTGTATATCCAATATAGGACTTTAATGTATCTTCACTGTCAAAGGTAAATAGTACATCACATTCTACTTCTTTACCATTTTTTTCTATCGTTATTTTTTGATTTTCTTTAAAAGTTTTCATTAGGCTCCTCCATATCTTTTTACCTATTCTTTTTTATTCTATCATTTGTATTTTTAAAAGTCAATTTCCTTATTTTGCTATTGTAAAGTGTTTATTGTTACTTTTATTTTTTCTCCATTTTTTACCATTTTTTTATCAATAATACTAAAATGATATATAGATGAATCTTTTTCATTTGCTTTCAAAGATACACCTTCTATTCTTGTTGATTCTTGATCTGTTATTAAATTTGATTTATCTTCATCTTTTGTTACTTTTATATAGGCTTTACTTTTATTTTCTATGGTCATTGTATATTCTATTTTTTCTTTGTTAATATTATCTTGTCTATAATTTGCTAATTTTATTGAATACTCATCTTTATTTGATAATTCTTCCATATCTATCTCAAGTTCATTTGATGTATTTTTTTCATATATAGGTACCACAATATTTGCTTGCTTATTTTTATTATCCTTAGATGCTTTATAAACGTTGATTCCTAATATGATTACTATTATCAATAATATGAAAAAGATGTAATATAAGTAATTATCTTTGTTTATAATACTTTTTTTTGATAATTTATTATCTTTTTTATTTTTTGATTTTTCTTTTTTCTTTATTGTCTTTTTCTTTTCCATTAGTATAATTCCTTATCATAATTTTTTAAAAATTCATCATATTCTTCATCTGTTATCTTTTCTTTATGTAAAATTGTATTATTACCTGATAAATATTCATAAATAGCATTATCTCTAAATCCTATCTTTGCGGCATCTTTTCTTGTTGAACTATAATATACAGTTTTTATATTTGACCATATTATTGCAGATAGACACATTGGACATGGTTCACAACTTGAATATATTGTATAATTACTTAAATCGTGTGTGTG
>CADBGE010000020.1 GCA_902794075.1 uncultured Erysipelotrichaceae bacterium | reverse complement strand
TCATGAAAGTCAACTAAATATGGAAGTAAAAATTTCTTAGTTATTGTATTACTTGCTCCAATATTTATAATACCTTCATCAAGATTAAGCATATTTTCTAAACTATCCTCAGCTGACTTAATAATTGAAAAAGCAGACTTTATTTTATCATAAAAAACTTTTCCTTCTTCAGTTAAATCAACACCATACTTATTTCTTACAAATAGAGTACATCCAAGTTGCCCCTCTAAATTTTTAATTGCTTTAGAGATACTTGGTTGAGTAACATGAAGTTCATTTGCTGTCTTAGTAATATTATGATTTTTCGCAACATAATAGAAAATTTTATATAATTCTAAATCTATATTCATACATTCCTCCTAGTTATGACAGGTATTGAAAAAAATTATTTTTATTATATATCATCTTTCCTTATAATACAAGAGAAAAAAGGAGGGAGTATATGCCATCATATGTTATTCACTATATTTGTGGAAATAAATTAATTGAAAATTATAAAGTTAGACCCAAAGAAAAATCACTATTTCTAGTAGGTAACTTAATACCTGATAGCTCTAAAATATTTGGTAATGTTGATATAACTTCAATAAAAAAAGATTTTAGAAAAATACATCGTAAAGAAATACAAACAGAAAAACTAACAACACATTTTAGAAGTACAGAAGATAAAGATAATGTAGTAATGTTACCATATCCAGAACAATTCAAAAATAAATATGGAATTACAGATTTAATAACACTAGGATATTATTATCATCTATATACTGATAAATATTTCTTTAAAGATATTTTTAATAAATCATTTGAGTTTCTTAACAGTAATTTAGAAATAACTAGTAATAATAATGAAGCTTTATATGTAAGAATTAAAAAAAATAATAAAGTAGTTTCAAAAGATGAATTCTTTTCAACATCTTATTTATATCATGACTATACAATAATGAATAAATTATTATTAGAATATTTTGAAATAATTTTTAATGAAAATGAATTAAGAGAATATATTAATGAAATAGAAAATAATATAGAAGAAGTAGATTTTAATAATATTGAATCAGTAATTAGAGATACCTTATTTTATATAAAAGAGTCTAAAAATAATAATGATACAAATTTAAAAGTATTTGATAAAAATATAATAATTAATTTTATAAATGAACTAAATAATAAATTTTCAGAAGAAAATAAACAACTATTAAAAAAAGTAGGTTTAAAAAGATGTTAGAGGTAATAACAAGTATCTTTGGTCTTATTCAAAGTATATTAATTATGTTTAATAAGAAAGAAAATTGGATATTTTACATATTAAATATCGCAACACTAACAATATTTTCCTTTACAGCAAAGTTATATGGAGATGTATTAGAAAATATTATTTATTTAATAATAGGATTTTTTGGATTATTTACATGGTATTCAAAGAATATATCAAATAAAATTTTTAAAAGTAATAAAATACAGTGGATGAATAATAAGGAAAGAATAATATTTTTTATAATTTTTATTCTTATAACAGGAATTATTTATCTATGGTTAATACATACAGATGATCCACTCGCATTATTAGATGCAGTAACTACAGGATTAAGTTTTGTTGCGACACTTACAATGGCAATGAAAAAAGTTGACTCGTGGATATATTGGCTTATTGATGATATTTTAATGGCAATTACTTATTTTTCTCTTCCAGATAAAGCATTATATCTAATGAGTTTAAATATTATTTGGATTTTCCTAGCTATAGGAACAATTTATACATGGAATAAACAAGCAAAGAAAGAAGAAAAGAAATATGATAATTAGAAATAATAAAGAATTTAAGGAATTAGAAATAATTTTATCTGATTTTAAATGTAATAAAAACTGTCCATATTGTACCGCAAAAATTACTACATGGAATAAAGTTGAAGATGATATATATACATTATCTATGTATGTTGAACAATTAAAAAAACAAAAAGTAAAATTTAAATATGTTACTATTGGAGGTAATGGAGAACCAACTCTTCATAGTTATAACAAATTAAAGGAAATAGTTGACTTATTTGATGATTATGACATCCCAGTAAAAAGAGTTTTAACTTCAGGTAATGTATTTAGAAAAGAAGAAGCAAAAAAATATGAATTATTTGTCTCTCACAATTGGTATTTTGAAGTAACCACAACATCAATATCAAAAGAAAAAGATATGAAAACTCTTGGATATGATAATTATTATTTTGATACTGATTATTTTAAAAATGCAAAAGTAAGATTAAACTATGTAATGTTAAAAAGTAATTGGAATACTTTTATAGATGAAATAAAAACATTTAATAGTAAATATAAAAATATAGAAACAATCGCAATAAAATTACTTAATATAAATACAAAAACAGGTTTAATAGATAATAAGTACTCAAAATGGATTGTAGATAATGCAATTCCCAAAGATAGAAGAAATGAAATAAAAGAAATACTAGACAGTAATTTTGAATATAAAGAAGCTAAATTTGATACATATTCTTGGATATTAGATGAAAACCATGAACTATATTTTAGTTATAAAAAAGAAAAATATGGATTATATGATCTAGTTTATTATGGAAATAAATTTATTGACTATAATCTAGAAGAAATAAAACTTCCATATTTATTACCCAAAGTATATTTTGCATCTAAATTTATAAAAACATATAAGAATAATATATTATCATTTGAAAATGATTTTCGTACCAAACTTATATCAGAAAATAATAAATTAGAAAACTATAATTATAATTCATTTATAAATGATAAATATCAATATATTGGTCCATTCTATAATGAAAAAGCATCAAATGGAAATTTAACTAATACAGAATGTGAAAAAGTAGTAAATTGTGAAAATAACCTTATAGATAGATGTGATGTATTTATGGCATATCTAGATGAAGAAAAAAGCCCAGGAACAATAACTGAACTAGTATATGCATCTTTAATTAATAAAAAAATAATTGTATTTTACAAACCAGATATTAATAATAAATATAGTATAAATACAGATGCATGGTATCCAATTGTTTTTTCAAAAGAACAAGTAGGAAGTAAGAATATAAAAATAATACCTGTAAAAGATTCATCTGAAATAATCTCTTATTTACAAAAATAAAACAATATAGTATAATATCCCACCAAAGAGGATAGTGGGATAATGGCAATAATAGATAATTATGAAAACTATTTTGACTTAATGTGTAAAATTAAAGATGCAATAAAAACAGGGTATAATAGTATTGATAAAATCTATCTATATTTATCTAAAAAGTATTCAAAAGAAGAAATAAGATACTGTTTAAATAAATTATTAGTAGATGATGAATCAATAATTAGAAATGATTTTTTCTATAAGCAATCAGAATATGAAACAGTAAATGATAGGGCAAGAAAATCAAAGTATACAAAACATTATAAAAGTTTTACTGATGATGATCCTAATAAAAGAAAAAGAATTCTTCTTATCTCAGATACTCATATTGGAAACAATGACTTAGAAAATATGAATTTAATTAGAAATATTTATGAATATGCAGAACAAAATAATTGTGATTATGTTTTTCATCAAGGTGATTTATTTGAAGGAAATAGTCCACATGAAATAAAGACATTTATAAGAAATTATCCAAATAATTTAAAAACAATTTGTATAATGGGAAATCATGATAAAAAAATAAAATCATTAAAAGAATTAAATTACTATAATGATTCAGTTAATATTTATGAGACGGATTGTTGGGAAACATCCATCAATAATATACCAATTCATTTATCTCATAGATTATATATTAGTTGGATTTTAGATGATAAAAGAATAAATAGTATAAATGATTTAGATGATGTTAAAAAGTGGATTTCAAATAATTATAATCTGTTAATATCGGGTCATCTTCATCAAGGAATTATTTACTCAGAAAATAATTATGAAAATAAACAAGTATTTTATGTTGGTGTACCTTCACTATCAAATATAAATATTAATAAATCTGTAGCTTATATTTTAGAGATTGATAATAACTTTATTCATATCACAGTTTTATCAGCAGATCCTAACTTACATATAAGTGAAATTGATGATATTAATTTAGATATTAATACATGTAAAACATTAAAAAAAGTTTTTTAAAAATATTGACATTATATCTATAAAGTGGTATAAAACAATACAACAATTATTTTTAGGGGTGATGTAGTATGTTAAGAAAATGTTTATTAAAAAAACAAATTTTAACTGTTTTATGTTGCCTAAAAAAAGACTCAATAATTTGATTGTGTCTTTTTTTGTTCTAGGAGGGTTTTATGATAAAAATAAAAGATATAAAAAATTCTTTAAAAGAAACTGCACCAGAAGATATTAATTTAATTGATAAAGCATATGAACTTGCTGATTTTGCCCATAAAGGAGTATATAGAGAAAGTGGTGAACCATATATTTCGCACCCCCTAAATGTTGCGGCAAATTTAATTAAAATGGAAGTATTTGATACGAACGCTATTTGTGCAGCACTACTTCATGACACAGTAGAAGACAATGACGATATTTCTCTAGAAGATATTAAAGAAATTACGAATCATGATGTTGCGGATTTAGTAGATGGCGTAACAAAAATGAGACGAATGAATTTCTCAACCAAAAAGGATCAAAATGATGCTAATACAAGAAAGATAATTACTGGATTAACTAAGGACTTGAGAATAATTTTAATTAAACTAGCAGATAGACTTCATAATATGAATACTTTACAATACAAAAAACCAGAAAAACAAAAAGATAACTCTATAGAGACAATGAATTTATTTGTTCCACTAGCTGGAGCAATTGGAGCTTATCAAATAAAAAGTGAATTAGAGGATTTATCTCTATCATATATTGAACCAGATGCATATAAAAGAATAGAAGAAAAAAGAAACCAACTAGCAATACAAGAAAGACATTACTTAGAAGAAATACAATATAAAATAAGTTCAATTCTAAAAGAAAAGAATATTCCTCATGATATCTTAATAAGGACAAAAAATATATGTAATATATATAATAAAATATTACAAGGATATCAAATGGAGAATATATATGATTTATTTTATTTAAAAATACTTGTTGATGAAGTAGATGACTGCTATAGAACATTATCATTTGTTCATAGAAATAATCCTCCAATTAACGGTAGATTTAAAGATTATATATATAATCCTAGAACTAATTATTATCAATCACTACATACTACAGTTTCATCAAATGATGGAAGATTAAGAAAAGTAAAAATAAGAACACATGATATGGACAAAGTATCTGCATATGGAATATCAGCATATTGGAATATAAGCCCAGATAAAAATGAAACAGAAATTCCTCATCATAAAACAAGAGAAGAAACACAAGAAAGTATAAAGAACTCTCTTCAATTTGCAAAAAAATTAATGGAAATAGATGATTCATTTAAAGAAAATGCAGACTTTATTGAAGAAATAAAACACGAACTTTTAACAGAACATGTTTATGTATACAAAAATACAGGAGAAATAATTGAATTACCTAAAGGATCAACAGCCCTAGACTTTGCATGCCAAGTTTGTCCTGAAAAGTTAGATAAAATAACAGGTATAATTGTTAATGGTAAAGAAGTTCCAGTTCATACTGAATTAAGAAATAATGATAGAGTAGATATCACAACAAAAGGTCTAATAGATCACACATCTTGGGAGAATAGTGTAACTACACTTAATGGAAAACACAAAATATTCTTATTAAGTAAAAAAGGTGTCTTATAAATAATAAGTGCCTTTTTTTTCGACAAAAACTAAATAAACATAGTGTTATATTCTATTAGGTGAATATATGAAGAAAATGATTATATATGCAATAATATCAATTACTATAGGATATTTAATAGGTAATATAATCTTTACAAATAAAGATTTATTTAAAAAGAATAATGAGAATGAAAAGTATTATCTTCTACAAGAAGGAACATATTATGATGAAAAGATATTAAATAATAATTATTCATCTATAAAGCAAAAAATAACAGAAAAAAAAGATAGTAAAATACATATCTACATAGGAATAACAAGAAGTCTAGAAGTTGCAGAAAAGTTAATTAATATTTATGAGGATAAAAATGTTAATCTAAGTATAGTGGAAAAGTATTATTCTAATGAAGAATTAAAAAATAATATTGATCAATTTGATTTACTTATTAATTCATCAAAAGATAAGGAAGAAATATTAAAAATAGAAGAAGTTGTTTTAGCAAGTTATGATGAAATAATAAATAATAGTAATTATTAAAAAAAAATTATAATAATTATATAGAGGTGCATATGAATTATTATAAAATAAAAGATATTCCTTCAGAAGAAAGACCAAGAGAAAGATTAAAAAAAGTAGGTGTAAATAATCTTACAAATAAAGAATTAATTGCCATAATATTAAAAACAGGTCTAAAAAATAAAAATGTAAATGACTTATCACTTGAAATATTAAATACTTATAGTATGAATGATTTAAAAGATATATCAATTTCAGACCTAACAAAAATAAAAGGAATTGGTGAAACAAAAGCAATAGAATTAATATCAGCTATAGAACTTGGAAAAAGAATTTTTTTATCTAAAGAAAATATAAAAGAAAAATTAGATAATCCAAAAAAAATATGGGAAGATGCTAGATATTATATGAGTGGTAAAAAACAAGAATATTTTTACTGTTATTATTTTAATAATAAGCAAGAATTATTAGAAAGAAAGTTACTTTTTTTAGGAACAATTAATAATTCTATTACTCATACAAGAGAAATATTTAAAGAGGCATACAAATTAAGTGCATCAACAATAGTATGTCTTCATAATCATCCATCAAATGATGTCACTCCATCAAAAGCTGATAAAGTCTTTACAAAAGCACTAATAGAAACAGGAAATATTCAAGGAATTCCAGTAATTGACCATATAATTGTCGGTGATAGTAATTTCTATAGTTTTTATGAGCATAATATAATTGAAGATAGAAAAGATTTATAATATAATTAATAGGGAAGAGATGATTATTATGTACAAAAAGAAAAAAGATAAAAAGAAAAATACTATAAGAATTATTATCATATCATTAATATTATTAATACTTTTATCAGTATCATTATTAGTACCACATGACAATACTTTCATAAAAGATGGAGTAATACTTATAGAAAAAGTACTAATGTATCCATTTACATCACTAAATAAAGAAAAAGGACAAACTCAAACAGAAAGTTATACAATTCAAAAAAATATAAACTCTTCATTAGAAAAAGAAATAGAGGAGTTAAAAAAAGAACTAGAACTTAATAAAACTCTTACAGAATATGAAGTAGAAAACGCAACAGTATTATCAAGAAATAAAAGTTATTGGTTTAATACAATGACAATAGATAAAGGTAAAAAAGCTGGAATAAAAAAGAATATGGCAGTTATAACAAAAGATGGATTAATTGGTAAAATATCAAAGGTTTCAAACTATTCAAGTGAAATAAAACTAATAACTTCAAATGATACTAATTTTAAAGTAAGTGTATCTATTAAAACAAATGATGAAGATAATTATGCAATATTAAATGGATATGATAAAAAAACAGGATTAATAAAACTATCTGGAATTGATAAAACAACAAATATTAATATTGATGATTCAGTATTAACAAGTGGATTAGGAGAGATGTTTCCATCAGGAATATATGTTGGCCAAGTAAAAAAAATAGAAAATGATAAATATAATTTGAGTAAGATAGTATATATTCAAACAGGACAAGATTTTAATAATATTCACTATGTTACAGTATTGAAGGTGAAATAATGATTGCGATATTAATTATGATAATATCTCTTATATTAGATGGACTATTATCAAATTATCTACCATATTTAGTAAATGATTTATCTATTTATACACCATTATTTACATTAATATCAATATTTATAATATATCCATTATATAGAAAAAAAGAAAAACTATATTTTATTCATATCTTTTCTTTAGGAATAATATATGATCTTTTATATACTAACTTATTATTCTTCAATGGAGTTCTCTTTATAATAATTGGTTTAATAATTAAGTACATAATAAAGAATTATGAATTAGGATTTATAAAGATAATTTTATATATGATAATAATAATTACATTATATGAATCACTTACAGTACTATTTTTAGTTATATACAATGTAGTACCAGTATCTTTTTCACAGTTAATATACAAAATATCTCATAGTTTAATAATAAATATAATGTATGGTGAAATACTATTTTTAATATTAAAAATTATTCCAAAAAAATATAAAGAAATAAGTATTAATTAGAATACTTATTTTAATTTTGTCATATAATTTATCAGGTGATAAAATGGTCAAAGAAAAATTAGTATTAAGAAAAGAAATAAGAAAATTATTTAGAAAATTATTATATACAATTATATTATTTTTAGTAGGAATGATTCTAATAAAAGAGAATCCATCTTTAAAACAAAAAATTAATAATATAATATATGAAGAAAGTCCAAGTTATTTAAAGATAAGAAAAATATATAATAAATATTTTAGTAACATAAAAAAAGAAGAAACAAAACCAGTATTTACTGAAAAATTATCATATTCTAAAGATGAATCTTATAAAAATGGAGTTAAGTTAACAGTATCAGATAAATACTTAGTACCTATCTTGGAAAGTGGAATAATTGTTTATAAAGATGATAATAAAATTACTATTTCACAAGTAAATGGAATAGTAGTAGAATATTCTAATATTAAATCAAATAATTATAAATTATATGACTACATAGAAAAAGGAAAACTATTAGGAGAAACAAAAACAAATGAATTATATTTAACATTTGAAAAAGAAGGGAAGTATTTAGACTATAAAAAATATATTTAAAATTAATCCACTTGTATACATCTTTATTATAATTTCAATATTAACCGCATCATATAAGATATTTTTTATAATATCTACACTTATAATAATACATGAACTGGGTCATTTTTTATCTGCTAAGGCATTAGGAATAGAAACAGATAAAATATATTTATATCCACTAGGAGGGATATCTAAAATAAATATGCCATTAAATGAATCTGTAATAAAAGAATTCATAATTCTAATTATGGGACCTATATTTCAAAATATTGCATATATAATTCTATTATTAATAATAAATGATAATGAAATAGTAACAAGATATCATTTAGGTATATTAATTTTTAATTTACTACCAATATATCCTTTAGATGGAGGAAAACTTCTTAATCTAATTTTTACTTGTATTATTCCATATAAACTATCTTATAAAATAATAATTTTAATTAGTTACATAATTAATATTATTATTCTTTTTAGTAACAATAAATTATCAATTAATATGATACTTACATATATTGTATTAATAATTCTTATAAAAAAAGAACAAGATAAAGAAAACTTAATATATAATAAATTTTTATTAGAAAGATATTTATACAATTATAAATTTAAGAAAAATAAAATAATTAAAAATATGAATAGTTTCTATAGAAGAAAAAACAATATAATGAAAAAGAATAATACTTATTATAATGAAAAAGAACTATTAGATGAAAAATATAATTAATTTTAAAAAAATTATTGACATAAAAAAATGCTTTTGCTATAATTCAATTACTGGTGTGAAAAACACTAAGTAATATGGGGCATTAGCTCAGCTGGGAGAGCGCCACGTTTGCACCGTGGAGGTCAGCGGTTCGATCCCGCTATGCTCCACCATATGTTAATTAACGTTGATATTTCAACGTTTTTATTTTTTTAGGACAACTTTAGGACATCTAAAATGAGGTATCTGTATAAAGAATTTGTAAAAAAGCCCTTTTTATGTTATTATGTATGTAGCAAGAAATCTTGCATAAAATAAAAATGGGAACATTCAGTTTCGCTAGTTGAATGTCTACCGCATTTAATTTAAGCAGACATTTAATCTATGAAGATTAGATGCCTTTTTTTATTACTATAATCAAAAAGATTAAAAGGAATAAAATGATAGAGATGAGCTTTAAAACTTTTACAATAAAAGTTTTACTTTTCATTTTATCAAACCTCCTTTCTTCTAAGAAGTAAAGGGGTAGACATCCAACAACCAAATGTTCCTAAATTCAATGTAGTATATTAATACACATGTATCAATCGAACAGCGTATAACTATATTTTCAAGTATTCTTGGATAGTTAATATAAAAAAATGAAAGCAATTGTTTCTACATATATTTTTTTACAATAAAATGTAAAGTAATTGTAAAAATAAAAAATATGTCTAAAAATGTCTTGTGTATTATTCTTATATATGATAAATTATAAATGTGATTAAAATATATCAAATCTATTTAGTCACTTATCACGCGAATGATTAATTTAATTTGATTTTAATCACATTTAGAGTTGAAAAAACTCTTTTTTTTTCGCAAAAAATGAGATTTATTAAAAATTATCCTAATAATATTAATGGAGGCGAGAGAAATAAAGAGTGAAGATAGTTTTACAGGATGGAATTAAAGATTGTGGTATTTGTTGTCTTTTATCTATTATTAGATTTTATGGAGGAGAAGTATCTAAAGAATATTTAAGAGAATTAACAAATACTACAAAAGATGGAGTATCTTTATATAATTTAATAAATGCCGCAAGAAAGATTGGGTTTGTCGCAGAGGGTCTATCAGGAAATATAAAAGATATAAATGTAAATAACTTACCATGTATAGCTCATGTGAATATTAATAAGAAATTCAAACATTTTGTTGTAATATATAAAATTAATAAAGATAAACATCAAATTACCATCATGGATCCAGCAAAAGGAAAGAAGACTATCTCTTTTTCAGAATTCAATTTATTATCAAGTAATAATTATTTATTCATTACCCCAAAAAGAAAACTACCAATATATAAGAAAAAAAACATAATTTATAGAGTAGCATATACCTTAATTACTACAAATAAGAAAACAGGAATTATAGTTTTCATATTAACGATAAATTACTTCATTTTAACTATTATATTGTCATTTCATTTTAAATACCTTCTGGAATACTCTATAAATTATCAAATATCCACAGTTATTATTAAGATATCCATACTGATTTCTGTAATATACATATTAAAAAATACAATTTGTTATTTGAGAAACACCTTACTAAATAAATGGAATTCTATCTTTGATATAAGTATTTATGAAAATACTTATCGTCAAATTCTCTTGCTTCCATATTTATATTTCAAAAATAGAACAACTGGTGAAGTAGTATCAAGATTTAAAGATTTAAATACAGTAAGACAATATCTAACAACACTTTTTTGCACATTCACAACAGACTTTATTTCTATGATTATTTTTTTTACAATAATGATTAACTATAATATAAAACTCACCATAATAATTAATATCCATATTTTATTAATCATTATTTATATACTTATAACAAATAAATTAAAAAAAAGAGTATTAAAAAAAGTACATAGAAATGAAGATGTAGTTAATTCATATCTTATCCAAGGAATAAGTAATGTAGATACAATAAAAGGAAGTCACTTAGAAAAAAGATTTATTGATAAATTTAGTATAAATTATAAATTATTTCAAGAATCAATTTATAGTTATAATAATCTAATTGAAATAGAATTATTAATAAAAACATTAATAAATGATTTTATTTATGTATTCATCTTTGGTATAGGAAGTTATCTTGTGATAAAAGGAAAAATAACATTAAGTAATTTAATAGTTTATCAAACGATAATTAATTATTATTTAAAGAGTACTTTAAATATAGTTAATATTGTAAGTTCATATAATACATTTAAAATATCACTTGATAGAGTAGAAGAATTATATATGTTAGATGAAGAAAATTTTAAAAATAATTATTTTTATCTTCCATATAATCTAAATGGTAATATAGAAATAAATAATTTGAATTATAAAGTAGGTTCTAAAATTATATTTGATAATCTAAATTTAAAAATAAATCAAGGAGAAAAAATACTCTTAAGTGGAGAAAGTGGATGTGGAAAATCTACTCTCGTAAAAATGCTGTTAAGATATGTAGAAACTGAATTTAATACAATTAAAATATCAGATATTGATATAAATCATTATCATCTACAAAATATAAGATCAAATATTACTTATGTAACAAGTAATGAATACTTATTTAATGATACTTTAAAAAATAATATATGTCTTTATAAAGAATATAAAGAAGAAGAAATAGAAGAGGTATGCAAAATATGTCTTGTAGATGATATAGTAAAAAATAAAGAAAATTATCTTGATACAATTATTGAAGAAAATGGCTTTGATCTAAGTAATGGAGAAAGACAAAGAATAATTCTTGCAAGAAGTCTTTTAAAAAAAACAAATATTTATATCTTTGATGAAGCGCTAGCTCAAATAGATATAAATAGAGAAAAGAAAATTTTAGTGTCAATATTTAACTATTTAAAACACAAAACTATTATAATTATTTCTCATAGATTCAATAACAAAAAATTATTTGATAGAGTATTAAAACTTGAAAAGGGCAAGATAAATGAAAACAAAAAAGTATGAACAACAATCCTTTGTTATATTTGCATGTGTCTTAATATTAATACTTGAAATTATATTTGTAATAACAATATATAAGTATAAAGAATATAAGTATGAAAAGTTAACCGCAACAGTTGTTAAAGATAATTTAGTAGTACTTGTAATATCTTCTAATACTAAAAAAGTATTATATAAAAATAAATATTTATACCTGAATGATAAAAAGATAAATTATAAAATAATAGAAGAAAAACAATCCGTGATTAAAAATGGTAAAGAAAAATACTATGAAGTTCTAATTAATTATAAATTTGATAAACAATACAAAACAAGCGATATTATGTTTGTTTCTATAAAAAAAGAGAAATATAGAATAATAGAAATATTTAAACTAATATGGGATGGTGATTAAAATAAAAAAAATTAGTGATGAAAACTTAGAAAAAATAAATGGAGGAGGTTCAGCAGCAATTTGGATAGGTCTAGCAATCACCGCAATAACAGTATTTCTATCTGGAATAGTAGATGGAGTTACAAATCCAAAAAGCTGTGATTGTTCACAATGAATGCAATAAAAGAAAAAGAGTTAGAAGAAATAACTGGTGGTCAGATAGAGTCAGTAACTGGACCAATTATAAATGCAGCTGTAAATGTTGTAAAAATTTTGCAAGATGCAGGATATAATTTAGGATCTGGAATAAGAAGAATATTTAAAAATAATATGTGTCCACTTGAATAATATTAGTTAATTTACACAAAATTATTAACAAAAAGTTACTAAAATAGCCAAATATTTTCTTAAATTTAATAAAAAAACCAAATTTTCCCTTCTAAAATAGTAAAAATGTCGAAAAAATGTTGAAAATGAAAAAAAGTTTTGATATAATTCAATTTAGTTAAAACGAAGGGAGGGAAAAAGATGGCAACTAAAGTAACTGTTAGAGGTAATCTTGATCAAGCTCTAAGAAAGTTCAAACAAAAAGTAGCAAGAGACGGTGTCCCTTCAGAATGGAAAAAAAGAGAAGCATACGATAAACCAGGGGTTCGTAGAAGAGCAGCAAAAAAAGAAGGAATCAAGAATTCTAGAAAAAGAGATAGAGCAAATAGAAATAGAGATTATTAATATCTCTATTTTTTAAATTATGTTATAATAAAAGAGGAGATGATAATATGGTAGAAAAATTAGATAAAGATATGATTGAAGCAATGAAAAATAAGGAAAAAGAAAGACTTACAGTAATAAGAATGGTAAAGGCATCATTAAAACAAGAACAAATAGATCATAAGAAAGAAATAAATGATGATTTATTAATAGATGTAGTTAATAGACAAATTAAAATGAGAAAAGATTCTATCCAAGAATTTGAAAAAGGTAATCGTACAGATTTAATTGAAAAAACACAAGCAGAAATAGATATATTAATGAACTATTTACCTGAACAATTATCAGAAGAAGAAGTAAAAAAAGTAATTGATGAAATATTTGCTGAATTAAATCCAACAAGTCCAAAAGATATGGGAAAAGTAATGCAACAAGCAACATCAAAATTAAAAGGAAAAGCAGATATGAAAGAAGTATCAACAATTATTAGAGAAAGATTAAATTAAAAGCATAAGTGCTTTTTTTTCTTTATATACATATAAATTATATAGGTGATTTATATGTTAAAAGAAATAAATAATTATATAAATGATAAAAATTTCAAACTTAGCTTATATAAAAATAAATTAAATATTGTTAATTATAAAAAACTATTATCTCTTGAAGAAAATTATATTTCTGTTTTATTAGAAAAGAAAAAACTAATAATAAAAGGAAGTAATTTATTATTGATAAAAATTTTAGATAATGAACTACTAATAAAAGGTAATATAAAAAATATAGAGGTAATAGATGAATAATAGAGAAAAAATAAAAATAACATGTAGAAATCCAAAATATTTTCTAAAAGAATTAATAAATAATAAAATAAATCTTTATGATATAAATATAAATAAAAAAAGTATTGAAATAATTATTGATGAAGAAGATTTATCAAAAATAGAAAAAATAAAATATCTTCATAAAATTAAAATACTTAAATACTATGGCCCAAAAAAAATATTATTTTTAATAAGAAAGAATAAAATACTTATTATTTTAATAATAATTGGAATACTAATAAATATCATACTATCAAATATAATATTTAATATTAAAAGATAATAATATTGCAAAATACCATTTAAAAGTATCAGATAAAAAAAAGAAATCTACGAAGGAAAAAATATTAATAAAAGAACATAATAAAATAGAGTGGATAGAAATAGTTGAAAAAGGAACAAAATATATTATTAAAATTCAAGAAAGAAAAATAAATAGTTCAGAAGAAAAATGTTATCCAAGAAATATAATTGCCAAAAAAAATGCAACTATAACAAAAATAAATTCATCATCTGGAGAAATATTAAAAAAAGAAAATGACTTTGTAGCTAAAAATGAAGTATTAATAAGCGGACTAATTTATAATAAAGAAAAAATTGTTTCTAAAAGATGTGCTATAGGGAAAGTTTATGGAGAAGTATGGTATACAGTACAAGTAAAAGTTCCAAAAAAAATAAAGGAAGAAGTTATAACAAATAATAATTCATATGGATTATCTTTAAAACTATTAAATAAAGAAATAAATATTAATAATAAATATAAATTATTTCAAAAAAAACAGTATAATATAATTAGTAGTAGAATTATTCCAATTGAGTTTGGTTTTACTAATTATAAAGAAAAGAAAATTACTTATAAAAATATATCTTCAAAAGATGTAGACAGTTATGCCTTGAAAATAGCTACAAAAAAAATAAACAAAGAATTATCAAATCCTAATATAGTAAGTAAAAAAGTTTTGAAAAAAAAGGTGAAAAATAGTAAAATAATAATAGACATTTTCTTTGCAGTTGAGGAAGATATAACAGCATATCAAGATATATCAGATTTGGATATAGAAAAAATGAATCAAGAGAGGGAGTGAAAAGATGTTAGGACCACTTACAAATACAATTCAGGGAGTTGTAAATTTTACTTGGCCAATGTTAATAATATCAATAGTAATTATGGTATCAGTTAGAATTACATATATTGTGAAAAATAAAACGAGATTTGTTTTATATAAAGAATTATTAATGTTAGTATTTGCAATCTATATATTGTGTCTTTTCCAAGTGGTCACTTTTCAAGATAATATATCATTATCTGGAAATAATTTTATTCCCTTTCAAGAAATATTTAGATATAAAATAACAAGTAGATTATTTATAAAAAATGTAATAGGCAATATGATTATGTTTTTACCATTTGGCTTTTTTATAAGCTATTATATAAATCCAGATTCAGTTAAACCAACCCTTGTATTGACACTTATTGCATCAACTGCGATAGAAGTTGTTCAACTTATAATAGGAAGAGTATTTGATATAGATGATATCTTACTTAATCTAGTAGGTGGTGCTATGGGATACATGATATATAATTTTATGAGAAGAATAGGGGACAAATTTCCTAAGATATTTCATAATGAAATATTACTGAATATTGGATCAATAATAGCTTTAGTAGGATTATTTGCCTTACTTATTATATAGGAGGAAAAATGAGTAGTAAAATAGAAGTATTTAAAAATGTAGATGAAGAAATAAAAGAATTAGAAACAGTAGAAAAAGTATTATATTCTGCAATAGAAAAAGAAAAATTAGAGAATGTAGAATTTAACTTGATAATTGTTGATAATAAATATATTCATGAATTAAATAAAATGTATAGAAATATTGATAGAGAAACAGATGTAATTACATTTGCTTTAGAAGATGAAGACTCAATAGTTATACCTAACGATAAAAGAATCCTCGGTGATATATACATATCAATTGATAAAGCAAAATCTCAAGCAGAAGAATATGGACATTCACTTTTAAGAGAATTATCTTTTTTAGCAGTACATGGCTTTTATCATTTACTTGGATACGACCATCAAACTAAAGAAGAAGAACAAATAATGTTTAAAAAACAAGAGGAGGTATTGGAATCATATGGGATTACTAGGGAGACTATTTAAAAAAGGACCAGTAAGAAATAAAGAGGCAGGTTCAGCATTAAAAAGATATGCTAAAAGTTTTTTTCATGCCTTAGAAGGAATTGTATATTGCGTAAGATATGAACATAATATGATTATAATTATTGCTGCAGCTATTCTTGTAACTATATTTGGATTTTTCTTCCATATTAGTGCAGGAGAATGGTTATTTGTAATATCAATGATAGGAGCAGTAACAGCATGTGAAATGATAAATTCATCAATAGAAGCAGCAGTAGATTTAACCACATCAGAAATTAAACCACTAGCTAAAATTGCAAAAGATGCAGCCTCATCCGCAACTCTAATTTTATCAATAACTTCATTTATTGGAGCACTAATAATTTTTATACCAAAAATACAAGAATATATACTAGTAATTATGTAAGGAATTAATTATGAAAAAAGATACAGTAGATATTACATTAGAAAAAATATCAAAAATGAATTTTAAAGATTCAATAAGCTATTTAATAAAAATTCAAACAGAATATGCTACAAATAAAAGTAAAGAAAATTACTTTTTATCTTATGCGTTTCTATCATATATAAAAAAGCACTTAGATGAATTTATGCAATTAATAACAAACGATGAAGAAATAAAAAATAGTTTAAAAAAATTATTTAGAATAAATTCAGAGATTCTTGATGATAATTTAGTAAGTATAATTATAGATGATAAAAAAGCAGGAGAATTGATAAATTTTTTAAATGAATATACATCTTTTGAAGATTATTATTTGAATGATACTATTATGTCATTTGTAACACCAGAAAATAAAAACATATTTGAACAATTACAAGGTAGTAATAGAAAATATTTATTTGCTTTAACAAATAGTATTACAATTTCAGAAGAAGAACAAAAAGAAATATATACTAAGGTATTAAAAGAATATCCAGAAAAATTTATAAATGATTTGTTTATATACAGTAATATTATAAAAGATAATACTCCAAATGAATTTGAAAGATATAATGAGATTAATAAAGGAATGTTTAAATTTACAGAAAGCGTAATAAGTAACCCAAATTATTTTTATAATTATATGTATAATATAAGAGAAATGTTTAGTGGGAATGTAACTGAAAAAGATTTTTACAATACTTTTCAGATTATTTTAAAATATTCTCAAATACATGAATATCTTTTAAGTACAAAAATTAATAATAGAGAAATTTATGATAAATTAAAAATAATATCAACACTTCCACCTTTAAAAGAAATTAATACTATAGAAGATTTAAATAAATTCTCAATATCAGAAATATATAAACTTAAAATAGACGAATCTTTTTCAGTAAACAGAAATCCAGATTCAGCAGACGCTAGAAGTGATTATCAATTTGTGATATTTAATGCAAATAGAGAAGTAATTAAAATAACTGATGATGAAATTCAAAGTGTAGAATTAACAGATGATGATACAAGGGTAATTGGAACAGAATATAGTCATATTTCTGGTTTAAGAAGATTATATCCAGAATATGGCGATAAGGAAGTACCAGGAGAAATAATAGTTCCTGCTAATGCTATTAATCATGATATTATATTAATTACTGAGGGAGATAGTATGAATATGTGGCTTCCTAATATAGATAATATTTCCATGTCTCAAATAGAAAAACTAGAAGAGAAACTAAAAGAAATATCAGCCTCAGAAATGATAAGTGTAATAGTCGCAACTGAGTGTGATGGAAACTATCTTGATATTCCATTTTCAACAAGAGAAATGTTAATAGAATATTTAAGAAATAATAAGAAGGTGAAATAATGAAAGATAAGTTATTAGATTTACAAAAAAATAGTTATAGTCCATATTCAAATTTCGCAGTAAGTGCAATCGCAATCATGAAAGATGGAAAAGAATTTAATGGAGTAAATGTAGAAAATGCAGCATATGGTGCTGCAATATGTGCAGAAAGAAGCGCAATATTATCCGCAATAAGTAATGGTTATAAAAAAGGTGATTTTAAAGAGATAAACATAATGACTTCATCTACAGGAATAGGAACACCATGTTTTCAATGTAGACAAGTAATCTCAGAATTATTTGCTAAAGATTCCATAGTAAGATGCTATTCAAAAAATGGAGAATATAAAGAATTCACAGTAGAAGAATTATGTCCATATCCTTTTGGAGAGGATGATTTAAAATGAAATGTGGATTTGTAAGTATAGTAGGAAGACCAAATGTTGGTAAAAGTACATTACTAAATTCAATTTTAGGAATGAAGCTTGCCATAACATCAAACGTAAGTGGCACAACAAGAAATGTAATTAATGGAATCTATAATGATGATGAGTCTCAAATAGTATTTGTAGATACTCCAGGTATACATAAACCAAATGATAAGTTAGGAAGTCTATTAAATAAAAAAGCATATAGTAATACTGAAGGAGTAGACATAATATTATTTTTAGTGGATATTTCTAAAGGTTTTGGAAAAGGAGATAAATTCATCCTTGAAAGAATAAAAAATCATGAAATACCAGTTTACTTACTACTAAATAAAATAGATTTAGTAAAGGATAAAACAAAATTACTAAAAGATATCAATGAATTAAAAGAATTATATGATTTTAAAGAAATAATTCCAATCTCTGCAATGAAAAATGATAATACAAAATTACTTATAGATTGTCTAAAAAAAGATTTACCTGAGATGGATAAAATATATTCAGAAGAAGAATTAACAAACGTTACTACAAGATTTATAATGGCAGAGTTTGTAAGAGAAAAAGTATTAGAATTAACTCATGATGAAATACCACATACAGTAACATGTTATGTTGAAAACTATGAGGAAGATGAAAAGATTGTTCATATTCAAGTTCTAATAGTAGTAGATAGAGATAATATTAAAAAAATAATTATAGGTCGCCAAGGTTCAATGCTTAAAGAAATAGGTACACGCGCAAGAATTGATATGGAAAAATTCTTAGGAAAAAAAGTCTTTTTAGAAACTTATGTAAAAACATTAAAAAATTGGCGTGACCAGGAAAAATATTTTATCGAATTAGGTCTAAAAGACGAAGATGAATAAAAAATATGAATAAAATAAAAAAATAATCATCATTATTATAGTAGAGGTGATTATTTTGGATACAAAATTATTATGGGATTTATTCAAAAAAACAGGAGATATAAAATATTATAATTTATATAAGAAACTAACAAAGAAGTGATAAAGTGAAAATAGAAAAATTTGAAGGAATAATACTAAGTGAAACAAATTATTCTGAATCAAGTAAAATATTAAATGTTCTTACCGATAAATATGGACTTATTGGCATAATGTCAAAAGGTTGTAGAAAAATAAAAAGTAAACTACGAGGAGTAAGTAGAAAACTAATATATGGAACATTTAATGTATACTACAAAGAAAATGGACTTTCTACTTTAATAAGTATAGATGTAATTAATTCATTTTCAAATACATTAATGGATTTAGAAAAAATATCATATGCATCATATATTATTGATTTAACAAATCAAGTTCTAAAACAAAATGATAGTGATGAAATATTTGATATTTTAAAAAATACACTAATAAAAATAGAAGAAGGACTAGATCCATTAGTACTAACAAATATTATTGAAATAAAATTACTAAATTATTTAGGAATAACTCCTAATATCGATTCATGTACTAATTGTGGTAGTTCTAAACAAATAGTAACATTGTCTAGTGAACAAGGTGGTTATATATGTAAAAACTGTTATCAAAATGAGCCACTTGTAAATGAAAAAACAATAAAAGTAATTAGAATGTATTATTATGTAGATATTTCAAGTATTACTAAATTGGATATAAGTCGTGAAGTATCAAAAGAAATAAATACATTTCTAGATGATTATTATGATCGATATACAGGTTTATACTTAAAAAGTAAAGATTTCATAAAAAAAGTAAATCAACTAGAAAGTATATAACATACTTGTTAAAAGAAAAAAAATAATATATAATTAACTTGGTGATAGTATGAATTATGTAGAATATATAATTATAGGAATTGTCCTAGTAGTAATATTGTTTGCTTTAATAAAAGCTACAAAAAAGGATGCTGGTCTAGACTTTAATAAACTAGTAGAAATGCTTGGAGGAAAAGATAATATTATTTCAACAGAAACTAATATGTCTAGATTTAAAGTAACTCTTAAAGATGTAACTAAAGCAAATAAAGAAGGAATTCAAAAACTGGGAGCTAAAGGTGTTGTTGAAATAGATAATCAATTAAAAATAATTTTAGGTCCAGAATCAAAACAACTTAAAAAATATATTGATGAAATAAAATAGGAAACAAGGTTAGTACTTGTTTTTTATTTTTTTTCGACATATATCGACAAGTATTAATAATATAATATGATATTTTTATTATGGTGATAAAAATATGCAAAAAGAATATATTAGTAGTATTATAAGATTTATAAAAAGAATAATAATTCAAAAGAAGAAATATATTAGAATATACTTTTTAGGTATCATTACAGGAATGACATTTTTATTATCAATAATTGGAATATTTGTTCCATCAAAAAAATATTTAATAAAAAATCCATTAATAACATTTTTATTAATAACTACATCTTTAATAATAAATTTCTTAATGTTTCAACTATTTATTAAAAATCAAAAGATTGTTGATATAAATGATACATTAGATAATTTAGAAAAAGAAAAAGAAATAAAAGAGTCACTATTTCAATTAAATCATGAAATAAAAAATCCACTTGCTGTAGTTAATGGATACTTAGATATGATAGATAGAACTAATGATCAAAAAAAGATTAAAAAATACGAAGAGATAATAAAAAAAGAAATAAAAAGAAGCATTACAATAATAAATGATTTTTCTAGTTTTGGTAGATTAAAAGAAATAGATAAGGAACCATTAGATTTAGATTTAGTTTTCGAAGATATTATTTATACTTTTAATCCACTATTAAAAAAGAATAATGGAATTATTCATTATGTAAATGAAGATGAAATATATATAAATGGAGACTATGATAGATTAAAACAAGGATTTATCAATTTAATTAAGAATTCTATAGAATCAAAAGATAAAGATTTCTTAATAATTGATATTAAAATAAAAAAATTAAAGAAGCATTATAAAATATCTGTAACTGATAATGGTAGGGGAATGAATAGTGAAGTATTAAATCATATAGGAGAACCATTTTATTCAACAAAACAAACAGGAACTGGAATTGGAATGGCTTATGTAAAAAAGATAATTGAATTACATAAAGGAAAAATATCATATAAATCCAAAGAAAAAGAAGGTACAACGGTAGTTGTAACACTTCCATTATTAGATTAATAATAGTAATTATTTTCAACTGGATAACTAGGATAAACAGGGTATACTGGATACATTGGATATGGTTGATAATATGAATTGTTATTCATTTGATTGTTATTAGCAATTCCAAGTCCTAATGCAGTACCTGCAAGACCACCAACTAAAAATGGAGCAAAGAAAAATCTATCATCTTCACTATTATTAAACATATATGGATCTTGATAATTATTATACATAAAAATCCTCCTCACAATATTTTATTAATTAATTTATATAATGCTTAGGCACATATATACTAGAAATAATAAAAAAAATGTAGTATAATACAAAAAGCTTATATAAAAAGAGGGATTACTATGGAAAGATTACAAAAAGTTATTGCTTCATCAGGACTAACATCAAGAAGAAAAGCAGAAAGCCTAATTAAAGAAGGAAAAGTAAAAGTAAACGGTAAAGTAATAACAGAATTAGGTACAAAAGTAAATACAAGTGATGAAATTATAGTAGATAATAAAATATTAGAAAAAGAAGCAAAAGAATATTATTTATTAAATAAACCAAGAGGAGTAATAACATCAACAAGTGATGATAAAGGAAGAAAAATAGTAACAGACTTTATTAATACTAGCGCAAGAATTTTTCCTGTAGGCAGACT
The DNA here is from genome assembly GCA_902794075.1 of uncultured Erysipelotrichaceae bacterium. Lineage (GTDB taxonomy): Bacteria > Bacillota_I > Bacilli_A > RF39 > UBA660 > UBA3789. The sequence continues at coordinate 2,840 of CADBGE010000020.1, read as the reverse complement.
TGATTATGATACAACAGGAGTATTATTATTAACAAATGATGGTGAATTTGCAAATATCTTAACACATCCAAAAAATAATATTGAAAAAGTATATCTTGCAAAACTAGAAGGAATAATTAAAAAAGAACAAATAGATCAATTAAAAAAAGGAGTTTTACTTGATGAAGTATTAGTAAAAGCATCACGTGTAAAATTAAAAAAAGTTAATATAGATTCTAATACGTGTATGGTTGAAATAACTATTCATGAAGGAAAAAATCATCAAGTTAAAAGAATGTTTGAAAAAGTAGGATATCATGTAGAAAAACTTACAAGAAAAAGATTAGATATCTTTACAACTGAGAATTTACAATCAGGAGAATATAGAAAATTAACTCCAAAAGAAGTACAAATAGTTTATAGTTATAAAAAATAGAGTTCAACTAAATTGAACTCTTTATTTTATATTTCTTCAATTGCTCCAGTAGGGCAAGCATCAATTGCTTCTTTTGCATTTTCTTCTTTTCCTTCAGCAACATCTTCACTTACTTCCTTAGAAATACCAGCATCATTAATTTTAAATAATTCATCATCGATTTGTTCACATGCTCCACATCCGATACATGCATCTTGATTAACTCTAACTTTCATTTTTCTTCCTTCCTTTCATAACAATTATATATTAAAAAAAAATTGTAGTAAAGAGAAAATTATGATAAGATAATACGAAAAAAGGAGGTATATTATGCTTGTACCAAAAGAAAGATTAACTGAAATAAGAAAAAAAGTTGAAAAACAACTATCACAAGTTCCAGAAGGACAAAAAATAAAGTTACCAAAAGAGACTTTAGAAACTTTAATTTTCGATAACTATGTAGCTGAAATGGATTCAGATAGTATAATTCATAATTATTTAAATTCAAGAGTACCTTTTAAAATGGTTGCTTGGGATATGAAACACTATGACAAATTAGATTTAAGTGAAGTATCATTTGATAATGTCTACTGGGGTGATGAGAGAATACTAGATTGTACAGAATCAATTAGACCAAAATTGAATGCAGGAGAACTAAAATTTAGACCAGTTATAAACTTATCAAATACTAATGCAAAAATAGATTTTTCAAAAGCTATTTCAATAATTGTTAAAACAGGTAGATACAAAAATAAATGCCATAATGTAAGAATTATATACAGATATAATTTTGATAATACTGATTTATCAAATAATTTTTTATATGATGGATATATCATTAAAAGTACAGTTCTTGCTAATACAAATATAAATATAGATTTTACTAATAATTATTTTGTTATTGATTTTACAGATCTTTCAAATGTAGATTTGTCAAATAATACAGTAACTGAAAAAGTATTCTCAACAAATGAAGATGAACCACAAATATATATATCACACAGTGTATTAAGAAATACAGGTCTAAATATAACACTACCATCATATCAGGTTATAAAAACAAATGATGTTCTAAATAGTATGATATTAAACGGACATTTAAAAGGTTGCTATATAAATGGAAGAGTTGTTGGGACTGATTCTAAAGAAGAAAGAGAAGCAAAAAAACATCAACTACTTGAAGAACTTGTACAATATCAAACATCATTTGAAAACTCAATTACTGATTCTATACAAAAACAATTATTAAAAAAGTAAATATTATTATATAAAGTGTAAAGTACTAATAATTCATCTTTTTTAATTGACTTACTTATGATAAACTTATTATAAGAAGGTGAGTAGTATGAGAAGAATGGATAGATATAAAGATGACGTATCACTACAAGAAAAACGTTTTGAAAAAAATAAAGATTTATATCAAAATACAAATAAATATACTAATATCACTGATGTCACAACTTCTAATGTATATGAAATAAATAACAGTAATAATAAAAAAGAATCAAAGACTACAAGAGAAAACTATCAAAAACTAAGAAAATATCAAATGGTTGATGAAGTTCCAAAAGTAAAAAAAGAACTAGATGATTTTAAATATTTATATCAAAGAAATGAAGATAAGATTTATGATATAAATTCAGTATTAGAAGCTGCTAGAAAAAATAAAAAAGATAAAGATAATTTAGAAGAAAAAAGAAAATTAAAACATACAAGTTATAATGTTTTTTCTGGAGTAAACTTAGAAGAATTACTCAAATATCGAGAAGAAAAGAAAAAAAGAGTAGAAACAGAAGAAGAAAAAGAAATAAGAGAATTAGTTGATACAATTGCATCAAAAACATTAGCTGGAGAAATAGATAAGAAAACATCAGTTGACTTGTTAAGTGATTTAATGGCAACTAATATGCTAGATAAAGTATCCGCATCAGATGAATTAGAAAAAGATGAAGAAAAAACAGAAGAGATAGAAGATACACAAACTGATGATAAAATTAATCTTGATGAAATAAAAGATTTAGAAGAAAAAAGTTTAGAAGATACACAAGATAAGAAAATTGATAAAGAATTCTATACACGAAGCATGGATTTATCAGAAGAAGATTTTTCTTGGATTAAAGATATTTATCTTCATCATAATATTAGCAGTAGTTGCAGTAGCTGCATATTTTATCTATAAAAAGATGTAAATGGTGAATTTATGAAATATTATATTAAATATATTACTATTTTAATTACATTTGTTTTACTGTTAACAGGATGTGACTTCGAAGAGGAAGAAGTAATAAAATTACAAGATAATCAAATAGGAAAAATAAAATATAGTATACCAAATACTTTTAAAAAATCAGAATTATCAAGTGATAATGTTCACATCTATAAATATAATGATGAACATATTGGAACTGTTTGTAATTTTACAATAACCGCAACAACACCATTTAAC
>CADBGE010000019.1 GCA_902794075.1 uncultured Erysipelotrichaceae bacterium | reverse complement strand
GTTATTCTTGATCACTTGGAGGATCCACATAATCTTGGGGCTATTATTAGAACTTGTGAAGCAGCTGGTATAAAATCAATTATAATAAGTAAAAATAGACAAGTTCAAATTAATGCCACTGTTATGAAAACAAGTGCTGGAACATTACAAAATATGAACATTATTAATGTTTCTAATATTAGTAATTGTATTGATACTCTTAAAAAGAATGGCTTTTGGATTGTTGGAACAGCACTAAATAATAGTGTTGATTATAGAACAGTTGATTATTCTGGAAAGATTGCTATTGTTATTGGAAACGAAGGTAGTGGTATTTCTAATTTAGTTGAGAAAAAATGTGATTTTTTGGTTAAAATTCCTATGTATGGTAAAACCAATAGTCTGAATGCAAGCGTTGCTACTGGAATAATGATTTATGAGGTAATTCGAAATAGAAAGTAGGTATAATGAATTACAAGAAATATAATGATTATGAATTAATATATAGTGTTAGAGAAAATGATGAGCAGTCTTATGATTGCTTATTTAATAAATATGTACCTCTTATGAAGAAAATGGCCTACAAGTATTATTCTAACTATAGGGATTATGGGTATGAGTTGGAGGATTTTCAACAAGAAGCATATATATCTTTTTGTAGTGCGATTCACAGTTATAATGACGAAAAAAATAGTTTGTTTTATACTTTTGTTACACTTTGTATTAATAGAGCATTAATGACTTTTTGCAGAAAAATTAGTTGTGAGAAGAAGAATCTCAATAATAGTTATTTTATTAACCTTGATGATAGTCAATTAATTTATGAAGATAGTAATATTGAAAAATATCTTGAAGAAGTAAATAATAATGAATTTATCAAACATTTATATTTAAATTTAGACTTTGATGATTCATGTGTAATGGAATTAAGATATAATGGGTTTGCTTATAAAGAAATAAGTATATTATTGGATATTCCTTTGAGAAAAGTTCAATTTATTGGAAGAAAATTAAAGAAGATAGTTAATAGTCGAAATAAGTAAAATTAAAAAAAATAACACTAATTATTTGTGTTTTTTTTCTTTTTGTTTTAGAATTATTATGTAGGATAGGGTGATTATATGGAGAAGGGCAATAAATCAGATAACAATATTGTTAATTTATTTGAATGGCTTTCTGAACATTATACTGATGAAGAAAAACGCGAAGTTTTTTTGAATATGGACATTGCGCTTAAATATATTCATAACCATGGATATTGTATAGAAATTTTTCATCCATCTAGAATTAAAATATTAAATAATAATCCTAATTATGTTAAGTTTGAAAATCTTGTAGAATTAAGTTCTGATCTTTCTGAACGAAGTGAAATGATAAAAACGGATATTTTTAATTCTTCTTTAATTCAAATCGGAATTTATACTAATACACTTAAAAGTTTGACTCCTAGTTTTTTGAAGGAAAATTTTGATGAGATTGCGAGATTTTTACCTGAAGGTGACGTTCCTTATTATAGAGGTGTTGTTCAAAGAGGAGCATCTGTTTATTTTTCTGAATTTGCCTTAGAAAAAATGAATAGAGACCTAAAGCAATTAGAACAGCAAATAAATGAGAGCAAAGGTGGAAATTCTTTTGCAAATTCTAATGAGGATAACAAGATGTTTGATAATTTATCAAATGATAAGATAAATGATAGTATATATAAGATGCTAAATAGTTCAAAGGAAGCAGCTTTTATAAATAATCTTTTAATACCAACTGTTATAATTTTAAGTATTATCTTTATTTGTTTAATTACTTTTATTTTAATATATAGTTAGTAGTTTTATGTTGACATTTCTTGATGCTTATGTTATTTTATTGGTGTAAGCACTTGGAAGTGTTTTTATTTTGAAAAAATGGAATTAGGTGAAAATATGGCTGAAGTTAGAAAAAAGATTGTAGATGATAAATACAATACTTCAAGTATTAAGAAAAAAAGTAAAGTAAAAAAGACAAATACAAAAACAAAATCTATTAAAAAAGAAGAAAAAGTAGAAGAAAAGAAAAATATTTTTGATAAATTTCGTATATTTTGTAATGGAGTAAAGAGTGAATTTAAAAAAGTTCATTGGACTTCAAAAAAGGATATGATTAAATATTCTATTGCATGTATAGTTTTTATAGTATTTTGTTCTTTATTTTTCTATTTGATTGATATCTTATTTGCTTTTGTTCAATCATTATTTTCTTAGGAGGTTTATAAATGGAAAAACAATGGTATGTAGTTAATACTTATTCAGGTCATGAGAATAAGGTTAAAGAAAAATTAGAAATGAGAGCTGAATCTATGGATATGCAAGACTATATTTATAGAGTTGTAATTCCTGAGGAAAAAGTTGTTGAAGTTAAAGATGGAGTTACAAAAGAAAAGGTAAAGAAGATGTTCCCTGGATATATTCTTGTTGAAATGGTCATGACAGATGAAGCTTGGTATGTTGTTAGAAATACTCCTGGAGTTACAGGATTCATTGGATCAAGTGGAAAAGGTGCAAAACCAACTCCGTTACAACCATATGAAGTTGATAAAATACTGGGTAACCTTGGAATTAGTAGAATGGATGTTGATACTGAGTTAACTGAGGGTAATAAAGTTAAAATTATTGCTGGACCTTTTAATGGAATGTATGGAACAGTTGATTCTGTAGATTTACCAAATCAAAAAGTTATGTTGCTTGTAGATTTATTTGGACAAGAAACATCTGTTGAAGTTGAATTAAGTCAAATAGAAAATGCTTAATTATACTTGCAATAATATTATTATTGTGTTATTATTTAGGGGCTATATTTAATTAATATAGATTTAGTGGGAAGCATGGTTTGCATTTTAAAGCGGTAATCAAGCTATTTGTACCACTCGCGAAAACTAAAATTTATAGGAGGTGTTTTTCGTGGCAAAGGAAGCAGTAAAAAAGATAAAGTTACAAATTCCAGCAGGAAAAGCTACACCAGCTCCACCAGTTGGTACTGTATTAGGACCTGCAGGAATTAATTTACAAGATTTTTGTACTAAGTACAATGATGCTACAAGAGAAAAAATGGGTGATGTACTACCTGTTGAAATTTCTGTATATGAGGATAGAAGTTTTGATTTTATTATTAAAACTCCACCTACAGCATTCCTATTGAAAAAATATGCTAAGATAAAAAAAGGTGCTACAAATGGAAGCAAAGAGACTGTTGCTACTATTTCACAAGCTACATTAAAGGAAATTGCTGAAATTAAATTACCTGATCTTAATGCATATGATGTTGAAGGTGCTATGAAGATAGTTGCTGGAACTGCTAAAAACATGGGAATAGAAATAGAAGGACAAGAATAATTAAATTAATAACCATATAGGTATTACCTAGTGGTAGGAAAAATCCGCTTAAACCACATAAGGAGGAAAATATATGAAAAAAAGAAGTAAGAAATATGTAGAGGCTATATCTAAAATTGATAAAAGTCATTTATATTCAAAAGAAGAAGCTGTTAAGCTTGTAAAAGAAACTTCTACTAGTTCTTTTGATGGATCAATTGAAATTGCAATGAGATTAAATCTTGATACTAAGAAAGCTGATCAACAATTAAGAGGTGCAATAGTTCTACCAAAGGGAACTGGTAAAACTAAAAAGGTATTAGTAGTTACAAGAGGACCTAAAGCTCAAGAAGCTAAGGATGCAGGTGCTGATTATGTTGGAGATACTGATATGCTAGAAAAAATTGAAAAAGAAAACTGGTTCGATTTTGATACAATTATTGCTACTCCAGATATGATGCCTTTATTAGGAAAATTAGGTAAAGTATTAGGGCCAAAAGGATTAATGCCAAACCCTAAAACTGGAACTGTTACAATGGATATTAGAAAAGCTGTTGAAGAAGTAAAAGCAGGACGTGTTGAATATAGAACTGATAGTTTTGGAAATGTTCATGGTGTAATTGGTAAAGTTTCATTTAGTGAAGAAGATTTACTTGCTAACCTTGATGCTTTTGTTGCTCAAATTCTTAGAATTAAGCCTGCAACTGTAAAAGGTGAATATGTTAAAAATATTTCTATATCAGCAACAATGGGGCCTGGTATTAAAATAGAAAATAATTTTGACAAATAATTGATAATAGTATATAATAAAGACAATTTGTAGGTGCCATAGACAGCAGGTGTACAAGTAAATCCTGCCGAGGACTTTAATTAAGTAATTATAAAGGTTCTTTGGCATGGTGTTAAAGAACCTTTTTATGGCATCCCTCAATAAATTAATAAGGAGGTGTATTATGGCAAGTGAAAAAATCTTAAGTCAAAAGCAATTAGTTATTGATGAGATTAAGGAACGTGCTCAAAATGCTAAGACAATCGTATTATTTGATTATCGTGGTATTACAGATACAGAATCAAAAGAGTTGCGTAATAAACTTAAGGAAACTAATTCAGATTATAAGGTATATAAAAATACTTTAATGGCGCGTGCTTTTAATGATTTAGGAATCGATCTTACTGAAGGTTTGACTGGTCCAAGTGCATTTGCGTATGGAGAAGATCAGGTTGCTCCAATTAAGGTTTTGTCTGAATTTGCTAAAGAACATCCAGCATTAGTTTTAAAAGTAGGGATTGTTGATGGAGAAAAAGCTGATCAAGCTAAATTAGCTGAATATGCTACGTTACCATCAAGAGATCAATTACTTACAATGCTTGCTGGTGGTATGATTGGTATAGTAAGAGATTTATCAATCTGCTTAGACTTATATAGTCAACAAAAAGAAGAAAATTAATTAAAAATTATTAAATATAAGGAGGAAATTATAATGGCTAAATTAACAAAAGAAGATTTTATCAGTAGTTTAAAAGAAATGAATTTATTAGAAATTAAAGAATTAGTAGATGCAATGAAGGAAGAATTTGGTGTTGATCCAAGTGCTGTTGCAGTTGCTGCACCTGCTGCAGGTGGAGCTGGAGCTGATGCTGCACCAAGTACAGTTACAGTATCTATCGCTGATGCTGGAGCTGGAAAAGTTGGAGTAATCAAAGCTGTTAAAGAAATTACTGGTTTAGGATTAAAAGAAGCTAAAGATATCGTTGATTCAAACGGTGTTGTTAAGGAAAATATTCCTACAGCTGAAGCTGATGAAATCAAAGCTAAGCTTGAAGAAGCTGGAGCTACTGTAGAAGTTAAATAATGTCTTAAGAAGTAATTATAATGATTACTTCTTTCTTTTTTATTTTTATTAAAAAAATGTTGACATTATTATATTATTGTAGTATTATATGTTTCGAAAGGAAGAAAAATAGGTAAAATTTGTGCTGTTTTTCTTCTTCTTTTTTTGTCAGGGTGATAAAATGGGGCAATATTTTGATAATCAAGAATTACCAAGTAAAATGGTTAAAACAAAATGCTTTGTGTTGAATAACAATTTCACTTTTTATACCGATAACGGTGTTTTTTCGAAGGACGGTTTGGACTTTGGCAGTAGACTTCTTCTTGAATCAATCCCGCTTGAAGAAGTTGGAGGCAAAGTTCTTGATATGGGTTGTGGTTATGGTGTATTAGGAATTATACTTAACAAGGTTATCTTATGTAATGTAGATATGGTTGATGTTAATCTTAGAGCAATTCATTTGTCTGAAATTAATATTAAAGAAAATCATTGTACAAATGTAAGAGCTTTTGAAAGTAACACTTATGAAAATGTTAATTCTAAATATGCAACAATTATTACCAATCCACCAATAAGGGCTGGTAAAAAAGTAGTCTATGATATAGTGATGAATGCTTATAATTATTTAGAAAAAAATGGTAATTTATTTCTTGTAATTAGGAAAGAGCAAGGTGCTAAATCGCTTATTAGAGACTTAGAAAAAAAATATCTTGTTGAAATTTTAAATAGAAAGAAAGGGTTTTATATATTAAAATGTTCTATCTCTTAAAATTTAATAAGAAAAAAAATATTGTGGGGTGAAAAATAGTGTCTTATAAAATAACAAAATGTGGTGATTATAGAGAAAGAAGAAATTTCTCTAGTATTAGAAATACTTATGAATTAAAAGATTTACTTGAAATTCAAAAGAAATCATACAATTGGTTTATAAATGATGGTATTAAAGAAGTCTTTGCTGATTTGTTTCCTGTTGAAAATTTCTCAGGAACTTTATCACTTGAATTTGGAGATTACCATTTTGATGAACCAAAATATTCAATAAAGGAAAGTAAAGACCGTGAAACAACTTATTCTGCACCTTTAAGAGTTGAAGTGCGTCTTTTTAATCGTGAAACTGGAGAGGTTAAAGAACAAGAAGTATTTTTAGGTGATATGCCAATAATGACAGATAGTGGTACATTTGTTATAAATGGAGCTGAACGTGTTATTGTTTCGCAATTAGTTAGATCTCCTAGTGTATATTTTAATCATGAAATTGATAAAAATGGAAGAGAATTAATTACTTCTCAAATTATTCCAAATCGTGGTACATGGTTAGAGTTTGAAGTAGATGCAAGAGATGTTCTTTATGTAAGAATTGATAGAACTAGAAAGGTTCCTATTACAACATTATTAAGAGCATTTGGTTTGTCTAGTGATGATGATATTCTAAACTTTTTTGGAGATAACGAATATTTAAAAAATACAATAGCTAAGGACTCAACTAAAAATACTGATGAAGCTTTAATTGAAATTTATGAAAAGTTAAGACCAGGTGAGCCTGCTACACTTGATTCTTCTAAAAACCAAATTATTACTAGATTTTTTGATGAATTTAGATATGATTTATCAAAGGTAGGTCGTTATAAGTTTAATAGAAAACTAAATATTGTTGATAGAATGTTAAATCAAGTTATTGCAGAAGATGTAATTGTTGACAAGAAGGTTGTTTTTGAAAAAGGTACTTTAATTACAAAGGCAAATATCAATGAATTAGCAGAAGCATTTAAATCAGGATTTGGAGTTCATGAAGCTAAGGTTAATGATGAATTAGATACTTATAATAAAATTCAATCTATTAAAATTCAAAATCCACAAGATAAGAAAAAGAAAATTCTTGTTATTGGTAATGATCAAGAATGTGATATTAAGAGACTTACTATCTCTGATGTTTATGCATCTGTATCTTACTATTTGAATTTATTAAATGGTGTTGGAAATTTTGATGAAATTGATCACTTAGGTAATAGACGTATACGTCAAGTTGGAGAATTGTTACAAAATCAATTTAGAATTGGTGTTTCAAGAATGGAAAGAGTAATAAGAGAAAGAATGACTACTCAAGAAATGGAAGAAGTTACTCCTAAGACTTTGATTAATATTCGTCCTGTTACAGCTGCTATGAAAGAGTTTTTTGGTAGTTCACAACTATCTCAATTTATGGATCAAACAAATCCAATAGCAGAATTGACTAATAAGAGACGTTTATCTGCTTTAGGACCAGGAGGATTATCTAGAGATAGAGCTGGAGTTGAAGTTCGTGACGTTAATACTTCTCACTACGGAAGAATTTGTCCAATAGAGTCTCCAGAAGGACCAAATATCGGACTTATTACTTCTTTGGCAAGTTATGCAAAAATAGATGAATATGGTTTTATTATGACACCATATAGAAAAGTTGTAGATCGTCAAATAACAGATGAAGTTGTTTATTTAACTGCAGATGATGAATTAGACTATATAATTTCACAATCAACTGTAGGAACTGATAAGGATAATAAGATAATTGATGAACATGTATCTGCAAGATTCCGTGGAGAAAATATTTTAGCTAAACCTGAAGAAGTTGATTATATTGATGTTAGTCCACAACAAGTTGTTTCAGTTACTACAAGTTGTATTCCATTCTTAGAGCATGATGACGCTACTCGTGCACTTATGGGAGCAAACATGCAACGTCAAGCGATGCCACTTATTAAAACAGAGGCCCCTTACGTTGGAACAGGTGTCGAATTTATAGCAGCAAAAGATTCAGGTGTTGAAGTTGTTGCAAAGAAAGATGGAATTGTTGAATATGTTGATGCAAAGAAGATTGTTGTTGCTTCAAAAGATGGTAAAGAAACATATAATCTTGCTAATTTTGAACTAGGTAACTCAAGTATTTGTATGCATCAAAGACCAATTGTTCATGTTGGAGATAAAGTAAAAGCTGATAAGACAATCCTAGCTGACGGTAATTCTACTGATAAAGGTGAATTAGCTTTAGGTAAAAATATGACAGTTGCATTCATGACTTTTAATGGATATAACTATGAAGATGCTGTAATTTTAAATGAAAATTTAGTTAAAGATGATAAATATACTTCTCTACATTTAGAGGATTATGAAATGCAATGTAGAGAAACTAAGTTAGGACCAGAAGAAATTACTCGTGACATACCAAATGTTAGTGAAGAGGCTCGTCGTAACTTAGATGAGAATGGTATTGTAACTATTGGTACAGAGGTAAAAGAAGGTGATATCTTAGTTGGTAAAGTTACACCTAAAGGTATGGCAGAACTTACTTCTGAAGAGAAATTATTACATGCTATATTTGGAGAAAAAACTCGTGAAGTTAGAGATACATCATTGCGTGTTCCTCATGGTGGTGATGGTATCGTTCATGATATAAAGATTTATTCAAGAAAGGATAATGACGAATTACCAGCTGGTGTTTCTAAGGTTATCCGTGTATATATAATTCAAAAACGTAAGATTCAAGTTGGAGATAAGATGTCTGGACGTCATGGTAATAAAGGTGTTATTTCGCTTATTCTTCCACAAGAAGATATGCCATATCTACCAGATGGTACTCCTGTTGATATTATGTTAAACCCTCAAGGTGTTCCTTCTCGTATGAATTTTGGACAAATTCTTGAAATTCACATGGGTATGGCTTGCAAGAAACTAGGAGTACATGTTGCTACACCAGTATTTGATGGAGCTCATATTTCTGATATTCAAGCTATGATGAAGGAAGCAGGAATGGATGAAGATGGTAAGACTGTTTTATATGATGGTCGTACTGGTGAAGCTTTTGATCATAGAATTGCAGTTGGTGTTATGTATATGATTAAACTTCATCATATGGTTGATGATAAATTACATGCACGTGCTACTGGACCATATTCATTAGTTACACAACAACCTCTTGGTGGTAAGGCTCAATTTGGTGGTCAAAGATTTGGAGAAATGGAAGTTTGGGCACTATATGCTTATGGAGCTGCACACACATTACAAGAATTATTGACTGTTAAATCTGACGATGTAATTGGTCGTGTTAAGGTTTATGAATCAATTATTAAAGGTCAAGAAATTAATCAAGCTGGTGTTCCAGAATCATTTAGAGTATTAATGAAAGAATTCCAAGCATTAGGTTTAGATGTCTCAATTATTAATGATAGTGGTGAAACATTACAACTTAAGGAAATTGAGGAATCTGAAGATAAGGAAGACTTTGCAACTAATATAGAAGAAGTTGAGAGTCCAATTAAAGAAGTTATTACAAATGAACAGCCTGAGGAAGAGTTAAACGAAGCAACAGCAGAAGAAGAATTTGACGATGGTGAATCTGAGGAAGAACCAACAGATGAAGAGATAATGGCAGAGGAAGGAGCTGATATTTAATGATAGATGTTAATAAATTTGAAGCATTAAAAATTGGAATAGCTTCTCCTGAAAAAATTCGAGAGTGGTCATATGGTGAAGTAAAAAAGCCTGAGACAATTAATTATCGTACTTTAAGACCTGAAAGAGATGGATTATTCTGTGAAAAGATTTTTGGTCCAACAAAAGACTTTGAATGTTCTTGCGGAAAGTACAAAAGAGTAAGATATAAAAATATTATTTGTGATAGATGTGGTGTTGAAGTTACTCGTTCTAAGGTTCGTCGTGAACGTATGGGACATATTGAATTGGCAACTCCTGTATCACACATATGGTTTTTTAAAGGTGTTCCTTCAAGAATGGGATTAGTTCTTGATATGAGTCCAAGAGATCTTGAAGAAGTATTATATTTTGTAAGTTATGTTGTTATTGATAAAGGTAATGCACCACTTGAAAACAAACAAACATTATCAGAAAAAGAATATAGAGCTTATTATGAAAAGTATGGTACTGGTTTTAAAGTTGGAATGGGTGCTGAAGCTATTAAGGAACTTCTTAAAAAAGTTGATTTAAAAAAGGATATTGATGAAATTGAAAAAGAATTAGATGGTGCTCAAGGACAAAAAAGAACACGTTTATTAAAGAGATTAGATGTTCTTGATGCTTTCTACAAATCAGGAAATAAACCTGAGTGGATGATTATGGATTGTATACCTGTTATACCTCCGGAATTACGTCCAATGATTCAATTAGATGGTGGAAGATTTGCAACATCAGACTTGAATGATTTATATAGACGTGTTATTAACCGTAATAATCGTTTAAAGAAACTAATTGATTTAGGAGCTCCTGGAATTATTATTCAAAATGAAAAACGTATGCTTCAAGAAGCTGTAGATGCATTATTTGATAATGGTCGTCGTGGAAGAAGTGTTACTGGAGCAGGAAATAGACCATTAAAATCAATTTCAAGTATGTTAAAAGGAAAACAAGGCCGTTTCCGTCAAAACTTATTAGGAAAACGTGTTGATTACTCTGGTCGTTCAGTTATAGTTGTTGGGCCATCACTAAAGATGTATCAATGTGGTATCCCTAAAGAAATGGCACTTGAATTATTTAAACCTCATGTAATTCATGGTTTAGTAAGTAAAGATATAGCTCATAATATTAAAGCTGCTAAGAGATTAATTGATAATCAAGATCCAGTTGTATGGGATATTGTTGAAGAGGTTATAAAAGAACATCCAGTTATGCTTAACCGTGCTCCAACATTACATAGACTTGGAATTCAAGCATTTGAACCAGTATTAGTTGGTGGTAAGGCAATTAGACTTCATCCATTAGTTTGTCCTGCATTTAATGCGGATTTTGATGGAGATCAAATGGCTGTTCACGTTCCGCTTTCTGAAGAAGCGCAAGCAGAAGCTAGAATGTTAATGTTAGGTTCTAATAATATTCTACATCCTAAATCAGGAGATCCAATTGTTACTCCTTCTCAAGATATGGTTTTGGGTAATTACTATATAACTATGGAAAAAGCAGGAGAAGAAGGAGAAGGTAGAGTATTTAAGAATAGTAATGAAGCTTTAATGGCTTATGAAAGAAGAGAGATTACTCTTCATACAAGAATTGCTATTCCAGTAAATTCATTTAAATATAAATTATTTACTGAAAGTCAAAAAAATAAGTATTTAGTAACTACTGTTGGTAAAATTAAGTTTAATGAAATTTTACCTGATACATTTGCATACATTAATGAGCCAACAGATGAAAATATTACAAATATTACTCCTAATAAATATTTCTTAGAAATGGGTACAAATATTCCAGAAGCAATAGCTAATATGGAACTTGTAAAACCATTTGCTAAAGGAACTTTAGAGAAAGTAATTGCTCAAGTATTTAAACGTTATAAAACAACTGAGACTTCAACAATGCTTGATAAAATGAAGGATTTAGGATTTAAATATTCTACTATTTCAGGTATTACAGTTAGTATGGCCGATGTTGAAATTTCTAAGAAAAAACCAGAAATAGTTGCCGAAGCACAAAAAGTTGTTGATAAGATTAATAAACAATACAAACGTGGTTTAATTACTGAAGAAGAAAGATTTAATAAAGTAATTGATACATGGAATAATGCTACTGACCAAGTTAAAGAAGAGTTAGAGGAAGTTGCTCATACAGATATTGATAATCCAATATTTATTATGATGAATTCAAAGGCACGTGGTAATATTTCTAACTTTACACAAGTTGCTGGTATGCGTGGTATTATGGCTAAGCCTGATGGTACTCCAGTTGAAATTCCAATTCAATCAAACTTTATTGAAGGACTATCCGTTGCGGACTTCTTCTTATCAACACATGGTGCTCGTAAAGGTTCAGCAGATACAGCATTAAAGACAGCTGATTCTGGATACCTAACAAGACGTTTAGTTGATGTATCACAAGATATGATTGTTAGAGAAGCAGATTGTGGTACTGATCAAGGTGTTGTTGTTAAGGACTTTATTAATGAAAAAACAGGAAGTATTATTGAAAGTTTAAGAGATCGTATTGTTGGTCGTTTTGCTAATAAGAAGATTGTTCATCCTGAAACAAAAGAAGTTATTGTTGAAAAATTAGAAATGATAACTGAAAGTTTAGCTGATAAGATAATTGAAGCAGGTATTACAGAAGTTGAAATAAGAACAATTTTAACTTGTAATACAGTTAATGGTGTATGTCAAAAATGTTATGGTAGAAACTTAGCTACTGGTAACCTTGTTGAAATAGGTGAGGCTGTTGGTGTTATGGCAGCACAATCAATTGGTGAACCTGGAACTCAGCTTACAATGCGTACATTCCATTCAGGTGGAGTTGCTCATGGTGGAGATGCTGATATTACTCAAGGTCTTCCTCGTGTTCAAGAATTATTTGAAGCTCGTAATCCTAAAGCAAAATCAACTATTGCTGAGATAGATGGTACTGTTTCTAAGATAAAAGAAGATCATGGAAAATATAAAATTAGTATTACTAATAAATTAGAAACTAAAGAACATGTTACTAATTATGGAGCAAAATTATGTGTTGAAAAGGGAACTGAAGTTCATTGTGGAGACAAGTTAACAGAAGGTGCTATTAGCCCTAAAGAGTTACTTGCAGTTACAGATCCAATTACAACACAAGAGTATATTCTAAAAGAAGTTCAATATACTTATCGTTCTCAAGGTGTTGATATTTCTGATAAACATATTGAAATAATTGCTAGAAGAATGATAAGCAAAATAAGAATTATTGAAGGTGGAGATACTAAATTCTTACCTGGTAGCTTGGTAAACTTCCGTGAATTTACAGATGGAAATAAAGAAGCTATTATTAATGGTAAAACTCCAGCTCTTGGAAAACCAATTTTACTTGGAATTACAAAAGCAGCTCTAGAAACTGATTCATTCTTATCAGCAGCATCATTCCAAGAAACAACAAGAATATTAACTGATGCAGCTATTAAAGGTAAAGTTGATGAATTGTCTGGACTTAAGGAGAATGTTATTATTGGTAAATTAATTCCTGCTGGAACTGGAAGTAAAATTTATCGTGATGTTGAATATGAATTAAAAACAGAATTTATTGATGAAGAGCCATTAGAACAACTTGAAGATCAATTTATGGAGTAAGATAACTTACTCCTTTTTATTTACTTTTTTTTAAAAAAATTGTATTATTTAATAAAGGTGATAATATGAAAAAACATAATAATGATGGGCTTGGAATATATGAAATGATTTCTTTTTTAATTGGATTCTTGTTATTTTTATTAATTATTACATATTTAGCACATAAAATTGGATTTTTTTAAACTTATTTATTGACTTTAACTTATAGTAGTGATATATTATTTGTGCTGATTAAATATCTTTGCTTGTTTAGCAAAGATTTATTTAAAGGGTAAAATGATACACCTGGATATGTGTAGAGAAAGGAGATAGATTTAATGCCTACAATTAACCAATTAATTCACAATAAGCGTAAGAGTAAAGTAAGAAAGAGTAAAGCACCAGTTCTTGGTGTTGGGTTAAATACTATTAAAAAGAAAACAACTGATACTAATGCTCCTCAAAAACGTGGAGTATGTACTCGTGTTGGTACTAAAACACCTAAGAAACCAAACTCTGCATTACGTAAATATGCTCGTGTACGTTTATCAAATGGAAAAGAAGTTGATACTTATATTCCTGGTATTGGACATAATTTACAAGAACATAGTGTTGTATTAATTCGTGGTGGTCGTGTTAAAGACCTTATCGGAGTACGTTACCATATAATTCGTGGTACATTAGATACAGCTGGTGTTAAAGATCGTAAACAAGGACGTAGTAAATACGGTGCAAAAAAAGAAAAGAAGTAATAAAACAATTGAAGGGAGGATTTAAAAATGCGTAAAAGACGTGCAGTAAAGAGAGATGTTTTACCAGATCCAATATATAAGTCAAAGATAGTTGCTAAGCTTATTAATACTATTATGTTGGATGGTAAAAAAGGAATTGCTCAAACAATCGTTTATGAAGCTTTTGATACAGTAAAAGAAAAAACTGGAAAAGATGCTTTGGAAGTATTTAATGAAGCAATGGAAAATATAAAACCTCAATTAGAAGTTAAGAGTCGTCGTGTTGGTGGTTCTAACTATCAAGTACCAGTTGAGGTAACACCTGCGAGAAGTCAGGCTTTAGGACTTAGATGGTTAACTAAATATTCTCGTGAACGTGGTGGAAAAGGAATGGCTGATAATTTAGCTAATGAAATTATTGATGCTGCTAATGGTACAGGAGCAGCAGTAAAAAAACGTGAAGATACTCATAGAATGGCTGAGGCTAATAAAGCTTTCGCACATTATAGATGGTAGAAAGGAATCAATAATATGGCAAGAGATACGTCTTTAGAAAAGACAAGAAATATTGGGATAATGGCTCATATCGATGCAGGTAAAACTACTTGTACAGAAAGAATCTTATTCCATACGGGGGTTACTCATAAGATTGGTGAAACTCATGACGGTGAATCTCAAATGGACTGGATGGAGCAAGAACAAGAACGTGGTATTACAATCACTTCAGCTGCTACTACAGCTCATTGGAAGGGATATCGATTAAATATTATCGATACTCCAGGACATGTTGATTTTACAATTGAAGTTTCAAGATCACTTCGTGTTTTAGATGGTGCAGTTGCATTAATCGATGCACAAGCCGGTGTTGAACCACAAACTGAGACAGTTTGGAGACAAGCATCTGAATTTAAAGTTCCTAGAATTATTTTTGCAAATAAGATGGACAAAATGGGTGCAAATTTTGAATATAGTTTAAAAACTATTAAAGATCGTTTAGGAGTTAATTCTAAACCTATTGAATGGCCAATTGGTGCTGAATTGAATGGCCAATTGGTGCTGAATCTGAATTCAATGGAGTTATTGATTTAGTTACTATGAAGGCATATCATTATGATGGTCAACAAGCAGAAGATGCAGAAGAGATTGAAATTCCTGCTGACTTAAAGGATATTGCTGAGGAGAAGAGAGCAGAGTTAATTGAAGCTGTTGCTGAATTCGACGATGATATGATGATGACATATCTTGATGGAGGAGAAGTAACAATTGATATGATTAAAAATGCTATTAGAAAAGGTACATTGGCTGCAGAATTCTTCCCAGTTATGTGTGGTACTGCTTTAGGTAATAAGGGTATTAAGTTATTACTTGATGCTGTACTTGATTATTTACCAAGTCCAATTGATATTGAATCAATTAAAGGTACTACTTTAGATGGTAAGGAAGCTGAAAGACATCCAAGTGATAATGAACCATTTGCTGCATTGGCATTTAAAGTTATGACTGATCCTTTTGTTGGACGATTAACATTCTTTAGAGTTTATTCTGGACACTTATCAAGTGGTTCATATGTCTTAAACTCTACAAAAGATTCAAAAGAAAGAATTGGACGTATATTACAAATGCATGCTAATACTCGTAAAGAGATTAGTGATGTATATACAGGTGATATTGCTGCT
>CADBGE010000018.1:12553-41991 GCA_902794075.1 uncultured Erysipelotrichaceae bacterium | reverse complement strand
ACGTTTCTAGTGTTCTTTTCCAATCTAATTCTTTCCATGATTCCATAAACTCTTTTGTCCAAGCATCATATTTCGTAAATAATTCATTCATAATTTTTCCTCCCATTATATTATATCACAAAAATTGTTATTTTGTTCACCTAGCTGGTTCTACAAGCCTAAGATAAATAAAGGGTTTGCGAAGACTTTGTAGCCTACCTGTTGCCTACTTGTAGCCTACGATCTCAAAAAAGTGCCATTTTTCTATATTTAGACATCAAAAAAAGCCCGTAAATACGGACTTTCCAAAAAGCTTTTCTATCTCTTTGAGAATTGTGGAGCACGACGTGCTTTCTTTAAACCTGGTTTCTTTATCTCTTTGAGAATTGTGGAGCACGACGTGCTTTCTTTAAACCTGGTTTCTTACGTTCTTTCTTACGAGAATCTCTAGTAATGAATCCTGCTGTTTTAAGAGTTTTTCTATAACTGTTTTCAGAATCAGATGGTGTAGTTTTATCATATTCAAGTAAAGCTTTTGTTATTCCTAAACGGATTGCTCCTGTTTGTCCTTGGAATCCTCCACCTTTTACTTTTGCATCTACATCAAATAATTCTTGAGTATTTGTTAATACTAGTGGTTGAGATAAATCCATTACACAAATATCTGATGGAAAATATTCTCTAACATCTCTACCATTAACAGTTATTTTTCCTTTTCCTGGAGTTAATGTTACCCTTGCAACACTTGTCTTTCTATGTCCTGTTCCAGTGTATACATTTTTCTTTTCTTTTGCCATAACTTAACCCTCCTACTTAACTTCAAGCACTTCTGGTTTTTGTGCCATTTGCTTGTGCTCATTTCCTGCATATACAAATAATTTTTTGTACATTTGTCTTCCTAGTCTATTATGTGGTAGCATACCCTTTACAGCTCTTTCTACCATTTCAACTGGATATTCTTCTCTCATTGTTCTAGCAGTTCTTTCTCTTAATCCACCTAAATATTGTGAGTGATTATAATACATTTTCTTATCTAGCTTGTTTCCAGTTAAATTAATTTTCTCAGCATTGATAATAATAATATTATCTCCACAGTCAATATGTGGTGTGTATGTTGGTTTATGTTTTCCACGTAAGTAAGTTGCAGCTAAAGAAGCTACTCTACCTAATGCTTTTCCTTCAGCATCAATTACATACCATTTACGTTCCACAGTTTCTTTTTTTTGCATATAACTTGTCATATTTTTTCTCCTTTTACTTAAATCGGACTTTCCCAGGGTCCAATTTATGTGGGGATTTGAATGTACCAGTTAAAATTATACTAAAAAAAGTATTAAAAATCAATACTTTTTTCTTATTTTCTATAGTTTCTAGTTTCTTCAATATCAGTACTATTATCATATCCAGATTGTTCTTCTATTTGACGAAGTGCTATTTCTAATTCCTCATCACTTAATGAATCTACATATGCTTGTCTTGATGCTTCTGCCTCTAATTGTTTTTGTTTAATTAAATCAACTTCTGCTTTACAATTTAATGTTTCTCCTACTGCTACTGTTCCTACAGATGCTACTGCAGTTCCAATAAATGCATTCCTTCTTGTTTTTCTAGCTTTTTCTTCTCCTACACTCGATAGTACTGTTGAAGCTGTAACTCCTCCTGCTCCTGCAACTATTGTTGTTGGTAAAAATGTATTCATACCTATTTTCCCCTTCCTTTTTGGACATTTCTTGATTTTAGTTCTTCCTGAATTATATTTCTCAATTGTTTTAATTGTTCAGGATCATTCATTTGTGATATTATTTCTGATAAACTTGGTAAGTTTTCTGATGTTTCTATTGCTTTATCAATTGTTGCTGCGGCATCTCCATAATTTTCAATATTTTGATTTATTTTTTTAGTTTCTCTTTTTTCAAGTGTTTCTTCACATCTTTTATATTTACATATACTACAATTTTGAATATTTATACATTCAAAATTAATTACTGCACTTAATAATCCATAAACTAACACTGGTATTGTTACTGTAAATCCTAATGCTAAACCTAATATTGATGCAGTTATCAATAAAATATCTTTTATTAATCCTCTTTCATGTACTTGTTTATTCCATATTAGGTATTTATATATATCAGTTGGTCTATTTGGATCCATGTGATAATTTCTGTTTTTCTCTTGATTTAATTCTTTTCTAATTGCCATTTTAGAAAAATTTGTATTTCTTTTGATTTTCTTTATTTCTGCTTCAGTTTTGGCTTTTTTTATTAATCTTTTTTCTTGTTTATCACATTGCTTATCATAAAATTTCAAAAAATTTGGAAAGCACTTTTTTATTATTTTGAATTTTATTTTTTCAACTGCGAAAACAACATTTTGAAATTTTTCTGCTCCAAGTCTTTCGTATAATTTAATCTTTTTATTATACTTCTCTTTTTCTTCTTTTGTCATTTTGAACCCCTTTATTCACAAATGTGGCAATATTATATCATAAAACGCAAAAAAAAGCAACATTTGTTGCTTGGCCTAGACTATTTTGAACGATACATCTACTAAATATAATCCTTCTGCTGGGGCAGTTTTTCCTGATTTTGTCCTATCTTTACTTTCAATAATATTTATAATTTTTTCAGGAGATATTTTATTTTCTCCAACCTTTATAAGTATTCCGACCATGTTTCTTACCTGATATCTTAGGAATCCTGTTCCCTTAAATGTTATT
Source organism: uncultured Erysipelotrichaceae bacterium (assembly GCA_902794075.1). Classification (GTDB taxonomy): domain Bacteria; phylum Bacillota_I; class Bacilli_A; order RF39; family UBA660; genus UBA3789. The sequence continues at coordinate 39,293 of CADBGE010000018.1, read as the reverse complement.
ATTATTTTATTATTTTCTTCTTTTATATCTGTATATGTAATTGTTCTTATACAATTTTCTTTTTCTTGATTATCAGTAACAAATGCTCTAAAGTCGTGTTCACCTTTAAAAAATTTAATTGCCTTTCTCATATTTTCTACATTCAATTTATAGTTATATTGAAATACATATTTTCTTTCTAATGGGTTATATTCTTCTATATTTATTATATATTTATATGTTTTTTCAATTGCATTATATCTCGCGTGAAAATTATCATCAACTATTTTTGTCTCTATTACATGTATGTCATCTGGAAGATTACTATTAAGGGCTCTTTTTAATTTTTTCTCATTAATATTTACATTGATATCTGCATGTCCATATTGGGCTAGTGCATGAACTCCTTTATCTGTTCTTCCTGTTGCTGTGATTGAAGTATATTTTCCATTATTTATTTTTGTTAATGCTTCTTCCATCTTTTCTTGGATCGTTTCATATCCTTTTTGAGTTTGAAAGCCTTTATAATTACTTCCATCATAAGAAAATTTTATTAAATATCTCATATCTTTTCTCCTAAACATGTTTATAAATATCTTTTATAATATCCCTAATATTTTGGTGATAGTCCAATTTTACTGATTTTTTTAATTTTACTTCATATGTAAAATTAACGATCTCTGGAATACTTATTTTATTTTCTTTTAATAATTCAACATCTTTAAACACTTCTTTTGTCTTTCCTTGAACTACTACATTCCCTTTATTATAAATTATTGTATTATCTGTATTTTGGTATATTTTTTCTATGTCTTTTGATAAAAATATAACAATCTTATTATATTGATCTTTCATTTTTCTTAATACTATCATTAAATTCTTTAATGTTTTTATATCTAAATATTTGAATGGTTCTTCAATTATTAAAACGTCTGGATTTGACAATAATGATATTGCGATTTGAAGAAGCTTTGTTTCTGATCTTGACAGTGTTACTAAATTTCGGTTTAAAATCTCTTTATTTAGACCAACAATTCTCAATGAATCTTTTATTTTCTTTTGAGTGTTTTTAGGATATATTTTTTTTTGTTTTAAAATATATTCCATTAAATCATAAATTGTTTCTTTGTGAATGTTTAAATAGTCATTTTCTTTTAATATTGCGATTCTTTTTTTATAACTATTTAGTTCATTTTCTAATAATACTTTTTTATTTATTAAAACATTATCTTTATAGTTACTATTTATTTTTATTATCTCTTCCCAATCCTCTATATTTTTTCCTATAATTCCATATATATATTTTGAATTCAATTTTATATTTATTTTTTTTGATTTGTACTTATATTCTTTTAATTCTATTTCCATAATTCTTCAATCATTTCCTCCTGATTTAATATTATTTTGTTAATCAATTGATAATCTTTTAATTTAACTGATAAATCTATAATAAAAGGTACATCTAACCCTTCCTTATTTAAGACATTGTCCTTATCTAGTACTCTTAATGGTTCTCCTTTTAGTAATATTTTTCCATTACTAATTATATATAACTCATCTACATATATAGTTGAATCAAGATTAAGACATGTTATTATAAATGTTAAATCATATCTATTAATACATTGATTGAAAAATTTATATAAATTTATTAATTCGTTTTTTGTAAAATAGTTGTCTATTTCGTCTATCATAATAATTTCATTTGAGTTGATAATGGATATAGCTATTTGTGTTAATAATATTTCTTTATCACTAAGAAGTGAAATGTCTTTATTTTGGATTTTCTTTAATTTTAATTTAGACATTACAAAGTCTATTTTATTAATATCTAATTCATCTTGTTGGATTCTTAATTCTTCTATAATTGTTTTTTCTTGAAAAAGAATATCTTGTGGGAATATCACTTGAATATTTTTAGAATATTCTTCTTGCTTATAATCGTTAATGTTTTTTCCTTTATATATAATTTTACTATCTGTAATTATATCTCTGTTTAATATTCTCATTAATGTAGTTTTGCCACAATTATTAGAACCTGAAATGGCTGTAATTGTATTTTTTTCGATATAAATACTAAGATCTTTAAATATATTGTTATATTTTAAATTGTTAATGTTTAATATTACATCCATTTTATACTCCTTTAATACAAAAACCAACTTTTAGCTGGTCTTTTTCTTTTGAATATTATATATAATTTTTAGCATAAATTTGTCTGATACAAACCTACTAAAAAATTTTGCACATTTCATTTTAAATCCTGGTATAATCAACATTTTGTCTTTAAACATCTGATCTATTGCGTATTTTGCAACATAACTACTCTTTAATGGTTTTACTGAGAATTTAACTCCTGCTACATTGTTGAAGTTTGTCTCAACAGGTCCAGGACATAGTACTGAAACATGTACTTTTGTTTTTTTCTTCTTTTGTTCATAATATAATGCTTCAGTAAGTTGATATACATATCCTTTTGTTGCATAATATGTACTCATTAATGGTCCTGGTTGAAATGCTGCTGAAGATGAGACATTTAATATATATGCATCTGTATTTCTTTTTTCCATATCCTTTACAATATGTTTTGTTAAAATATGAACTGCTTTTATATTTGTATTTATTAATTCTAAATCTTTGTTTAGATCTGTATCTGTAAGATATCCAAAGTCACCTAAACCTGCGTTGTTTATTAAAATGTCAATATTTTCTTTTTTAGCTAGAACATATAAATCTTTTACTCTTTGTTCATTTGATAAGTCTGCTACTATTATTGTTACTTTTGTTGGCAAGTGTTCTTGTATTTGTTCTAATTTTTCTTTGTTTCTTGATACTAGTATAAGTTCATATCCTTTTGTTGATAAATATCTAGCTATATCTAGTCCTATTCCTGATGATGCTCCTGTTATTAAAGCTTTCATTCTATCACCTACTTATGTTTATTATACCAAATATAATATTTTTTTTCCACAAAAAAGCAAGTCTTTAATACTTGCTAATTATTTTTCAGATTTTTCTTCTTTCTTAGTTGTCTTTTTAGTTGATTTTTTAGTTGTTTTTTTCTCTTCTTTTGCTTCTTTTGCTTCAGCTACTAATCTTAAAATTACCATTAGAGCGTCATCTCCACGTCTTTCATCTAATTTTAAGATTTGAGTATATCCACCATTACGATTTTCATAACGTTTTGCTAGATCATTGAATATTTTTTCAACAACTTTTTTATCATTATGTAAGAATGCTAATGCTTTACGACGAGATACTAAATCTCCTTTTTTTCCGTATGTAATCATTTTTTCAACAAATTTACGAACTTCTTTTGCTCTAGTATCAGTTGTAGTTATTGATTCATTATTGATTACTTGTTTAGTCATAGTTGCTAGCATACTTCTTCTATGTTTGTTGTCTCTACCTAATTTTCTATATGCCATGTTTACTCCTCCTTATATTAGTCTTCATCACGTAATACTAGGCCCATATCTCTAATTTTATCTAATACTTCTTTTAGAGATTTCTTTCCTAAATTACGAATTTTCATCATATCTGATTCACTCTTGTTAACAAGATCTTGTAATGTATGAATTCCTGCTCTCTTTAAGCAGTTATATGCTCTTACAGAGAAATCCAAATCTTCAATTGAAGTTTCTAATGCTTTTACTTTAGGATCTTCAGTTTTTTCTATCATCATTCCGCTAACATCTGCGATTGCTGATAAATCTGTTACTATTTCTAGATGTTCAATTAAAATACGTGAAGCTAATGCTATTGCTTCTTCTGGCTTAATTGAACCATTTGTCCATACATCCATTATTAACTTATCATAGCTTTCATCTTGTCCTACACGAGCATTTCCAACTTCATATGATACTCTTTCAATAGGAGAATATAATGAATCTATAGAAATTTCTCCAGCTTTACTAATATCATGTATTTTTTTATTATCTTCACTTTTAACATATCCACGACCATTTGTAACAGTCATTTCCATATTTAATGAAGCTCCTTTAGATAAAGTACAAATTACTTTATCCTTGTTTATTACTTCAATATCTGCATCATGTTCAATATCTCCTGCTGTGATTTCTCCTTCTTTTGTTGTATTTATACGAACAACTTTTGATTCTGCAGAATGATTTTTAAATACTACTCCTTTTAAATTTAAGATAATAGTAGTAACATCTTCATATACTCCATCTATAGTTTGAAATTCATGAAGAACACCATCTATTTTAATACTACTTATTGCTGAACCAGGAAGTGATGATAACATAACTCTTCTTAGTGCATTACCTATTGTAGTACCAAATCCTCTTTCTAATGGTTCTAATTCAAATCTTCCATAAAAATTATTTTCTATAGAATCTGTTATTTTATAAATTGGTTTTTCAAATTGTAACATGAAACTAACCTCCCTTTATTTATTATAAATATCTTTTCACTGTTTTATTATGCATGTGGTTACCAATATTATCCTCTTGGACGTTTTGGTGGACGACATCCATTATGTGGAATTGGAGTAACATCTGCGATTGCAGTTACTTCTAATCCTGCAGTTTGTAATGATCTAATTGCTGTTTCACGTCCTGGTCCTAAACCTTTAACGCGAACTTCAACTTTTCTCATTCCCATATCATAAGCAGCTTTTCCAGCAGCTTCTGCAGCCATTCCAGCAGCGAATGGAGTTGATTTCTTACTTCCTTTGAAACCTATAGCACCTGATGATGCCCAACTTATTACATTTCCATCTTTATCTGTTATAGTTGTAATTGTATTATTGAATGTTGAATGAATATGAGCTATTCCTTCTGGTACATTCTTTTTAACTTTTTTCTTTCTAGTCTTATAAGCCATAAGTCTTACCTCCTTTTTTTATAATTTAACTAAACTTTCTTCTTATTTGCTACAGTTTTTCCTTTACCCTTACGAGTACGAGCATTACGATTAGTTCTTTGTCCTCTTACAGGTAATCCTTTTTTGTGACGTGTTCCTTCATATGAGTTAATTTCCATCTTTGTTTTGATGTTCATATTAACTTCACGACGTAGGTCACCTTCAGTTAAATGCTTATTGATTTCATCACGAATTTTTACTAAATCTTCTTGTGATAAATCTTTTGTTTTTGTTGTTGGTTCAATTCCAACATTTTTTAAAATTGTTTTTGCAAGACTTCTTCCAATACCATAAATGTATGTTAATGAAATACATATATGTTTATCATTTGGAATGTCTACACCTTTAATACGAGCCATATTCTATACCTCCTAAAATTATCCTTGAACTTGTTTGTGCTTTGGATTTTCACAAATAATTCTTATTTTACCTTTGCGCTTAACAACTTTACATTTTTCGCAAATTGGCTTTACTGATGCTTTTACTTTCATACTTTCCCTCCTATTATTCATTATAGGTAATACATTTACTTTCTGTAAGTAATTCGCCCACGTGTTAAATCATAAGGCGATAGTTCTATCATTACGGTATCTCCTGCTAAAATTCGAATATAATTCATTCGCATTTTAACGTGAGCTTCCACAATGTGTCCATTTTCCAATTGAACTTTGAATTTTCCTCCTGGAATAATTTCAAGAACTTTACCTTCAATTTCAATTGTATCTTCTTTAGCCATCTTTTCACTCTCCTGTCAATTAATATTAACCATCGATAATTTTATCTTAGAGCGATGGAATTGTATCCCCTTAAAGAAGGTATAAATACCTTCTTTATATTATTAGATACTTTTTTGATACACTATTTAATAATTTCATCAATTTTTTTAAATATATTGTCAATAGTATCATTTCCGTCTACTACTTTTAATACATTTTGTTTTTTATAGTGATCAATTATAGGTTCAGTTTTATCAAGATATGTTTGATATCTTGTTTGGAATGATTCAAGGTTATCATCACTTCTTTGATATAACTTTCCACCACAATCATCACATATAGACTCTATTTTTGGAGTCATGTTTTCGTCATTTATATTATAAATGGCACCACATTTCTCACATAGCCTTCTTCCTGTTATTCTCTTTTCTAAAATTTCTTTGTCTATATCTATTAAGATTACATTTCCTACCTCATAATTAAGTTTATTTAGAATCTTGTCATATTCAATAGCTTGATCTAAGTTTCTTGGAAATCCATCCATTAAAAAACCATTTTTACAATCATCTTTTTTTAATCTATCTTCAATTAGTTGATAAGTAATTTCATCTTTTACTAGTTTTCCACTTGCCATTGTTTCTCTAACATATTCGCCTATTTCACTATCTTCTTTTGATATTTCTCTCAAAATATCTCCTGTTGATATATGTGGAATATGATATTTTTCAACTACAAGTTCAGCTTGTGTTCCCTTGCCTGCGGCAGGTGGCGCTATAAACATTATATTTTTCATATTATCTTCTACTATATCCTCTCTTATAACTTCTAGTTAATATACTTCCTTCTAGTTGTTTATAAGTTTCTAATGCAACACCAACTACGATTAATAAACCTGTTCCACCAATTGTTACTGATGTTGGTAAACTTGTAAACTTTGAGAATAAAATTGGTAGTCCAGCAATTACTGATAAGAAAGTTGCTCCTAGTACCGTTAATCTTGATAATACTTTACTAACATATAATTTAGTTTCATCTCCTGGTCTTATACCTGGAATATATCCTCCATTATCTTGTAGATTCTTTGCAAATTCTTCTGGTTTTAATTGAATAAATGTATAGAAGTATGCAAAGAAGAATATAAATACAACATATAAAGCAAATCCAACTGGTGTTGTATATGTTAAGTACTTTTGTACTACTAATGTGAAACCTTCCTTATTAATAACTTGAGCAAGTATACCCGGTATTGATAATAAACTTGATGCAAAAATAACTGGTATAACTCCTGCTGTATTAATTTTAATTGGCATAAAACTTTGTGAAGCTCCATATGCATTTGTTGATTTATTTGCATATTGTATTGGAATTCTTCTTTCTGATTCTTGGACAAATATCATACCTATAACTATTGCAAAGTATACTATAACAAATAAGATAAATTTTATTAAACCTAAAGTTATAACTTGCGCAGTTCCATCAAGTGTTACTAATCCATTAAATGCATCAATAAACATTTGAGGAAGTCTTGCAATAATACCTGCCATAATTATTAAACTAACTCCATTTCCTATTCCTTTTTGGGTAATTTGATCTCCCATCCATAGTAATAGTGCTGTTCCTGCAGTTAATACTGTTGAAATATAAATATATTTCATTGGATCACCATCTTTACCTATAAATGCAAAGGCAAATGCGAATCCTTCAATAAATGCAAAGGCTATACCTAAGTATCTAGTTATTTGATTTATTTTTTGTCTTCCTGTATGTCCCTGTTTTCTTAATTCAGTAAAGTATGGAATAATATCCATTTGTAATAACTGTACAATAATTGATGCTGTGATATATGGCATAACTCCTAATGCAAATATTGAGAAGTTTTTTAATGCTCCACCACCAATTGTATTAATAAGTTCCAAAAATCCTAAGTTTTTTGTAAGTCCTTCTGTACCTGGTACTCTAATTGATATACCAAGTATGAAAACTGTTAATGCTGCTAAAGTAAAATATATTCTATGACGTAAATCTTTATTTCCTGAAGTAAATAGTTCCTTCATTGACTTAAACATCTTAGATCACCTCAGCCTTAGCTCCAGCCTCTTTAATCTTTTCTAATGCAGTATTTGAAAATTTATTAGCTTGGATTGTTAATTTCTTTTCTAACTTTCCATTTCCAAGTACTTTTACACCATCATATTGTTTTTTTAATAATCCTGTATCTTTTAATAACGCAGGTGTTACAACTGTACCATTTTCAAAAACATTTAATGCTTCTACATTTATAGTTCCATAAACTGTTTTGAATTTTGCATTTGAGAATCCTCTTTTTGGAATTCTTCTATATAAAGGTAATTGTCCACCTTCAAATACTGGATTAATACTTGCACCACTACGTGCTTTTTGTCCTTTTTGTCCGCGACCACTTGTTTTACCAAGACCACTACCTGGTCCACGTCCTACACGTTTCTTTGCATGAGTAGCTCCGATATTTCTTTGTAATTCATTTAATTTCATTATCCTAATATCTCCTCTACTGTTTTTCCGCGAAGTGCAGCAACTTCTTCTACAGTCTTAATTGACTTTAATGCATTCATTGCAGCTCTTGCCATATTTAATTTTGTTCTTGCTCCTAGTGATTTAGAGACAACATCACGAACTCCTGCTAAATCTAAGATTGCACGAACTGATCCACCAGCGATAACACCAGTTCCGGCAGCAGCTGGTTTAATAATAACTCTTGCAGCTCCTGCTGTACCAATTGCTTCATGTGCAACTGTTCTACCATCGATTAGAGAAATTGTGATAATATTCTTTTGTGCATCTTGTAATGCTTTTTTGATTGCATCAGGTACTTCATTTGCTTTTCCAATACCTAATCCAACTTTACCTTTACGATCTCCTATAACAACTGTTGCAGAATATCTTCTTTGACGTCCACCTTTGTTAACTTTAACAACGCTTTTAACATCAATGACTAATTCTTCAAATTGTTTTTCTTTAGAGTCACGAGTTTTCTTTTGCATATTACCCTCCTATTAGAATTCTAATCCGTTTTCACGTGCAGCATCTGCTAATGCAGCAACACGTCCATGATAAAGATATCCACCTCTATCAAATACTACCTTTGTAATTTTTGCTTTCTTTGCTTTTTCAGCAATACTTTTTCCAACAACTTTAGCTGCTTCTACATTACTTCCATTTTTAATTTTTAAATCTTTATCTAATGAGGAAGCAGATACAAGAGTAGTTCTAGTTTCATCATCTATGATTTGTGCATAAATTCCTGTATTAGAACGGAATACACATAATCTTGGTATTGCGCTTGTTCCCATTAATGTCTTACGAATTCTTTCATGACGAGATATACGCATACTATTACGAGATTCTTTTTTAATCATATATTTTTTCTCCCTTCCTACTTATTAAGCAGCTTTCTTTCCTTCTTTACGACGAATATGTTCATCTTTGTAACGAATTCCTTTACCTTTGTATGGTTCAGGTTGTCTTACTTTTCTAATATTAGCTGCAAATTCTCCAACTAATACCTTATTAATTCCTTTTACTGTAATCTCAGTATTACTTACTAACTCTACTGTAATTCCTTCTGGAATTTCCATATTTACTGGATGTGAATAACCAGCATTAATAACTAATTTTTTTCCTTGAACATTGAAACGATATCCAACACCTACTATTTCTAGTCCTTTTTCATATCCTTTTGTAACACCAATAATCATGTTGTTAATTAATGCATTCATTGTTCCATGCATTGCCTTTGCATTTTCATTGGCACGTTCAAGTTTAATTTCATTTGCTTCTTGTTTCATTGAAATGTCTTTTAACATTTCTTGTTGTAATGTTCCTTTTGGCCCTTTTACAGTAACAATATTGTTTTCTTCTGTAACAGTTACACCTTCTGGAACTGTAATTATTCTATTACCAATACGGCTCATAATGACACCTCCTATTTCTTTAAATTAACCATCTATTTGATGGGTTTCAAACATTGTCTTTAATTACCTATATTGACTTTGCCAAACTATTACCAAATGTAAGCTAAAACTTCTCCACCTATATTTTCTTTACGAGCTTGTTTGTCAGTCATAATTCCTTTAGATGTAGAAATAATTGCTATACCTAAACCATTAAGTACTTTAGGTATTTCATCATTCTTAGCATATACACGTAATCCTGGTTTGGAAATTCTTCTTAATCCTGTGATAACTCTTTCTTTTTTATCTGTATATTTTAATTTTAGTGTAATTGTTCCTTGAGTGCTATCATCTTCAATACTATAATCTTTAATAAATCCTTCTTCTTTAAGAATTCTTGCAATTTCTTTCTTAATATTAGAAGCTGGAACTTTAACATCTTCATAACGCATTTGATTTGCATTACGAATTCTAGTTAACATATCTGCAATTGTATCTGTTACTACTGCCATAATAAACTCCTCCTTTCCAATTACCAGCTTGATTTTTTAATTCCTGGTATTTGTCCTTTATAAGCTAATTCACGGAAGCAAATACGGCAGATTCCGAATTTACTCATAACTGCGTGTGGACGACCACATCTTGAACATCTTGTATATTCACGTACTTTAAACTTTTGTGATCTATTAGCTTTTACTATCATACTTTTCTTTGCCATAATATTCCTCCATTTACTTTCTAAAAGGAATTCCAAGTCCATCTAATAAGTCAAATGCTTCCTCATTTGTTTTTGCTGTAGTTACGAATATGATATCCATACCTCTAACTTTTACAACATCATCATAATTAATTTCTTGGAAAATTAATTGTTCCTTTATTCCCATTGTATAGTTTCCTCTTCCATCAAAAGCTTTTTTACTAACTCCACGGAAATCTCTTACACCTGGAAGTGAAATTGATATTAACTTATCCATAAAGTTATACATATTTTCTCCTCTTAGTGTAACTTTACATCCAATTGCTTGTCCTTCTCTTACTTTAAATCCAGCAATTGACTTTTTAGCTTTTGTAATTACTGGTTTTTGTCCTGAGATTAATGATAAATCATGTACTGCAGCTTCTAATAATTTTGAATTAGTTGTTGCATCTCCTACTCCCATATTAATTACAATTTTATCTAATTTTGGAACTTCCATTATTGACTTATAATTGTGTTTTTCTCTTAAACTTGGAACTACTTCATTTAAGTATTTCTCTTTTAGGCGGTTCATAAATACCCTCCTTCCAATTAATCAATCTTCTCGTTTGATTTTTTTGTTATTCTTATTTTTTTACCATTTTTATCAGTTGTATGTCCTATTCTAGTTCTTTTCTTAGTTTTAGGATCAATTATCATAACATTTGATGCAGCGATTGGTGCTTCCATTTCTACAATTCCACCTTCAGACATTCCTGTAGGTTTTTGATGTTTTTTAACAACTCTAACACCTTCAACTACAACTTTGTTTTCATTTTTTAATGTTTTTAAAATTTTTCCTTTTTTACCTTTATCAGAACCAGTGATAACTACAAATCACGAAGTTCTCTTGCTACTGGTCCAAAAATACGAGTACCTACTGGACTCTTGTCATCACGAATGATAACACAAGCATTGTCATCGAACTTAATGTATGATCCATCTTCACGACGAACGCCTTGACGACTACGAACGATAACTGCTTTTACAACTTTTCCTTTTGGGATTGGTGAGTTTGGAATAGCACTTTTAACTGTTCCAACTACTACATCACCAATGTTACCTGTTTTTACTTTACTTCCACCTAATACACGAATAACTAATAATTCACGTGCACCAGAGTTGTCAGCAACCTTCATACGGCTTTCTTGTTGTAACATAGATTATTCCTCCTTCTCATCATTAGCGTTAAATAATAACTGCTTCTTTTACAATTTCTTTTAAATAGAAATGTTTAGTTTTTGATAATGGTCTAGTTTCAACTATACGAACAGTATCTCCAACTTTTGCTATATTTTTGCTATATTTTTTTCATCATGTACACAATATTTTTTTGAGCTTTTAACTCTTTTGTGATATAACGGATGGTTTTTATAAGTTTCAACTAAAACAGTGATTGTCTTATCATTAGTTGCGCTTACTACTTTTCCAACTAATTCTTTACTTAATTTCTTTTCCACTTACGTCTCCTCCTATTCGTTAATCTCACGTTCTTTTAGAACGGTTTTCATTCTTGCAACGGTGTGTCTTAAATCTCTTATTCTAGAAGGTTTTTCTAAGTTTCCAGTTGCTTGTTGAAAACGTAAATTGAATAGTTCTTCTTTTGCTTCAACTAACTTCTTGTTGATTTCTTCTGTTGATAGTTCTCTTATCTCCTTAACCTTCATTATTTTCACCACCATCTTCTTTTTTTACAAACTTTGTTGTGATTGGTAGTTTATGTGAAGCAAGTCTTAATGCCTCTCTTGCTGTTGCTTCATCAACTCCAGCAATTTCGAACATTATCTTTCCTTCTTTAACTACTGCAACCCATCCCTCAACGTTACCTTTACCTTTACCTTGTCTTGTTCCGATAGGCTTTTTAGTTAATGGCATGTGTGGGAATATATTTATCCATACCTTACCACCACGTTTCATGTAACGTGTCATAGCAATACGTGCTGCTTCAATTTGATTTGCTGTGATCCAAGCACCTTCTTTTGCTTGCAATCCATATTCACCAAAATGTAATTCTCTATTACCACGTGATCTACCTTCGTGAGGTAATCTATGAACACGACGATATTTAGTTCTTGACGGTATTAACATAATTAATTACCTCCCTTAGCCTTGTTGTTCTTTTTATTAAGGATTTCTCCTTTATAAATCCATACCTTTACACCAATTTTTCCAAATGTTGTGTCAGCTTCTGCTGTAGCATAATCAACATCTGCTCTTAATGTATGTAGAGGAATAGTTCCTTCTGTATATCCTTCACTACGAGCCATATCTGCCCCACCTAAACGTCCAGATACACTTGTTTTAATTCCTTTAGCTCCAGCTTTCATCGCATTTCTAATTGCACGTTTTTGAGCCATACGGAATGATGCTCTATTAGTTATTTGATTTGCAATTGAATTTGCAACTAATTGAGCATTTAAATCTGCTTTTTTAATATCAACAATTGAGATTTGAATATTTTCATCTGCAATTTTTGAAAGTTGTTTTTTAAGTTTTTCTATTTCTTCTCCACCATGTCCAATCATAACACCTGGTTTTGAAGTGTGGATAACAACTTCTGTTTTCTTAGCATTTCTTTCAATTTCAACTTTTGCAATTCCAGCATTTTTTAAATTATTTTCTAAATAATTTCTAATTTCAACATCTTTAGCTAAATACTTAGAAAAATCTTTTTTATTGCTATACCATTTTGCTTCCCAGTCTTTATTGATACCAAGTCTTAGTCCATTAGGATTTACCTTTTGTCCCATTTACGTTACCTCCTTATTAGTTTTTTGTAGCCACTACTATATTTATGTGACTAGTTCTATGATTTCTATGTCCTATATGTGAACGTGAATCAAAAAAGTGACGTTTCATAACAGGACCAGCATCTACTCTTGCTTCTTTAACATATAGTGTTGCAGCATCTGCACCATTATTATTAACAGCGTTAGCGATAGCAGAGTCTAATACTTTTTTAGTAAGTCTTGCAGACTTATTATTAACATTACTTAATATGGTTAATGCTTCACTTGCTTTTTTACCACGAATCATATCAGCTATTAATCTAGCTCTGATTGGTGATACTCTTAAGCCTTTCGCAACTGCTTTTGCTTCCATATATTTACCCTCCTAGTCATTATTTTTATTTTTTATCTGAACCATGTCCACCAAATTTACGTGTTAATGCAAATTCTCCTAATTTATGTCCAACCATATCTTCAGTTACATATACTGGAATAAATTCTTTTCCATTATGTACTGCAAATGTGTGTCCTATAAAATCAGGATAAATAGTGGAACGGCGTGACCATGTTTTAATGACTTCTTTTTTTCCGTTTTTATTTAATTCTTGAACCTTTTTTAATATTCTTTCAAATACATAAGGTCCTTTTTTTAAACTTCTTGCCATATCTTAATCATCCTTTCCTATTTACTATTGCGACGACGTACTATGAACTTGTCAGATTGTTTTTTCTTACGTGTCTTTAATCCAAGTGCAGGTTTACCCCAAGGAGTAACTGGTGCTTTACGTCCAACTGGTGCACGTCCTTCACCACCACCATGTGGGTGATCATTTGGATTCATAACTGAACCACGAACTGTAGGGCGAATTCCCATATGACGTTTACGTCCAGCTTTACCTATTTTTACAAGTGAAGAATCTTCGTTACCAACTTCTCCAATTGTTGCTTTACAAGTTCCTAAAACTTTTCTTTGTTCACCACTTGATAAACGAATCATAACATAGTTTCCTTCACGACCAAGGATTTGTGCAGAAGTTCCAGCTGATCTTGCTAGTTCTCCCCCTTTACCTGGGCGTAATTCAATATTATGAATCATTGTACCTACTGGTATGTTCATAATTGGTAGTGAATTACCAACTTTGATATCTACATTTTCTCCAGCTTCAACTGTTTGTCCAACAGTTAATCCTTTTGGAGCAAGTATATATCTTTTTTCACCATCAGCATAATTAATTAATGCGATGTTTGCTGTTCTATTTGGATCATATTCGATACTTGCTACTGATCCAGGTACGTTTTCCTTATTTCTTTTAAAATCAATTATACGATATCTTCTTTTTACTCCGCCACCTTGATGACGTACAGTTATCTTTCCTTGATTGTTACGTCCACTGTTCTTCTTAACAGTAACTGTAAGAGATTTTAGAGGAGTGCTAGTAGTTATTTCTTCGTTTACTAATGCACTCATCTTTCTACGTCCTGGTGTAGTAGGTTTATAATTTCTAATTGCCATAATTTATTTCCTCCTTCTAACCAAGATCAATTGTTTGTCCTTCTTGAAGTGTAACAATTGCTTTCTTTGTACGATTAGTTAAGCCATAATAACGACCAACTCTTCTTTTCTTTGGTTTTACATTTATTGTTCTAATAGATGTAACTTTAACATTGAATAATTTTTCAATTGCTTCTTTTATTTCAATCTTATTTGCTTTTGGATCTACTTTAAAAGTATATTTTCCTGTTCCTTTAGCTGCTTCTGATTTTTCAGTAACAACTGGTGCTTTTATTATTTCTAAATATTTAGTATCTTTCATTATTTAAGCACCTCCTCAACATATTTCAAGGCATCTTCTGTAATTACCATTACATCAGTTCCTACAACGTCTAATACATTTACTTCATCAGCAAGTATTAAAACAACGTTCATGATATTTCTTGTTGCTAATATTAAATTGTCATCAAATTCTTTTACTACTAATAAAACTTTTTTATCAGAAACTTTTAAAGTTTCAAGTAATTTAATCATTTCTGTAGTTTTTGGTGTTGATAATTTAATATTTTCAACTACTATTAATTCTTTTGCTGCAACTTTTTCTGATAAAGCAGATTTAATTGCGATTTGTCTTTCTTTTCTATTTTGTTTTTTGCTATAGTCTCTAGGTACTGGAGTTCCATATCTTCCTCCTCCTACCCATTGAACAGATCTAATTGATCCTTGACGAGCATGACCTGTTCCTTTTTGTCTCCATGGTTTTCTTCCACCACCAGAAACTTCAGAACGGTTTTTAGTTTTATGTGTTCCTTGTCTTAATGATGCCATTGAAAGAATGATTGCATCATTTAAAACATTATTGTTTGGTGTAATTCCAAATATTTCTTCATTTAAATTAATGTCCTTTACTTTTTCACCTTTAAGATTTAAAAGTTCAACTTTTTTCATCTTTTGATTCCTCCTTTCATCACTAATACAATTATAATTTTCTTTTCCTTATATATACTGTGATGATTTATTCTTCAGTCTTTTCTTCAGTTGTTGGCTCTTCTGCAACTTCTGTCGCAACTTCTTCATTTACTTCTGCAGTAGGAGTTTCTTCAACTACTTCTACATAAGTGATTAAGTCAGCAGCAGCATTTTTTGCATCTTTCTTTTTAACTGCAGTACGAATCATTACAAATGATTTCTTTGGACCTGGAACATTACCTTTAACTAAAATTACATTGTTTTCTGTATCAACTGAGATGATTTCAAGATTTTGTACAGTTCTTTGAACATTACCCATTTGACCTGGCATTTTCTTTCCTTTAAGTACGTGCATTGGAAGCATTGTACCTAAAGAACCAACTCCTCTATGGTATTGTGAACCGTGTCCCATAGGACCTCTTGATTGGTTATGACGTTTAATAACGCCTTGGAACCCTTTACCTTTACTAGTTCCTGTAACATCAACTATTTCCCCTGCTTCGAAAACATCAACACTAATAGTTTGTCCTAAAGTGTAATCGTTAACGTTAACTCCTCTAATTTCTTTTAAGAAGCGCTTAGGTGTTGTGTTAGCTTTCTTAGTATGACCAATTGCTGGCTTGTTACTTAAGTTTTCTCTTACAGTATCTGTTGCTAGTTGAATTGCATCATACCCATCTTTTTCTACTGTTTTAATTTGAGTTACAACATTTGGTTCAACTTCAATAACAGTAACTGGGATAAGTTTTCCTTCTTTTGTGAAAACTTGAGTCATTCCGACTTTCTTACCTAAGATTCCTTTCATTTAATTTCCTCCATTATTTTGTTTTAATTTCGATATCTACTCCGCTTGGTAAATCTAAATGAGCTAGTGCATCAATAGTTTCCTTGCTTGGATTTTTGACATCAATAAGTCTTTTGTGTGTACGCATTTCGAATTGCTCACGAGAATCTTTATATTTGTGTACAGCTCTTAAGATTGTGAACTTTTCAATTTCTGTTGGAAGTGGTACTGGACCAGAAATATTTCCACCAGATCTTTTAACAGTTTCAACAATTTTCTTTGCTGCATTATCTAGGATTCTATGATCGTATGCTTTGATTCTTATACGAATTTTTTCTGTTGACATTTAAAATCCTCCCTTCGCCTATATCTAGTATAGACTTGCTCCGAGCGAATAACCTGATACATTTAAGATTTATATTGATATTAATTATCAACTTATCCTGGTGTATCAGCAACCTCGCACATCTAAGCAGTCACACATATTAAATTATAACAGTATTTTCCTTATATTGCAAGGACTTTTTTAATTTTTAATAAAAAAGCACTAATATTTATTAGCACTATATCTTATTATTATCTAGACAAAATGTTGCATATATTGGTATATATCTTATATCTTTTTTTGTTGAAAAGTTATTTTCTGTAATTCTAAACGCTTGAACTACTGTGTGTTTTTTCATGAAAAACGATAATGATTTAGCTTTTGCATTCGTTTTTACTGTAATTTCAATTGGTATAATTTGTCCCATTCTGTTTTGAATGACAAAGTTTACTTCTGCTTTACCATCTGATTGATAATAGTATATTGAGTAGCCATTTTCTATTAATGTTTTTGCAACATGGTTTTCATAAATTGTTTCTTTTACATTATCGTCTGTTATTAGTTTTTTATAATTTATATGAAGCATTGAATATAGAATCCCATCATCTATTGAATATAATTTAAAACTATCTTTATCTTTACAACTGCTTAATGGTGACTTAATATTTTTTAATTTATAGCTCCTATATAATATTTGATTACTAACTAAATAGTTAATACTTTTTTCATATTCTTTAGCTCTTTTTCCTGATCCAATTATTCCATATTGGAACTTTTTATTTTCTTTGATTAGTTGTTCCGGTAATGATTCTATTACTTCTACCGCCCTTTGAATATCAATCAAATTTGTTGCAAGTAATGTTTCTTTCATATATACATCAATTATTTTTTGTTTTATTGCATCAAGTTCATATTCTGATTTTCCCTCTTTTTCAGCTGCTACAACTTCTGGTAATCCTCCTGTTCTAAGGTAATTTGTAAATAAATCAAGAGCCACTTTGTGGAACGGACATGTTTTTCTCTTTACAAATGATTCTCTAATAAGAGTTGATAAGTTTTTTTCACCATGAGCCCATAGATACTCTTCAAAGTCCATTTCATTCATTCCCTTGAATTGTAATTCTTCTGCTTTAAATTTATTTAATTTATCTCTATGCGATGTTATGGCGATGATATGATATTCACTGTGCTCACTTCCAAAAATTTTTAAGACCTTTACTATTTCTAAATCATCAACATTATCAAATATAATTAACGTATCCTTCTTTAAGATAGTTTCTCCTATCATCAAAGATAGATTTAAGATTATTTTTTCAGTAGATCTTTCTTTTTTAAATAAATTAAGTAGATCTTTATTATTATTTGTGTTGAAGTATACAATGTTTTTATATTCTTTTTTTCCAAAAGAAAGCACAGAAAATGTTTTTCCGATTTGTTTTGGGCCATATAATAACAATGGTTTTCTTATAATATCATTTTTCCATTTTTGAAAAAAAGTTTCTATTTTACGTTCCATAAATTGTATCCTTCCTACATATTTTATAAATTAAGTATACTTTTATTTTTTGTTTATGTCAATAAAAAAAGACCATACCTAGTCTTTAATAATTCATTAACGGCTTATTAAAATCTAATCTTAGCTTATCTGCTATTGTAACTATAAACTCTGAATTTGTAGGTTTTGCTCTATCTATATCAACACTATATCCAAATAGTTCTTCCATGAAATCCCAATTTGCTCTATTCCAGCTTATTTCAATTGCATGTCTTATTGCTCTTTCTACTCTTGATGTTGTTGAATGATATTTTTTTGCAATTTCTGGATATAATTCCTTTGTTATTCCTCCTACTATTTTTGGATTGTGATATACAAGAGTTACTCCTTCTCTTATATATTGGTATCCTTTTATATGAGATGGTACACCTAATTCATGTAATGCTTTTGTGATTGATATTTGTAAACCATTATTATATAAGTTTATAGATTCTGATGTAAGAGAACAGTTATTACTTACTTCAATTATTTTTTCCTGTAAAGAATCTAATTCAAATGGTTTTAATATATAATAGTCTGCTCCCAATTCTGCTACCTTTCTAATCATATCTTGTGTATTATATGAAGTTAATACTATTACTCTCTTATCAATTTTTTCTTTTTTTATATACTTTAACACTTCAAGGCCATCCTTATTTGGCATAATTAAGTCCAGTAATATAAGGTTATACTTATCAATATTATTTTTAATTTTTTCTATTCCTTCTACACCATCTTTTGCGGTTAATACGATATCTATTGACGACGTTTCTTTAAAATACTCTTTCATTAACCTAATAAGTTCTTTGTTATCATCAATAACCAATAAATTAATTTTTTCCATTTTATCCTCTATTCACATATCACGCATTTACAATTATATAATATGTTTTAAAAAAGATAAAGACAAAAATTTAACTATTTTTGTCGATTTTTTTATTAATTGATTATAGTTTATCAATAAATGTCTGTAATTGTTTAGGTTTTAGGCTTAATCCTCCTAAAAGATAACCATCTATTTCTGGTGATTTTATATTATCTATGTTTTCTTCATTTACTGATCCACCATATATGATTTTATTATATGGAAGTATTTCCCTTATATAATTATTTGTTGTTAAAATATCTTCTATTTTTGGTATATTCCCTGTTCCTATTGACCATATTGGTTCATAGGCTATTATTATTTTTTCTATATCACTAGGAGATACACCAGCTATAGACAATTGAACTTGATTCTTTATTATTTTTTCTATTTCGCCATTTTCTCTTTCTTCTTTTGTTTCTCCTATACACAAAATAGGTGTAATATTATTTTCAAGAAGTCTTTTTATTTTTTCATTTATGTCATTTTCTGTTTCTTTTTGATTTTTTCTTCTTTCACTATGCCCTACAAGTGAATATTTTACATTATAAGTTTTTAAGCTTTTTGCAGAGATTTCTCCAGTATATGCCCCATCATTGTTATTGCTAACATTTTGAGATCCTAATAATACATTATTTAGATTAAATAAACTTATGTTAGTATATGTTGGGCATAATATAACATCATATGGCGAATTTAGTTTACTTAGTTCTTCTTGATACTCAATAAACTCATTTCTATTTAAATTTGACTTATTATTTAATATTATTATCATTTAAATATCTCCCTCATTATTGCCAATAAAATATACTAGATTTATTTCTTTCTTTGTTTTTTTAGTTCTGTTGTTTTTTCCTTTAAAAAAGTTATTTCTCCTTGTTCTAATCCTAAGGATTCAAATAAGTTTTCTTCTAGATACTTTATTAATTTTTTATTATTTTTATCTACTCTAACAAATACTGATTCCATATTTAGTATATTTAACAAATAATTAGTAACCTCTAATATTAGTTCTTGTTTTGTTTCTCCTACACTTGTAATTGTTCCTAATTTAATATCTTTTTGACATTGAATGAGACACATATCTATTATTTCGTTACCTATGCTTTCAAATATATATGAATTTATTTCGTTAGAATCATCTGTTTTTATTTCTAAGTCTACTTTAATATTATTTTGTTGTGTATACCGCTTTAACATTTCTAGATGATTTTTATTTGACATATCAAGTAAACTTAGTTTAATTTTACTCAATTATACCACCTACTTAATTGCTGCTAAACCAGGGAGTGTTTTTCCTTCAAGATATTCTAGAGTTGCCCCTCCTCCGGTTGAGGCATGATATATTTTATCTTTGTAACCTGCTTGTGTTGCAGCGGCTACAATATCTCCTCCACCTAGAATGGTTTTAATATTATTATTACAGATATATTCTAGTAGTCTGTCTGTATTCTTTTTATATTTTTCAAATTCATACACACCTAATGGTCCATTCCACATTACTATTTTTGAATCTCTTAATATATTTTCAAAATTTTCTAATGTCTTATCACCTATATCTAGCCCCATCTCATCTATAGATATATTATCTGATGCTTTTTGTCTATATTCTTCATCGTTTGTATATTCATTCGTTACTGCAAAGTCTATTGGTAATACTATTTTTTCTGGATATGTTGATAATATTTTTTTGCAGAAATCTATATTGTTTTCATCTAGTAGTGACTTACCAATTTCCATTCCTTGTGCTTTAAGAAATGTAAATGCCATTCCTCCACCTATTAGTATTTTATCTGCTTTTGTTACCAAATTTTCTATAACACCTATCTTATCTTCTACTTTTGCTCCTCCAAGTATTACTACGAAAGGTCTTTCTGGGTTGTTAAGTGTACTTAATGCTTGTATTTCTTTTTCTACAAGGAAGCCTACTGCTGAATCCAAATTACTGGCAATTCCTACATTAGATGCGTGTGCTCTATGAATTGTACCGAATGCATCATTTATGAACACATCTCCTAGAGATGCCCAATACTTTCCTAGTTCTTCATCGTTTTTACTTTCTTTTTTTCCGTCTAAATCTTCATATCTTGTATTCTGAATAAGTAATATGTCACCTGACTTTAAACTATCTACTACTGCTTCTAATTCTGGACCTCTTGTTTTTTCACTAAATAAAATGTCTCTTTCTAATAATTCAGAAAGTCTTTTTGCAACTGGAGATAAATCATTCTTTTTTAAATCACTTTCTTCTTTTATTCTTCCTAGGTGGGACAATAAAATTATTTTTGAATTATGTTCTATGCAATAGTTAATTGTTTCTAATGCTGCTCTAATTCGTGTATCATCTATTATTTTCCCTTCTTTAATTGGAACATTAAAATCACATCTTATAATTACTTTTTTGTCATTTATATCTAAATCTTTTATAGTTTTCATCTTTTTTCTCCTATCTTTATTTGAGTATATCACTTTTTTTTACAAAAAAAAAGGAACTAGTCCTTTATTTTGTCATTAAATATTTGGCAGTTCTAACCATTTGTGCTGTATATGACATTTCATTATCATACCATGATACAACTTTAACTAATTGTTTTCCATCTACTTCCATAATACTTGTAGATAATCCATCAACTAATGATCCACATCTTCTTCCTATTACATCACTTGAAACAATTGGATCCATTGTGAATTCTAACGTTTCATTAGTATGTGATTTTAGTACTTCATTTATTTCTTCTTTTGTAGTGTTTCTTCCTAACTCTAATGTTAAGTCTACTACTGATCCAGTTGGAACTGGTACTCTCATTGCCATTCCATCAAGTTTTCCAGCTAGATTAGGGCAAACTAGTCCAATTGCCGATGCTGCTCCTGTTGATGCAGGTACTATATTTGCAGCACATGCTCTTCCTCTTCTTGCTAAATGTCCTTTTTTATGTGCAATATCTAGTGATGCTTGATCGTTTGTATATGCATGAACTGTTGTCATATACCCTTTTACTATACCAAATTCTTTATCTAGTACATCAACTACTGGTGCTAAACAGTTTGTTGTACAACTTGCGGCACTAATTATTTTTTCATCTCCTGTTAATATTTCATGGTTAACATTATATACTACTGTTTTCAAATCTCCTTTAGCAGGTGCTGAAATTATTACATGTTTAGCTCCTGCGTTAATGTGTGCCATTGCTTTTTCATCTGATGTAAATAATCCTGTTGATTCAAAAACTACATCAATATCTAAATCTTTCCATGGTAACATTGCAGGATCTTTTTCTGAATAAACTCTTACTCTTCTTTCTCCCACAACAATATAATCTCCATCTGCAGATATTTCATCTATTCTATAATTTCTATGATTTGTATCATATTTTAATAAATATGCAAGTTGATCTGCATCAGTTAAATCATTGATTGCTACTACTTCAAATTCTGGATTTTCTTCCATCAATCTGAAACATAACCTTCCTATTCTTCCAAACCCATTAATTGCTACTTTTATCATATTTCCTCCTTATACTATATATACATTATATATCTTTTTCTAATTCAATGTAAATAAAAACATCCACTTAATGGATGTTTTTACCAACCTGTTATTTCTTTTAATTCATATTTAGAAACATTTGATACTCCTTCAACACAAAGAGCTTTGAATTTCCATGTTCCATGTGCATCTAAATTATTTTCATTATCTAGGCATGTTCCAATTGTATTTCCTTCTTCATCATAAATAGAGTAAGTAACTTGAATGTATGATAATTCTTTGTTGCTGTTATTTATTATTTTTCCTTCTATATATGTTGAAAAGTCATTTGATTCTGGTGAAATATAATCTTCAACTAATGAAAATTTTTCATTTACATTTTGTGTCTTTGGTGTTGTTTCTGATGATGTTGTTGGTGCTGGAGTGCTAGATTGTTCTTCTTTACCTTTTGAATAATATATATTAATAGATTCATATGAACTCATTTCGCTTCCTGCACTTCTACTTTGTCTAATAAAATTACCTTCTTTAATTGTATCTGAATATTCTTCATAAAAATAACAATTTGCATCATTATTATCACACCATTCTGAAGCTTCAGATTTAGTCATTGTAGAAAAATCTGCTACTTTAATATCTTTTGATGTAAAAATTACAAATACTATTATAAGTATTAAAATGGCTATATAAATTACCGAAATAATTATTCCTGCTAATGCAAAAGGATCCTTTTGTCCCTTTTTCTTACTTGATGATAGTCCAACAATACTTAAGATTAATCCAATTAGTGATGTTATACCACATGTTGCTACTCCAACAATCGAACATATAAATCCTGCTATTGACAATGAATTGTTCTTTTTTTCTGGTGGAGGTGTAACAGTAGTAGTTAGATTATTTCCACATTTTATACAAAATTTAGAATTAATATCATTTTCTGTATTACATTTACCACAAATTTTTTTATTATCCATTATAACGACTCCTTTCTACAGTAATAATATCATATCGCCTTATTTTTTTCTATATTATTTCTTATTCGTGAAAATAACTTCCACCAATGAATTCTCTTATTACTGCATCTTCAGGTATTGATTCTGAAGGAATTGGTAAGAAAACTCTTAAGAAATTAATTAGTCTTTTTGCTTCTTCATAATAAGGTGATGAGCTTTCTACCGAATATAACAAAGGTTCAACATATGTTTTCAATACTCCTATTTCATATATTGCTGCTGAATTTACTGTTATATCTGAATCATCTTGATATGGAAATATGTACTTTTCTTCTCCACTTCTTACACTTTCCCATTGTTTTAATGTATTTTCTACTTTATAATCTCTTGTTCTATTATCTCTTACTATTCTTCTTAATAATCTATTATCTGTAGTAGGTATCCTATTGTGAGAGTCTATATTTAGTTCAGTAAGTGGAGAAATATATATTTTATATTTTCTATCTCTTGAAATATTACTTAATATTTTAGGATCCAATGCATGAATTCCTTCTATAATTAAAATGTCATTTTCTTCTAATTTCATTTTTCCATTGAATTCTTTTCTTCCTAGTCCAAAATTATATGTTGGAACTTTTACTGTATCTCCATTTAATAATTGTTGAATTTGCTTATCAAATAATTTTAAGTCAACTGTTTCTAAACATTCAAAATCATAATTACCATTTTCATCTTTAGGTGTATGATCCCTTTCTACAAAGTAATCATCCATTCCAATCGTCTTAGGTTCTAATCCAAAACTTTTTAAATACATGCATAGTTTTCTTGAGGTTGTTGTCTTTCCTGCTGAAGATGGTCCGGCTATTAGGACTATTCTTACTTTCTTTCTTTTAGAATTGATTTCCTTAGCTATTTCTAATAATCTATTACTTTGTAATGTTTCATCAATCTTTATTAAGTCACTTATTTTTCCTGTGGATACTACTCTATTTAAATCAACAGAATCTTCTACTCCGATTAAATTTGCCCAATCTTTGTATTCTTTAAATACTTCAAACATATGTGGATGGGGTTGATATTTTTTTATTTTATCATTTATATATACAGTTGGGAATCTTAATAAAAGACTATTGTTATCAATAAATGTTAAGTCGAAATCCTTTACTTGCCCAGTTTTTGTAGGCATTAAACTATAGAAATAGTCATAAATATTTCCTAATCTATATAATGTGATATAGTTATCAGTAATATATTTTAAAACACCTGATTTTGTAGTATCTCCTATTTCATTGTAATAGTTTATAGCTTCCAATCTATCAATATTTAATTTATTTATAGGAAGATCCTTTTTTATTATTTCTTTCATAATAAGTTTTATTTGAGATAGTTTTTGTTCTGTAAGTTTAAAGCTAGTCTTTATATATATTCCTTTATCTAAAGAGTGTTCAACTCTTATTTTTGATTTCTTTCCATATAAAGTATTAACTGCATATAGCAAAACTAATTTCAATCCATTTATATGTGTTCTGTTTCCTTCTGGAGATGTCAAATCTAAAAAATCAATTGTTGAATTTTCTTCTATTTTTTCTGATAATTCTCTTAATCTATTGTTTATTTTAGCAAGAATTATTGGATACTTATAGTCTTGTTTATGTTCTGTTAATATTTCATTTACAGTTATACCCTTACTATATTTGAATATTTTGTTGTTTACTTTTACCTCAATTGTTTCTATCATTGAGATCACCTCTTTATTCTTATAACATTATATCATAAAATATGATATTAAAAAACTACTTATTCAGTAGTTTTCATTTTTTCAAATCTTGTTGACAATTCTTTTATTTTTCTCATTCTATGATTTAATCCAGATTTAGTAATTTTTTTGCCTGTTTCTAAACTTATTATTTCTGCTAGTTCTTTTAATGAAGCTTCTGGATATTTTTTTCTATATTCAACTGTTTGTTTTGTTCTGTCATCTAAAAGCATGATTCCATCATTTTTTTCAATCACTTCAATCTGCTTTAATTGTTCTGCCGCAGTTTCAAAAACCTTATCCATATTTGCTTGTTCACAGTTATTTAGTCTATTTGTTTTATTCTTTTGATCTCGATATATTCTTACATCTTCGTAATACATTACAGCATTATTCGCACCTAATAATTTGATAAAATCGCTAATTTTTTCTGCTTCTTTTATATAAATCATATATCCTTTTTCTCGACTTAAAATCTTAGCGTTTAATTCAAAAATATTAAGTAATTTTTGAACAAATACAGCCTCTTCTGGTGTTGATGATAATATTTCTAAATGATACCTCGATTTTTTAGGATCATTAATGCTTCCTGACGCAAAAAATATTCCTCTTATATATGCACGTATTTCTTCATTTGCTCCAACAATGTATTTTGGAACAACATCTAAGTAATTTCCTGATTCATCTATTATTCCTAAGTCTTTAAGAATAGTATCCACTTTTTCTGATATTGTTAATTGATATAAAATATTTTTACTAAAATTTAGATTTTCTATTATTTCTTCTTGTGCATTTATGTCATACATATCATTTACTTCTTCTTTGATTCTTTCTAATAAGAAGTGATTTTCTGTACTTAATGTAATAATATTATCTTTTATATGACCGTTATTTCTAATATAAGCAGATAATTCTGCAATTACCTCTGATTTTGTACTTTTAATTTTAGATATTTCTTCTTTTATTTTTATTGTAAATGTCATTATTTTCTCATAAGATATGAAAAGATTAAAGAACTTAATTTTAAACTATTATGTTTAAGTGTATTATCTGTATCAATTATTATTAAATCATCTTCAATTAGTTCTATACCTATTTCGTCTAGTACTTCTCTATCAATTAATACTGGATCTTTTTGTTCTTCACTTTCATATCTTTTTGCCATAGCATCACTAACTTTTTTGTTGTTAGCAATTACTACATCTACTTTTTTATTATCTAAATATCTATTTAAAAGTTTTACATGATCTCCCACTGTAAAATTATCTGTTTCTCCAGGTTGAGTTACTATGTTACATAAGTACATTATTGGAGCCTTTGTTTGATTAAATGCTTCTTTTACTTCTTTACATATTATATTAGGAAGAATACTTGTATATAAGCTTCCCATACTAAAGACAATTAAGTCAGCATCTTTTATTGCGGTAATTACTTCGGGTATTACTTTTGGTTCGTGTTTATAATATATTTTTTCTATTTTACGGTGAGCTTGAGTAATCTGTTCCTCTCCTTCAATTACATTTCCATCTGTATCTCTTCCCATTAATGTTAGATCTGAATCTTCTGATATTGGAAGTACTGTGTGTCTTACATCTAATA
>CADBGE010000018.1:0-12532 GCA_902794075.1 uncultured Erysipelotrichaceae bacterium | reverse complement strand
CCAGTTATATCAAGCATAGCTGTTAAAATTAAATTACCAACTGCATGTCCATCTAAATCACTTGATGTATTAAATCTATATGACATCATGTCTTTTATTGGTTCATCAATTTGAGACAAATTAGTAATAACCTTTCTAATATCTCCTACTGCTGGTGTATGAAATTCTTCTCTTAATTTTCCTGTTGATCTTCCATTATCAGAGACTGTTATAACAGCAGTTATATCTACTGGAAAGTCCTTTAGGCCTCTAAGAAGATAAGAAATACCTGTTCCTCCACCTAATACTACAACTTTTTTATACATTTTAATCCCTCCTATTTAGTTTATTTTATATACATATTATCATTCTTATATAATTTATTTTTCTTTATTGTATATATAAAAATAATTATTCCTGATATTATTCCTATTACTGAAATTAACTGTGCAACTTTTATTGAGCCTAACATTAGGGAATCAGATCTGAATGATTCAATTATAAATCTTGTTATGCCATACCATATTAGATAAATACTTGTAAGAGTTCCTGTTTTTATACTTTTTATTTTTCTTACAAACAATAGAACAATAAAACCTATTGTTGAAGATATTGATTCATATAAAAATGTTGGTTCTCTATACTTTCCACCTATTTTCATTCCATTTATAATAAATTTTGGAATATGTAAACCTTCTAAAAAATTTCTAGATATTACTCTTCCATATGCTTCTTGATTAAAAAAGTTCCCCCATCTACCAATTGCTTGAGCAATTATTACTCCTACTACTATAGTATCTAATAATAGTAATAAATTTATTTTTTTCTTTTTTGTATAAATAACCAAAAATAGTAATGTGAATATTAACCCACCATGTATTGCGAGTCCTCCATTCCATATCATAATTATTTCTTGAGGAAATTTTAAATAATAATCTAAATTAAATAATACATAATATATTCTTGCACCTAATATTCCTATTATTATTCCATAGAAAATGATATTAAGAAGATCTTCTTCTTTTAATCCTTTTTTCTTTGTCTCTTTACTGATAATAAAATAGGCAACTATGATTGCGGTTAAGATAAATATGGAGTACCATTTAATCTGAAAAAAACCTAAATCAATTAATACATTATCCATCTTTATGAACCTTTCTCATTATTTTATTACTAAATTATATTTTAATCTATAATATTTTACTTAAAAATTGACCTGTATATGATTCCTTTACTTTAGCTACTTCTTCAGGAGTTCCTGTTGCGACTATTTCTCCACCGCCATCTCCTCCTTCGGGACCTAAATCAATTATATAATCTGCAACTTTAATAACATCTAGATTATGTTCTATTACTATTACAGTATCTTTATTATCTACTATTTTTTGTAATATTGCAAGTAATCGCTTTATGTCATCGGTATGAAGACCAGTTGTTGGTTCATCAAGTATAAATAATGTTTTTCCTGTTGCTTGTTTTTGTAATTCTTTAGCCAATTTTACTCTTTCTGCTTCTCCTCCTGAAAGTGTTGGAGCGCTTTGTCCTAATTTTATATATCCAAGTCCAACATCTTCAATTACTTGAAGTTTTCTTTTTATTTTAGGAACATTTTCAAAGAATTTTAATGCTTCAGATACTCTCATATCTAATACTTCAGCAATATTTTTTCCTTTATATCTAATATTTAGTGTTTCGGTATTATAACGAGTTCCGTGGCATACTTCACATGGGACATATACATCTGGAAGGAAATGCATTTCTATTTTCTTTACACCATCTCCACGGCATGCTTCACATCTTCCTCCTTTTACATTGAAGGAAAATCTATTTTTTTCAAAACCAAAAATTTTTGCTTCTTTAGTATTTGTGAATAATTCTCTAATATCATCAAATACTCCTGTATATGTAGCAGGGTTTGATCTTGGAGTTCTTCCAATAGGATTTTGAGAAATTGCAACTATCTTATCTATATTATCTATTCCTAAAATTTTATCATGTTTACCAGGTTTTTCTTTTGATTTATATATTTTTTGATATACTGCTTTTGATAATATTTCATTTACAAGTGATGACTTTCCACTTCCTGAAACCCCTGTTACTACTGTTAGTGTTCCTAAAGGGAAATCTACATCAATATTTTTTAAATTATTCTCTCTAGCACCTTTTATTTTTAAATATTTTCTATTGCCTTTTCTTCTCTTTTTAGGTATTTCTATACATTTTTTACCACTTAAGTACTGTCCAGTAATACTATTTTCGTTATTCATTACTTCTTTTGGAGTTCCCTCTGCGACTACATATCCTCCGGCATCTCCTGCACCCGGTCCGATATCTACTAAATAATCGCTTGCTAGCATAGTATCTGTATCATGTTCTACAACTATTAGGGTATTTCCTAAATCTCTCATATCTAATAGTGATTTGATTAATCTATCATTATCTCTTTGATGAAGTCCAATACTTGGTTCATCTAAAACATATAGCACTCCAGTTAGATGGGATCCAATTTGAGTTGCCAATCTTATTCTTTGAGCTTCTCCTCCTGATAGGGTTCCTGCTGCTCTACTTAGAGTTAAATATTCAAGTCCAACATTTGATAAGAAATTAAGTCTATCTAATATTTCTTTAATAACTAATTTAGCTATTTCTTTTTTTTCTTCTGATAATTTTAAATTTGAGAAAAATGGAATCAAATCTTTTATTGACATTTCTGTTACTTCGAAGATATTTTTTCCACCTATTTTTACTGCAAGTACTTCATCTGCTAGTCTTGCTCCATGACATGTATCACACGTGTGTTCAACCATATAATTTTCTAGCCATTCTCTAATCCATGTTGAAGATGTCGACATGTACCTTCTTTCAAGTCTATTTATTATCCCTTCATAGAAGTCCATTTTGTCCCTAGCAATTCCACCTTTAGTTGAGTACTTTATTCTGATTGGTTCATCGCTTCCATATAAAATTAGATCTTGGTGTTTCTTGGTTATTTTTTTCCATGGTTTAGACATATCTATTTTATAATGTTTGCATAAACATCCTAATTCCATAAACTCTATGGCTTCTGGATCATCAGTTAATGTTTTAATACAACCCTCTTCTATTGATTTTGTATCATCTGGTATTATCAATTCTTTATCTATTTGAAGTTTTATACCTAATCCTTTACAATCTGGACATGCTCCATATGGAGCGTTGAAACTAAATAATCTTGGTTCTAGTTCTGGTAGTGAAAATTCACAGTATGGACATGCGAATGATTCAGAAAAAACAAGTTCTTTTTTATTATCTCCTAGTATTTCTATTACAACTTTTCCATGAGATAATTTTGTTGCAGCTTCTAATGCTTCAAATAATCTTGATCTTGATTCTTCCTTTATTATTAATCTATCTATTATAACTTCTATATTATCTTTTTTGTTTTTATCTAAGCTAATTTCTTCTGACAAGTCATATGTCTCTTTATTTATTCTTACTCTTACATATCCTTCTTTTCTTAAATCATCCAATAAATCTTTATGTGTTCCTTTTTCTCCATGCACTACAGGTGACATAATTATCATTTTTGTTCCAATTGGATATTCAAGTAATTTATTTGTCATTTCTTCAACACTTTGAGATGTTATAGGAATATTGTGATTTGGACAATATGGAACACCTACACGAGCAAATACTAGTCTTAAATAATCATATATTTCTGTTACTGTACCAACTGTTGATCTTGGATTATTATTTGTAGTTTTTTGATCTATTGATATTGCGGGTGATAATCCTTCAATAGAGTCAACATCTGGTTTTTCTGTTCCTCCAAGGAATTGTCTTGCATAGGCTGATAGGCTTTCAACATATCTTCTTTGTCCTTCTGCATATATAGTATCAAATGCTAAAGATGATTTTCCACTTCCTGATAAACCTGTCATTACAATTAACTTATTTTTAGGTAGTTTAATACTGATATTTTTTAAATTATTTTCTCTTGCTCCTTTAATAACTATTTCATTCATGTATACCACCCTTTCTTTTTGTATATTTTTTTTGATAGTAATCAACTTTTTGTAAAATAAGTTCTTTTTTTAAAAATGGATCTTCTATTTTAAATGTTTCGTATTTTTCTTTTATTATATTTGCTTCTTTTTCTGTTATCGGATATAAAGCAAGTAATATTTCTAATCTTAATGGTGACATTTCCAATGCCATATTTAGTATTTCTTCCCTGGTATATACTTTTAGTATTTTCATTTTTTCACATACGTAAATATATCCAAGCGTGTCATCATATGCTCTAAACCCTGCATCAAACCCATACATGTCTCCATATCCTTTTACTAGTGCCAATTCAACTTCTGCTTTTGTTGGCTTTAGAAATCTAAAACAATCTTCTGGTTTTTCACACATGTGAAAACCACCTTTCATGTACTGAATAGGGTCTTTTGTTATATATTCCTTATCAATTTCATAATTGATACCATCTAAATTATTTTTTAATCCTTTAAAAAAAGCTTTAAAAGCTATTACTTCATCTTGTTTAACCATATAATAATACTCCTGCTTGGAGAATATTATAGCACATTTATTATGTAAAAAAAACAAATAGATTATACCTATTTGTTTAATTTTTCCTTAAAAGTACATGATTGACATAACAATTCTAATGGTTGTCTTTTTTGAAATGATTCTTTTAATGTTTTATATTTTTCACTGTTTATAATATCTTTTAATGGTTTATCAAAAATATTACCTAGATTTATTATCCCATCAGAGTCTAAACAGCAAGGAACAACTGTTCCATCTACGAGAATGGCTATATGAGTTTTTAATGCATAACAAAATCCACAACTTTTGTGACTATTTATTGTTGGCCACTCAAATTCATTATCTTTATCCACATAAATTGTGGATTTTATTTTTATATTTTTCTCTTTTTTTATTCTTTCCACAGTTTCTGTTGATAAATTATAATAATCTTTTATTTTATCCACTATTTCTGTTGATCTTTTATCTAGTTCATTATCTTTTAATGTCCATAATCTATAAATGACTGTTGTTTTGTTTGATAAATATTTTATATTATTAAAAATATCTTCTAAATAACTTTCTTTACTGTTTTCTGAATGAAGAGAAAAATTAATTTTATTTAGATTATTACATTGTCCTAACTCTTTTGCATATTTATCAAATAATACACCGTTCGTTGTAAGATTTACTTTAAGTTTATATTTTTCAGCTAACTTTATCATCTCAATTACTTTTGGATGAAGTAATGGTTCTCCTTTTACATGGAGGTATATATAACTTGTATAATCTTTTATTTTATTTAATATCTTCTCATATTCTTCTAATGACATGTACTTCTTTTTTCTATTTACTTTAGAACAAAAAGAACAATTAAGATTACAATTATTAGTTATTTCTATATATATTTTTCTATATTTTTTCATCTCTTTATAAATTGTTTTCTAGAAGCAATATTCGTTTCTCCCTCTTCGTTTTCATAATAACTTGTATAACTATATTCTTGCCATAAATATACTTTTTCTTTATAATCTGGAATTACTGTTGTATAGAAATTATTTGGAGATAAGTAAATGCTTACATCAAAATTATATTCTTCACTTAATAAGATAGATAAAGCATCACATAAAATAGCCGATTTATTTCCATTCATAATAAAATGGATTCTTTCTGGATTAATATTATTTATTTTCATTATTGCATCAATATAAGTAAAGTCATATAATCTGTTTTCTTCATAGTATTTTTTTAGATCAGGACATTTTTCTTTTAATACATTTAGAATTTTTAAGGCAATAAATCCTCGTGTTGCTTGTAATTGTGTCATATCATTTCTATTCATCAGATGAGGAGCAGCTTTATCCCATTCATCTACTGGAAAGTCTATTACTAATTCTCCTCTTTTTTCTAATATTTCTTTTAGTTCTTCTAAATCACATGCTTTTTGATCATTAAAAATAATATTTCCCTTTTTATTGCTTTCTACTTCCCTTAATAACTTGTTATTTAACATTTTCTTCTCCTTATTGACTTTTTATTTCAAACAATATATCTCTTAATTCCATTGCTCTTTCAAAATCTAAATTTCTTGCAGCTTCTCTCATTTCTTGTTCTATTCTGTCTATTTCAAATGCTAATTCTTTCTTAGTCATTTTCTTTTTCTTTTCTTTCTTGTCATCAACGTTTGTTATTACTTCTCTAATATCTTTAATAATAGTTTTTGGAATTATATTATGTTCTTTATTGTATTCTTCTTGGATTTTTCTTCTTCTTGTAGTTTCATCTATTGCTTCTCTCATGGAGTCTGTAATTTTATCTCCATAAAGAATTACATGCCCATTTGCATTTCTTGCGCATCTACCTATTGTTTGAATTAAACTTCTTGTACTTCTTAGGAAACCTTCTTTGTCTGCATCTAGAATTGCAATTAAACTTACTTCTGGAATATCTAGTCCTTCCCTTAATAAGTTTATTCCAACTAACACATCATATTTTTTTGCTCTTACATCATGAATTATTTGCATTCTTTCTAGAGTTTTTACCTCACTATGAAGATAAGCTACTTTAATGTCTAGTTCTTTTAAATAGTTAGTTAGTTCTTCTGCCATTCTAATAGTTAATGTTGTTATTAATACTCTTTCATCTCGTTCTATTCTTTTATTTATTTCTCCAACTAAATCATCTATTTGACCTTCTGTTTTTCTTACCTCTATTGTTGGATCTAATAATCCTGTTGGTCTAATAATTTGTTCTACATATTGACCATTAGTATGTTCTAATTCTAAGTCTCCTGGTGTTGCAGAAATATATACAGCCTGATTTATCTTTTTTTCAAATTCTTCATATTTAAGAGGTCTATTATCTAGTGCACTTGGAAGTCTAAAACCATACTCGACAAGGTTAAGTTTTCTTGCTCTATCTCCATTGTACATTCCTCTAACTTGTGGAAGTGTTACATGTGATTCATCTACTACTAATAAATAATCATCTGGGAAGAAATCCATTAATGTAGTTGGTGTTTCTCCTTTTTTTCTTCCAGCCATTGGTGCTGAATAGTTCTCTATTCCTGAACAAAATCCTGTTTCTTCTAGCATTTCTAGATCATAATTAGTTCTTTGTTCTAATCGTTCTGCTGCAAGTAATTTATTATTTGATTTTAATTCTTTTAATCTTTCTTCTAGTTCTTTTCTTATTCTTATTATTGCGGCTTTTAATTTATCATCACTTACTACAAAGTGACTTGCTGGAAAAATTGAAATATTCTTTTTATTTGAAATAACTCTTCCTGTTAAAGTGTCTATTTCAGAGATTCTATCTATTTCATCTCCAAAAAATTCAATTCTATATCCTTGTGTATTAAAGTTAGCTGGTATTATTTCAAGAACATCTCCCTTTACTCTAAATGTTCCTCTTTTAAAATCAAGTTCATTTCTTTCATATAACATATCTACTAACTTTTCTAATACCTTATTTCTATCTATTTCATCTCCAACAGATAGTGTTAGCATTTTACTTTTATATTCTTCTACTTCTCCTATACCATAAATACATGATACAGATGCGACTACAATTACATCTCTTCTACTAATTAAAGCAGATGTTGCAGCGTGACGTAGTTCATCTATTTCATCATTTATTGATGAGTCTTTTTCTATGTATGTATCTGTTGATGGAACATATGCTTCAGGTTGATAATAATCATAGTATGAAACAAAATACTCTACTCTATTATTTGGAAACAATTCTTTTAATTCTCCATATAACTGACCAGCAAGTGTCTTGTTGTGTGCAAGTACTAATGTCGGCTTATTTGTTTCTTTTATAACATTAGCAATTGTAAAAGTTTTTCCTGTTCCTGTCGCACCAAGTAAAACTTGTTCTTTTTTCCCTTCGTTTATTCCCTTAACAAGTTCTTTAATAGCAGCAGGTTGATCTCCTGATGGTTTATATTTTGATACTAATTCAAACATATATATCCTCCTTTCACAAGCACATGTAAATACAATTTATTTTATCATTTATAGTATTATAAAACAAGGAGTCTAAATTATCCTTGTTTTTATTTTTTTATTATTTTTTGTTTATTCTTTTCTTTTACATCAGATATTTTATTATTATACCTTTTATCCATTTTTATACTTGTATTTTTTCTTAGTAACTCATTTCTTTTATTAATTGTTGTTATATTGTAGCTTACTGGTTCTGCTTTTGTTCTAGAAATAATTAACTCTAAACAATATAAATTATCTTCATCCATATCTAGAACTAAGTAATTTTTTGCGGATTTGTCTTCTTTTTTATATGCAACAATGATGTCATTTTCTTCTATATTAAAGTCATTATACATTTCATCAATAAACTTCTTCATCATTTGTCTTTTTTCTTCATTTCCACTAACTATAACTCCTGAATAAATATTACTTAATACATTTAAATAATCATTTGAAGTTAATCTTTCTTGGACTTTTTCTACATCTTTTTTATTTATTATTACTAAATCATCTTTTACCGATCTATCTGAATCAAAATTTAAATAATTTTGTCTGAATAATTTAAATCTTCTTATATCCTTTGGAATTTTATTTGTTACAGGGAAAGCATAAATTTTTTCTCCTTCTATTTTCCAAATCATATAAGTTCGCTTTAAAGCATAAGGATCTATATTTTTATAGTATTCATCTACATCTGATGCATATATAATATCACCCTGATATAATTCATTATCTATTCTAAAATACTCATATTTCATTGATACAAATTTATGAGTTTTTAAATGTTCTGAAGTTATGTTATATAGTTTTTCAAAAACAGAATCAAAATGATTTGAAAATCCTTTTGCTCTTGCATCTAGTATAGTTTTATTTGCCAAATCATATTTTCCAATTGTATAAAATGTAGTACCGATTTTCATTAGTTGATTTCCATTGAAATCTGATTTTTCCATTATTTCTTGTGCTTCACTTACTTTCAAGCATCTAAGAAGCATTATTACTAACATAAAATCATCAATATATTGCGGATATAATTTTTGTATACTTTTTAATATTTTATTAGCATTTTCGAATTCTCCAATTTTTATTAATGATACATAAAAATCAAATAAAATACTTTCTGATATTTCTTCCTTTGTCATTACTTCTTTTATTTTTTTCACATTTTGATAACTATCTTTAGATGTTCTATATCCTTTTGGACTTTTCCATCTTAAATATTTAATTGCTCTATCATATATTCCATAGATTGAAAGACTTTTTAAATAATATTGAAGTGTTTCTTCACTAAGTTTTTCTTTTGTTTCTTGCAAATGCTTTTCTACTAATTTTATGACATTAGCATACTTTTCTAATTTAAAATCTTCTTTTATAGATAAATCAAAATTCATAACTAATTCCCCTTTATCGCATAAATTTAGTTTTGTATTATATATTTTTTCTGTTTAAATGTCAATTATTTAAATATTTATAGTCTTTTTTGATATCCTAAAACTTCCCTACCTTCATGATTAATTTGATTATCTTTTTCCTTTAAAAAATTTATATAATCTTCTGGAGTATAATTTGTTTCATAACTATAATCATTTGTTTTTTCGTAATATAAACCATTTCTATATGATATTGCAAAACTATCTAAATAAGTTTTTAGGATTTTTTCATCAAGTTCAATCCAACCATCTTTTAACAATTTATTAGCAACCTTCATTCTTTCTTCATTCATTAATATAAATGTTCCAGGAAGACACATTTGCATATTTAAAAGGCCAATTTTTTCTAAAAAATTTCCTTTCGTTTTAAAAAATTGGCGATAAGTACAATCTATCAAGTAATATTTTTTGTTAAGTTTAATTATATTGAAATAATGAAATCCATTACCATTACATAATTTATCTTTGTCTGAAAAACCAGGATCAATTTTTATAACATAATTTTTTATATCATTATCATCACATATTCTTTTTACTATATTACTTGATTTGCAGCAATCATTCGTAAAACACATTTTTTTGATTGCTTCGTTGGGATTTAGTGTTGAATGATGTTTTAATAATTCTTTTCTAGTTAATAAGACTATTTTTTCGAGAATAATATTATCTTTTTCATTCATATTTATATGATCTTCTTTATAATAGTCAAAAACTGGGTTTGATTCTGTAATAAATGTTTTTGGGAGTTTTGCTTCACATGTCATTATTAATGCAATAACTCTACTATAATAGTCATTTATTCTTCCATCACTGTAAAATAATAGTAAATTTTCTTTTAAATATTTATATACTTCTATCATTATAGAAACATTATCTTTTTTTTGACTCATTACTTTACTATAATTATTAATTTTTTCTAATACATTATAAATATCATAAATATTACTATATTTACTCAACATACTTTTTCCCTTCTTTTTAAATTATAAAAAGGCATTATGCCTTTTTGTTTTTATAATTATTTATTGCTTTTACAAGCCTTTTTGTTTTTTCTTCATTTAATTCGACTAGTGGTTCCTTTATTATGCCTCTACACATTTTTTCTAATTCCATTGCCTTTTTTACTGGAATTGGATTTACATCATTAAATAACTCTTTAATTACTTCTTGTGCTTCTTGTTGTAGTTGTCTTGATTTTTCTATATTTCCATATAAATATTCATATACAATATCATGTGCTTCATTTGGAAAAAGATTTGCAAATACTGAGATTACTCCAATTCCGCCTTCTTTTATTATATCATATATTTGGTCATCATTTCCTGAATAAATATCTAATGTTTTACTTTTCGCAATTTCTTTTACTTGATTTATATTTCCTGAAGCTTCTTTTATACCAACTATATTCTCATTTTCTTTTCCTATTTCTATAGCAGTTTGTGGTTCAATATTTAATCCTGTTCTACTTGGAACATTATACATAATAATTGGAATATCAACTGAAGAGGCAATTCTCTTATAATATAATTTCAATCCTTCTTGATTTGTTTTATTATAATATGGAGTTACACAAAGAAGTCCATCTGCACCTCTTTCTTCTGCTCCTTGTGATAATTTTATTGCATGTGGTGTTTCATTTGAACCTGTTCCTGCTATTACTGGAATTCTTCCTTTAGCAAATTCAACACATTTTCCTATTGTTTCTAAATGTTCCCTATCTGATAGAGTTGAAGCTTCTCCAGTTGTACCACAAATAATAATACTATCTGTTCTATTACTTATATGATAATTTACTAATCTTTCAAGATTCTCATAATCAACCCTTATGTTTCCTTTCCTTGTTTTTTTAAATGGAGTAATTAACGCTACTCCTGATCCTTTAAATATAGACATAAAAAATCCCTCCTAATTCTATATTAATAAGAGAGAGCTAATTATATTATTAAAATACATAAATAATCTGCTGTTTATATATTTTGTAGCTCTCCATCTTTCGATGACAGTTATATAGCTATTAACTATATACCCAGGATATTATTATCTTGAAATAATAATTCCTTCGGCAATTAATCCTTTCAAAATCAATCATTTAATTCAAGTTATCATGATTTATACTAATATTAATCGCGACCTCTACACAAATACGTGTAAATCAAAACTAACACATTATACAAATGTTGTCAACCTTTTCATTTACATATTATTCTTTTTGTGATATAATATGCTATAATTTTATTGGTTATATTGGAGGGGACAATAATGAATTACGATAAAATTTTTGAAGAATTTATTAGAGAGGTAAAGGAAGAAGGTACTTATGCGTCAAAAGATGAGATAAGAGCTGCTACACAGAAGATGTATGATATTATAATTAATAACCCTGATTCTACTCCTGAAGAGTTAATTGAATTAATTATTAAAGATAATATTGATTTACTTGAATCTGTAATAGATAGATATCCAATACCTGGTTATACTGTTGGAGTTAATGTAGATAATATTAATGTTAAAATTAATGGTGGAAAACTAAATAATTATGGTGAAGCAAGTAAGGCAATGCCTGATGATGCATTGTTTGATATTGCATCTATGACAAAGTTTTATACTCAAGTTGTAGCGTATAATATGATAAAGGAAGGTTATTTTTCACTAAATAGTAAAGTTAAAGATTTGGATCCAAGATTTATTAATTTAGGTGATTTAACTGTTAATGATATTTTAACATTTACAACTCAATTTAGAACAGATGGAAGACTTGATTCTAAAAAAAGTTTTGATGAAGCTTATGATACACTTCTTAAGGTTATTCCTGTTGAAGTTGGTAAATATAATTATAATGATCTTGGTATGATGATTATGAAAGAAATGATGGAATATGTATCTGCAACATCATTTGATACTTTGGTGGAGAAATATATTACACATAAGTATGGTTTAAATGATACGCATTTGATTTTACCTGCTGATAAAATTTATAGAGCAACAGGAAGTGCAAATGACTTTTTAGGAAAAGTTAATGATCCTTCAGCTTTATCTTTAGGAGGTTTTTCTGGTCATGCTGGTATTTTTGCATCAAGTGATGATTTAATTAAAATGGGAAAAGCTGTTCATGAAGGATTG
>CADBGE010000017.1:15985-31439 GCA_902794075.1 uncultured Erysipelotrichaceae bacterium | reverse complement strand
TTCTAATGCAAGTATGGAATCTGTTACTGGTGGTTATCATATAAGAACTGAGACAATTGATAATGAAAATATAGCTCAAGGTGATACTTCACCTGAAAAAGGACAATATATTACTTTTGATATGTTTTTAAAGAATACTACAAATACTGAAATATTAAATGCAGGTGGTACCTATTCTGTTGAAAATGGTGAAGCCGTATATTTAACAGCTGAATCTGATGTTGTTACAAAAAAGAAACCTGCTGAAGGTTCAACAGCAATGGAAGAAGATACTGAAGATACTGATGGACTTGAGAATTCTGTAAGAATTGGTTTTTATCAGGTTGCATATGTCAATCTAACTGATCAATATACAGATAGTGATTTAAAAGCTTTAAGTTGTTCTTCAACAAATTCTTTATGTTCTTATTCTAATGCAACAACTGGAAGAGGTAATGCTTGGAACATATGGGAACCAAATGATGTAAATCATAAAGAGAAAGCTATAAATGCTTTTGATAAATGTAGAACTCGTTCTTCTGATGGTACATATAATTCATCAGATAAATGTGGTGCTCTTGTAGATGGAACTACTACTTTACCTACTTATGCAAAGAGATCAAATTATTAGATTGTTACCTAATACAATTACTAAAGTCAGAGTTTATGTATGGCTAGAGGGACAAGATCCTGATAACTTAGACTATGTTGGTGAATCTAAAAAATTACTTATTAAATTTGGATTCACTAAGGATATGTATGAGGAAGAGCCTACTACTGGAACTAATCCTTAATAATATAAAATCCCATTAATTTGGGATTTTTTAATTTTTATAGTTCTATTTTTATCTACCTATGTCGAATTTGTAGATACTTTTTTATTTTTGATTTATATTGTTTATGAAAGGAGGATAATGGAAGGGCTCTTAGAGTATGATGGGTTGATATATAAGATTATAAGTAAATATCCAAAACGATATGATCGAGATGATTTATATCAGGTTGGTATGTTAGGATTAATTGATGCATATAAGCATTATAATTCTAATTATGATACTAAATTTTCAACATTTGCTTATTATTATATTGTAGGAGAGGTCAATAAATATATTAGAGAAAATAGTAGTTTAAAGATAAGTAGGAATATTATAGAACTTAAAAAAAAGATACTTGAATGTAGAGATGTAATGACTCAAAAATTAGGAAGGGCGCCATCTAATTTGGAAATATCATTATATTTAGATGTTGATATTAGTTTAATAGATAATGCCTTAGTTGCAACAGATGAGGTTGCATCTATTGATGATAATGTAAATTTAATTAAAAGTTACGATGATACAAGTCCAGAAGTTCTAGATTTAAAAGGAGAATTAAATAAGTTGTCTGTAGAAGAAAAGAGACTTATATATGCGAGATATTTTGAAGATTTAACTCAAACTGAAACATCTAATATTTTAGGTATGAGTCAGGTACAGGTATCAAGAAATGAAAATAAGATTCTAAAAAAACTTAGAGATAATTTGTAATTCTAAGTTTTTTTTGTATTAAATATTTTTTCTTGGGTATGTTATTAATGGTGATAAGATGAGAAATACTAAATATAATAAGATTGCTGATAAACATAAAGCTCCAGAAGATAGAATGAAAAATTTTTTCTTTGCTTTTTTTTGTGGAGGTATTATAGGTTTTGTGGGTGAATTGGAAATAGAAATATTATGTAAATTTAATATATCTAGAATAGATGCAGGTGTGACTAAATTTAAATGTGGATTAATAATACCAATTACAGGATTTGCTCATTCAATGACTAGTAGTGCTCTTGATTATAAAAAAGAAGGTTTAATATATGGAGTTGGATCTAATATGTTTAAACTTGCAGGTAGTGTAATTATATATGGAATTGTTTCGGCTTGGTTCTTCGGAATAATAAGATACTTGATAGAGGTGATATTATGACTTTTTATTTTAAAAATACATACATTGATGAATGTTCTACTGTTTGTGGACCTTATGAAAAGAGTGGACCTTTGAGAAGGTATTTTGATAAAAGTTATAAAGATTTATATTTTGGAGAAGATTCTTGGGAAAAAGCTGAAATAAAACTAGTTAAAGATGCACTAGTTATGATTCTTATCTTAAGAAAAGTGGTTATAAAAAAGAAGAAATTGATTTAGTTATTGGGGGAGATTTATTAAATCAAATAAGTGCTTCTTGTTATGGGTGTAGTGGAGTTGGAAATTCTTTTATTGGTATATATGGAGCTTGTAGTAGTAGTGTTTTAGGTCTTATTATTGCATCTATAATGATAGATAGTCATTTTATAAATAACGCTATATGTGTAGTTTCGTCACACAATATGAGTTCAGAAAAACAATTTAGATATCCAACTGAGTATGGAGCTCCTAGACCTAATGGTGCAACTTTTACTGCAACAGGAGCTGGAGCTTGTTTACTTACTGATGAAGTGTCTGATATTAGAGTTGAATGTGCAACACTGGGTAAGATAATTGATTATGAACAAAATGATCCAAATGATATGGGGAGATGTATGGCTCCTAGTGTTATAGATACTTTAGTAAGACATTTAGATGATACTGGTAGAAATGTTGATTATTACGATCTAATTCTAACTGGTGATTTAGGTAAGTATGGTGTAGAAATTGTTAAAGACTATATGAAGAGTAATCATAATGTTGAATTAAATAATTATAATGATTGTGGAGTAATGCTTTATGATTTAGATATTCAAAAAGAGGTTAAAGCTGGTGGTAGTGGTCCTGCATGTAGTGCTTTAGTAGTTTATTCTTATATTTATAGTTTATTAAAGTCAAAAAAAATAAAAAGAGTTTTGGTTATGGCAACTGGTGCTTTATTTTCTCCTATACTTTTATATCAAAAAGAAAACATTAATTCTATATGTCATGCTATAAGTTTGGAGGTGGTTTAGTGTTCTTATTATATTCATTTCTTTTTTGTGGATTAATCTGTGGTATTGCTCAAATTATACTTGATAATACTAAATTAACTCCTGGACATATAACTAGTATATATGTATGTTTAGGTGCTTTTTTGGATACTTTTAATATATATGATAATATTATAAAAATTGTAGGTGGAGGAGCACTTTTACCAATAACGAGTTTTGGACATTCTTTAATACATGCATCAATTTTAGAATCTCATAATTCAGGAGTGTTAGGTTTATTTATGGGAATGTTTAATATGACTGCAGTTGGTATTACTAGTGCTATTGTTTTTTCTTTTATTTTTAGTTTAATTTTTAAACCAAAAAATTAATTGACATTAATAAATGTAAATTTTACATTTTTATTTTACATAGATATGTAAAATGCTCTTTCTATAATGTATAATTGATACTAGGATAGTGTCTAGAATAGAAAGGTGATATTATGAATATAATTTATATTATTTTTATAGTTATAATTTTATTTTCATTTGTTACTGGAATATTTGTGACAATTGCAGAAGTAAAAGAGAAAAGAAAATATAATAGTTTATTAAATAGTGAAGAAGAAAGTGATGATCAGGATACCGGTACTATTGAAGTATTAGATTCTGATAATAGTTTAACTCAGGAACCATCTACAAAAATTATTGTTCCTGAGGATATTAATATAAATTATATTCAAGATTCTATATCTAGTGAAGACTCTTCTATTAAAGAAATTGATGAAAGTAGGGAACCTACTATTAAGTTAGATAATATAGAAGTATTAGAAAATACAATTAAGTTAAATATTATTACTGAAAAGAATATTGAAATGCATAATAAAAAAAATAGTACTCCTCATTTAATTCCATATTCAGTAGTGGATGATGATATTATATGATTAAAAAAATTATAAGAATTATTATATTTCCAATTAAAGTTACTACGGTTGGTTTATATAATTTATGTTTGATTTTATCTAAAGGGTTTTATTTTTATTTTTATTTATTCTTTTCTTTTTTAAGTAAGATTTTTAATTTAAAAGTATTTGAGAAAATTAAATTATTTTTTAAAAAGCTTCAGTATTCTCCTAGTTCAGTTTTATTAATTATTGTCATATTTATAGGATATGTTTTATTTATGAAGTATGGATATGTTAATGATAATAAGGTTATATATATTGATGATACAGAAGCTGCTGAAGAAATTGAAATTGTTCAAGATTCTGAATTATCTGATGATAATAAAATGATATTAAATTTATATAAAAAATATGGTTCATATAAAATATCTAATATAGATATAGATCAATTAAAAACAATTAATAGTGATACTATTGGATGGATAATAGTTGATGGAACTAATATTAATTATCCTGTATTAAAAACAAATGATAATAGTTTTTATTTAACCCATGATTTTAATAAGAATTATTCTATAGGAGGATGGATATTTATGGATTATAGAAATTCTTCAATAATGGATAATAAAAATACTATAATTTATGGCCATAATTTAATTAATAAGACAGCGTTTGGTAGTTTATCTTCTTTGTTTACAGATAAATGGTTTAATGATTCTAATCATAAAATTATTGTATATACTTTAGATGGTAGTTATACATATGAAATTTTTTCAGTATATTATAAAGATCCTGAATCTTATTATTTAAATACTAATTTTTCTAGTGATAATGATTATTTAGTTTTTTTAAAGTCATTAGAATCTAGAAGTATTTATAATTTTAATATTAAATTAAATTCAGATGATAGAATTATTACTTTATCTACTTGTACTGATGATAATAAAGGTAGAAAGGTAGTTCATGCAAAATTAATAAAATAAAAATATCCACATTTATTGTGGATATTTAATTTATTTGAGATATTTTTATTATTTCATTCATATCATCATCTTTTGCGATTATATTTTTATGGATTTCTTTGCATTTTTCACATTTATATACAATTTTATAAGTATCTTTAAACTTTTCAATTTCAATTGGTTTTAATAATCCCATACATTCATTATTTCTATCACCTGGATTGATATCTACATGTTTTGAATATAAACAAT
This sequence comes from uncultured Erysipelotrichaceae bacterium, assembly GCA_902794075.1. GTDB lineage: Bacteria > Bacillota_I > Bacilli_A > RF39 > UBA660 > UBA3789. Next base: position 26,434 of record CADBGE010000017.1, on the reverse strand, counting down.
ATGGACAATGATCTCTTGATGAATAGATTAATGGGTTTACTTTTTTTTCACATTTTTCGCATATAAATCCTTCATCTAGTTCATTAAATTTTTTCATAATAATCACCAATTACATTATATAACAAAGTGTAATTTTTGACAAAATTCAATTTTTAGTGTATAATATGTAACTCAATTAGGGGGATTTATATGAGTAAAGGGACTGTTGGTAAAATTGTTATATTTACTGTGGTTGGTGGAATATTAGCTCTTTCTACTAAATCATGTATTAGTGGTTATATAGCAGAGGCTAATTTTAAGAGAGATCATAATACTAAGCCTACAACAAGTCATAGTGATACTATGACACAGCCTACATCATTTGATGTTACTGAAAGTAGTTTTGTTCATGATAATGGTGAGTATGTAAATGAAAATATTTATAATATTTTATTAAGTTCAAGGTGTAAGTATGAATCAATATTAAATGGTACTGATTCTGTATCTAAAAAATTAATTAATACAGGTGTTAAACTTAATGCAAATGATTCAGATCATATAGATAATAGTATAAAAAATATTTATGATCTTATTTGTGGTTATATTTCTTCATATGAAAAAAAGGATTACGATGCATGTTATAATTATGCTTTTAAATTAAATGAATATTCATATGATATTACAAATAGATTTTTATATGATTTATTAGTTAAAAATAATCTTGAAAGTAAATATCAAAGTGATATAAAGTATGATGAATTTGGAACTCCAGTATATCAATAGATTCTATTATTAATAGTAATAATATGAATGATTTTTCTTCTAGAATAATGTGGTTAGATGGAATACCAGCTAAATTATTTGATAGATATTCACAAATAAAAAATTCTAATGATGATGGTGTTTGTTATGTGATTAATGTAACAAAGGCTTATGAATACTGTATTATGGAAACTAATAAGATTATTTCAGAATATTCATCTGCATGTAATGTTAATGCTGAAGATATTTCTATTAAAGAATATAATGGAGAATTCTATTTCACAAATAGTAATGGTGAATTATTAGGATTATTAGATTATAATCAAAAAAATAATTATGAAAAAATTAAATATATAAAAGATTCGAAATTTAATGGAAATACAGATTGTTTACTCCTTGATAGTTATGTTTCTGAATTATATAATAATCAATCTAAAAATAGTTATAATAAATAATAGTTTAAAACTATTATTTTTTTTGGTATAATCTATATAGTTCGGAGTGATAATTATGGATTTTATTATTAATGATTTTGAGGGACCATTAGATTTATTATTACATTTGATAAAAGAATCTAAGATGGATATAATGAATATTGAAATAGAAAAAATTACTGAACAGTATATGGACTTTCTAAATAAACAAGAAAAAATGAATTTGGAGGTATCATCTGAGTATCTTGTTTTAGCTTCTGAATTATTAGAAATAAAATCTAGATTATTATTACCTAATAATAAAGAAGAAGATGAAGTAGATGAAGAAGATCCTAGAGAAGAATTAATTAATAGATTATTGGAGTATCAAGCATATAAGGACATTACAAAATTATTACAAGATAAGGAATTATTAAGAAAGGATATTTATACTAAGTCTCCTGAAAATATAAATAATTATGTAGATGAAGTTCATGAAATACATGCGGATATTTCTTTAGATGACTTAGTACTAGCATTACAAAAATATTATCAAAGAAAAGCTGATAATAAACCTTTAAATACTAAAGTAACTATTAATGAAATCTCTGTTTCATCTAGAAGACATGATATAAAAAGAATTCTAAAAAGTAAAAAGAGAATATCTTTTTTTGAATTATTTCCTATTGCTTCAAAAGAGTATATTGTTGCGACTTTTTTGGCAATACTTGAAATGGCAAAGAGTAGAGAATTAATAATAAAGCAGGATAATAATTTTGATGATATTATTTGTGAGGTGAATAAAAATGAATAAGGCTATTCTAGAAGGATTATTATTTGTTGTGGGGGAGGATGGACTTACTATTGAACAAATAATGGATGTTTTGAATATTAATGAGGATGAATCTAAAAGTTTGATTATGGAATTAAAAAAGGACTATGAAGATGAATCTCGTGGATTAAGAATTGATTTTTTAGGGAATAGATTTAAAATTACTACAAAGTTTGAGCATAAGAATTATTATCAAAAATTAATTGAAAATCCTGAAACTAATTTTTTAAGTCAAGCCGCTTTAGAAACACTTGCGATTATTGCTTATAATGAACCTATTACAAGAGTTCAAGTAGATACGATTAGAGGTGTTGGTTCAACTTCAATTATAAGGAAGCTTGTTGCGAAGGGATTTATTAAAGAGAATGGTAGAAGTGATATGCCTGGTAGACCTATTTTATATGAAACGACACATGAGTTTTTAGATTATTTTGGATTATCTTCTATTGAAGATTTACCAAATATTGATGATATTATTAATACTGTTAATGAAGATGATGACGATAATAAAGATCTTTATACATCAAAATATACTGAAGTTGAGGAGACTAATATTTAGTCTTTTTATTTTTTTCTTTTATTTTTAATTTTTGTATGTTATAATTCATTTAGTTGCTTCCATGGCGGAATTGGTAGACGCGGCAGACTCAAAATCTGCTTCTAGTGATAGAGTTCCGGTTCAAGTCCGGATGGAAGCACCAATTATGAAAAAAAGACAAGTGATTGTCTTTTTTATTTATTCTATGTTATAATGGAAATTGAAAATTATTTTCATATTGGAGTTTCTTATGATTAGAGGGAATTATAATACTAAACAAAAAAATAAAATTTTAAATATTATAAAAGAATTTGGAAAAGAATTTACTGTTAAGGAAGTATATGATAAAGTATGTGATTATGCTTCTTTAACTACTATTTACAGATTTATTGATAAGATGATGTGTGATGAAGTTCTTAATAAATATGTTGATTTAGATGGTAATACATATTATCAATTTATTGGTAATTGTACTTGTAATAATCATTTTTATCTTAAATGTAATAGGTGTGGTAAATTAATACATGTAAATTGTGATTGTGTTGAAGAATTAAATAGACATATTAATGAACAACATGGATTTGTTCCAAATAATAAAAAATTCATTATTAATGGAATATGTAGAGATTGTAAGGGGGAATAGTTATGGGATTATTGATTACTTTTTTATTGGGATTATTTTTTATTTTAGGAAGTTTAATTGTAAAGTTTTTTAAGAATACAAAGTTGATTGAAAATTTATCTATTTCAATTGCACTTGGAACAATGGCATCTTTAGTTGTATTTGATTTAATTCCTGAAATGTTAGAACATATGAAAGATGTATCTATAATAATTTCAATTTTATTAATTTTTTGTGGAATTGGTATACTTAAAATTTTAGATTTATTTATTCCTGAACATGATCATGAATATGGATTTCATCATCATTGTAGTGAGCAAAATTTAATTCATATTGGAATTGTATCTTTAATTGCGATTATCTTACATAATATTATAGAGGGTATGGCAGTATATAGTTTATCTATTGATTCACCAAAAACTGCTTTACTTGTAGCACTAGGTGTAGGATTACATAATATTCCTATGGGTATGATTATTACTTCTACAATGCAACATGAACCTAAAAAGTATAGAATTATTACTTTATTACTCGCAACTCTTTCTACTTTTTTTGGAGGATTACTAATGTTCTTTGTTAGTTCTATGATTAATGATTTTGTTATTGGGGCTCTTATCTGTCTTACATTAGGAATGATATTATATATTGTATTATTTGAACTTATTCCACATGTATTACATAGTGATAATAAAAAAGTGTCTATTTTTGGTATTATATGTGGTATTATAATAATTCTTATTAGTTCTTTATTTGAATAGAGGTGATTTATATGGGGAAAGTTGATAAAGATTTAGAAGCATTTCAGGTTTTACAAGATGATGCTTTAGATATATCTGATAAAATAAGTGACTTGATATCACTTGTTAAAAAAGTTGGAGAGAGTAAAAGTAAAATATATAATGTGGCTTTTATATATAATAATAAAATGTGTGATGTATATAATTATATACAAGATAAGGGATTTCATTTTAGTGAATTATTATTATCTAAAGCTATTAATAATTATTTTATTTCTTTACTAAACATGTGTCTTTTATATCTATCAAAATATTTCAAATTATTTTTGGAGGATAAGCATAATAATAATTATGAATCAAGAATCAAATATCTAAATAAATATCTTGAGATATGTGACTCTATTTATAATTTTTCTATTGAAAGAGATGCTTTTGAAGTTGTAGAAAAAAATAAAAATCTATTTCAACAACATGGGATTAAAGTAGATATTGATGACTTTTGTAATGAAATGTATAGTGAACTTGATGAGTTAAATATTAAGCAAATAAAAAGTGATGATAAACCTTCTACTATTAATGATGATTATAATTTTTCAGATATACAAGAAGAATTAGAAATGTATAAAAAACTTAATTCGAAAAAATAGATATGTTTATGACATATCTTTTATATTTTTATGGTATACTGTAATTATATGGAAGGAATGATAATATGGAATTTGTAATACTTAGTGAAGATGAATTCTTAAAATATTCTATGAGTAGTCCAATTACTAGTTTTTTTCAACAACCATTATGGGCAAAGATAAAAAAGGATAATGGATGGGATCATTATTATGTAGGATTAAAGGATGGAAAGAAGATTGTTGCGGCGACTTTATTATTATCAAAGAAAATAAAGTTCTTTAAAACTATGTTTTATGCTCCTAGAGGTTTTTTACTTGATTATAGTGATTTCAATATTCTTGAAGAATTTACTAAAGGTATTAAACAATTTTTAAAAGATAAAAATGCATTATTTTTAAAAATAAATCCATATATAGATTATCAACAAAGAACTGTTGATGGAGAAGTTGTTCCTAATACTGAAAAGAATGATTTAATGGAAAAACTAAAAAGTCTTGGATTTAGACATAATGGTTTTTATATTGATCAAGATAAGAAGAGTGATTTAGAACCTAGATGGATATCTGTTCTTGATTTAGAAGGTATTAATTCTATAGATGATGCATATAAAAACATGAGAAGTAGTACGAAGTGGAGAATTAATAATTCTAAGAAAAATTCTTTGGAGGTTGTTGAAGCTGATTTAGATAATTTATTTGAATTTAAAAATCTTATGAAGCATACTGCAGAAAGAAGAGAATTTGTTGATAGGCCTTTATCTTATTATCAAAATATGTTTAAAGTTCTTAAGGAAAAGGATCTAGTTAAGGTTTTACTTGTAAAGATTAATTTTAAAAAGTTACTTGAAACTTCTAAAAATAATTTAGATGATACTCTTAAAAAGAAGAGTGAATTAAAAGATAATGCTAGACGTGAAAAACAATTAAAAGAATTAAATATGGAACAAGAGAGATTTGAAAATAAAATTAAAGTATTGGAAGAGACTATAAAAGAATATGGTGATGAAAAGATAATTGCTGGCGGATGGTATATGTTGTATGGAAGAGAAGTTAATTATTTATTTGGAGCCAGTTATAAACAATTTATGAAATATAATTCTCAATATTTATTACAATATCAGATGATTGATTATGCTATAAAGAATGGATATAAAGCATTTAATTTTTATGGTATTGATGGTAATTTTAATGAAGATTCTAAGGGATATGGATTATTTGATTTTAAAAGAGGATTTAATGCTTGTGTTCATGAATTAGTTGGAGAATTTGATTTAGTAATTGATAAAAATAGATATAGATTATATAAACTAAGTTTCTCATTATATAGAAAAATTAAAAATATATTTAAATAATTGATATATGGGTTGGTGATTATGAAAAAAGTTTTAAAAAGGATATGGAATGTTTTAGAAGTTATTATTATAGTTTATGTTGTGTTTATGACTTTGTTATTTTTAAATAAAAATAAATATGGTTTTAGTGAAGTTGGTAATCTTGTTTTTGTTAATGTTGATGGTGATATTGAAAAGATGGATGCTTCTGTAAAAAAGAATGATTTACTTATTATAAAAAAGAATAACAATGCTATTGGAAATGTTTATTATTATTCAGTTTATAAAGGTAAGTATGTCATTAAACATAGTGATTTAGACAATGAGTCTAATATTAAAAATGATGGAAGATTAATAGGAAACAGTAGTGTAAGAGTTCCTTTACTGGGTGGCTATTTAGAATTTTTACATAGTAAAGTTGGATTTATATTATTTGTATTTTTACCAGTATTTTTAGTATTCTCTTATCAAGTATACATATTTATAATTGATTCAAAAAAAGAACAAAAAAAGATTTTAAAAAAGACTGTAGTAGATGATGAAATTATATAGAAAGAGTTTATATGGAAATTGAAAATGTTTATAGATATTTAGTTGGTGGATATTATGGAGTTAGTTTAATGGATGAATATCCACTTAAAGAGTTTGTTTTAAATGATATAGAAAAGTATATTAGAGAATATATTATGGAAAATCCTATCGATGATTTTGATTATGAAAAAGAAGCTTTAATGATAAAAGATTCAGTTAGTGATAGAGTAAAATTGCAAGATGCATTACTTGTTCTTAATAGAATGAAAGGTTCTATGGATTTAGTTTTTTTGATAAAAAGAAGGCTTAAAGAACTTGAAAAAAATAATTTTACAAATTGATTAAAATACCTTATAATAATTTGTTAAATGAGGTGATAGTGTGGGTCTTTTTGGTTGGATATTTTATATTGTTATGGGAATAATTATATTTTTTCTAATGAATTATTTAGATAATAAATTTTCTATAAGTAAAATAGACAAAATTATTTTAGCAAATATTATTGTAATTATAATATCAGAATTTCTATTTAAATATTCAATTAGGTATACAGAAAATATTTTTTTGATTTTTGTCTTTGTGTTAATTGTTGATATTATTTATAGTACATATGTTATAGATCATGATTTTTTTGATAAAGATAATAATAATATTTTGTTTTACGTTGGTTTGATAATTTCAGGTTTTATTATTAATCAACAATTTATAAATAGAGTAAATAGTGTATTTTTAACTGGAGAAGAATTAAGAGTTGTTTTATGGTTATTAATAATTGTTTATATTTATAATTTTTGTAATAGTAAGAAATTGTTTGAGATAAAAGATAAAAAAGAAAAAAGATTTATGAGTACTAATAGTATATTAAATAATTATGCGAAATTTAAATATGCATATTATGATGATTGTGATAATGATAATAGGGATATATCTAATATTTTGTATGCTATTATGATTTATGAAGATAATAAGAGAAATAAATTTTTAAGAAGAATTGATAATTTTAAGTACAAAATAAATGGTAAGAAAAGTAAATTTGGAATTATGCAAGTTGAAAGTAAGAAGTTTATTAGTGATAGTGAAAGTATTGAATTGGTTTCTAAAAAAATAATTAAAATATATAATAGTAGCAAGAAAAAGAATATTAATAGAGTTTTTGATAAATATTATGGATATAATAATGATGATGTTAAATATATATTTGAAATAATTAAAAAGTTTTAGTTTTAATTATTTTTTTTTTGTGATATATTTTTATTAAAGGTAGTGATTTTAAATGAAAAAAAAGATAGTTTTTAGTTTTTTGGTTGTTTTTGTTATTTTATTTTGTAGTGCTTGCAATGGAAGTGTTACGAGAACATTGAGACATGATGGTTTTACTTATGGTGCAGAATTTGTTTGTGATAATTTTTTTCCAAAGGATAAAGATGATATTTCTTATGAGAAAATTAAATATTTAACAGGTACTCATATTATAAATGATAAAGGTAAAATTTATGAAATATCTTTGGGTCAGCAATATTCAAATGAATCTAACTGTAAGCCAGCTGATACTAATATTCAAGTTGTTGCAATTTTTGATGAAAATGTTATTAAAGCATCTGATGGAAAATATTATTATTTAGCTACAAATAATAATACAGTTGCTTATAGTGAAATATCAAATCAAGACAGGAGTTATTACGTATATGATTTATTATTAAATCCAGAAGGTACTTTAAAAGTTGTTACAGTTGATGATAATTCCGGACTATACTATGTTTTAAAAAATGATGGTAATGTATATGGATTCACAGTTTCTAAAAGTGATAGAAATTCTCCACCTTCAGTTGCAAATATAACAATTGTGTATAACAAAAATAATTACAATGGAAATATAATTGATTTTAATTTTGCTGGAAATAGTTCTGCTACTTATGTTAGAACTAAGGATAAGATATATAAGATGTATGCCGAAAATGGTGATGATTGCAAAAAGTATGCAGATGTTGAATGCGATTATAAAATGAAAGAGTCTGAATCATATAATGAATATAAAGATTATTATTTAGCTTACAACGGGCATATGGTTATTACAACATATGGAAGAGTATTTAATGCTTAATAGAGACTTTTGTCTCTTTTTTCTTTGTGTTATAATTATTTTAAGAGGTGTTGTTATGCTTATATGTGATAAATGGAATGATTATGAATTAATTGATGCATCTTTAGGAATGAAGTATGAAAGATGGGGAGATATTTACTTATTAAGACCTGATCCTCAAGTGATATGGGATAATGGTGATTTATATGAAAAATATTATAATAAGATTGATGCTATTTATCATAGAAGTAATAAAGGTGGAGGATACTGGGACAATTTAAAAAATATACCTTCATCTTGGATTGTTAAATATGAAAATTTAATATTTAATATAAAACAAATGGGATTTAAACATACAGGTTTGTTTCCCGAACAATTAGTAAATTGGGAATTTATGATAAATAAAATTAAAAAAAGTAATAGAAAAATAAAGGTTCTTAATTTGTTTGCTTATACTGGGGGCGCTACTGTAGCCTGTCTTTCAGCAGGGGCTCATGTAACTCATGTTGATGCATCTAGAGGAATGGTTGATTGGTGTAAAGAAAATGTTAAGTCTTCTGGATTTCAAGGTGCTGATATTAGATATTTAGTAGATGATGTTGTAAAGTTTGTGAAAAGAGAAATTAGAAGAGGTAATAAATATGATGCTATAATAATGGATCCTCCTAGTTATGGTAGAGGTGCTAATGGTGAAATATGGGATATTGAGAAAAATTTAAATTATCTAGTAGAACTATGTTCTCAAATACTTAGTGATAAGCCTTTGTTTTTCTTAATTAATTCATATACTACAGGGTTAAGTTCATATGTATTAAAAAATCTTTTGGAGATTAATATAAATCAAAAATATAAAGGTAAATTATCTTGTGGAGAAGTTGGGATTCCTATTACTAATAGTAATTTAGTTTTACCTTGTGGAATATATGGAAGATGGGAAGAAAATGAATAAATTAAATGTTTTGTATGAAGATAATCATATTATAGTTGTGATTAAACCATTTAATATTCTTAGTCAAGGAGATAGTACTGGTGATAAATCTATTTATGATATGGTTAAGGAGTATATAAAAGAAAAGTACAATAAACCAGGTAATGTTTATTTAGGTTTAGTACACAGATTAGATAGACCTGTTGGAGGAATAATGGTTTTTGCAAGGACAAGTAAAGCTGCTGCAAGGCTTAGTAAACTTTTTTCACAGCATGATGTTGATAAAAGATATTTGGCAATTGTTAAAGGTAAAATTAATAGTAGAGGAGAAATGTTTGACAAAATTGAAAAAGATAGAAATGGGAATGCTGTTATTGGACCGAAAGGGAAAGATTCATTATTAAAATATGAATGTATAGAATACAATGAAAAAAATGATTGTAGTTTAGTTGCTATAAAATTGATGAGTGGGAGACACCATCAAATTAGGATTCAATTTGCATCAAGAGGACATTATCTTTTAGGTGATCAAAGATATGGTATTGAAGATAATCAACAAATATGTTTATTTTCATATTATTTATCTTTTATTCATCCTGTTTCAAAAGAAAGATTAAATTTTTTTGAATTACCTCCACAAATTAGTTATTGGACATTGTTTACACTGTCAAAAAATGTATCAAAGATAAAACGGTTGCATTTGTAATTTTTTTTTGTTAAAATTGGTGTATAGTATATAGAATAAAGGGAGTAGATTATATGAGTTTTGATTTGAATTGGTTTACTACTGTACCTGGTATTTTTATTACAGTGGGTGTAGTTTTATTAGTTATTGCTTTAATTTTATTGATTGTTACTGGTAAGAAATCTAAGAAAGAAAAGAAAGCTATGGAGGATGCTAATGCATCTATTCAGCAAGATGGGGTTGTTCAAAGTGATGGTATGATGAATTCTAATGTTGCTGTTCAACCTGTTGATCCTGTTGGTAATCCAGAAGTTCCAGTAACACCTGCAATGCCAGAGATGGCACCAGTTACTCCAGAAGTTCCTGCAGCACCTGCAATGCCAGA
>CADBGE010000017.1:0-15967 GCA_902794075.1 uncultured Erysipelotrichaceae bacterium | reverse complement strand
ATGGCACCAGTTACTCCAGAAGTTCCAGTAACACCTGCAATGCCAGAGGTAGCACCTGTTACTCCGGAAGTTCCAGTAACACCTGCAATGCCAGAGGTAGCACCAGTTACTCCGGAAGTTCCAGTAACACCTGCAATGCCAGAGGTAGCTAACACCTGCAATGCCAGAGATGGCACCAGTTACTCCAGAAGTTCCAGTAACACCTGCAATGCCAGAGGTAGCACCTGTTACTCCGGAAGTTCCAGTAATGCCTACAATGCCAGAGGTAGCACCTGTTACTCCAGAAGTTCCAGTAATGCCTGAAACACAAAACGGCCCTATTATATATGGTGGTGCTAATCCAACTGCAAGTGTAAATGATGTTAATGTTAATGTTAATCAACCACATCAAATATATGGTGGCGCTGATCCGTTAGAAAATACTCAACCAATGCCAAATATTCAACCTGTACAACAAGTATCTTCAGTTCAGCCTGCTTCTGTACCAACGATGACTTCTGCTGATGTTACTATACCACCTGTACAACAATAATTTATCAAAAGTAGATTTATCTACTTTTTTTTATTTGATATTTCTTAATTAATAAAAAAATGTTATAATTTTAGTAAGGTGGTTTAATGAAAAAAATATCAATTTTATCTTTACATTTGGGATATGGTGGAATAGAAAAATCTATAGTTTCTTTAGCCAATTTTCTTTCTAAAAAATATACAGTTGAAATAGCTGTTTGCTATAAACTATATGATAAAGCAGCATTCAATTTAGATAGTAATGTTATTGTAAAATATTTAAATGATAATACCATTGTTCCTAATCATGAATCATTAAAATCTGCAATTAATAGTAAGAATATTATAAAAATATTCAAGGAATTTAAATATTCTTTAAAGGTGTTACATTACAGGAAAAAGGGTATGATTAATTATATAAGATCTTGTGATAGTAATATTATTATATCTACAAGAGATATTTTTAATGAATGGTTGAGTTTATATGGAAGAAATGATATTTTAAAGATAGGTTGGGAACATAATCATTTTCATGATAATTACAAATATGCTCATAGAATTATTCGTAGTGCAAAAAAACTTGATTATTTAGTACTTGTTTCTATGGATTTATTAAATTTTTATAAGAGTAAAATGGTTAACTATAAGTGTATGTGTATATATATACCTAATTGTATTGAAAATGTTCCTAAAAAACTTTCAAAACTTAATGAAAAAAGATTTATAAGTGTAGGAAGACTTTCTCCTGAAAAGGGTTATTTAGATTTATTAAAAGTTTATAAATTGCTTAGGAATGATTATCCTGATTGGGTACTTGATATTGTAGGTGATGGTAAAGAAAGGCAAAATCTTGAAAAGTATATTAAAAATAATAATTTGGAAAAATATGTAACTTTACATGGTTTTCAAGGGAAAGAATATATTGATAAATTAATGAATAAATCATCTATTTATTTGATGACTTCTTTTACTGAATCATTTGGTATTGTTTTAATTGAAGCAATGAGTCATGGAATACCTTGTATTGCATTTAATTCTGCAGAAGGTGCGAGAGAAATAATTAATAGCGGTGAAAATGGTTATCTTATAAAGAATCGAAATTATGAAATGATGATAAAAAAGATAAGTGATTTAATTGAAAATCCCGTAGAAAGAAAGAGAATAGGACAAAATGCACGTGAAAGTATAAAAAAATATACAAGTGATGTTGTTGGCGAAGAATGGATAACACTTATTGAAGAGAGTGATGTATATGAATAAAAAATCGGTTATGTTTATTTCATCAACTGGTGGACACTTAGAAGAATTGTTACAGTTAGATAAAATGTTTAAAAAATATGATTATCATTTAATTACTGAAAAAACAAAATCAAATGAGTATTTAAGTTTAAAATATAAAAACCATGTTGATTATTTAATTTATGGTACTAAATATCATCTTTTGAGTTATCCGTTAAAATTATTTTTTAATTGTTTTAAGAGTTTGTTTTTATATTTAAAGTATACTCCGGATTATATTATTACAACTGGTACTCATACTGCTGGACCTATGTGTTGTATAGGTAAGATACTTGGTAGTAAGATAATTTATATAGAAACATTTGCTAATATAGTTACTAAAACTTCTACTGGAAGACTTATTTATCCTTTTAGTGATAAGTTTATAGTGCAGTGGGAAAGCATGAAGAAGATATATCCTAAAAGTGATTTTGGGGGGTGGATTTTCTAATGATATTAGTTGTATTAGGTACACAAGATAAACAATTTGATAGATTATTAAAGGCAGTTGATAAAGAAATTGAATTAGGCAATATTAAAGAACAGGTTATAGTTCAAGCAGGGTATACTAAATATAAATCAAAAAATATGAAAATATTTGATTTGTTACCTGCACCAGAATTTGAAAAATTAATAGATGAAGCTAATTTAGTTATAACTCATGGTGGTGTTGGAACAATTTTATCTGCAATAAAGAAAAATAAAAAAATAATTGCCGCTGCAAGATTATCTAAATATAAGGAACATCATAATGATCATCAAAAGCAGATTGTTGAAGAATTTAAAAAACAAGGTTATTTACTTGAATATGATGAAAATGATAGTTTAGGAAATCTTTTAAAGCAAATTAAAAATTTTAAACCTAAAAAATTTAAAAGTAATACAAATAATATGATAAAGTTACTTGATGAATATATAGAAGATACTGATAATACTGCTTGGTTTCATAAATATAAAGAGATACTTTTCTATTTGTTTTTTGGAGGATGTACAACTCTAGTTAATATTTTATCATTTATGATAATTAGAGCATTTGGAATTGGATTATATACAAGTAATGTTTTAGCATGGTTTATATCTGTTGTATTTGCATTTATTACAAATAAATTATTTGTTTTTGAAAGTAGGAATGCTGGTTTTAAAAAGTCTTTAAAAGAATGTGTTTATTTTTTTGGATGTAGAATATTGTCATTATTCTTTGATATGGGATTAATGTATTTAATGGTTGATTTGTTAGATCTTAATGAATTTGTTTCAAAAGTTGTATCAAATATTTTTGTAATAATAATTAATTATGTATTTAGTAAGGTGTTTATATTTAAAAAATAACGGAGGTCTGTTATGAAAAAGAATAATAAAGGATTTACTTTAATTGAGTTAATAGCTGCAATTGTTGTTCTTGGTTTGCTTGTTGCAATCAGTGTTCCATTAGTAACTAAAAACATTAATTTTGGAAGAAGTAAAACTTATGTGCAAGATGCAAATAAACTTATTGCATTAGCAGAGTATAAACTTAATTCAAACAGTTTAAATATTCAAAAACCTGATCCGGGTAATTGTATAGTGTTGGGCTTTGATTATATAAATGATGGTAGTATATCAAATCCTCCTAATAAAGGGACTTACAATGGAGATGTTTCATTTGTTATAGTGAAAAATAATGGCGGAAAATTAGAATATGCAGTTTTTCTTGTTGAAGAGGGAAAAAATTCAAGTGGTTTTTCAGGCGTTAAACTTTCTACTTCTGAACAAATTAATAATAGTACGTCTTCATCGAGAGTTACTGGTTTTGATAAAAGCGATTTGATGTGTTTAAATTTAGAAGCATGCAAAAATAATGATATTCCTGAAGATAGAATTATAAGCAAAAAATTAATTAATGATAATATATCTTTGAAAAGTGGTAATTATGTTGATAAATTAGAGAAAGTTTATCTAAAGGATGATTTGGAACAAGGAGAGCCTAGTACTGCTTTTGCACCAACAATAAAAAAGTATTTTATTGATTTTGATAATACAATTACTGAGGTTAATAAAGTTGGATTTACTGTTTATATTAAAGCAGTTGATAAAGATAGTACAGGAGAGGGAGAATTGTCAGTCTGTATTATGGATAGCTCTAGCAATAATTCTTCATTCCCTCAAATAGAAAAAGATGGTTCTTTATGTGAAAATTATACATCTGGTTCTGATTATTATAAAAAATTCTCATATACAATTACTCCAGAAGAAGAATTAAAAGGAATTACAAAATATTTTTACGTAAGTGTCTATGATAATAATGGAAATGTAAGTAATACAAAATTTGAAAAGAAAATTTCAAAGAATAAAGCACCGGAAATAAAAATAAATGTATCAAAAAGAGATGAAGATAAATCGGAAATTCATATTGCAAGGATAAGGCTTTCGTCTGTTGAAGATGATAGATCAAATAAGGAAAATTTATTATATTGTATTAATCAATCTCCTGATTCAAATTCATGTAAAGATTTTATGAGTTATAATGAAACATTTAGTTCAGGATTTTATGATTACATTATTCATGATAGTTCAGGTCAAAAATTAACTAAGCCAGACGGTAAAACATATGATATATATGTTCATGCTAAGGATAGTTATGGTGAAGTTGGTAGCGCTGTTGATTCTTATAAGATTTCTGATTTAACTGCTCCAAATGTTAACTATTATTTAAGAAATGATATATTATATGGTAAAAATGATTTAAGTGGTTATTTAGATATTACAGTAAGTGATGACTATTCACTTGAAGATGTAAAAGTAAAAATTACAATAGAAGGTGTAACTAAGGAATTTCCTTATAACGAATATATTGATGATGAAAATAAAAGAAGATTTGAATTTACAAAAAAATATGATGGAAAAGATAGAAAAATTGATTTTGAAGTAATTAATAAGTATGGAAAAAGTGTATCCAAAAGTATTAAAGTAATTGATATTTATAAGAATCAAGCACCTACAATAAATGAGTTTAGTATCTCTGGTTCTGGGTATGTTCCCTTAGAAGGTGATTATCAAGAAAATAGTCCTACTATTAAAATAAATGTTAAAGATGATTTTAATTCACAATTAGAGTATTGTTTATCTGAAAATGATAAGTGTAATGATTATAAAAAAATAACTTCTAATCAGCTTGTTAGTTTTACTTATACTTTTATTTATAATGGTAATGATAATCGCAGTTTAACTCTTTTTGTAAGAGATTTAGATGGAGAATTAACTAAAAAGACTATCAATTATAAAAAGTATAATAATGTAAAACCATATTTTAATGGTAATTACTCAATTATGTCAACTGATATGATTGATAAGGAAGATGGAAATACATTCAAAAATTTAAATAGTATAATTGTAAATACTAATGAATTAGGTGTTGTTGATGATACCTCTGATTATAAAGTCAGATTTTGTTATAAAATAAATGATGATAAAGCTGTTATATGTAATAGTGATTACATTGATTATAATGAGTTAAAAGATTCTTTATCATCTGGAATAACCTTAGTTGATTCTAATAATATACCTCTTAGGCATAGTGGGCAAACGATATCTACATATTTTGAGGTTAAAGATAGATTTAATGAAACTAATAAAAGTGATATTGTAAATTACACTTTATATAAGAATAATAAGCCTATTATTCAAAGCAATAAAATAATAAATGAAAAAGTTTTATCAGATGATTTAAAGGGAGGTTCAAATAATTATTCTATTATATCTTATTATAAAATATATGATAAAGATGTAGGAGATACATATAGTGTTTGTGTAACAGATAATGATAATATTGAAAATAAATGTACTATTGATGACAATTCTAGTAACTATAAGGGCCCTTATATTGCTTCTAATAGTGATACTGAATTTAAGATTGATTACAGAAATGATGGAGAAAATACATATAGTGTTATAATTGATGATGGAAAAGAGTATGCTGATTTTGAACAATCTTTCGTTAGATCAAATGTATATGAAGTTACTGAAGAATCTAAGGGTAAATCTTTATATTTATATATAAAAGATGGAGATGGAGAACTTGATAAATATACATTATATAAAAGTTGTTCTTCTGCTGATTATTCAGTTAAAAATGAAACTACCTATTCTCCAGTTGGGAGTGGAGAAAATGATAAAATTAATTCTAAAATATGTAATGGTATATGCACTTTAGCAAACTCTAAAAAAAATAATATATTTAGACCATATGATGTTCATGGAGAATTTAATGATTTAATGGGAAAATTTTGTAGTATTGATTCAAAAGTGTCTCTTGGGTGTGATTACTATACATGTATAGGAAATGTCGATAAGGAAGAAAAAAATAATGTTATTGGTACTGTTCATGAACTTACTGATGATTTTACAGAAAAAGATGGTAATTATACAGTAACATGTCATGGTTTTTATACAATGTATAAAGCAATAATTGATACTACTACTGGTAGAGCAAAATTACAAAAAATCAATGATATAAATGCATATAGAGTATGTGATAGTTTAATTGATAAATATAAATATAATGAAAATGATATTAATAATTCATATCTAAGAGTAGATGATTCGTCTAATTTTGATAAATATGTGTATGATTGTTATGAAGATGCTAATGGAATATATACTTGTAGAAAAAAGGTTGATAAGGAAGGTACAAATGATTAGTAATATGAAAAAGAAATATATTTTAATAATACTTTTAATAATACTTTCTATATTATTTATTCTTTTTGCTTGTGTTATAAAAAATAATAAAGAAGATAATTTTGATGATTATAAAAATAAAGCCAATGATACTATAGTATTTGACGGTGAATATGTTGATAAAAGCTTTATTGATATAAAGAATGATTTGCTTAATAGTGAACATTGTGAAAATAATATATGTGTTAGTATAACTAAAATTAGTTGTAATGATAATTTAGGTAGCATATATTATAAAGTATCTAATAAAGGTAATTTTAATGTAAATGGTTTTTTTGTAATAAATCTTGATAGTAATAAGTTTTATTTAAAATATAATAATTTAGAAATTGGTCAATCAAATGAATCTTATCATAATTATAAAAAGATAGATTTAACAAAAGCTAAGGATTTTAAGCTATCTTTATTAAGTGACGAAGAAGGTAGTAAACATTTTAAATAAAAGTAAAGGGAATGTAAATATTTCCTTTATTTTTATTTGTTAATGACAAGTTTTTACTTTTTTGATAAAATTATAATAGGTGGTATTATGAATTATAGAAAAATTGGTTATATACTTTTAACACTAAGTTTAGTTTTAATAATATCAGGTGGTTTTTCATCTTTTCTTATAGGTTTAAGAAAAGATAAAGAGAACACTTTAAATTTGATGAAAGTAGTAGATGATGAATTTGAAGTTTTTAGTGCAAATACATCTGTATTTGAAAACTTTAGAGAAGATTTATATGAAGATGTATTAGGTGGTATTATTTGTGAACAATTAGTTCAAAATAATAAAGATATAACTAATAAATTTTCTAATTATGAAAATCTTGTAGATGAATTAAATAAAAGTGTGGTTAAATTAGATAAATTATGTAAAGATGTTTATTATCCTAATAGTTCAACTAATAATAAGTGTTCAAATTACAAAGATATTTATGAACAAGTTAATAATTATTTTGTTGGTGATGTTAAAGTTTATAATAAAAATGTTAATTCATGTAATAGTGGTGTTACTGATAATAATATGCTTATAAAAGAGTATAAAACAAAAAAACAATATGTTGATTATAATAATGATAAAAAATATGATGGAAAAGAAGATGAATAGTTAATGTTTAAAAAACATAATAAAAAGAAAGAAGAAAAATCTCTTAAAAAGAAAATATTTATTATATTATGCTTTGCATTTATAATATTTTTTTCTTTGTTTTTATTTTTGTTTTATGGACCTATTGATAGTTTTAAAGAATTTTGGATTACTAGTGCAATGACAACTATGAATCATAGGTATCTTGCTACTTGGTTATATAGTGATAAATATATTAATGAAGTTTTGAAAAAAAATAGTATTATTGAAGTTGACGAAGTAAGTGATCCTAATCAAATTAGATTTCGTAGATATACTTCAACTATTTATAAAAATGAATATGAAAAAGAATTATTAACTCATGAAAAGGGTGCTTTATATAAATTGATTAATGTTAGTGGTAAAGGATATCAAGGTTTTTTAATAGCTATATATGATCCTTCTAGAATTAGTATTGCGACTACTTCTCAATTAGGTGTAAGAGGGGAATCTATACTTACTGTTAGCAAAAGAGAAAATGCTATTATTGCTATGAATGCAGGTGGTTTTTATGATCCTGATTGGAATAGTAATGGAGCATTACCACATGGAACAGTTATTTCTAATGGAAAAGTTGTAAGTGATTATGATGATGCTAAAATGGGTGGAGGTTTTATTGGGTTTACTAAAGAAAACAAGTTTATATTAGGTAATATGTCAAAAGAAGAAGCTTTAAATATTGGATATAGGGACGCAATAGAATTTGGACCTTACTTAATTATTAATGGAAAAAGAAGCTTTATTAAAGGTAATGGTGGATGGGGTATTGCCCCTAGATCTGCTATTGGTCAACGGCAGGACGGTATTGTATTATTTTTAGTAATAAATGGAAGATTATCAAGTAGTATTGGTGCTGATATGGTTGATTTATGTGATATAATGGAAAATTATGGAGCCTATAATGCTGCAAATTTAGATGGTGGTAGTTCATCAGAATTAATAATTAATAATGAAATAATTAACACTCCTGTTGCTGGTGGAAAAGATGGATTAAGAGATATGTCAACATTTTGGATTGTTAAATAAGGTGTGTGATATAAATGCTTTTTCTTGATTTAAATTCCTCATGTAGTAGTTCTACTTTATTGATTGTATTAGTTGTAGTCAAAAATATTCTTAAAATAATTCAAATAATTGGTCCAATTATTTCTATTTTTAGTTTGATTTATACTATAATATTACTAATTAAAAATCCCGACGAAAAGAAGTATATAAAGAGAATAAAAAATAGTTTAATAGCTTTGCTTTTATTGTTTTTTATTCCTGTTATTGTTAATGTTGTTGTAGCTACTTTAGGTGATAAAACTACTTTTAGTGATTGTTGGAATAATGTAAATACAAGTAGTATTAATGCTAATATAAGTACTAGTACATATAAAGAGATTGGAACTAGTAAATCAACTTCTCAATTGATAACAGATCCTACTGAATATCAAAGAGGTACTGCTAAACCTACAACTAGTTCTAATGGCAACAGTAGTAGTTCTGGTAATAAGGCAGGAGAAGGGAATACAAAAAGTAATAAGGTTGTATTTATAGGCGATTCAAGAACTGTCCAAATGTATGCATATTTAAATGGCACTTGGAGTGGAGCAAATTATTCTAGTGGTGGTGTTCATGAAGTAGGAAATGATATTTATGTTGCAGAAGGTGCAAAGGGGTTAGCATGGTTGAAAGATGTTGGTATTCCAGCTGCAAAAAAATATTTTGTTAAAGGAAATGCTATTGTAATTTTAATGGGAGTAAATGATTTAAGTAACGCTGATAATTATGTTAATTATATTAATAGTAATTCATCCAGTTGGAAAAGTAATGGAAGTTCTTTATATTATGTTTCAGTTAATCCTTGTCAAGGAACATACAGTAACTTGAATAGTTCAATTACCATGTTTAATTCAAAATTAAAAAGTAGTCTTAATAGTAATGTCGGTTGGATTGATACAAATACTGTTTTAATAAATAATGGATTTAATACAACAGATGGATTACACTATGATGAGGCTACATATAAAGTAATACATGATTATATAAAAAAAAGGGTGTAAGTCTTGTACTTATACTTTTATTTTGATATAATTTGTTATAGTGGAGAATAAAATATGGCAGGTACAAATAATAGTAAAAATACTAAAAATATCAAAAAAAGAAAGACTCATATTTATGGGCTAAAAGAGTTTTTATTTAACTTTATTAGTCTTGTTTTGGCGTTGGTAGTTGTTTTGTATTTTGGTGGAAGATGTTTCTATTTTTATAGTTTACAGAGTCAATCTAAAAAAGGTACAACGCTTTCATTAAGTGGTGTGATTATTAATAATAATCAGTTAGTTAAAACAGGTGATGGTTTATATAAAAAAACGAATGGCTACTATTTTAAAGGAAAAGTTGAAAATAATTATGTATGGTTTGCTAATAGGATGTTTAGAGTTTTATCAGTTGAAGAAGATAATTCGGTAAGATTAGTAAGTAATGATTTAGTATCTATGTTTATGTGGGGAGAAGAAAAGTCATATGATAAATCTAATATAAGATTATGGCTTACTAAAACTGATAATGATTTATCAGGTGTATATTATAGGACTATTCCTAATTTTGAGAAATATATTAAAAAAACAGAATATTCTTTAGATAAGCTTTCTGGTGATAAGGTAAATATTGGTAAGAAAAAATTTAGTGATGATGTTGTCTCTATTTCTCTTAATGATTATATTTTATCTGGCGGAAAAGATGGTTTTTTAAATAATTCAAAATTATTTTATTTATTAGGATATACAAAAGACGATGAAAATATATATGTCGAAGAAGATGGAAGCATAACAAGTTGTGATAATCTTGATTCGTATGGTATTAGAAGTGTAATTACAATGAAGAAAAATTTAAATATTTCTCAAGGAGATGGAACTGTTAATAATCCTTATA
The DNA here is from genome assembly GCA_902794075.1 of uncultured Erysipelotrichaceae bacterium. Classification (GTDB taxonomy): domain Bacteria; phylum Bacillota_I; class Bacilli_A; order RF39; family UBA660; genus UBA3789. The sequence goes on along the minus strand of CADBGE010000017.1, from coordinate 5,436 downwards.
AAATAGATATGGGTAAAGATAATAATTATGTTGATAGTTATATTAAACTTGGTGATGATATTTGGAAAGTTTCAGAAAATAATAATGGAATTTTAAAGATGTATTTAAATGGATATATTTCTTATAATGGTCAAGAAGTTTTTAAACCGTATAGTAATAGAAATAATTTATTCAATTATTCAGAGTGGGGAAATATAGGAAATTATTTAGTTAATAATTATTATAGTAATTTACCTTACAAGGATTTAATTGTTAATAATTCTTATCCTTATGGGGAAATGAGTGCAGAAACTGGATATAATTTTTATAATATTTATAGTAATCATTTTGAAGGTAATATTTCACTTTTAAATTTATTTGATTATGTATCTAATAATGAGTTAAGTGATTTTTATAGAAATAATGTAACTTCTTCTGTTGGTGATGTACAATATGTAACTTACTCTAATGGTTTTGCGGAAGAATCAGATGTTAGATTTGAAAAACATATTGTTCCAGTTATTTCAATTAATTCTAATAGTATTAAAGGTGGTAACGGAAGGATAGATGATCCATATTTAGTGGGGTGAGTTAAGTGAAAAAGAAAAAAAGAAGAAAAATAAAATTTAAGTTAAGTATATTTACAGTTTTAATATTTTTAATGGATATATGTGTAATTACTGGGCTTATTGTTATAAATACGAAAAAATTTAAAACTTTTTGGATTCCTACTGCTATGACAACAATGTCTCATAAATATTTAGCTTATACTTTATATGATCAAAAAACTGTTGATAAAGTAATGAGTGAAAATTTTATGGAAGTTAACACTGAAAAAATTAATCTTGATGATATTGTTGTTAATAAAAGTGATATGTTTACCAAAAGATATACAAATAAGTATGAAAAAGAATTATTTACAAAAGATCCAGGTAATGATGTTTTTAAACTGATTAGAATTAATGAGTCTAAATATAAGGGCTGGTTAACTGCAATTTATGATCCTAGTGATGTTGAACTAGCTGTAAGTAGTAAATTAGGAAAGGCAGGACAATCTGTTAATACGCTTGTGAAAGAAAATGATGGTTTATTGGGTATTAATGGTGGTGGTTTTGAAGATCTTGATGGATGGGGAAATGGTTCTATTCCTTATGGTGCTATTATTAAGAATGGTAAACTTATTTGGGAACATTCTGGTGGATCAGGAGGATTAATTGGTTTTACAAAAGAACATAAAATGTATTTAACTGATAAAACTCCTCAAGAGGCAATTGCTGATGGTATGATGGATGCGGTTGACTTTGGTCCTTTCTTAATTGTTAATGGAAAAACTTCTAAAATTCATGGTGATGGAGGTTGGGGAACTGCCCCTCGTAGTATTATTGCTCAAAGAAAAGACGGAGTTGTATTACTTTTAAGTATTGAAGGAAGACTTCCTGGTTATTCTACTGGAGCAACGATGAATGATGTTATAGAAATATTATTAAGATATAAAGCCTATAATGCTGCTAATTTAGATGGTGGTGCTTCATGTACAATGAGTGTAGGTGGAAAACTTTGGAATAGACCATCTGCAGGTGCAGAATATGGTGGAAGAACTGTTTCAAATGCATGGATAGTCACTAATAAGCAAGGTAAGGCTGCACAACTTCCTGATAAAAGTAATTATAAGTAGAAGATGGAAATTAAATGTTACTTAGTGGGGTAAATAAAGAGACTTTTTGTCTCTTTTTATTTATATTGTTTTTTATTTATGATATACTTAATTGTAAGGTGAGATTATTATGAAGTGCTTAAAATGTAATAGTGAGTTAAATACTGATGTTCAATATTGTCCATTTTGTGGTGATAAAATATCTGAACAATCTAGTAACAATCAAATTAATGCAAATGATTCTACAAATTTATCTCCAAATTTGGTAAATAATGATAAATTAATTCCATTAACCATTTTTAGGGAAAAAAGGATTATGGGTTTTGCTCTTAGTTTTAATGTTTTCGTTGATGGTGTTAATTTGGGATCATTAAAAAATGGAAAAAGTTTGACTTGTCAGGTTGGAATTGGATCTCACGAAATATTAATAAAATGTGTAGAAAAGGATGTAAAACAATCTATTAATGTTTTGGCTAATAATCATTCTATTGAGATAATTACTTATGCTAGAATTGGAATTCTAGCTGCTGTTGCAGAAATTAAGGATATTATATATAAATAATACGATTGAGAGGTTGATAAATATGATGAAAATTATGGATGGTAATGAGGCTGCTGCTCATGTCTCTTATGGATTTACAGAGGTTGCGGGGATATATCCGATAACTCCTGCATCTCCTATGGCTGAATTAACTGATAAATGGAGTAGTGAGGGAAAATTAAATTATTTTGATACACCTGTTAAGGTTGTGGAAATGGAAAGTGAAGCTGGTGCTGCAGGAATGGTTCATGGATCATTACAAGCTGGTGCTTTGACTACAACTTATACAGCTAGTCAGGGATTATTGTTGATGATTCCAAATATGTATAAGATTGCTGGTGAGTTACTTCCTTGTGTTATTAATGTTGCAGCTCGTAGTTTAGCTACACATGCTTTATCAATATTTGGAGATCATCAGGATGTCTATGCAGTTAGAAGTACTGGATTTGCTATGCTTGCTGAAAGTTCAGTTCAACAAGTTATGGATTTAACAGGCGTTGCTCATTTAAGTGCAATAAAGGGACGCGTTCCTTTTGTTAATTTCTTTGATGGTTTTAGAACAAGTCATGAATTACAAAAAGTAGAAGTAATTGATACTGAAAAACTTAAGAATTTGATAGATGAAAGAGAACTTTTAAAATTTAGAGATAGAGCAATGAATCCTTCTAAACCTTCAATTAGAGGAACTGCTCAAAACGAAGATGTTTATTTTCAAGCTACTGAAGTAAGAAATAAGTACTATGATGCTGTTCCGGATATTGTTAATAATTATATGACTGAAATTAATAAAATAACAGGACGAGATTATAAACCATTTAATTATTATGGTGATCCTTCAGCTACAAAGGTTATTGTGGCTATGGGATCTGTTTGTGAAACTATAAGAGAAACAGTTAACTATTTATATAAAGAAAAACATGAACCTGTCGGTTTAATTGAAGTTCATTTATATAGACCATTTAGTACTAAGTACTTCTTAAAAGTATTACCAAAATCTGTTAAGAAGATTGCTGTTCTTGATAGAACAAAGGAACCTGGTAGTGGTGGAGAACCTTTATACTTAGATGTTGTTAAGACAATAAAAGAAGTAGATGCAAGAGTAAATATTTATGGTGGAAGATATGGATTATCTAGTAAAAATACTACTCCTGCTATGATTAAAGGTGTTTTTGATTTTCTAGATACAAGAGAAGTACATTCTAATTTTACTGTTGGTATTAATGATGACGTTACTAATTTAAGTATAAAATATAATGAAGATTTTAAATTGCCAAATCATAATGTTGAATTTTTAATATATGGTTATGGTAGTGATGGTATGGTTTCAGCTTCAAAAGATATTATGAAAATAACTGGTACATATACAAATGCATATGTACAAGGATATTTTCAATACGATTCTAAGAAAAGTGGTGGAGTAACTATATCTCATCTTAGATTTGGTAAAAATGCTATTTCGTCAACTTATTATGTTAGAAGTGCAAGTATAATTGTTTGTACTAAAGATAGTTATTTAAAAAGACTTAAAATGTTAGATAGAATAAAAGAAAAAGGAGTATTTATTTTAAATACAAGTTTAGAACCTGATGAAGTATTGGCTCTAATGAGTAATCATGATAAAGAAATATTAAAATCTAAAAATGTTAAAATGTTTATTTTAGATGCTTCAAAAATTGCTAAGAATGCAGGTATACCTGGTAAGATTAGTACAATAATGGAAACTATAATTTTCAAGTTAGGGAAAATAATAGATTTTAACTTTGCGGTAAACAAAATTAAAGAAAATTTATCAGTTAAGTTTGCTAATAAGGGTGGTTCTATTGTCGAAAATAATATTAAGGCTATTGATAGTTCTTTGGAGTGTTTAATTCCTGTAAAAGTACCTAATGTAGATTTTGACAAAGAAATAGAAGTAAAAAAATCTATTTTTGAAATAATTGATTCTATGGAAGGAGATACACTTCCTGTTAGTAGTTTTTTGAATAATCCTAATGGGGAAGCAGAAGCTGGTACTTCTAAGCTTGATAAGAGGGATAGTAGTGATGCTGCTCCAAGTTATTGCTCTGAAAATTGTATAGAGTGTAATATGTGTAGTTTAGTTTGTCCTCATGGAGTTATTAGACCTTTCTTATTAGATGAAAAAGAAGAAATTGATGCTCCTGATTCTGTTAAAAGACATTTAACTGATTCAAATATTAAGGATAATAACTATAAATTTACTGTTGGTATTAGTATACCTGATTGTACAGGATGTGGTTTGTGTGTAGAAGCTTGTCCTGGAAAAAAAGGAAATAAGGCTCTTCAAATGAAATCAAAGATTGAATTACGTAATGATAATAGGGATGAAGAATATAATTATCTATTTAATGATGTAAAAGAAAAGAAAAATGTAATGCCAACAAATACTATTAAAGGAAGCCAATTTGTTAAACCTAAATTTGAGTTTTCCGGAGCATGTGCTGGTTGTGGAGAAACTCCTTATCTAAAGTTACTCACTCAATTATTTGGTGATAGAATGATTGTTGCTAATGCAACTGGATGTTCATCAATTTATGGAGCAAGTACTCCATCAATGCCATATTCAATTCCTTGGGCAAATTCATTATTTGAAGATAATGCTGAGTTTGGATTTGGAATGAGAATTGCTGATGAGGCTATGAAAAATCAGATAGTTACATTAATAAAAAATAATAAAGATTTAATTAAGAAAAGTGAAAAAGATATTTATAATGCATATTGTGAAGAACAAAATGAGGAAAATGCTAAAGCTTTATTAGAAATAGTTGATGAGACTAAAATTGAAAGATTATTAAAACTTAAGGATTTCATTATGCCTAAATCTGTATGGATGATAGGTGGAGATGGCTGGGCTTATGATATTGGTTATAATGGTATTGATCATGTTTTAGCAAGTAAGAAAAAGAAAAATGTTAATATACTAGTTCTTGATACAGAGGTTTATTCAAATACTGGTGGACAAGCATCTAAATCAACTAGAACTGGAGCTGTTGCAAAATTTGCTGCTGGTGGTAAGGAAACAGCAAAGAAAAATCTTGCAAAAATTGCAATGAGTTATCCTCACGTATATGTTGGAACTATCTCTTTAGGTGCAAATGCAATGCAAGCTATTAAGGTTATGAAAGAAGCAGAAGCTTATAATGGACCAAGTATAATTATTGCTTATGCGCCATGTATTGCTCAAGGAATTATAAAAGGAATGAAGAATTCAATTAATGAGGAAAAACTTGCAACAGAATCAGGA
>CADBGE010000016.1 GCA_902794075.1 uncultured Erysipelotrichaceae bacterium | reverse complement strand
TTCCACGTGAAACATAAAAAAATAAATTACTATAAATGTAGTAAAAAACTTGACAAGTAAAATTCATACTACTATAATTAGAGTATAAGGAGGGAGAACTATGGAAAACGATTATAAAGTAAGACTATTAAATGAACTAATAGAGTTAAGTGAAAAAATCGCTTTACTTGGTAATTATATTGATAGTAATACAATAGAAGAAAACGATATTTTATATGAACAATTGCATATTATGTTAGATTATAGATCTATATTAAAAACACGAATTGAAAAATTATTTTAAAAACTATCTTTTTAGATAGTGTGAGATGTTATATTGATAGTTCTCCTATCCATTTTTTCTTACATATAACATCTCGCAGTGTCTAAAAAAGGACACTAAAAATATGGGTGGTGGCCGACACTAGGAGGATTATATTATGGAAAATGCATTAATGCAAAGACAAGAAAATACACTTAATGGTGTAAGAGAGGATAGAAAAACAAAAACATTTACAACTTTAGATATGACTAAAGAAGAAAATGTTGACTTAATTCTTGCAACACAAGATGAGTGTGATTTCTACATTAAAGACTGTGTAGGAAAAGTTATTAATACATGTGGTGTATTTATTACTGAACGTGAAGTTGAAAATGTAAATGAAGAAACAGGAGAAGTAATTAAATACAACAAACATGTAACAATTTTATTTGATGAAGATGGTAAAAGTTATGTAACTGGAAGTAATGCTTTTTATATGTCTTTAGATTTAATTATGAAAGTTAAAGGATTTCCAACTGAAGAAAATCCTATGAAACTTGAAATAGTTGAAAAAGATGCAAAAGAAAAAGGACATAAATATTTAAAAGTAAGACTTGCAAAATAGTTGAAAAAATACCTACCTTTTGTTATTATGATAGTGAAAGGTAGGTGTCTTTATATGGAACAATTTATTAATGTTATTGTTAACAATGGACTAGGGGTTGCTTCATTTCTTGCACTTTTAATATTTATGTATAAATATATGAATAAAATGGAAGCAACACTAAACAAAATAAGTGAAACATTAACTTTAATACAAACTAATTTAACATCACTTACTAATAGAGTTGATGAAATTGAAAATAAAATTAATTAAAGGAGGAAAATTATGTTAACAGTTGAAGAAATTAAAATTATAAATAAAATATTAAATGGAGAAGATATTGATATTACAAAGATAAAAGAAAAAGTAAACTTAATTTGTGAACAAATAAAAATATCTGAAGAAGCTCAAAAGAAGATGGCAGAAATTCAAGACAAAATTGTTGAACTAGATAAAGTTGAAGAAGTATAATAGGAGATGATTATATGACTTATAATGAGTTTAAAAATAAATATTATGATAAATATATTGATTTCGATGGATCATATGGTGCTCAATGCTGGGATTTAGCACAATTTTATTTTACTGAGGTATTAAATTTACCAAGTTCTATACTTAGTGGATGTGGACTTGTAAGTAATATGTTATATCCACCAAAAAGAGATGTTTTAAACCAATACTTTGATGAAGTATCAGTTGATAATATGATACAAGGTGATGTTGTAATATGGGAATATGGACATATTGCAGTATTTGATCATTATGATGGAAGCTCTTGGTATTTTAGTCAAAATCCTAATCCATGTAAAGTAATGAAAATAAATAAAAATCAAAGTCATGCTTTTAGATTAAAAACAAGTCATAATATAGGATATAAAGTACATATTGAAAATACTGGATGGCAGGACTGGAAGTATGATGGAGAAACTGCAGGAACTACTGGAGAGTCTAAACGCATTGAAGCATTAAGAATTGATTATGACAAAGACGTATATGCAAAAGCACATATAGAAGATATTGGCTGGGTTGATTATGGAAAAATAGATATTAACACAGTAATTGGAACTACAGGTGAGGCAAAAAGACTAGAGTGTATATGTCTAAAAGGTAATTTTAAATATCGTGCTCACATACAAGATTCAGGATGGAGTGCATGGACTGATGCAGATGGAGTTGCAACAATTGGTACAGTAGGACAAGCACTAAGGATGGAAGCTATTGAAATTAAGGAATTATAATGAGAGCTGGAGAAACTTTAAGAGATAATAATAATAATGAAGTATGTTTGTTTCCTTTAGAATATTTACATATCTCTCAAGGAGAACATCAACAATATGCTATTGACTTTCTAGGATGGGGTGCAAATGGAAGAATATATGATTGTGGATGTTATGCACCTTTTACAGGAAGTGTTGTATATACTGGGAACGACCATAACATGATATTTTGGAGTAGTAATCCTGTAAGATGTGTAGATGATACACTATCAGATATAACTATTTTAGTTGCACACTCTAATACTGCTCCAGCAGGAATTGGAACAACTTTCTTGCAAGGATCACTTTTCTATCATACAGGAAATTATGGTGTGTCTACAGGAGATCATTTACATATGGAAGTTGCTTTAGGACATGTAAGGTGGGATACAACAGGAACACATCTTTTAAATCCATCTCATATGTGGGATGTAATGGCAGTAAATGATACAGTGATAGATAGTGGTATGGGGTATAACTGGAGAGAATATTATAGGCCTACTCCACCTACACCATCTAAACCACATAGATTTCCATGGCCTGTATATGCAAGAATATTAAGAGAGAAAAAGACTTATAAATCAAGCAATAATTGACATAAGTCTTTTTTTGTGTATAATTATAATCAAAGGAGGATTAAGTATGAGTAAGTTTACAGCTGAAGAGATTAATGGAAGAATAAATGACCTTGAAATTGATGAAGATGTAAAAATATCATTAATGGAAGATATCACTGATTCTTTTGAAGTTAATAATGAAGATGAAATTAATGGATTAAAATCTGAGTTGGATTCTACTAAAGAAAAGTACGAAGATTTAAAAGAAAAGTACAAAGAGAGATTTTTAAATCCAGTTGAGTTTAAAGAAGAAAAAGTTGACGATAAAAAAGATTTAGATGAGAAAATAGTTATTGATATAAAAGAAATTTAGAAAGGATGCGATAATATGGAAATAAAAAATAAATTAAAAGTTAAAAATGATGCTGAATTATTAAGCTACATGATTAATGTAAATCCAGTATTAAGAGAAGAAATTGATTTACCTGTACAAGGTGAAAGCTTAGCTCCTATTGGTAAAGTTATCGTAAATAATGAAAGATATAAAAATGCTTTTATTGATTCAATTAATTTAGTAGGACTAACACTAATTCATAGAAATGCATGGGATGATCCATGGGAAAATTTCACTAATAGTGAAATGATGTATTTTGGCGATACATTTAGAGAAATGGCTGTTGATATAGCAGATGTATTTGATTATAATTACTATGCTACTGATGTTGATCATTTCCTAGAAAATGTTGTACCAAATATATATGAATATTTACATCACATCAACTATCAAAAATTCTATAAGACTACTACTTCTGATACACAAATGGCAATGGCATTTAATACAGAGGGTGGATTAATGAATTTAATTGATGAAGTAATTTCAAGTTTATGGGAAGCATATAAATATGATAAATATATAGTTAATAAATATATGTTATGTCGTAGAATTGTAGATGGAACTGTAACTAGTAAACAAATTCCAAACTATGATAATTTAACTGCAAGACAAAGAGTTGCATTTATAAAAAATGTTTCTAGTTTAATGACATTTAGAAATCCAAATTATAATCCAGTTGGTATGAGAATAGCAACACCTTTTGAAAAACAAATTGCTATATTAAATACTGACTTTGAAGCTGATTTAACTACTGAAGTACTTGCTACATCTTTCTTTAGAAATGATGCAGAAATGAAATCAAGACTTGCTTTAGTTGATGGTTATGGTAATCATGATGTTGCAAGATTAACTGAAGTTCTTGGTAGTCAATTTGTTGCATTTACAACTGATGAATTACAAGCACTAAGTAATATACCAGTTGCAATTATTGATGATGAGTTCTTCCAAAATAAAACATATGCACTTGACTCTGTTAGAGGTGGAGAAAGTGAAGATGTATTTACTGATGGAAGTGCAAATGGAATAAAGAGAACTAATTTCTATAATCCAGAAACTCTTAAAAATAATCACTGGCTACATTACTGGGGTATTAAAGCTACTAGTGTATTAAAACAAGCAGTAGTATTTACAAAAGACATAGTTGGAATAACTAGTGTTACTGTATCACCATCAACTGCAAGTGTATATGCTGGACAAAAACTTAAATTATCAGCAACAGTATTAACTACTGGATTCGCTAATAAATCAGTTTTATGGACAGTTGATAGTACAAGTGCAGCAGCAGGTGTTACAATTAATCAAAATGGAGAATTAAGTGTACCATCAACTGCAGTTAATGAATCTGAAATCACAGTAACTGCTACTAGTGTATATGATTCTACAAAAACAGGAACTGCAACAGTAACAGTTGTATCAACAAATGCAGCTAAAAATACAAATAAAAATAGTGATAGATAATAAATCCTAGAGGGGAGGGAGTAATCCCTCCTATTTTTGTATAGAAAGGAGAAAATATGAAAAAGAAATTAATTAACTCTCAGTTAACAAATATGAAAACATATACAATGTATAAAGAAGAAATGTTAACACTTGCAGAAAATGTTTTTGAATTTGAAAACTTACCCGAGTATATTGATGTTTCATATCTTAATAAAACTCTTCTTTATAATGGTGCTATTGCTTTTTTCAAAGATGAAGTTCTTGGTGTAATTGCCTTACCTTTTAATGTATTAGGAGAACTTGATGTATATGGTAGACCTACTAAAATTATGACACGTAGTTATAATGGAAGATATCATAAAAAATTAAATAAAGATGAATTTGTTATAATGTATGATAATAATGGTAGATATCCTATATTTTTAGATATATGTCAAATGGCTGAAAGAATTAGTTTATCTAAAAGAACTATAGATGTAAATATTGTCCAGCAACGTACACCTAGAGTATGGAAAACAACACAGGATAAAAAAAGAACTTTAGAAGATATGCTAAATGATATTGATGGTATGATGGAAAATATCGCTACATATGATTCACTAGATATAGATGATATGAACGTTGTTTTAGCTCCTGCTCCATACGTTGCAGATAAAATTGATATGCACTTAGATAAAGAGTGGGCTGAATTTTATCGACTAGTAGGTATTGCTAATTTAGTTGAACAAAAGAAAGAACGTGTAATACGTGATGAAATGACAGTTAGTCAAGGTGGAATTATAGCAAGTAGATTCTCACGATTTGAACCACGTAAAAAAGCAGTTGAATTAATTAACAAAAAGTGGGGCTTAGATATTAAGGTTAGATATTATGATGGAGAACCTACTAGTGAAAAAGAAAATAAAGATAAGAAAGATAAGGAGGTAGTAAATAATGATAATATTTCCAACAATATTTAGTGGTATGTATATACCAGATGATTATAATATACCTCCAACTCTTTATAGTATTATGAATAGTTTAGCTAATTTTGAAAATGAAAATCAAATAAAGATAAAAGATTTAGCACTTTCAACACATAGTAAAATATTTGATTTTAATTATCCTTTAGCGAGTATTATTAATAGAGAAGAATTTGAGTGTCAAATTTTAAATCATTTTATAATGAGAAGAATAGGTTATGAAACTATGACAGCTTTTAAAATAGCACTAAATGTAAAATTAAATGAAATAATGCCTATGTATAATAAATTATTTGAGGCTATTAATAATTGGAACATATTTGATAATGTAGAAACTACAACTCGTGAATTACAAGATAATAGAACTAGTAGTGAAGAAAATAATATTAATAATAATATGATTAATCAAACTGCTAATAGTAATATAAGCGATAGAAGAAATTCAGAATTACCTCAGAATGAGATAAATGATGTAAGAGATGGAAGTTATTTAACTGATTATAACTTTGATACTGATACATCAAATTCTAATTCTAATACATCATCAAGTTCTAATTCTAATACAAATAATAATGAAGAAAGTAATAGTAAAGAAACAATTAAAAAAGTTAAATCTAGAAATATGGAAGATTATAAAATATTTCTAGAGAATAAACAAAATATTATGACTATGATCTATAAAGATTTAGATGTATTATTTTATGGATTAATATAAGGAGGTTAATATGGACGTAAAATTCAAAAAATTAAGACCTTTACATGTACAAGCTTTAACTAATTTTCCATATATAGAAGAAGATTTTGATGCTTTAACTGATTATGAACTTCTATGTAAATTAGGCGAGTATGTAAATAAAGTTAGTTATAATCAACAAATTATTGATAAAAACAATAAAGAAATAGTTGAAAGTATTAAAGAATTAAGAGAATATGTTGAAAAATATCTTGTTGGATTTGATGAATTAAAAGAACTTGTAAATAGATTAGTTAGTGATTTTGATTTATTAAAAGAAGATGTAGAACAAAATAAAGAAGATATTATTACTCTTAACCAAAAAATTAATACTGATATTTCTAATTTAAGAATTGAACTTGACAATAAAATTAGTGAAAATTATAATATTCTTAAAGAATATGTTGATTATCATGACAGTCTTTTAAATGAAAAAATAGAAAATATTGAAATAGGTAGTATTGAAGTATATAATCCTACAAATGGTCTTTTAGAACCTTTACAAGAAGTTATTAATAGCTTGTATGTAATTAGTAATAAAAATGGATTAACTGCTTCTGAATTTGATGCACTAGATTTAACAGCAACTGCTTTTGATAATTATCAAATTACTGCTTATGAATTTGATTCTGAAGGTAAAGTCATTTTAGTATAAGAAAGGATGTGATTTTAAAATGGCTAGTACAAATAAAACAACTTATTATGAACTATCACAATATATAGGTAGTGATAAACCAACATATCTAGTAGATTATAATCAAGATATGGGAAAAATTGATACAGGTATTCATAATGCTCAAGGTAAAGCAAATACTAATGAAGCAAATATAGGAACTATGACAAATTTATCTACAACTGATAAAACTAGTTTAGTAGGTGCAGTTAATGAAGTTAATACTCAAGTAACTTCTAATAAAGAAAATATTGGAACGTTAACAAACTTAAACACAACTGATAAAACTAGTTTAGTAGGTGCAACTAATGAAGTTAATGATAAAACAAATACTAATACAACAAGTATTGGTATATTAACAAACCTTGCTACTACTGAAAAAAGTAATCTAGTAGGTGCTATTAATGAAGTAAATGGAAAAGCTGGTATTCCAGTAGGTAGTATTACAATGTTTGCAGGAAGTCAAGCTCCAGTAGGTTATTTAATATGTGATGGTAGTGCAGTAAGTAGAACTACTTATCAAAACCTATTTGCAGTAATTGGAACTACTTATGGTGCTGGAGATGGAGAAACATCATTTAATCTTCCAGATTTAAGAGGTAGAACTCCAATAGGTGTTGGATCTAATGATAATGATGTACATACATTTACTCTAGGAAATACTGGTGGAGAATATGAACATACTCTAACAATTGGAGAAATGCCAGAGCATGATCATGAACTAAGTCATACATATATGCCAAATGGAAGTACTTCAAGATGGGGAGTAAATGGAATTTCTACAGGTGGAGATATTGAAACTACTACATCTAAAGGAAATAATGAAGCTCATAACAACGTACAACCATATTTAGTACTTAATTATATTATTAAATTTTAATAAAAGAAAAAGACTTAATTTAAGTCTTTTTTTTATTGTTCTAATAGAAAGAATTTAATTTAAAGTATATCGTTAGTAAGTGAATAATCTCCTAAATTATCATGACTATGCCATATAGTAACACCATTACGATATATATTATTTATTACTAACATACTACTAGTTGGAACTGACCTTGTAGAGTTAGTTGAATATCCTATATCTTCACTAGCTCCTATTTGAACATAATTCCAATATCTTCTTCCTATTTGATTAGGTAATTTACATCTATTTGTCTTATATCCATATTTATCAAAATAATCATCTATAACTCTTGCATATTCTTCTTTTATACTCATATTGTAATAATGAAAAGTATTCTCAAAGTTAGCAGTCATTACATCTCCACTATTTAGATTACCTTTAGCAGTTGCTGGAATAAGAGAGTGTTCATACATTGTTTTTACACTACTTCCAATGTCCATTGCTCCACTTCCCATAAGACCTGCTCCAATTAAAGGACTAAATGGCATAGCAACTGTACCTGCAACCATCTTTAAAAGTCCTGTACCAATATCTATTGTATTATTTACTGAATTTTGTGTTAACCAGTTAGTATAAGGATCTCCTGTCCAGTTTAGAGTAGGGTATTTACCAAGAGTAATAGATTCATCATAAGGAATAGCTTCTCCCTTATAATATACAGGGTAAAGTCTTATAGAACAACCTGGAGTAATTGCTGCTTCTATTTGAAATCTCATACGACCATTACCATCAAGAGTAAATAATTCCTGTTGATATATAGCATTACCACCTTGTCCATTACTTACATTTAATGCTACATATGGATAAGTTAAAAGTTTTTTATTACGTGGTGTATAATTACCTATTGTAGTAAGAGGATATATTCTATCTTGTATCTCTACAGGTTGATTTGAATATGGTATTTTACTATTTTCAACTATAGCTGTACCTGGATTATGACATAAAATAGCAGGAACAATAAATAGACTTGCTATAGAATCACCTTTTCCTGCTTCATCAAGTTTTACTATTGCTTGTCCTATACTATTACTATTATTATAATGATAATATATTAAACTACTATATATTCCATGGTAATATCCTCCATAAGTTTTTCTTAAATCAGTATCGTTTAAATCTACAGGAGTACTTAATACAACTCTTAAATTTTGAGCAAGTTCTGTATTTTTACTATGTGATCTGATAATATATTCTCCTGTTTCAAGTCCCTCAGGTTGAGTATTATTACCAGCAATATCATTTAAAGTATGTTCTCTTATTACAAAACATGCTTTAGGATTCCAATAATCAAACCAAGTAGAAAACTCATCTATTGTAAAATATATTCTTGTAGATCTTTCACTTCTATATTCTACATTATCAATAAATGCAAAAAACCATTTATTACTATAATAGGGATTCTGAAATGCCATGTAATTACATTTAAGACAGTTGTCATATGTTATTCCTACATCTATTTCATTTTTACCTGGCTTTATAAATGAATAATTATCTGCACTTGCTACTTTATGTTCTATACATAAATTAACCATAGCTGTCTCATTATAATCAAGTACATTTCTATAATCTTTATCTAGTCTTATATTTTTACATATTATAATTTTACTATTTTTCATATTATTACCTCACTTTCTAATAATAAAATCAATTGCTTGTTTGAACTCTGTACCACATAAATCACTTGCATAAAATATTTTATTTTCTTTAAATGTTTGTAAGAGTTCTACTATTTTTTTATTTTTAATTGATGGATTATAAATATCTCGTTGCCAATATTTAGATGTTTTTATTATATCACTAAATACTATTATATTATCTTTTATATCTTTATCATATGGATATATAAACCAGCATGTATCTTTTGTTTGTTTATCTAAAAGATATTCCCCACACCATCTAAAACTTTTATATTGAAACATTATTCTATATAAAAGTTTATATTCTCTATAACTTTTAGGAAGTTTAGGTTGAGGATCACTTTGCCATGTACCTTTATTAAGCATATCTTTATGAGTACCTATTACAAAGGAACTTTTTCCAGTAGATTTACAATGTTCAATAGCAAGTTTAATTTCTATTAAATTACCATCATCATCATAATCTCCTGTTGGTAACCATAAAGATATAATTTCCCCTTGCTTTTGTCTTGTTATTATGGGTAAAAGTCCCCAGTCTTCTATATAAGGACATACACGTGTTATAGTATTACCTACTAACCACATTTTAGTAATACCTCTTTTTCTATCTACTGTAGAATAAAAGTTCATTAATTTGTTTGGCTCATCTGATAAATAGACACTTCTTGACATAAATTCTTCAAATATAATTGTATCTACATCTAAATAACTACCACCTGCATAATTTTGTTCAGTTGAAAGAGCTACTGCATATCCAATTAATTCTCCCTTTATAGTCTTATTTTTTTCTATATCATAATTAGATAGAAATATTTGTTTTCTATATACACTTATACAATTATATTTATCATCAGTTAACTTACATATATCTACATCATCAAAATATTTTTCTATTAATGATGGAGTTATTTCTTCTCTTAATCTTCTAAGTAATATGAATCTTTTTTTATTTGCGACACTTTCTTCTATTACTTTACTTTTATCTAAATAACTACATCTATAATCAGTAGATGGAAATAAGTATCTTAGTATTCCTTTTTTATGTTTTACTTGGTAACTTTTACCATTACTTCGCTCTCCCCATATTAAATTAATACTAGCTCCCTCTTTATCAATATTATCTATATTATAATGAACATTTTTCTTATTTCCCATTTTCTACACCATCCAAAATATAAAGCATTGCTATTTCATGTTCTATTTGTTTTCTTACTTCATGTATTTTTTCATCACTACATCTACCATAAAATATATTAGTTCTATCAACTTTTAATTTTCTACATATTTCAGATAACTTAATTTTAGAAAAATTATTAATGAAATTAACATCTTCTATCTTACTCATATTTTCCACCTCCATTATTATCTATATATTATAACATTTTTTATATTTTTTCAAATTACTCTTTATAAATACTTCTCTTACTTGAATTATCAGTAAGTAGATTAGCATAATCAAGAGCTTTATTTAAAACATAAGTTGTAGGTAAAATACAACATCCACTTTTATCTGATATTCTTTCTTTATTACCTAAGTAATCAGTTATTTCTCTTTCTTCTTGAAAGTCTAAATACATAAGCATTTTTTTATTTGTATCTTCATATCTAAATACATAATTATCTCTAAAATCATTTAAATCTTTTAAACTTACACTTGCTTTCTTTGGTACACCTGAAACTGTTATTTTTATCTTATTATCAAGTTTTACTGCATACTTTTTAGCTCCCTGTGTTATAAATTCATCATATGTATATAAGTGATTCTCTTTAGTCTCACTTTCAAATATTCCTAGCATATGACTTTTACCATGTATATCATAGGGTGCATACCTTGTTTTATCAATATTAAGTATTTTACTTACATAATTTATTCTATCTTCTACACTTTTATTATACTTAATAAAAATATTTTTATCATATCCAGGTACAAGTTTACAACTATCAGTATCACAGTAACATACATAAGAATCTAAATCTAATACTCTTCTTAATAAATTATCTCTTGCATATGCAGTTACCCATACACCATATGCAAATGACAAAAAACTTTTCTTCTTTTCATATAAAAGTTTTTCTTCTATTTCTTTATTTGTAAGTTCTACCTCGCTCCAGAGTTCAGTAATATCATCATATATTACATTATCTCTTATGTTATTTGTTACACTCATACCATATAGGCTATTAAATTTATTCTTTTCTTTCTGATATTCTATTTCCATATTTTCAACATCCTTATACTTTGTTTTAATAACATACTTTTCAAGAACAAAATTAATAAACTTTTTAGGTAAAAATCTCTTAATTGCACTATAACACTCTAATATCTCATACTCACATTTATAACTATCTAATATAAAATAAAAATCTATATCAGTAAGTGTTATTTCAAATTCACGTGCTTCAATTATACGACCATTATCATATTTTCCACCTCTAATATTACGACATTTAGAAAGTGATATAAATGTATTATAATATTTACATTTTATATTTTTAAATTTTACAACAAGTAGATAACAAAAATTCTTTGACATTTCTTCTCTTTTTTTAATATTAACTTTTAAGAATTCACTAGCAGGGTATTTATATGTCGTAAGCACATAAGGGTAAGCACTAGTCTCATCATAACTATCTACATTTTTAAGTATTTCATCTGCATAAATCCAGTTAGCATGAGTATAACCTCCCATAAATGCCTGTTGTAATAAATTATATACATGAGGATTTATATTAATAGCACGTTTTACAATTCTTTTATACTTATAATCAGTTCTTGTTAATTCCATTAATTCTCTTCTAACTTTTCCTGTTGAAGTTGTTGGAATATGTTTTAAATCTCCATAAGTATTTCTTTCTTCTTTTATATAATGATATACAACTAGACAGTCATACTCACAGTACTTAAGTTCTATATCAGTAAGTGGAGTAGTAGGAGTTCTAATTAAATTATAATCTAAATCTCCAACTTGTTTTTCTACTGGTAAATTAAATACTTTAGGAAGATATTCTAGTGCACAGTTAGAAAGAAAATAACTACATTTAAAAATAATATTAAAATCTCTCATAAAAGCACTCATTACTTTATGACTTTTACGAGCTACTACATCTTCAAAATGAAAATGACTTTTTAAAAACTGAAATTCAAAAGATAAGTTATGTACATATATAATTTTTAACTCAGGAACATTTTCCTCAAGTCTTTTTAAAAACATTTCAAATTCTTCCCAAGTTCTACCATAATAGACAACATCATTTATACTAAATTGCCAAATATACATAAAACTACCATATACACATCTTTTTTTACTTTTTTCATCAATTTTTAAATAGTCAATTGTATTATATTGTTTACCATCTAACATGAAATAGCTAGATGTTTCAATATCAAATGAATAAATTGTATTATCAAACTTTTTTCTTTTACCTACAATGTCAGATGTATGATTTTTATAATTATTCCAATATAACATCTGACATCATCCTCCTATAATATATATTTTTGGTATAGTCTTGTTGCTTTCTCACGTTTATCTAAATCTTGCATATCTATTCCTATATAATTTTCAAGTCTCTTTAAAAAAGCATCTTCACTATCTTGAAAACTAATAGCATCATCCATACAGTCCCATAAAGTTGAAGCATATTGATTATCTTTATTTAAAGAATTAAAATCCTTATCTTCTAACATACTATAAAAAAACTCTGTATCATTATCAGTTAATTCACGAGATGGATCTGAAAGTAATTCTCTAATACCATCTTTTACTGATATAACTCTTTTTTTTATACCACTTTTACGACTTGTATCACTTAATAAAAAATTTCTACTAGCTTTCTCAACTGCCTGTAATTGTGTTTTATTCATATTTTTTCTTAATTTAATTCTTCCATTTTTCCATACTTTTAAATTACTAGATTCAAGTCTATTTTTAAGTCTTGTACTCGCCCATGTACCTCTATTATATCTTCTTTCAAGAGATCTAAGTCTTTCGTTTGCTTTCTGAACACTCTTTTTTGTTTCTCTTTCTAACTTTTTTAATTCCCACTCTTTACCACCTCTTGCATAAGTAGTTATTCTTCTTTTACGAGGTTGCTTTCTAGTATTCTTACTTACATAAGTACTTTTCTTTTTAATTTTTCCTTGGTAAACTCCATATTTTGCCATTTATTTATCATCTCCTTTATAATATTATAACTTTGTTGATAAATAAATATCAAATAAAATCTCACCATTATTACTTTCAAAATGATTTTCTCCATATTTTTTAATATGAGAAAACTCTTTTATATAATCAATTAATTTATTATAATCATCACTTACGACAAATTTCTTTTTTCTTAAATCTTTACTAGTTTGATATAAAACCCACATATTAATCCTCCATATTAATATAATTATCTTTAGGTATATTTTTAAAATCATATTTTAGAATACAATATAATTCAAATACAACTCTAAATTTACACTCTCTTATTATCTCATATAACTCATTACTTTCTAAATTTATTAACTGATTAATTATAAATCTTTTTTGATCATTATATTCTTTTTTTCTTTTCATTATTACTCACCTTTACTTTCTAAATCTTTTACTAACATTCTACAATTAATTTGTACTAATAAAGTTAATATTGCTACTTCATAATTTGCATATTTTACTATTAATCCAATTATTATTGTTTCAAATATAACAGCTATTATATATGCTAATATTTTATTCATACTTATTCTCCTTTACTTTCTAAAATATCTAATTCGTGAATTACTCCATTTATTAATTCACAAATCTTATCATCACAACTATTGTCATTTAAGCAAAGTTTTTCTTTTATATAATTAGGGTATTTTCGATTATCTGTATTCATTTCTATTAAAAATCCCATACTTGATATTCCCATAATACTTACATATAAATATGTCCATATTAAACCTCTTTGTAAAGTTCCATATTTATGAGGTTTATAGGTAAATAAAATATCTCTATGATCATATACTTCATCTGTCCAACCAATTATACATCTACCATAATTAATTAATTCTTCTGCTATTTTTTGATATGTCATTTTATCATTTATTACTTGTTCATAGTTATCATATTTCATACTTATTCTCCTTTTTGTAATTTATAATATTTCATTATATTAAAATCTACTCTTTTATATTTAGTTTTCTTATTAAATTTAATCTTCTTTTATATTTACAAGAATAAAATAATATTACCTTTTTCAAATTCTTGTTTTACCATCTTCATTATTTTCATTTTATTCTCCTTTACTTTTAAGAAAATCTATTATTTCATTTACTTTAATTGCAGTTTTTTTCAAACTATTATTATGTCTTGGAAAATTAGAAATATTTATTTTTTCAGGTATTTTCTTTTCTTCTTCTAGGATTTCTACTTTATCGTTTAATTCATTAAAATCAATTTCTTTTACAAAAACAAATTTTTTATATATAACATCTGTTTTACTATCATTATCGTATGAATACCATATATTAACTGTTAATTCTATTTGTATATGTTTTTTATCTATAAATTTACAATTTGAATTAGTACACCACATTCCTAATATTGTTTTATTTTTCATATTCTATTCTCCTTACTAAAATTTAATCTTTTGGCATTTCATAAATGTAAGTTGATAATTCTTGTATTTCACTTTTTTCAAAAGCATCATAAGGTATTAAAATATCAATTGGTGTACCATTTTCATTATATTTTACATCGCTTTTAAATTTTGTTATTAATTTTGGTTTTAATAAATTTTGTATTTCATCTAATACTTCTAATGCTCTTTTCTCTGTTTTGTAAATTGCTAATGTATCACAACTTTGTCTTATACTCCATTCATTAGCATTATCTTTTTCTAATATTAAATCCTCAATTTTAACTAATCCTTGATTTAATTGTTTATTTTTTTGTACTCTTATCCATAATTCCATAATTATTCTCCTTATTAAAATAATATTCTTTTTCTATTACATCCCTTTGTATATTTAATTTATATTTATGATCACGTATTTCTTTTAACTTCTTATAACACTCTCTTTTACTTCTTCCTCTATATATAGGATAACATCCATAACTTCTTTCATCCTCTACACTTTTCCATATGATCCATGAATTACTAAAATTGCTTTTTTCAACACTATAACGTATCATGTTCTCCCTCCTTATACTCTAATTATAGTAGTATGAATTTTACTTGTCAAGTTTTTTACTACATTTATAGTAATTTATTTTTTTATGTTTCACGTGGAA
>CADBGE010000015.1 GCA_902794075.1 uncultured Erysipelotrichaceae bacterium | reverse complement strand
TTGAAATTTCTAATCCACTTCCAGAAGAAATACTTATATTAAAACTATTAGTATTTACGGTAGAAAGACCTACAAACCATGCGTAGGTTTCTACTACTAGAACTACTGAAGTAATTAAAATAACGATAAATAGTAAAAAAATTTTTCTTTTTTTTCTATTATTCCTACCCATAATTTATATCCTTCTTTTGTATTATTATCCATTATAATTATAATATTAAACAAAATATAAAACAATTAAAAAAAAGCATAATTGCTTTTTTTAATCTTCTTTTAAATTATAATAAACATCTTGTACATCATCTAAATCTTCAAGTGTTTCTACTAGTTTTTCAACTTTTTCTCGTCCTTCATCATCTAACTCTACTTCCATGTTTGGAATATAAGTTAATTCGCATTGAAGGAACTCTTTAACGTCAGCCGCTTCTAACGCATCTTTTACTGCAGTAAAACTTGCTTGATCAGTAGTTATTAAATATGTATCCTCTACCTTCTCAAAATCCATTGCTCCTGCATCTAACGCTGCCATCATCATTGTATCTTCATCATACTCACCAGGTATAACAATAGACCCACGTCTTTCAAACATATAACTAACAGAACCATCAGTTCCTAAATTACCTCCAGCTTTTGTAAATGCAGATCTAACCATTGATGCAGTTCTATTTCTATTATCGGTTAAACAATCAACCATGAAAGCAACTCCACCATGACCATAACCTTCATATCTTACATTTTCATAATTAGCACCATCTGTACCACCAGTTGCCTTTTCAATTGCTTTTTGTATATTATCCTTAGGCATATTTTGAGCTTTTGCCTTATCAACTGCAAGTCTAAGCGCAGCATTTTGAGAGGGATCTGGACTTCCTCCTTTTGCTGCTACCATAATTTCTTTCGCAAGTTTTTGAAAAACTTTTCCTCTAGCAGCATCTAATAAACCTTTTTTTCTATGAATTGTAGCCCATTTAGAATGTCCACTCATATTAATACCTCCTCTTTTCATTCATTATAATATCATAAAACTAGTCTATTTGAAAGATATTTGTTATAATTTAAATAGGTGAAGAACATGTATTTAAAAATTAATAATAAAAAAATTAAAATACTTGAATATACTAAGTTTAAAGATAGATTTAAATCTTTTAAGTTTTATTTAAAAAATATTGATTTTGGAATAAAACTACCTAATAAAAAAGTCGCAAATACATACTTATTTTGTCAAAGAATAGATATTTGTTTTACTGATAAAGATGATAATATTTTATATTTATATGAAAATGTTAAAAGTGAAAAATATATTATTAAATTAAAAGCAAAAAATGTATACTTTCTTCCTAAAGAAACTACTAAATATTTAAAAGTAGGAGATAAAATTAAATTAGCAAAAAAATAAGGATTATTAATCCTTTTTTTCTTTATAAATAATTGTTTTATCAATAATTTCTTTAACAGATTTTTCATTAAATGGTTTATTAAGCATATCTATAATATCATAAGTAAAAGCCCTATCTATTGTTTCTTTTGTAGAGTCACCTGAAATAATTGATACAGGAATACTATCAAATAAATCATTTTCTCTCATATATTCAAGTACAGCAAATCCATCAACTTTAGGCATATTTAAATCAAGTAAAATAACCTCTATATTATTATTATCTTTATTTGCCTCAATAATACCAATAGCCTCTTCCCCATTTTTAGCAGTTCCAACATTGTATTTATCTTCAAATATCCTCTTAACAAAATTTCTAATAATATTAGAATCGTCTACAACTAAAATAGTTTTAGTATTATACACTTCAGAATTTTTAGTATTAATATTTTCTAATTCTACATCATTCATATATTTTTGAACTAGAACAATAGCTTCATTTGTCTCATTAATTAAATCATTTATATTATTATTTATATAATACATATCTCCATCTTTTGCTTTAAATTCATGTTGTTCAGCCAAACTTGCTAATTTATTAAATCCAAAATATCTTGCATCTGTTTTTAGGGAATGAACATATATTGAATAGTTAGTTAAATCTCTTTGCTTCATAAATTCAATTAGTTTATTAATACAAGAATGTATTCCTACTAAAAAAGCACCCAAATTATTATTATATTTTTCTTCATCACCAAATAATTCAAGACACTTATCAATATCAACGCCATTTTTCTTTAAAAAGCTTATATTTTTCATACTATACACCTCTATACTATAAAAATTATAACACAAAAAATAAAATTACTACAGTAATTTTATCTTTCATTATAAATAATTGGATATTTATCAGAGAATTCATTTATCGTTTTAACTTTTAACTTACCCATACCATTTGCTTCTACACCACTTTTCGCTCTATCTATCATATAATTTTTCCACTCATCTTCACCTTCAAAGAAATCAAATTCATCTCCATGAGGTCCACCCTCACAAAGCCATAATACGAAATCTTTCCTATTTTTCAAAGCTAAGTCAAGTAATGTTTCTGCACCTTTACAAGGCATTAATCCAATAATTAAATCACAATTATTAACATCAGTATAAGCATTAGCTCTTCTTCTTCTGAGTTTAAATCTTTTCGAATCAAATTCTACATGAAGATTAGGATCATATACTGTTATAGATCCATTTTTCTGCTTTAATCTTATTCTTTTTGCAAGTCTAGGGAATCTTCCTCCACCTATTTCAATGATATTTTTGTTATCTAATCCATGAATAGAATCAACTACATTAGAAAACTTCTCATAAATATTATATTCCCCGGGAATTAATCCTAATTCATCAAACACTTCTCTCGCAAGTTCCACAACATATAATTCTGAAATATCCATATTCCTAATAGCATCAATTAAACAATGCATTTCAATATAGCCATATAATATACAATGATTTTTTACAAACTCAATAGCTTGTTGTCTAATTACTTTATAATTATCATCATTTTTCTCCATAACTTATACCTATTTATTCTACTTCAAGTTCAACAATTACAGGATAATGATCACTTATATTTAAATCTTTGATAACTTGTTTATTCATCAATTTAAAACCATTACTTATAAAGATATGATCAATTTCTCTTGAATATCTAGATTGTTTTAAAGTCTTTTCGTCTAAAGGAACTCTTACCATCCCAATTTCTTCTAATGATTCTATAAAATCAAGAAATAAAGGTTTATTAGTTTTAAGATTAAAGTCTCCCATTAATATTTTTTCTCTAGAATCTCCTTTTAATATACTATATATTTTATTTAATTGTCTTCTCTTAACATTTAGATTTCTCACCTCTAAATGAGTATTATAAATACTTATTTCCTTTCCTTTATATTCTATAACAACATGAGTTAACACTCTCTTTAATATCGATGGAAAAAAAGGTAAATGATAAGTCTTAAAACTAATAATCTTATAATTGGTAACAATAGGATTTTTTTCATTAAACCTTCTTAATAAAAATTTTGAAAAAAATCTATACTTTCCAATCATTTTATAATTATTACCTAAATAATTAATAAGATCATCACTACATTTACTAAATACTTCCTGTAATCCTAATATATCTATTTTATTACTTTTCAAGTAATTGTATATTTGTTTTGATTTTCTCTTATCATATTTACCGTAATCATTTTGAATATTAAACGTACTAATCTTCATATTAATCCTTATACTCAAAGAAGAAATCTAATATTTGAACCTGATCTCCACTTTGAGCTCCTAGTTCTCTTAATTTATCATCAATACCCATTCTCTTTAGTTTTTTTGCGAAACGATATGCAGCTTCATCTGATGAGAACTTAGTCATCTTAAATATTTTTTCAACTTCTTCTCCACGGATAACCCAAATATCATCTTCTTTAGTAATAGTAAATGGTTCTTCCTTCTTAAATTTATAAAGAACATGGCTTTCTATTTGGCTTTCATCATATAATGGATTATCTGGAATAGCATCCAAAATATCAGCAAGTCTATTTACAACATCTTGTAATCCTTGATTAGTTGCGGCACTTACTTCAAAAATTTCACAATCAACTTTCTTCTTAAATTTTTCTAAATTATCTTTTGCAGAATCTATATCCATCTTATTAGCGATAACTATCATTGGTTTTTTTATTAATTTATCATTATATTCTTCTAATTCTTTATTGATAAGTAAATAATCTTCATATGGATCTCTTCCTTCTGATCCAGACATATCAACAACATGAGCAATTACTTTAGTTCTTTCAATATGTCTTAAGAATTTATCTCCAAGGCCTCCTCCTTCATGAGCTCCTTCAATAAGTCCTGGAAGGTCCGCAACTACAAAACTTCTTCCATCACTTGACTTAGTAACTCCTAAGTTTGGAGAAAGAGTTGTGAAGTGATATGCTGCAATCTTAGGATGTGATGCTGAAATACATGATATAATTGTAGATTTTCCAACACTTGGAAGTCCAACCAAACCTACATCTGCAAGCATTTTAACCTCGACTTTAAGATTTTTCTTTTCTCCTTCTTCACCATTTTCAGAATAATCTGGAGCAGTATTTGTTTGTGTTTTAAAGGCAGTGTTTCCTCTTCCACCTCTTCCACCTTTAGCAATAATTTCTTCTTGATTTTTATGAGACAAATCTGCAATAACAAAACCTGTATCTAAATCAGTTACAACAGTACCTAAAGGGACTCTAACAATAAGAGCGTCAGCACCCTTTCCATGTTGATTTTTACCTCTACCATTTTCCCCTTTTTTTCCTTTAATAATTTTTTGATATCTTAAATCTAAAAGAGTGTGAAGTCCTTCATCAACCTTAAATATAATATCGGACCCATGGCCACCATTACCACCATATGGACCACCCATAGATATATATTTTTCTCTTCTAAAAGCCGTACAACCATCTCCACCATTTCCAGCTTCTACTCTTAATTCCACTTCATCTACAAACATGTAATCACTCCTCTCTAGATTAATTATATCATAAAACAAAAAGAACCATAATGGTTCTTTAATTATCCTTCTACTGGATAGACAGATGCTTTCTTCTTATCTCTTCCTAAGCGTTCAAACTTAACAATTCCATCAACAGTAGTATAAATACTATCATCATTACCTCTTCTAGTATTTGTACCTGGGAACACTTTAGTTCCTCTTTGACGATATATAATAGAACCAGCTGTTACAAATTCACCATCAGCTGCTTTAGCTCCTAGTCTACGTCCTGCAGAATCACGACCATTAGATGTTGATCCTTGCCCTTTATGATGAGCAAATAATTGAATATCTAACTTTAATAATTTCATAATTCTCCTCCTTACTTTACTTAAAACTTATATTTTCTGGATATTTTTTTTCCAAATCTTTTAATAGATTTACCATATTGTCTATTAGTATTTGTGTAGTATTATCAGCATTTTTAATATCAATTATAATACCCTTCTTACTTACCAAATAACTTAGACTGTCCTTATCAAGCATAAGAATTCCATTTACTGTAGTAGTAACAATACTACTTACTGCACTACATACTATATCTTTTCCATAATCATCATACATAGCATGACCCAAAATATTTAGTTTCTTATACTTATTATTTTCTTTACTAACTTTTACAGTAATCATAATTAACCAGCAATTTTAGTAATTTTAATTTTTGTATAAGGTTGTCTATGACCTTGTTTCTTACGGTTAGATCTATCTTTACATTTATATTTGAAAACAGTTATTTTCTTTCCTTTACCATTCTTAAGAACTTCTCCTTGAACAGTAACTCCAGTAAGATAAGGATTACCTATTTTCTTATCAAGCATTAATACTTGATTGAAATCAACAACATTACCTTCTTCACAATCTAATTTTTCAACATAGATTTCAGAACCTTCAGTAACATTATATTGTTTTCCACCAACTTTAATTACAGCGTTCATGCAACTACCTCCTTTATATCATTTTTTAAGACGCGCTCTTAAGGTACCTAAGTTTTAAAACCTTTTCAATGCGGTTTGAACATGAAACGTCAAACACATTGATTATAACATCTATCAATATATAAGTCAATTAAAACTATTACATTTCATATCTATATTGCTTAATATTCTCAGTAATTTGACTATATTCATCCTCAGATAACAATGTATTATAAAATAATGCATCATAAATATCATAACCTTGTTCTAATAGTCTTTTTACTTTATTAGAAGAAATAATTATTCCATTAATAGAGTATGACATATCATCAACTCTATATTTTTCCAAATCATTAAGACTACACTTTAGTTTTATTTTATCTTTATAAGATAAAACATCAGGAATAAACTCATCTAAATTATCA
Organism: uncultured Erysipelotrichaceae bacterium; assembly: GCA_902794075.1. Taxonomy (GTDB): domain Bacteria; phylum Bacillota_I; class Bacilli_A; order RF39; family UBA660; genus UBA3789. The sequence goes on along the minus strand of CADBGE010000015.1, from coordinate 12,211 downwards.
TCACTTATAATAAATCTATCACGATTAATTATATCTCTTAATGATTCAATACTATCTACTGGAATATTAATTGTTTTTAATAGTTCTAATCTTTTTAATTTTCTACTATTTAATAAATTTAAATCTTCTTTTAAGTAATCACCATAACCTAATTCAATTAATCTATCAATTTTGTCTACTAATTTTGAATTTAAAAGAAATAAATAATTACCTGTTGTTTTTAAACTACCTTTTAGATTATAATCATCAAGTATTTTTATATTATTAGCTAATTCATCACCTAAACTATATAATAAAATTTCTAATGAATTAATAAATAATTTAGGATTAATAGAATTATTTACTAAAAGATTAACATTATTATCAATAACATCAAGTATACCAGTTGAAGGGTCAAATAATTGAGATGTTTCTCTAACAAAATTAATATTAAGAATACCATCTCTTATATAATTATCAATTTTTTTAACAATCTCTAAATTAGTTGTTTTTAAAATTGCAATAATCTCATTTTCTCTTAATGAATACCTATTAATTATAAGCATTATTTTCTTAAAATCTGATATATCATTTTTCATTAATTCTTGTACTTCACTGGCACCTATTATTATCCTATATTTTCTCAATTCTTCAAGATATTTAGTTGTAGAATTTTCTCTTGCTTTTTCAAGTTTTTCATCTAATACTTTATAATATTTCAAATTATGTTCATATATATATTTTAAAAATAAATTCTTTAATTTTTCATCTTTAATTCTTTTTACTATAGTTCTTGCATCTTTAATTTCTTCATTAATAGTCTCTTTCGCAAGCATATCAAAAGCCTGATTATTAGATTGTATTTCTCTAGCAACTATTCTTTCATGATTTTTTCTTTCATATTCTTCCTTTACTACAAAGCCACTTATTTTATCAATCAAACTAATAATATCTTTAATCTTATAATGACTTTTAAAATAATTTCTTAACATCTTCTTAGCTGTAGATGAATCAGACTTTATTGAAAGATTTCTCTCTACCGTTCTTAAATATCCTTTTTTATCCTCTTGCATCTCTTTATGTGTATAAATCAAACTCATTATATAAGAAATAACCTCAGGATTATCCTTTACATCAATAAGTAAATCAACTATATTAAAATAATCCTTAAATCTTCTTAATTGTATTAAAAGATTATGAAAATCTTTATTCTTAATTGAAAACTCTTCATTTGTTAAAAAACCATTTTCATCTATATAGTCTAATTGTTTTAGTAATTTACCAGCTTTTAAAGGATTATTTTCATTAAGATATTCTAATATCAAATCATAATTATCATAACAAGATAAATATGATAACATTTCAGAAATCAAACTAAATTCATAAAAATCTATATTTTTAAAATGTTGAGAAACGGAATCTATAAATTCACATGACTCTTCAATTGTTTTATTACCATTATTTAATATATAATATAAACACTTACAAGCTCCATATAAATCCATTTCTAAAAATTTTTCAGCTGAAGTATAATTATTTTTTTCCAAAAATCTTTTACAAAATGCAACTCCAGGATTTTCTAAATATTCAACATTAATTTTATCATTAAATTCATCAACTTTAATTTTTAATTCATCTAAAGTCATATTATATAACCTCCTTTCTATTTTGAGGAGATTTTTCATCTTGACCTAATAATCTATATAATTCTGAAACATACATATTATTTTCTTCTATAAATTTTTGATTATCAACACATGATTTTAAACTATCTTGTATTAATCTAAAATCTGCTACTTTTGATTTTAATGAATCTAGATATCCAGCATCATTATTACTTCTTTTAATAAAAGCGGTAATTAATGCATACTTATTTTTTGATAATCTTTTAAATACAATTCTAACCCCAGGGCCTTTAACCTCACTTACACCATTTAAAGAATTGTTATTGTTAAAACTTTTAACATTCTTAAAAGTTCCATCAACAATTGAATCAATTAGTTCTCTAAATAAAGGAATATATTCTATAGGCATATTTTCTAATTCTGACAATATTCTTATATTCCCACCTGTAGTTGGGACAAGTATTAAAGAATTTTTCTCTTCATTAACTTCTACTTTTTCTTCCTTTTTATTTAAATATTCTTTAACTAAAGCAATTTTTCTTTTTTCATTTAAAATTAATGATTTAATATCTTCTAAATCACTAGTTATAATTGTTGAATCATTAGCAAATTCATTAAGTATTTTAATTTCTTTATATGATTCAGCAATTAATCTATAAAGAATGTCTTTAAATCTATATAAGTTTTTTGAAGGTAACATATCAAAAAGATCTTCTTTATCAAATCCTTCTTCTAACAATGTATAGTCTTGTAAAAAGTATTTAATTGTATCTTCAAAATCAGAATCTTCTTTTACAACATTATCCTGAACATCAGCTACTAAATTATTATCTTCAGCCTCAGAAAAATTTACTTTCTTTTGTTTTAAAAGTCTCTCTGAATTTTTTATCTCATTTCTAGCACCTACTGCCAATCTACAATTTTCTTCAATAGTTGATAATAAAAAATCATTATCATCAGTTGAATCTATCTCCTTATAAAACATTATTAATTATCCCCTTTCAAACAGGACATATTATAACATAAAATGCATATTTTTGCAACAAATATTATTATATGATACACTACTATTAGGAGATGATATCGTGGAATTTAAAAGAATAATTCTCAAACTTAGTGGAGAAGTTCTTGCTGGTAAAACAAAACATGGAATTGACTTTGAAAGAACGCTTGAAATTGCAAAAGAAGTAAAAGAATGTATTGATCTTGGCTATGAAATTGGTATTGTTGTTGGCGGAGGAAACTTTTGGAGAGGAAAAAGTAATGAATATATGGATCGAGCAACAAGTGATTACATAGGTATGATGGGAACTGTAATGAATGCTCTTGCACTAGGAGATGCATTTAAACAAATTGGAGTACCAGTTAGAGTTCAAACTGGAGTTGAGATGAGACAAGTTGCTGAATATTATATTAAAGATCGTGCAATAAGACATTTAAATAAAGGAAGAGTTGTAATCTTTGGATGTGGGACAGGTAGTCCATTTTTCTCAACAGATACAGCATCAAGTCTAAGAGCTGCCGAAGTTAATGCAGACATTCTTATTAAAGCAACTAAAGTAGATGGAATTTATGACAAAGATCCAAAAAAATATAAAAATGCCAAAAAATATGATAAATTATCATACATTGAAGTATTAAATAAAGAACTACATATAATGGATTCAACTGCTATTAGTCTATGCATGGAAGAAAATATTCCAATAATGGTATTTGATATTAATAAAAAAGGAAACCTTGTCAAAGTAATAACAGGAGAAAATATTGGCACACTTGTATATGATGAAAAAAAATCTTCATAAAGAAGATTTTTTTATTTGTAAATTTTACTATATAAATCTATTCTATCAAGGATTCTACTCTTACCTAAAACTCTCATTATACTAAATAAATCAGGTGATTTCATTCTTCCAGTAATCATAACTCTTATTGCTTCACATATATCACCAACATGTCCTTTATAATCATCAGGATTTTTCTTATATTCCTTAGGAGTAGCAGCATAGCCATTTTCTACTGCAAATTCTCTTACTTTATTAAACCACTCTTCATTAGTAACATTTAAATCCAAATAATTATTTATATAATCAAGTACTAAGTTTATATCATAAACTTTATTACTTTCATTTTTTGCATAGTTTTCCTCAATAAACATACTATCTATAGCATAAGAAAATTCTTCTTTAACATCACTATATTTAGCAATATCTTTTCTAGGTCTAGGGCCATCTTTTTCAATAGATAAAAATTTAATCATATCATCTTTATTTTCTTCTAATAATTTTGCATATTCTAAGTCATGCTTATTTGCCCAAGCAAGAGTTTCATTATATACATCTTCTCCACTCTTACGAGAAAAATAAGTTTTTGATATATTGTTTAATTTATCTAAATCAAACAAAGTTCCACCAACTGCCATTTTATCAAAAGAAAAAGTAAAATCATCAATACTCTTTTCTGAGTTATTTAAATACCACTCTTCAAAATTAGAATTTAATATTGTTGCTAAATACAATTTAACAGCGTCAATTGGAATACCAACTTCATCATAATAAGATACTTTAGCCTCAGGATCTTTTCTTTTTGATAATTTTCTAATTCCACCATCATCCTTTTTAGTAATTGGTGCAGTGTGAACATATTGAGGTCTATCAAAACCTAATATATCAAATAATTGAATGTGAAGAGGAATAGAAGACACCCATTCATCACCTCTAATAACATGAGTAGTATGCATTAAATGATCATCAATAACATGAGCTAAATGATAAGTAGGTGTTCCATCTTTTTTTAATAAAACAAGATCCATATCATTTTCAGGAAATTTAATTTTACCTTTAACTAAATCTATAAATTCCACTTCATTTTTACTATTACCAGGTGATTTAAGTCTAATTACATATTCTTCACTATTATTTAATTTTTCCTTAATCTCTCCAAGAGATAGATCTCTATCAACTGCATATACACCATAAATACCAAGTTTTGTTTTATTAATTTCTTGTTCTTCACGAATTGCAGCAATCTCCTCTTCAGTCATAAAACAAGGATAAGCATATCCTCTAATAATTAAATCTTTAACATATGTCTGATATATTTCAGTTCTTTCACTTTGAATATAAGGACCATATTCTCCTCCAACAATACTACTCTCATCAGGTACTATATCAAAAGCATCTAAATCACTAAATATTCCATCAATACCATTTTCAATACTTCTCTTTTGATCAGTATCCTCTATTCTCAAATAAAATATACCATTAGATTGCTTAGCAAAAACACTATCACAAAAAGAACCAAACAAACTTCCCATATGTACAAATCCCGTAGGACTAGGTCCGAATCTAGTAACCATTGCTCCTTCTTTTAATTTTCTCTCAGGATACATATTTTCATAATAATTCCTATCATGTTTAATATTTGGAAATAATAACTCTGCTAATTCAATTCTTTCATCGTTGCTCATAAATCCACCTCTTTTATATTAAAAAAATTATTAATAAATTGGCTGCCCTAGTAAGATTCGAACTTACGCGTAATGGAGTCAGAGTCCACTGCCTTACCGCTTGGCTATAGGGCAATTTCAATAACCATTTTACTATATTATCATATTTTTTTAAAGTAAAAAAAGAAAAAAATGACAATAAGTCATTCTTAAAATCTATTTCTTCTTGTTGGTGTATAACTATTATCATAGTCATTTCCATACATTCCACTCATCATCATTCTTCTTCACATCCTGGTGATAATAAATAACATAAAAATAAAAAAGCGTCTATATTAGACGTATAATTAATTATTATATTTTTTTATAAGAGCTTTTATTTTTTTTCTTTCTTCTTTGGCCTTTCTTCTATCAGTTTTTACCAAACCATAATGAGATAATAATTCATTATATTTTGAAACTTCATCAGATTCCATAGTATTTAAATCTGAAAAATATTCATAAAACAACATAGAGTAATCATCTTTATTTACACCTAAGTGGCATCTTAAATAATCCTCTATATCTTCTGAACTTGCTTTTAAACTATCTAATGTCTGATATCTTCTTTTATTATCTTTTCCCAAACTAGTATTACATTTAAAAAATATTGGAACTTTCTTAGTCATATAATATACATGCTCTGATTCAGAATATGCATCTAAACTCTCAGTAATAGCAGCAATTTCCTTTCCTGTTATTAATTCTCTAAAATGACCAAATAATGTTTTATATACAATAACATGTCCTAAATCTTTAAGACAAGAATTATTAATAATATCAATCATATCAGAACTTCTCATATCACTTACCGTATTTCTAGTTGTATCAAAATCAATTCCCGATAAACGAACTTTATAAAATTTTCTATTTAGCATATTTAAACCTCCCGAAACAAATTAATAAAGAGATTATAACTCCCTTTAAAATAATATACAATAATTTTTTACCTTTTTATACCTAATTTCTCATCTGCCCTCTTATGAAGCACATCTCTTATATCATTTATAAATGATTGATAATTACTAGAAAAATGATTTAACCTATCAACCTTAGTTCGACAATCAGATACTATTGTATTATATTCTTGTTCTTCAACTAATTTTTTATTTGCGTAAGCTTCATCACCTTTTTCAAGTGCCCATTTTCTTTTTTGATTAAATTTATCTGATTCCTTATCAGTTTCATCCTTTTTTTCAGATAAAAAAATAATTGCATCATTTAACTCAGTAATTGTCATTGCATCAATCAAATCTCTATACTCTTGATCAACATTAGCTAGTAATCCCTCTAATTGAAATAATTCCCTTTTTGCAAGTTCCATCTCTTCTTTATTTTTTTCTGCTAAATAATTATAACTTTCTTCATCTTTATAATTTTCATTATTAGAAGAACTATTAATAATTTTAACTAATTTCATATAATGATTATTTAATTCAATATAGTTATCAATAACAGATAATAACTTCATATATATCACTCCACTAAAAATAATTATATCATACTTTTTAAATAAAATATAATTTAATAAAAAAATGACTTTATTCAAGTCATTTTAGTTAACTCGATGAGTTCGAGTAATTTACATATTGGTAGCGCCGGAGAGATTCGAACTCACGACCTATCGGGTATGAACCGATTGCTCTAGCCAACTGAGCTACAGCGCCATCTCAAAGTTGCAAATTAATAATAACAAAAATTATTATAAAATGCAACATTTTTTTAAATTATTTCCTTTTCTTAAGACTTTTTTATATTGTTTTGGATTATCAACCGTTCCTTTTTCTAATATTATTTCACTATATTTTCCAAGGTTTGTATATGCATCTGCATAGGCCTCCCATGTTGATTCATCGACAACAGTACTAAGCCCTCTAGCACCAGTCTTTCTATCAATTGCCCTTTCAGCAATCGCATTAATATAGTCATCACCAGGAGTAAGCTTTACACCTAATTTTTTAAATAACTGTTCCTGTATTTTTATTGCTGATTCATCAGATTCAAGTAAAATTCTTTTTATAGATTCTACATCTAAATCATTAAGTTTAACAACTGCAACACGTCCCATAAATTCATTAGGCATTTGAGCTTTTTTAATAAAGTCCTCTGTACTAACAGGTTTATCTTTCCCATTATCATTAACATCTTTATCAAAACCAATAACATTTTCATTTTTACTTAAATTTTTATACACATCTTCAAATGCTCCACCAAATATAATAGTCATTTTACTAGTATCAATATTAACAGATTCACACACCTTTTTTGTATCAACACGTGCTTGATATATAGAACCTTCAATGAAAGGAAGCAATGTATTTAAAACCCCTTTTCCAGAAACATCTTCTTTTTTTTCAGATCCTTTTTTATCTATTTCATCAATAAATACAATTGCAGATTCTGCCTTATTTCTATCTTTACCACATGATATATATAATTTCCATAAATACTCCTCAATATCCATACCAACATATCCTGGTACAGTCAATTGTGTAGAATCAATTTTTAAAAATGGTTTATTTAAATTTTTTGCAATCAAAGACATCATTAAAGTTTTACCTACACCTGATTCTCCAGTTAGAAGTAACCCTCTCCTTTTCTCTCTAGGATCTTGTTCTTTTCTAACAATTTCAGTTAATACTCTTCTTAAAGGTTCATCTTGAGCAATTAAAGTTTTAGTAATAGTCTTATACATATTGTCTATATTAATATAATTTGAGGGTAAATGAACAACATTACTATCTTGAACAGTTGAACTTACTCTATTTTTTGATTCTCCACTTTGACTAGCATCAATTTGAATATCAATAGACTCTAATAAACTGTCAATATCATCTTTCTTATTCTTATATTTTTCACTTATTTCCCTTAATTCTCCTAAAGAATATTTACCATTAATAACTCCCAACATAATTGAATTAATTAATTCTCGTTCCTTCTCTTCTTCAGATAATTCATCATCATAATCCTCTTTAGCATGAGCAGGTTTATAATCTTCATTAGAAGCAAAATTATTTTTTTCATCTTTTTGAGATGATTGTTCACTTGTTGTAGAAACATTATCTTCAGAAAAAACCTTATCAACAGTATCTCTTAACTCACTTTTTAATTTTTCAAATTCAATTGGTATTAAAAAAGTAATTCCATCTCCCAAAGTAGAAACATAATATAATTGTCTTTGGGCACCATAATTATACATAGAAATTGCTCTTCTTAATGGTTGTACACCCAAACGCTCACAAATTTCATCAACAGGAACCGCGGCATAATAAGCATCATTAACCTCTGACATCATTAAAGAAGTATCCATCATTGATATATATTCAACACCATTTCTATCTTTAAAGATTTTAGTATTCTTATCAACATATCCTATTTCTGGATGACTTACAGTATATATATAATCTCCATTTTTTGCATATATTCTATTCATTATTAAAGCTACATATTTTTTATTATCCATATTAATCCCCCGATGTTGTTATTATAATAAAAGAAAAAGAATTAGTAAACTAATTCTTAAAGTTTTTTACTAAATTTTCAAAAACAAGTCCCTTTTCTTCAAAATTCTTATATTGATTATAACTAGCAGCTGCAGGAGATAATAAACAAACCATATCATCTTTAGTATTTTTTATACTTACTTCAACTGCTTCATCTAAATTATTTACAAAAAATACGTTTTTATTAATTAACTTCTTACCAATATAATATCCAGTCTCAGGCATACATATAATATTTCTAATAGTACTTTTATTCAAATAATCAATAAATTCTTCATAAGAAATCCCTCTATCTAATCCACCTATAATTAATGTATCAATATTATCAATAGATTGAGTAGCACTTATAGTAGCCTCAGGAATAGTAGCAATTGTATCATTATAGAAATGAATATTATGATATTTACCAATATATTCCATTCTATATTTTAAACCCTTAAATTTAGAAATAGTATTATAAGCCTTAGAAAAATCTAAATTAAGTATTTTACAAACTCCAAGAACAAACATAATATTCTTTAAGTTAGCATCACCAAGTAATAGTCTCTCTTTATCTTTATAAACAACTTCTCCATCTATATAGATATCTTTATCTTTAATTCTAATAGAATTAGAAGAAACATCTTCAAAATCAAATCTTACAGTATATTTAATTCCTTTATAAGAATCATCTATATATTTATTTAAATAATCATTATCAGAAGAATATATACAATAGTCACTACTATTTTGATATTTAAAAATATTAAGTTTATTATTATGATACCTTTGAATATTCCCATCATGATCTAAATGATCCTGATATAAATTAAGAATAATTCCAATATGTGGACTAGTTTTAATAAATTCTAATTGATGAGAACTCATCTCAACTACTAAAATTGAATCTTTATTATATAGTTCAATCTCATCAAAAACAGGCACACCAATATTACCAATCAAATAAACATTATCTCTTTCTTTTTTAGTACCAGTAACTCCAATTATATTATTTCTAAATACTTCAAGTAATAATTCTAATTGAGAAGTAATTTTATCTTTAAATGAACTAACATCAAGATTCTTCAAAGATATTCCAGGAGATTTAATTATTAAATCATAATCATCAAGATTGTCTAAATATTTATCACCAATTATCATATTAACATTTTTATCATCTAATTCAATAGAATATTTATCTAAAATAGTTAACTTCATATCAGTAAAATATTTTCTAATAAATTTATAAGTAGACTTGCCTTCTCTTCCAAATCCAAGTATTGCGATATTCTTATCTTTTATTTTTTCTAATATTAATCTATACATATTTATCAAGCTCTTTTCTTACTAAATCATCATAATAATTATCAATATTATTTTCAGTATTATATTTTTCAATCAAACTACCATCTAATTCTAATTCATAATTGTCTTTATAGTATTTTAATAAATATGGTAACTCATCTAATTTATTAATAACTAAACTAATCGCATATCTTGCTTCTTCATAAGTGCCCACACAATCAAAAGGCTTATTTTCAGAATAACCTATTATCTCCTTAAAAACATTTAATAAATCTTCTCGATTATACAAATCATCCCCAAAAATAGAAATAAGTTCTTCTCTATCCAAAAATGGACTAAGAATAATATAAATAAATAAACACTTAGGGCAATTACAACACCACTCCCAAGGATTTTTCTTACTTCCTTCATTACAACTTTTAAATACTTTATGATATTTTTTATAATGTGAAAACAACCTCGCAATATTAAATTCTGATAAACCTCTAAGTAAACTAAAATATTTAATATTTAGATTAATCTTACTCATATAATTCCAAAAATCACTTTCAAATTCATAAGTTTTCGAATATTGATGATTTATATCAGTACCTAAAACAGTCGATTCATTCGCACTTGCTTCATTAGAAAGAATAATATTACTCTTACCATTTAAGTAAGCAACTAAATATGAAATAAAAGCAACTACTGATGAGAAAGGTATATGTCCATTCAAAAATCCTTTATTATTAAGATCAATTATTTTATTATCCAATACTCTATGAACTTTTATTATTTGATCATCACTATATCCCGCAACTCTACAACATTCAATATTTACATCTTTTGGATTAATTATTAAGCAAGAATTATTTTTCTCATTTTTTAATAGTTCTAAAGAAACACAAGAATCCTTTCCTCCACCAACACATATTAAATTACCAGAACCAGTATAATTATTTAAAAGAAGTTTTTTTTCTTTACATCTACACTTAAAATCAAATAATTCATCAAAAGAAACTTTAATATTATTTCTATATAATAATTCACCTAATCCTTTAAAATATAATTTTTTAAAGAATTTTATTCCATCATCATCAATATATCCAGCATCAATAATAACATTCCTAGAACAAGTACACTTTAAATAGCTAATTGCTTCTATCAATCCAATATTAAATATCAAATATTCAAGATAATTCTTATCATAGGATATTTTAATATATTCACCTGGAATAACAATCTTATGATTAAATACTTCTAATCCAGGAATTTCATAAATAAAATCTATACTCAAATTATCATCAATATTATAGGAAAAAGATTTATAAATAAAATCAGGATATTTTTTTCTATAATTTAAAAATTTACTATTCATAAAACCACCCTATCTATAATTAACATTATTATTAAACTTATCTACAATAAACATTATTTTTCTAGATACTCTTCTAATCTTACCCAAAGTAATAGACTTAAACCATTTTCTTTCAGAATATTCATATTCTAAATCATATATTTCATTAAGTAATTTTATTAATTCTTTATATGTTCCATCTTTTCCCATTATATCATCAAACCATTTAGTAATATTATAAACGTCTCCAACTAATCTTAGATTAGCAAGTGTATTAATAAATGTTCTATTTTCAAGAATTTGATGACATACATAACTCTCTAAATAATATGAATTTGAATTATATTTATGATTTGTTTCACTATTAATCGCATAAATAGTATTAGAAATATTACTATTATTTTCATCAAAAGACTTAATTATATTAATTACCTCTTCTGTTTGTTTAGTATTAATAATTTCTTCTAGTACATAAGATGGATCTTTTCTAACAAATGATATCGGATCTTTCTTGTAAACTCTATAAGTAAGTCCAGTTCTTAAATAAACATAATTTTTTGTAATTTTAATCTCTTCTCTATATGAGTTAACTGCATGATTAAATTCATGTACTAAGTTATCTAATAAATCAATTAGTGATATTTTATTATAATTTTGAATAACCATAAATTTAACAGTTGAATATTCTCCATTTATATAAACAGGTCTAGAAGAGAAAAACGCTTTTACATACTTATCTTGTTTATCACTCTTAATAATTCTTATATCTTTAAAAGTATTAAGAATTAAACTCTCATTTTTCATTCCATATTTAATAATAAAAGCAGGTATAATAATATATAATAAATGTCTTATATTATCATCATAATCATACTTTTCACTTATCTGATCAATAAATGACTTTTCTTTTTCAATAACAAGATTAGAATCCATATTATCACCACAATAATTATAACACAGTTTTATTATTTACATACATATCTATTTTATGTTAGAATAT
>CADBGE010000014.1 GCA_902794075.1 uncultured Erysipelotrichaceae bacterium | reverse complement strand
TGGGAACAGAAGATTAAAGAGATCAAACAAGTTTGTGAATTAAAGGGAATCACTCTTTAATGGAACAGCTTTCTTTGTTTGAACCTCTTGATAGAACTGAAAGACAAAAAGAAGGCTTACGTGAATGGATAAAACATGGCTGTAAAGGCACCTTATCTTGGGCTACTGGAGTAGGTAAAACAAATGCTGGATTAATGGCAATTCAATTATTAGTATCTAAAAATCCTAATTTAAGAGTACTTGTAGTTGTACCAACTGAAACTCTTCAAAATCAATGGCAATATAAAATTGATATGAAAGGTTTAAGTTATAATTGTAATATACTTGTTATTAATACAGCAATTAAAGAAAAAAGAGAATGTGATTTTTTAATTATTGATGAGATTCATAGATGTGGATCTGATAATTTCAGAAAAGTATTTACATTTAACTATAAGTATATACTTGGATTAACTGCCACTTTGGAAAGATTAGATGGTAAACATGAACTCATCACTAAGTATTGTCCAGAAGTTGATAAAATAACTACTTCTGAAGCAATAGCAAATGGTTGGTTATGTTGAATATAAAGTTATATTAGATGTTCCTGATATTGACATTTATAAACAAATAACTAAAGAATTTAATGAACATTTTGAATTCTTTAATTATAACTTTAATTTAGCAACTAGTATGTTAGGTAAAGAAGGTTATAAAATTAGGTCTGCTTATAGAGATAAGTTGTGTGAAGAAAATAAAGGGCTAGATCCTAAAGAAACTTTCAAAATGATTACCTATCATGCAACAGCGTTAGCTAGAGCTTTGCAGGCAAGAAAGAAATTTATAAATGAACATCCTGAAAAAATAAGATTAACTAGAGAAATCATTAAACATAGACCTAATGCCAAGATTATTACATTTTCTGCTACTACAGAAATTGCTGAAAAAATTGGTTATGGCTATGTTTATACCGGAAAAGACTCTAAGAAGAAAGGTAGAATTACATTAAATGAATTTGCCAATAAACCTTCTGGAGTCTTAAATACAGTTAAAAAGTGTGATGAAGGTTTAGATTGCCCTGGAATTAATCTTGCAATTATTTTGGGATATGATTCTTCTCCTACTAGGTATAAACAAAGAAAAGGAAGAGCCATTCGTAAAGAAGGTAATAAAATCTCCGAATTATTTACTTTTGTTATTAATGATACTGTTGAGACTTCATGGTTTGCTAAATCTCATTCTGAAGATCCTTCTAAAAAGAAAGAAACTTTAGAAGTAAATGAGCCAATACCAATAAATGAAGAAAATCTTATGAAAGTACTTAGAGGAGAAGATTACGAAACTTATAAAAGACCTGTTTCTAAATTTACATTTCGTTTTTAATATGCAAATTATACTTAACATTCCCGATCGTGAGGTGTTCACAATGAGAGAGATGCCTAATTTAGGTAATATTATGGATAAAGCTTATAAAGCTTCCAGACCTCAAATGCTTAGAACACTCGCCCACGAACGTAAAGTTTTTGTATCTTTTGAGTTTTGGTACCTTTCTATGACTCCAGAACAGAGAGAAGCTACTATGAAGAATATCAAATCTACATTACCTATTGAAGATTTTGTAGAGAAAAGTATTCCTGATAGAGAATTTGTAGTGGAGGCCATAGAGCGTATCAGGGAGCAACAAGATAAAGAAGATCTTTCCAGTGAAGTTAAATCAGATGATTGAATTTTCTATGTAGTATCTAAAACCTCGAAAGAGGATTACCATGCTTGCAGAGTAAGTAACCTATAAAGTTGTTTATTCTGTGTTAATTAACACTATTGATCAGGATATGGGTATACTTAATAAGTATCACCTAAATCCTAATGAATTGTTTGTTATACGTATTTTAACTCTAGCTAAGGAAGAGGATGATTCCTACCTCTATAGATATTTTTCAATTCCAGAAGAGGATAGAGGAAATTTCAGAGAAATACTTGTTAGCCTTCAAAATAAAGGTGTTGTGCTAAAAAGTTATAAGATTCCTGCTAAAGGAGAAAATTTTGATCCTTATAGTATTGAATTTAATAAAAATTTCTTAAAGAATTTCCATCGAGAGTCTTTTGAAATGGGAATTGAACTTTTTGAGATGTATCCTCAATTTGGTAATATCAATGGAAACATTATACCATTAAGAGGAGTATCTAAAAAGTTTGATACCCTAGAAGATATGTATAGGTATTATGGAAAAGTAATTAACTGGAACCCAGAAATTCATCAAGAAATACTTGATGTTTTAAAATGGGCAAAAGAGAATACTCAGTTCATTCAATTTACTTTGGCTAGTTTCGTAATAGACAGACGTTGGGAGGATTTAAAAGCTCTCCGTGATGGAAAGCTTGTTAATGTTAATTTTGACGCTGTTAAAATGCTATGACAAACGAAATTGATGATCTTTTCTCTGAAATTGAAAGAGGTAGACAAGGAAAGAACCAAGGATTTGGCATGGGTATGCCAAAACTAGAAGGTGTAATTGATGGAGTATGTGCTAGTACATATACTTTGATATTTGCTGGAACTGGTAATGGTAAATCAAGTTTTGCCTTATATTCTTATGTGTATAGACCTTTAATGGAACATTTGGATGATAATAAATTTAAATGTACTTATTTCTCGTTAGAAATGTCAACAAAGACTATTTTAGCTAGATTATTGTGTCTTTATATATTTGATACTTATGGTATTTCTTTGTCTCCTAAAGAAATCTTTTCTAGAAGAAAGAATTATGTGCTGTGTGATGAGTATTATAATCTAATTAAAGAATGTAGACCATGGTTAGAGAAAGTTAAGAGGATAGTTAAAATTTATGACAAAACTTGTAATGCTTCTTATTTGTACAGAAAGTTAATAGCAGAATTAAGAACAACTGGTGAATTAGAAGTTGCTAATGCTGGGGAAGATGTTGAAATCTTATATAAACCTTATGACCCAGAATTAATTCATAATGTTATTATTGACCATATTGGTCTTGTTAAAGCTAAAGACTTGAAAGCTGAAATTGATGCTGTTTCTAGAATTCTTGTTATGCTAAGAAATGCTTGCGGTATTAGTCCTGTAGTTATAATGCAGATTAATAGAGCATCTGGTGATATTGAGAGAAGGAAGCAAGGATTGAATAATTTAACTCTTAATGATGTTAAAGATTCTGGAAATCCTACACAAGACTGTGAAGTAGCAATTTCAATTTTTAATCCTCATAGAGAGAAACTTGGTTCTTATGGTGGTTATGATGTCAAAAAATTAGAAGATAATTTTAGAGTTATAACTGTACAAAAAGCAAGAGATGGTGCATCAAGTGTAGAAATTGGTGTAAACTTCTTTGGAAAAATGGGTTATTGGCATGAATTACCAAAATCTAATGAAATCAATGACTATGGTAAATACACTAATCCAGATTATATACTCAAACAGGATTTAGAAAAAGATAATATGATAGAGAGTTTAGATAAAAATGGTAATAAAACTACTTTTAAATTTACAATGTAACATGAGTAATGTAATTTGTTTAGCTGGATTATCTAATACTGGAAAGAGCACTTCATTACGTTATTTAGTACCTGAAGAAACTTTTATTGTAAGTTGTACTAATAAACAACTGCAAATTCCAGGATTTAAAAAGAAATATCCAAAAGTTAAAGTTATTGATGGCAAACTGGAAGGAAACTGGTATGTCAACAATGATTATGAAAAAATAACTAAAACCCTTAAAGTAGTGTCTGCTACAAGACCCGATATTAAGGTAGTTGTAATCGATGATCTTAATTACTTGTTAAGTAATGAGATTATGGATAAAGCAACTGAAAAAGGATATGAGAAATTTACTATTCAGGCTAAGAATTATTATGAAATGATTCGTACTGCTAATAGTTTAAGAGACGATTTGACTGTTGTACTTATTTCTCATATCGTAAATGATGGTACCGATATGGAACCATTCTGGAAGTTATATACTTCAGGAAAAATGCTAGATAAAACTGTCAACATTGATGGATTATTTAGTTATATAATTTATACTGATACCTATGTTGATGAGAATGATGAAGTCCAGTATCGTTTCAGAACTAGAACTAATGGTAATGATACCTGTCGTTCTGTCGCTGGATGTTTTGAAGATAAATATATTGAGCCTAACATGAAGTTGGTCATAGATACAGTTAATAAATTTGAAAGTGGAGAAGAAGACGAAACATGTTAATTGATTTTAAACTTTGCTTTGATGATGAGGCCGGTAAATTTGTGGCCTTAAACCCTGATACTGGGGAGATAAGAGATTTTGCTCCTGTTACTAAGAAAACAACAAGTACAAGAAGCACTAAAAAGAAAGTAGACGAGAATCCAAATCCTCAATTGACTCTTGAGGACAATAAGTATTCATTAAATACCGCAGCTGTTACATTAATGGGTCTTGAACCTGAAATGAAACTTTGTGTTAAAATGAAGAAAATTGATGGAGCAATGGCACCTATTATTGGTACCAATGAGGCTTTTAAAGTAAAAGATGGTAACCGTTTAACTAAGAGCTTTACTGTAGCTTGCAGAGGAGCTAATCATGATGCACTTGCTGCTTATGGTACAATATTTGATATTGAACCTAATCCTGCTCTCGAAGGAACCTTTGTTCTTAAAGGAGATAAAGGTCCAGTAATTGTACATGATGAAAATATATCTGAAACTGTGGAAATTCCTGAAGATTTAGAAGGAATTAGCACTGATGATATTGATGATACCTTAGATTCTCAAGAAGAAGTAGATGGTTCAATGTTTGAACAATTATTAGGTGAAGTTTAATAAATTAACTAAAAATTATTTTTTGTATTATGGCTAATGGTTTTAATTTTAATGCAATGGTAAACACCGATGGTGTTGCCGTTGACAAACGTTTAAGAGCTTATACTATTAACAAGGTTAAATTTGTAGAAGCTAAAGTTGATGTTCTCCATTCAGAAAAACAGCAAACTGATTATGATGTTCTTAAGGTTCGCTGGGAAGGAGAGCAAGGTTTTTATGAGGAAAACTATTTCTTACCATCAACAGAAGGTAAGGATATAGAGCGTACTCCTAATAACTGGGGAGGTGAAAATCCTTCTAATGCTGACCGTGCAATGATGTTCTTCGCTCATTGCTGTGGTGTGCTTAATCCCGATGGATATGAGAAAATGAAAAAGGTAGTTGGTGGTTGTAAGAGCTTTAAAGATGTTGCAACTCTAGCAGCTAAGGTTCTTAACGCTAAGAAAGGTTGTGAGTGTTACCTCAAACTTTGTGGACGTGATAACAACGGAATTATCTATGCCAGCCTTCCCTTCTTTACCAATATTAATCGTACAACTGGAGAAGCTCAAATTAATAACAATTTCCTATCTCTAAAGGATGATTTAGCATTTACTCCTGCTGAAGATAAGAAACGTGTGGAATTTGAGAATAGAAAACCAACTCCTGCTCCTGATAATACTGAGGAGGCTCCTGCTGGTGACAATAGTGATATTGACAATGCTACCCAGGATGACCTCTCAAATATGCTTAACGATCTCTAATTAAATAAACAACTTAGTTATGTTTGAATTTAAATTTAATGAGAATGCTAATATAACTAAGGAATTTATTTTAAAGAACCTTTCCGAAGAAGAAATCTTTTGCTATTATCTAGGTATAGATAGAGTTTCTAAAAAATTAATCTGTAGTAGACTTAGATCTGATAAAAATCCAACTTGTGGTTTTTATAGAAATAGTAAAGGAGATCTTTATTTACATGATTTCGCTACTGGCGAGTTTTATAATTGTTTCTCATTAGTAATGGCACTACATAATGTTGATTATTATCAAGCATTACGTGTCATTGCTAATGACTTTGGATTAAAAGAAAATCCAAACATAATTAAAAATTCTGGAATTATTCAAACTGGATTAAAACGATTTGAAGAAAAAGAAATGTCTAAAATTCAAATTGAACGCCAAGAATTTACCAAGCATGAATTAAATTGGTGGAATCAATATGGTATAACTTTGGACACTTTAAATAAATTTCGAGTATTTTCTTGTCGTTCTGTTTTCTTAAATGATAATTTATTTTCTATTATTGATAATCCACAAATGGCTTTTGGTTATTATGGTGGTAAAATGGAAGGTAAAGAACTTTGGAGAATTTATTATCCGTTAAATAAAGAAAAAGGAATAAGATTTTTAACTAATTGGCCTGCAAAGAAAATTCAAGGTTTTGAGTTATTACCTAAAAAAGGTAATTTATTAGTAATTACTAAATCTATGAAGGATTGTATGACTTTATATGAATTTGGTATAACTGCTATTGCACCTAATAGTGAAAATTTATTTATTACTGATTCTGTATTGGAGAAATTAAAACAACGTTTCAAAGTAATTGTTGTAATTTATGATACTGATGTAGCAGGAATTGCAAACATGAGAAAAATTAAAGAAAAACATCCAGATTTAATTTATACTTGGATTCCAAGAAAATATAAAACTAAAGACATTAGTGATTTTTATAAATGTTACGGAAAACAAAAAACACTTAATTTAATTACACAATTTGTAAAATGGGTAAAACGTAGGTTAAAGACTTAAATACTGCCTGTCGTGCTACTTTTAAAGATGGTAGAACTGAAGAGTTTACATCAATAGAAGAAGCTTCTGAAAAGACAGGTGTATCTATTGCAGCTATTAAGATTAGATGCAATAAGCCAGGATCTAGTGGGAAAGATAAGACTACTTTTGAATGGCTAGACGAATTTACAAGAAGACATTATCAAGCTAAAAAAAGTAAAAACAAAGGCAGTGCCTTTGAATTGGAAGTTGTTAACAAGTTAAAAGAAATTGGATTTACTGGATGTTGTAGAGCAGCCGGAGAATCTAAAAAAGCTGATAACAACAAAATTGACATAGTAGATACTAAACATCAGTTACCAGTAAACATTCAATGTAAGAATACACAAAACTTACCAAGCTATTTTGCCATAAGAGATGCGTGTTCTGACAAAGACAAACCATTTTGTATGGCTTGGAAAAAGGCAGCTGAAGGAGGAACTAACTCTCCCGGCACAGTATTTATTATTCCAGATTTCTTATTTTACCAATTATTAGCTAAAACTTTATAAAATGGATAAATTTATCTATGCAGTAGGAAATTCTCATAAAAAGACTAACACAGTAAAGGTTATTTGTGCTAGACATCTAGACGATGCAAAAGATCGTATTATTCAAGAATATTGGGATAAATATGATGATATCGAAGAGGATGAATGGGAAAAATTTCTTATTGAGTTGTGTAATAAACATGGTGTTCTGATATCGAAAGAGTTAATAGAAATTGAAGAGTTATAAATGGTTAAAATAAAGATGTTAGCATGAAATTAAGAATTGGATTAGATATAGATGACACCATTTTGCATTGGTTTCCCGAATATTTAAAGAGATTTGGAGAGCCAAAAAATGAATTTGAAATCACAAGACATGTTCAAAGGGATTTAAGAAAGGATAGACAGTTTTGGTTAAATCTACAACCAAAACATCGTCCTAATTTTCCTGTTACTTTATATTGTACTAAGAGAGTTTGTAATAAAGATTGGTCAAAACAATGGATAGAGAATCACGACTATCCTATTGCCCCAGTTTACCAAATAGTAACACAATCTAAGAATAAAGCACACGTTGTTAAAGGTAAAATAGATGTTTTTATTGATGATTCTATTTCAAATTTTAAAGCTATGAATTTAGCTGGAGTACCTTGCTTATTAATGGATTGTGAACATAATAGATCTTGGGGGCCTATTGGCCGAGTTTATTCTCTCAACGAGGACGAAATTAAAGATGCTTATGATTTATTCATGCTAACAATATTCCCTAATTTCCAGAATTTATTGTAAGTATGATATTTACTAAAGAACTTCTATCTCAAATAAAAATTACTCCTATTATTGAGACTTTAAGATTAGAAGATATTAGTGATAAAGAATATTTTGGGGAAAAGTTCTCTGGTTATATTAGTAACTCGAGAATGAGCCTTATAAATCCAGTTCAAGGAGGAAATCCTCAAATGTATTTTGAAGGATTATCTAAGAACAATAAATTTAGCAGTAGTTTAGCATTTGGTTCTGCTGTGCATGAATTGTCATTACAACCAGAATCATTTTATCTTTGTGAAGATGTATTTGCTCCTACTGCTAAAGTTGGTTTAATGGCAGATTTACTTTGGTGTAACTCTAAGAGGGGTGAATTACCTCCCGATGATTTACTCAGACAAGCAGCAATAACAGTTGATTACTATAAAGGTATTCCAACAGCTGCTCAAATGTCTAAAGTGAAAGATGCAATTAAACCTTACTTTAAAGCTCGTTATAAATTCGAACAGAATTCCACTGATAAGAGAACTCCTATTTTCTTAGATGAAAAGTCTAAAGATAGACTCCTTGAAGTAATGAATTCGTTGAATAATAATGAAGCTATTCAAAAATTGTTGCATCCGACTGATTTGCTGGGTGATTATTTGCCTAGCAACAATGAGAAAACGATCCTCTTAAATATTCTAGTTAAAGTTCCTGACCATGATGAACCTGTAGAACTTAGATTGAAAGCTAAGTTAGATAATCACACCATTGATAAAATGAGTAATATTATTACTGTTAATGATGTAAAAACTACTGGTAAATTATGTTCAGAGTTTGATAATGCTGTAAAAAGTTTTCATTATTATAGAGAAATTGCTTTTTATTCTTGGTTACTTTCATTATGTGCAAAACAATTCTTTGAAATGGAAAATCCAACTATTAAAGGTAATTTCCTAGTTGTTGAGACAATTCCATCTTATTGGAGTTCAGTTGTTGAAATGAAACCAAATTGGTTTACAGTTGGAGTTAAAGAGTTTTTAACTCTTATAAAAATGATTGCTTATTATACAGTAAATGGATACGGAGAGGCTTGAAGAAGTAAAATATACTCTTGACCATGAACTCAATATTGGAGTTCCAGGTGACGCTGATTTAGGTAATAAAATGGGCTTAATAACTATGATATGTTATGTTACACATGCCCTTAGAAAGAAAAAACCTGGGTTAACACATTACCAGGTCCTTAAATCTATTTTTAAGGATACGTTAGTTGAAGATGAAACCTTACAGGCATTGGACTTAATATGTGAATGGTGGTCATGGGGATGTCTTACTATCCCAAATTTAGGCATTAAGCCTGCAGATATGCCCAATTTAATAAAGAAAGGTGTACAAGATTTATGTCCTTTTTAAATAAAAAAATTTCATTTTTTATTTGGAAAAAATTATTAAGTTGGGTATAATTATAGTACAATGATTAAGGAAAATGACTTAATCATCAATAGATACAAAATAAAGAAAATGGCAAATCCAAAGTGGATTTGTGTATGAAATAATGTTTAATGTTTAAAAATTTTTTATTATGGAAAACAAAATCATGTCTTTCAAGAAATGTGAAATCGTAGGTGTAAGTAAAGAGGCTGCTATCAATGAAGCTAATCTTGGATTTTCAATCGCTGGTGATGCTACTCAGGCATACAAGAATTGGATGAAAGCTCGTAGTGGTGCTGTCACTGAGAAAGATGTCAAGCAGTTTATGATTGACTATCTCCAGAAGAAAGTTAAATGTGCCGCTGGTGTTGGCTACATTATCACTATCGAAAGTGCTGTTGCTGACACTCGTGAGCGTCCTTGGACCATCACTGATGTAAAGAACGAGCAGGGTAAACGTAAATTCAAGAAAGTTTATCGCCTCATTGACGATGCTACCGGAGAGGTACTTGGTACAAACGACGAGACAAAAGCCGCTGCTAAGCAGCTAGCAAAAGAGATTATCCTTAATGGATTCCATGGCAAAATGACTTGCTATATTGGTAAGGACGTTAAGGAAGGTGAGCCTATCGCATTCAAGGCTGAATATACTCCTTCAAAGGCTGCTAAATCTGGTCGTTGGTTAGTATTCGGTAACGAGAACTGATTCTCTTTACTAATATAAACACCGAACAATATAAAACATGTTTTGAATAGGGGAGTTTTCGAGAGAAAGCTCCCTTATTTTTTTTTTAAGATTTCTATTAGACCCAGTTTAATGTAAAAATTAGACTGGGTTTTCTATTTTAACGGCGTAATTGCTATCTAATTTTAAATAAGTAATGAAAGAAAAAACAATTTTAGGTTTTATAGAACTATTAGAGAATATTAAAGAATCTGGTTTAACTATTCCTGGTTATTGTGAGAAAAATAATATGTATCCTCAAACTGTCTACAACAAATGGAGTGATTTCTATAAGAATCATCAAGATCATCCTCGTTTCCAAGAAGTAGTAGACTTATATAATGAGGTACGTGAGCATGGAAAAGCTAGTGAAGAAACTGTAGAATCTGAGAATTTTACTGAAGTGAAGTATGAAAGAGATGAAGAAGGACATATTCTTTATTATGACTATAAAATCTATCGTAAAAATAAGGCTCCTCTAATTGGTAAGTTTAGCAGAGATGAAATGAATATTGTTTATAGACTGTATTCATATTATGGAGCTTCACTCACTCAAAGAGAAGTAAGTCGTTATTTTCCTGAATTATCTCTTGTTGATTTTAAACGTATCTTATCTGCAATGAATATCTATAAGGCAAGTGCTCCATTTGCTCCTCATATTATTGAAGAGAAGAGTACTGATGAACTTAGAGAAATGCAGTTAAGAGAAAAGGAAAATGATTTTTTAAAGAAGATCGAAGAGGATAGAATTAAGAATAATGAAAGACTACTGAAGAAAGTTGCTGCTGAAAACTATGATTTAAAGAAACAACTTGATTCTATTCAAGGGATGCAATTCAAATTAATTGATTGTGATCCTATTAAATTTGATTGGAATGTAGTAAATCCTACAAATAAATTTATTAATATTTATCTTGCTGATATGCACATTGGTGCTGCAATGGCTTCTGGAACTTTATATTCTGAAAATGTTGGATATGGATTTGAAGAAGCAAAGAGAAGATTATCTGAACTTTTAGGAAAGATTGCAGCATTAGGTACATTTGAGAAAATTAATATTTGTTTAATGGGAGATATGTTAGATTCTTGTGGTGCAACTAATAAGACTGCAAGACTTGATCATACTCTTCCAGAAAATATGGATGGATATGAGCAAGCTGCTGCTTATATTACTCTTATTAAAGAGTTTGTAAGTGCTGTTGCTAAATCTGGAATCTGCAACAGTGTTGGTTTATATTCAGTTCGCTGCGGTAATCATACTGGTGTTATTGAATATATAGCAACTAGAGCATTGTTTGCAGAATTAAAAAGTTCGAAAATTAAAACTACCCTGTTTAATACATTCTTTGGAAGTTTCAAAGAAGGAGAGCATACATTTGTTCTTACTCATGGTAAGGATGATAAATTTATGAAGAAGGGTATGCCTTTAGTCTTAGACGATAAGAATAAAGTAATGCTTTATGAATGGTTAGAAGATAATTCTATTTATGGAGACAACATCCATATCATTAAAGGAGATTTACATTCTAGTAATTATAGTTCTTGTAAGAAGTTTGATTATAGAAATGTATTAAGTCTCTTTGGTGCTTCTGATTATAGTGCTTTTAATTTTGGAAGAAACTCTTATGGAGTGTCTTATGACCTATGTTTAGGTGATAATATTGTAAGGGGTGAATTTCAAAATATGTAATAATGGCTGCTAAACACGAATTTACACTTGAAGAAGTGATGGCTGGTAAAGCCACTAGAATTAAAGGAAAAGATTTCTTTAAGACATCAGATTATCTTGAGCCATTTATAGACAGAATGAGTAAATATACTGACAATTTTACTGTTGAAGTGAAAATGCCAGATCAAATTACTCTTACTGAGAATGGAGAAATTTTATCAGATGATTTAACTTTTAATAGAGTACACATTGAAGCTGTTCTTCCTAATGAATATGCATTTGAAGGGCACACTCAAGTTATTGGAATGGTATATGGTTTAGATGTATTAAAACCAATTGCTAAACTTTATAGCGGTGCAGAAAGAAGTGCTTGTACTAATCTTTGTGTATTTAGTCCTAATGGTTTAGCAATTCAGGAAATACAACCTGAATCTGCATTAGATTATGCTCCTATTGAAAGATTAATGAATAGAACTGAAACTATTGGAAAGACTTTAAGAATGCTTAATGAAACTAATTTTGAAGCATCTGACATTAACATTAATGAAAGTCTTGGTCGATGGATTCGTAATGCTATGGGTATGAATTATTCTAATGGATATGGCAAAGTAAAAATTGCTACTTCTATGGTACTTGATGCCTATAAAGATCTATTTGAAGATGAGGATTCTCCATATTATACTGGTGATGAAGATTGTACTATGTATAATGTTTATAATGCTTTTACTCAACAAGTGACAGATAATATGGCTAAAGATTGCTTCACTAGATATGAAAAGACTTTATTAATTGGTAGAATTTTAGGAATATGACAGCATTAGAGTGGTTAAATAACAATCCTCTTTCATTTGATATTTGGAGTAAAAAATATCAATATGAAAATGAATCATTAGAAGAGTGGTTACATAGAATAAGTGGAGGTGATGAAAATGTTGCTCAACTTATTCTAGAAAAGAAATTTATATTTGGGGGTAGAATTCTTGCAAACAGAGGTTTGAATAAGAAATATGATCGTAAGGTTACTCTTTCTAATTGTTATGTAATTGCCCCTCCTGAAGATAATCTCGAATCTATATTTGAAACCGCAGCAAAACTTGCTAGAACTTATAGTTATGGTGGGGGTTGTGGCGTAGATGTTTCTAATTTAAGACCAAAAGGAGCTTATGTAAATAATGCAGCAAAAACTACTTCTGGTGCAATTAGTTTCATGGACTTTTATAGTCATGTTACTGGATTAATTGGACAAGAAGGACGTAGAGGTGCTCTCATGTTATCTATTGATTGCAATCATCCTGACTTAGAGGATTTTATTGATCTGAAACTTAACTTAGATGTTTGTACTAAAGCAAATATCTCTGTAAGAATGTCTGATGAGTTTATGATGGCTGTTCAAAAAGATAGTGATTATTTACTTCATTGGCCTTGTAATATGGATATTAGTCCAGAAGAAATCAAAGCCATTGATGAGTATGATAAAACTATATCTGTTTCTACAATAAGTGGTCCTGTATATCTTAGAAAAGTAAAAGCAAAAAGACTATTTCAAAAACTTGCTTTAAATAACTGGAAGATGGCTGAGCCAGGTATATTATATTGGGATAATATCACAGATTATAATATGCTTAATAATAATCCAGAATTTAATTATGCAGGTACTAATCCTTGTGCTGAGGAACCACTTCCAGCAGGTGGAAGCTGTTTACTTGGTAGTATTAATTTAGCTGAATTTGTAGATAATCCTTTTACTGATAAAGCATCTATAAATGTAGAAGAATTAACAAGAGTTGTTCACATTTCAGTTAAAGCATTGAATGATGTTCTTGATGAAGGTAGAAATCTTCATCCACTTGCTGAACAAAGACAATCTGTTTCTGAATGGAGACAAATTGGACTTGGAGTAATGGGATTAGGAGATATGCTTATTAAATTAGGAGTTAAGTATGGTACTCCTCAAAGTCTTTGCATTATTGAGGATACTATGAAATTAATTGCCGTTCAATCTGTAATTGAATCTCTCGATTTAGCTAAAGAATTTGGAGCTTATCCAAGATTTAGTCCTATTTTAATTGATTCAATGTTTATTAAAAATCTTAATCTTAGTAAAGGATTAATTGATGAAATTAAACATGATGGATTGAGAAATAGTCAACTTCTAACTTGTGCTCCTACTGGTAGTATTGGAACTATGTTCCAAGTTTCTACTGGTGTTGAGCCTAATTTTGCATTTGAGTTTGAAAGAAGAACTCTTTCTCTCAATAAAGAAGAAACTGTTTATAAAGTATATGCTCCTATTGTTGAAGAGTATAGAAAAGTAACTGGTAAAGAAGATTTACCTGATTATTTTATAGCAAGTCAAGATATTAATCCTTTTGATAGAATTAATGTCCAAGCTGCTCTTCAAAAATATATTGATGCTTCTATTAGTTCAACAATTAATCTTCCAGAAGAAACTACTGTAAATACAGTATATGATATTTATATGGAAGCCTGGAAGAGTGGATTAAAAGGAGTTACTATTTATCGCGATAATTGTCAAAGACAATCCATATTATCAACTGGAGATTCTAAACCAGAAGAAAATGGTGAATTAAAAAGAGGTGAAATTGTAAAGGTTGATGATAACTGCATTGGTTTAAAGAGAACTCTTGTAACTGGTTGTGGTACTTTACATTGTGAAGCTTTCTTCCATCCTAAAACTGGTGAACTCTTAGAAACTTATTTAAGTAAGGGAAGTAAAGGTGGTTGTAATAACTTTATGATTGGTCTTAGCAGAATGGTAAGTCTTGCTGCTAGAGGGGGTATTGGTATCGATGCTATTATTGACCAACTAAAATCCTGTGGTGTGTGTCCTTCATATGCTGTAAGAACTGCAACCCAAAAAGATACATCACTTGGTTCTTGTTGTCCAGTTGCAGTAGGCAATGCTCTTAGAGATATGCATGTTGCTATTCAGAAACAAATCGAATGTTGTAATGGTAGTGAATTAACAAATCAGGCAGAGGTAAGTCCAACAACTAATCCTTCTGACGCTGAGTGTCCAAAATGTCATCATAAAACTTTAATCCATTCCGGAGGATGTGTATCTTGTACAGACTGTGGATGGACAAAATGTGATTAAAATGAGTACTAAATTATCTTTACAAGTAGGTGATGAAGTTATTTCTTGGGAAGTTCCTCAAGAAGATTGCTGTACTGATGAAATTATTCAAGGGTTGTGGCAAATAATGCTTGGAGCTAGATTTTATCAAGAAAGTATAGTTAGAGGAATGAAAAAAGTCCTTGATTATGAATCTGATATTGAAAATACTCAATATACTTTAGTAAAAAATGAATAAAACTTTATTTAAAGGACCAAGAGGTGGTACTTATTGGCTTGATGATGAAGGTAAGAAACATTATGTAAAAGGAAAACAAGCTATAGTAAAGAAAGAAGATAAACCTAAAATGAGAACATATATCTGCTATTACAATGTTCTTGACAAAGATGGCTATTATATTGATGATTTCAAAGAGTGGTGTAAAGAGACATCTAAGCACGATGCAGAGATTGAATTCAGAAATAAATATGCTAAACAACTTGCTGAAGGAACAATGGAAATAGTACAAATTGTTTAATATGCTTGATTCTGTAAATGTAAATATTACTTTAGGAGAGGAACAAGAACAAGCTTTGAAAATGATGAAAGATTTTCTTCAAGAAAAGAAAAAACCTTCATGTTTATATTATGGAAGTGCTGGTACTGGTAAAAGTATATTGGTTAATTATTTAATTAATTGGTGTGAACAGCAAAATATACAATATGTTCTTTGTGCTCCTACTCATAAAGCAGCACTTGTATTATCAAGGTATACAGACAGAGGCGCAACAACAATTCATAAGCTATTAGCTCTTTCTCCTAATATAAAAATTTTTGAATTAGATTTTAGAAATTTATTATTTTTAAGTAATAAAAATCCTGGAATGGTTCCTTATAATGGAGTTGTAATTTGTGATGAAGCTTCCATGATAAATGATGATCTTTATGAAACTTTATTAAAGAAGTGTCAGGAAAGAAACTCACAAATCATTTTCAGTGGTGATTTTAGACAGCTCCAACCAGTTAAACAAGATTATATTACTAAAATTATAAATGTAGAACCTAAATTTGAACTTACAAAGATTTGGAGGCAGTCTAGTGAAAATGCTTTACTACCTGTACTCCAAACTTTGAGAAATTCTCCAATTAATAAGTTTACTGAAACGACAGGGAATGAAGGAAGTTTAATTGTAACTTCTGATATTAAAGATTTCATGCTCAAAGCTGGAGAAAGCTTAAAGAAATCTGTTAAAAATTATGATATTTTAGGTGCTAAAGTATTGGCTTTTACAAATGACCGAGTGAATGCTTATAATAATGCATTTCATAAAATATTATTTGGACCAGAAGAATATTATAAAGGAGAATTTTTAATAGGTCAGGAAAATCTAACATTTAATTCATTTCAATTTTATAATTCCATGGATTATATAATCCTAGATGACCCGATTAAAACTGATTTATCAATTCCATATTTTGGTAAATTACCTGCTTGGTCTTTTGAATTGTATGATTCTTTAACGAAAATGAGTGAAAGAATATCAATACTATCAAAAGAAATATCTAGAGATTATTTTGATTCATTAGCTCAAAAGATAGAATATTATAGATGGACAGCTGTAGAATACAATTCTCAAGGTAATAGAATGAAAGCTTCTTATTACTGGAAAAAATATTTTGAAATGATAAATAGTTTTACATCTCCTGTTAATCTATTTTATGATGGAAGATTAATCAGAAAACAATCGTTTGGTTATAGTTATGCAATAACAACTCATAAAAGTCAAGGATCTTCTTATAATGAAGTATTTGTTGATATTAGGAATATTAATTCCTGCATGGACGAAGCAGTACGAAGACAATTACAATATGTTGCATTATCCAGAACCAGACACAATGCTGTTGTATTTCAATGACTCAGAAATTTATAAATGCTTGGTGTGAGGAACATGATTTCTCCATGAAAGTCGGAGCAATTATTGCTCTTGAAGGTCTCAAAGAAGAAGATTTAAAAGAAGAAAATTTTGGAGAAAATGGTGATTCCATAGAAGGAATGGAAGATACTTATACTGTCTATGATGAAGCAGATGTTAGAAACATGATTGATTATAGAGAGTATGATGTTAAATCTGATATTAAAGGTCAACTCAGTAAAATTGATAATTCTGAAATAAAAGAATATATCGAATGTTACAGAAACTTCATTCTGTGGATACACTTTTTATATTGCAAGTAAAAGTGATGATTAAAATAGAAGGTAAAGGTCCAAGCGTCTTTGAAGTTGCAAAACACATACACGAAGAAGTTGTGAAATACTGTGCATATTGTGGAGCACCCATGACTCGCAGTGATGTTAATGACTACGGTTCACTTTGTAGAAATTGCTACTTAAAAGAGTATTATAGTTAATTTTTCATATTTGTTTGGATTGTTATGTGAAAACTGATATATTTATCTATAAATTAAAATTTTTACAATATGGATAAATATATTATTTATAAACACACTAGTCCATCTGGAGGTGTGTATATTGGACAAACTAAACATTCTGTAGAACATAGATCTGGTATAACAGGAAGTCAATACTTAGCTAAATCTAATGGACATTATCGTCAACCTGCATTTGCAAGAGCCATTATGAAATATGGTTGGGAAAACTTTTCTCATGAAGTTCTTTATGAAAATTTGTCAAAGGAAGAAGCAGACTTAAAAGAAATAGAATTAATTGCTGAGTATAAATCTGGTGGAAAATGTTATAATATTGCTAAAGGAGGAGAGGGAAATTCAAATATTGAAGAAAAAAATTATTTTTATCAAAACCCAACGTATGCATTTTTAGGGCATCATCATTCTAAAGAAACTAAAAGAATTTTTTCTAAACAACATAGTAAACCAATACTTCAATTTACATTAGACGGTGAATTTGTTAAAGAATGGTCATCTTCTTTAGAAGTTGCAGAAACATTAGGTGTTGATGCATCTAACATAAGGCAAGCAACTTGTGGTGCTACTAAATCTGCTTATGGATTTCAATGGAAATTAAAAGATTCTGATAAAATAATTAAAACTATAAAACATCCACACAATAATGGTGTATTACAATACAATAAAGAAGGTGTTTTAATAAAAGAATGGAAATCTGCTTCTGAGGCTGCTCGTGAATTAAATATTAATAGATCTGGAATTTCCAATTGTTGTAATGGAAAATCAAAAAGTTCTGCAGGTTTTATATGGAAATATGTTGAATAAAAATACTATGGATAAATCTGATCTTTTTTGTTGGTGTCAAGACCACAATTTCTCTGAACGTGTTGCTGCTTTACTCTCTATATTTACTCCAGACGAAGAAGAGTTAAATTCTTGGA
>CADBGE010000013.1 GCA_902794075.1 uncultured Erysipelotrichaceae bacterium | reverse complement strand
TATTTACATATAGTGATTGGCAAGTATTAAAAAATACTTATAATCAAATATTAAAAAATCTTCCAACAGATTTAAAAGAAGAACTATATCCAGATTATTTTTTAGTAAGAGGACAAACAGGAAATGATATAAGAAGACTACAAAGATTATTACTTGCGATATGTAGATATGATAAATCAATTCCAGGTATAAGAGTAAATGGAATATTTGATGATTTGACAGAAAGATCAATAAAGAAAGTTCAAAAAGATTATAATTTTGATGAAAATGGAATAGTTGGACCACTACTATGGAGAAAATTAGTAGAACTTTCAAAAAGAACATAATGTTCTTTTTTTGTTGAAAAATTAAGAAAAATATGATATAATATGCTAGATTTATTGAGAGGAATGTATATTATGAGAAAATTAGAAATAAATTATGATTTTATTGATAAAATATATGAATCAGAAGGATAATATAAAATAAAAAGATTTATGATGGAAAATAAGTTTAGTATGACTTTAGTATCAGGGCTTGTTGTTAAAGACATATTACTAGGAGTAATAGGAAAAACTACTCCGGAGCAAACTATCGTAAATATTGGTGAATATGTTTCTATACTTGCATTAGGTTACTATATTATAGATTCACTTAATTTAAGATTAAAAGAAAAGTTAACAGGTAAAACAAGAGAAGAAAGGGCAGATGATGAATTAGAAAATCTAGTAGCTCAACTAAATAATATTAATATAGATGTAAACTTGGATAATCTTAAAGAAGCAAATGTATATCATAAGAAATATCGTTTAAGAAAAGATGGTAAAGTAGGAATAATCAGAGAAAGATATATAGAAATACCAATAGATGAAAAAAGTTATAATTTTAATGAAGATTCAGTATCTATAAAAGAGGAACATGTAATGGGATCAAGTAGTTATGTTCTAACTCTTGGAAAACCACCAAAAGAAATGGTATATAAACCAGCATTTAATATGTAGAAAAGGGGAAATTAATATGATAAAATTAGAAGTAAATTTTGATTTAATTGATAAAGCTTATGAGGCACAAGAAAAGTATAAAGTTAGAAGATGGTTTCGTGAAAATAAAATATATAATATCATTGCATCATTTATTCCAATAACACACTTAGCTTTAACTTTAGGTGGTCTTGAAAGTCCAGAAGTAGCATTAATTAGAACTGCTACTTCAACATCTATAAATTATGGAATTTGGGCTGTACTTGATAAAACATTAGAAACGATAAGAACAAAAGCAACAGGTATAAGTCCCCAACTAAAGGCAATGATGGAACTAGTTATTATAGCAGAGGCACTTAACCAAATAATGAATATAAATACATCAGTTGAAGGTATTATGAATGCGGAAGTATATCAAAAAAATTATAAACTTGCAACAGATGGTAGAGTAGGAATACTAAGAGAAAGATTTATTGATTTACCAATAACTAATGCTCTTGGAAATGAAGATGTAACATCAGTAAAAGAAGAACATTTAATAGGTTCAAAAAAATATGTTTTAACATTAGATAAACCAGTAGAACAAAAAGAATATAAATTTGCTTATAATATGTAGAAAAGATAATTAAATCTTTTCTTTTTTTTAATTATTTGGTATAATGATACTGCTGTTTATTCGTTTATATATATTATTTATATCGGTAAAATTTATTTTTAATTATAAAACATTGAGGTTTTATTATCTTTATTATGATATAATTTATATATAATGAAATAAATAATAAGAAAGGAGTAAATATGAGTAAAATAAAAATATTTGCCTTAGGTGGCTTAAATGAAAACGGAAAAAACATGTATGTTGTAAATGTTGATGAAGATATATTTGTATTTGATGCCGGATTAAAATATGATAATGATATAAACTTAGGAATAGATTATATCATTCCAAATTTTGATTATTTAGTAAAAAATAGAAAGAAAATAAAAGGGATATTTTTAACACACGGTCATGAAAGTAATATGGGAGCAACACCTGATATCTTAGAGGTGCTACCAGAAATACCGGTATATGGAACAAAATTAACTCTAGATATAATGAAAAGAGATATTTCAAAATCAATTATTGATAAAGTAAAATTAATAGAAATTAAACCGCATATAAAGATTGACTTTGGAAAAAATTCAATATTTCCAATAAGTGTAACACACTCAATTCCAGATGCAGTTTGTTATGTATTATATACTCCAGATGGGGCAATAGTTTATACAGGAGACTTTGTATTTGATTCAACAATGCAAGGAGCATATAAAACAGATATCGGAAAACTTGCCTATGTTGGAAAACAAGGAGTATTATGTCTACTATGTGAATCATTTTATGCAGATAAAAAAGGACATACAAGTCCAAATAATAGAGTAAGTGATTTTATAAGAGAAGTATTAATAAAATCAAAAGATAGAGTAATCGCAACAGTATTTCCTGCCCATTTTTATAGAATGCAAGAAATATTTAATGAAGCATCAAAAACTCATAGAAAAATTGTTATAATGGGAAAACAACTTCAAGAAGTAATTCATACAGGAATTAAAGATGGATATCTACAATTAGATAAAAAAATGATTGGTACATTATCAGATTTAGAAGCAAAAAATGCTTTAGTATTAATATCAGATGAAAAAGAAAAACCTTTTGGAAATCTAGAAAGAATAATTAAAGGATTTGATAAATTTATAAATATTAGAGAAAATGACACAATATTTATAACAGAACCATCATATCCTGGTATAGAAAAAAGATTAGCCGTTATAATGGATGAAATCGCAATGCTTGGAGCTGATGCAGTATCTCTATCAAGTAAAAAACATTTACTACATCATGCATCAAGAGAAGACTTAATGCTAATGATTAATTTAATGAATCCAAAGTATTTCTTCCCAGTAAAAGGAGAATATAGAAATCAATATACAAACGGAGAAATTGCAGAAGAATTAGGAATACCAAAAGAAAATATTATTTTAAAATTAAATGGAGATGTTTTCGAAATAGTTAATAAAGAAAACACCAATTCTTTAGAAAGAATAGAAGTAGATGACATCCTAATAGATGGAAATAGTCAAGGAGATATTGGAAATCTAGTATTAAAAGATAGAGAAATGCTAGGTGAAAATGGTATTGTAATAATTAGTTGTACTCTTGACAAAGAAACAAAACAAATAGTAGGTGGACCTGAAATCCTTACTAGAGGTTTTATTTACGTTAAAGAAAGTCAAGATTTATTAGAAGAAACAAAAGCATTATCAAAAGAAGTAATAGAAGCAAATATAGAAATAAACTCTAAAAGAGTAGATTATTCAAAAATAAAAAATGAAGTAAGAGATATATTAGGAAAATTCTTCTACAAACAAACAGAATCAAAACCAATGATAATTACTGTAATTCAAGAAGTATAAAAAGAGGTAAAAATGAAAAAAATTGATTTAAAAAATAAGAAAATTGATAAAATAATATCAATAGTATTTATCGCAATATTATTAATAGCGTTGATTATATATATTATTATAAAATCAGGACCATATAATGGATTATTAAATTGTACCTATAAAAATAATACAAATACGATGAATACTGTATTAAATTATAATCTTTCATTTAAAAATAAAAATGTTACAAAACTTGAAACAGAAGAAATAATAGAGTCAGATGATGAAGAATTAATAAAAACATATAAAGAATCAATAGAGGAATTATCTAAAAAATATGATGGATTAAAATATTACAAAACAAATATAACTAATAAAAATAATAAATTGATTGTAAAAACAACAATAGAGTATAATAAAATTGATATGAAGAAATATCTTCAAATAGAAGGAGATAAGTCGTATATTAAAAACAATAAATTAAAAGTAAAAAAGATAAAAGAAATATACGAAAAAAATGGCGCAACATGTAAATATAAATAATTGTTATTTGCTTATCGCAAATAACATTATGTCCTGGTAGTTAAATGGATATAACAAAGCTCTCCTAAAGCTTAATTGTGGGTTCGATTCCCGCCCGGGACACCAGATGACGATAAAGATTATGAATTTCATAATCTTTTAATTTTCTTTTTTTCACAAATAATATATAATATACTAATATTGAGGTTGGTATTATGAAATCAATAAAAAACTTGGAACTATTTCACATACATGATCATACTTTAAATAAACATAGTAATTTATGGGAAGTGGGTAACTGCTTTGAAATTAATAACGACTTTAAAAGTATGTTTGGACAAGAAATAGAAGGATTTGATGAGATAGTAGGTGAATACTCAACAGATCCAATATTTAAAAGAGAAATGGCCCTTGAAGTTATAAGAAAAGAAAAATATCCTAAAATTATTAGTAGATTTCACTGTATATGGTTAAGCGATAAACAAGCTCTTAATTATTGGGTAGGTCAATTACCTGGTAAAGTATATAGAGTATCCGCAACAGGTATAATCTTTGAAAGCAGTGATAATTTTCTATGCGGAGAAGAAGATAGAGAATATAAAGATATAAAAAAAGATTGCTATAAATATTGGGAAGCACCATTTGCAACAGAAATGGATTACTATAAAAAAGAAATACTTTTTCAAGGAAAAATAAAAGTATTAGAAAGAAATGATTAATATGGATTTTTATAATGAATTAATTAATTTATCAGATAATGAAATAGATACTTTAGTAGAAGAAAGAATTAATGAACTAGATGATAGAAATACAACAGAAGATGATTTTATTGGATATGAAGCTGATAATAATATTATAAAAAAAGAAATAAAATATAATGAATCTGGAAAAAGCTATGGAATTGATATGAAATGCTTTTATTCAGGATATATTAAAGAAAACACAAAAATAGTATATGGAATGATTTATGATGGAGAGGGAAATATATCAAATAATGGAAGCTATTATTACATAGATACTCATGAATATATAAATGATTTCTGTAAATATATATCTAAAATTGAAGTGTCTAATGAATATGAATTATTTGAATACTTAATAGACTTTTTAAAAGAATATTTTGGTTATTTTGAAAAGATAAGTAGAAATGAAATGTTTAAATTAATAGTTGATAATTATGGTAGAAATATAACTCCAATAAATGAACATGGACTATCATGGTTTAAAGGAAAAGGGAATGCATTGTGTACTGAATACTCTATAATGGCACAAAATATTTTAAATGTCTTTGGAATAGAAAGCTATTTAGTTATTGGAACTATCAAAACAGGAAATGGAAAACCTGAAGGTCATGCATACAATCTATTAAAAATATTCAACGAAGATGGACATGAGAAAAACCTATTAATAGATTTTTGTAATCACGTAAATACATATGATATTAATTTTAAATTAATTGCACCATCTCCTTTTATAGAAGAATTAGAATATTTAGATCAAGAATTTATAAATGAACTTGTTAATAATAGAAAACATTTAATCTTTGGAGATTATAATTATATGATTGTAGGAAATACTTTAACAAAGCTTAGTTATGATAGAAATAGAGATTATTACATAAGTGGAGATATCTATTATGGACCTAATGTAAAAAAATGTAAAAAGAAAAGAAGAGAGAAATAATTTGATTATTTTATTAAATTAAAATGATATAATAAACCTAAGGATAAAGAAAGAGGGTTTTTATATGTTTAATTTAAAAGGAAAAGTCGCAGTAATAACAGGAGCATCATCAGGACTTGGAAAACAAATGGCAAAAGGATTTGCCTCTCAAGGAGCAGATTTAGTAATACTTGCTAGAAGATATGAAAAACTAATGGAATTAAAGGAAGAACTAAAAAAAGAATTTTATGGAATAAAAGTATTACCAATTAAGTGTGATGTAACTAATACAGATGATATAAAGAAAGCAGCAGATTTAGCAGAAGAGGAATATAAACATATTGATATATTAGTCAATTGTGCAGGATCTGCAAAAAATGCTGGAGTACTTAATATGACAGATGAAGAATGGGATTTTACCATTGCAACAGATCAAACATCTGTGTTTAAAGTAACAAGAGCATTCGCAAACATCATGAAAAAGAATAATTATGGAAGAATCATAAATATTGCATCCATGTATGGATTAGTTGGAAATACTGCACTAGATACAGTAGCATATCACTCATCTAAAGGTGGAGTTGTAAACTTCACAAGAGCAGTAGCAGCAGAACTTGCTAAATATAATATTACATGTAATGCAATCTGCCCTGGCTACTTTGATACAGAACTAACTCATGAAACTCTAATTACAGATGATTTTACTGCATATATGAAGGCAACAGTTCCACTAGGAAGATATGGAAGAGAAGGGGAACTTAATGCTGCAGCAATATTCTTAGGAAGCGATGAAGCAAGCTATGTAACAGGTGTAATACTACCAGTTGATGGTGGATATACAGCAGTTTAATAAAGAAAAAAACATATCAAATGATATGTTTTATTTTTTTGAAAGTTTTTTAATAACTTCTTTACTTAGTTCACTATCAATTAATCCATTTAAATACTTATCAGTTAATTCTTCATTTGAAACATTAAAATTATCTATCATTTCACTATCAGACATAAACATTATTGGATTAATAAATCCATTATCATCTGTAAGAAAAATATTGTTTTCTATTAAAAATCTAATTTTAACATAAACTTCACCATAATATTTAGAAAATAACAATTTATTTTTTTCTACATCAATACCTAAACTTGATGCAAGATTCATAATTAATAGCTTATTATGAAAAAATTTTTTTGGATAAAAACTTAGAACATTATCAATTAATTTTAATGAAATGATTTTTTCTCTATTCAGGTTAGTAATTATCTCACCTTTATTGAATTGAATTCTTGCTTGTTTACCTTTATGTCTAAGAGAAGCATAAAACATTCTCTGATCTGTTCCTGAATTGAATTTTTTTCCAACACTAAATTCATCAGCAAATCTACTTTCAGGTAATTTATGAGATCTATTCAATTCTTTAATAAATTCAATAGTTTTACTTCTAAGTTCATCAATTACATTTTTTGGATCATATTTTCTTTTTGCACATCTTCTTTTTCCTTTTCCTTTTGGTTGATATTTTTCTAGTACTTCACTAATTGCAATATAATCATATAATTTTTGTTTTTCTAGTTTACTTAGATCTTCATTTCTCTCAATTTTTTCATTAATACGATTAACATCTACTTGTAAGTGATCATAATAGGTTCTTTGATCTGCTCCATTATTAGAAAAAACCCTTTCACTAACCATATTATTAAGCCTTTTTTCACCAGGTAATCTATTAAGCTCTATAATTGATGAGATTAATTCAGATGCATGTTCACTTACTGTAGGTTCACTAGCTTCTACAGGTTTTTCCACTTTTTTATTAATATCTACTTCAATATTTAATCTTTTACAAAGAATAATTAATTTTGCATATATTTTGTTTAACATTAAATCAATTGCTTGTCTTGTTATATCTAATTGATTTGCAATCTCTTCAGAAGACATCTTAATATTACCATCATTATCAAATCTCATTTTAAAAATAGTATATTGTTTTTCTGTTAAAATATTTTTAACATGTTTATAAAAAGTGGTTTTAGATATATTCATAGAATAAAATATATCTGAAATATAGTCTTTTCTTTTTTTCATAATAATTCCCCTTTGTTAAAAACAATGCATATTATACTACAATAAATAAAAAAAGTCCACAAAAAAAGCATATTTTAATAATATGTTTTTTGCTCCCATTTTTGTTTTCTTTCAGCTGCAACTATTATTTGAGAAATAATATTTAGCGCAACTTGTTCTGTTTTTCTATCAATATCCCTTAATGGATTAAACTCAACTAAATCAAATGATAATATTTCTTTTATATGTTTAACTAATTGAGCATTAATATTCATAGTCTCTTCCTCAGTTAAGCCATCAAATGATGGAGATGATACCCCAGGAAAAAGTTCGGGGTCAATAATGTCTAAATCAAAAACAACATGAACTCCCTTAGTTTTATATCCAGCTATTTTAAATGCTTCATCAATTACAGCGTCAATCCCTTTTTCTCTTAAATCTTTATCTGTAAAAATACTAACACCTGAGTATTTAACATTTTCTTTTTCTTTTTCGTCTATTTCTCTTCCTCCAATAATTACTGTTTTAGCTGGTTGAATAATTTTTCCATCATAAAATGATCTCAAATCACTACATTTATATCCGTTTACTGTAGCAAGAGAAAGACTGCATATATTTCCATTAGTAGTAGATTCAAAAGTATGATAATCA
Source organism: uncultured Erysipelotrichaceae bacterium (assembly GCA_902794075.1). Lineage (GTDB taxonomy): Bacteria > Bacillota_I > Bacilli_A > RF39 > UBA660 > UBA3789. The sequence goes on along the minus strand of CADBGE010000013.1, from coordinate 8,695 downwards.
GTATGAGCATCAATCCATATAAGTCCAACATCAACATTAGCTTTTGCACTAGCTAGAGCAGAAGCAATAGAAACTGAACTATCTCCTCCAATTACTATCGGGAAATATTCCTCTTTAATTTTATCAACTATATTCTTATATAAATTTTGATTAAAGTTATCTATCTCATACTCATTTTTCTTTCTATCTGATAAATTTCTACTTTTAATAACATTTTTATCAGCTTCAAACATAATAGATTCACCATTATAAAACGATTTCAAATCATTCATCAATTGAACAGGTCCTAGCCTAGAACCATCAATATGAACTCCTAAATCAGTACACGCACCAAATATTATTGTTCTCATATCATCACCATTATAATTTTATCTTAAATAAAAAAACATATCAAGAATAATAACAAAAATATCTATTCTTTACTGTATAGTAAAAATAATTATGTTATAATATCAAAAGCCTCATGGATAATTAGAATTATTTATGATATATTATATTTAAGGTGAGAAAATGATTAAAAAAATAATAAAAATAATTATAGTTTTAATTTGTATGTTTACAATTTTTATGTTCTCATCAGATAATGATGTCGAATCAAATAAAAAAAGTGATGGAGTAATAATTAATGCATATAAAATATTTTTGGGAAAGAACTTAAGTAAAAAAGAACAAAAACAATATATTGAAAAGTATGTAACATTCGTTAGAAAATCTGCTCACTTTCTTATATATTTAATTTTAGGACTAAGTATAATTTCACTTATAAAAGAGTATCGAGAAGTAGATACAAAAGCTATTATAATATCACTCATAATCTCTATTATTTATGCAGCAAGTGACGAACTACATCAAACATTTATATCAGGAAGATCTGGAGAGGTAAGAGACATCATAATAGATGGGTTAGGTTCACTAACAGGTATTTATCTATATTACTTATATAATAAAATAAGGAGAAAAAAGTATGAATAAGAAGAAACAATTTGCAAAAAATACAATAATAATATTCTTTGGAAAAGTATGTACTCAATTAATATCATTTCTTTTATTACCTTTATATACAGCTTATCTAACAACAAGTGAATATGGAGTAGTAGATTTAATTCAAACTTATGTAACATTATTAGTACCAATAATAACATTAGAATTAGAAATGAGCATTTTTAGATGGCTAATTGATTCACGTGGAAAAGATAAAGAGACCACTAAACTTATAAGTAATAATTTTTATGTATTGTTATTAAGCTTATCTATATTTAGTATTCTCTTTATAATAGCCTCATTATTTATAAATATACCATTTAAGTTTATAATTTTATTAGATATTATTGTATGTGTTTTATCAGGAAACTTCCTTCAAATATCAAGAGGATTAGGTAAAATAATGGATTTTTCTATTAGTTGTATTTTAACAGGATTAACAACAGTAATATCAAATATAATATTAATAGTATTTTGTCATATGCAAGCAGAAGGTATGATTATTTCTATGGCAATAGCGAATGGAGTATGTGCATTATATCTATTTATAAGATTAAAACTATATAAGATGATTAATTTTAAATTAATTGACCATAAACTATTAAAAGGAATGTATAAGTATTCAATACCTTTAGTACCAAATGGAATAAGTTGGTGGATAGTTAATGTATCAGATAGAAGTATTATCTCATTAGTATTAGGAGCAAGTTATAATGGATTATATGCTATAAGTAATAAATTTCCAACTATAATATCATCTCTTACAGGAATATTTAATTTAAGTTGGAGCGAATCAGCATCCTTACATATTAATAGTGAAGATAGAGATGAATTTTTCTCAGATATAACAAATACTGTAGTAAGATTATTCTCAACACTTGGAGTAGGGATGTTAGCATGTATGCCATTTGTTTTCCCCATAATGATTAATTCTAAATATGAAAATGCATATTTATATATACCACCACTCGTAATAGGAACAATCTTCAATGTTGCGATATGTTTATATAGTCAAATATATCTAGCAAAGAAAATGTCAAAACAGGTAGCTACTACAACAATAATAGGAGCAGTAATAAATATATTAATAAATATTGTATTTATAAAATATATAGGACTTTTCGCAGCGTCAATATCTACAATGATATCTTATATGGTAATGATGATATATAGACATTTTGATTTAAAAAAATATGTAAATATAACAATAGATAAATTACTTATAGTAAAAATAGTATTAATGTTTATATTAATTTCAATATCTTATTATATTAATCATCCATATTTAAATGTTATAAGTTTAATAATAGTATGTATGGATGCATACTTCTTAAATAAACAATTACTAAAAGATTCTTTTAAAACTATAATGAGTAAAATAAAAAAATAAGAAACATATAATTACATAGGTGATTATATGTTTTTTATTGATTTAATAAGAAGTATTTTATTATTTAGAGGAAGCTATTCAACATCTGCATTTTTAGATCCACTAACAAGTGAAGAAGAAGAAAAATATATTGATTTAAAAGATACTGACAGTAATGCTAGAAATAAACTTATAGAACATAATTTAAGATTAGTTGCTCATATTGCTAAAAAATATGATTCAAAAAAAGTAGATAATGATGATTTGATAAGTATAGGTACTATAGGACTAATTAAAGGAGTAGATACATATAAGAAAAATCATAATGTTAAAATAACGACATATTGTGCAAGATGTATCGATAATGAAATACTAATGTATTTTAGAAAAAACAATAAATATAATAATGATATTTCTATAAATGAACCAATTGGATATGATAAAGATGGAAATCCAATTGAAATATTAGATGTCATAAAAATGAAAGATGTAGATTTTTCTGATGATTTAGAATTAAAAGATAATATAAAATTATTAAATAAATATCTTTCAGTATTAACAAATAGAGAAAAGGAAATAATAGTAGATAGATATGGATTAGATAATAAGAAATCATTAACTCAAAAAATGATCTCAAAAAAATTAAATATTAGTAGAAGTTATGTCTCAAGAATAGAAAAAAGAGCACTTACCAAGTTATTAAGAGAATTCATCAAAGATAAGAGACTTTAAGATTTACAAAAATGATTTAATATTTTATAATATGGATAGAAGCATGGGTGGTAGAATGAGTAAGTTTGGTATTAGTAAAAAGTTTTTGTTATGGAGTTTTCTTTTGGTATTATTCTTTTTAGGAGTAGTAGTAATAGATAAGTATTTTTTTCCGCAAATTGATTTAAATGGAGAAGAAACAATTACTATAAATTATAAGGAAGACTACAAGGAAAAGGGTTATACAGCGAGCTTTTTAGGTAAAGATGTAACAGATGATGTTTCAGTAACAGGAAAAGTTAATTCAAATAAATTAGGTGAATATGAAATAACTTATTCTGTAAAAAAAGGAATATTAAAAAAACAAATTAAAAGATATGTTCACGTAAATGATATAGAAAAGCCTAAACTAAATATTGATTCTAAAGATATGTATGTTTGTCCTGGAAAAGAACCTAAGAAAGAAGATGTTAAAGCATCAGATAATTATGATGGAGATTTAACAAAAAAAATAAAAGTTAAAGTTGGTAAAGAAAAAATAACTTATTCTGTAGAAGATTCAAGTGGTAATAAAAAAGAAATAACAAAGAAAATTGTATATAAGGATATAGAAAAACCTAATATAACACTAAATGGAGAACAAGAAATAAATTTATTACTAGGAGAAGAATTTAAAGATCCAGGATATTCTGTAAAAGATAATTGTGATAAAAAAGTAGAAGTTAAAGTTGATGGAAAAGTTGAAAGTTCAAAAGAAGGAACTTATGAAATATCATATATCGCAACAGATTCATCAAAAAATACAACAAAAGTAATAAGAAAGGTTAATGTTTTTAATAATAAAGGAATTATCTATTTAACTTTTGATGATGGACCAAACGATGGGACAACAAATGTAATATTAGATATTCTAAAAGAAGAGGGTGTAAAAGCAACATTCTTTGTTACATGTAAAGGACCAGATGAACTTATTAAAAGAGAATATGATGAAGGACATACAGTTGCCCTTCATACCGCAACTCATGATTATGCAATTGTTTATAGATCTGATGAGTCTTATTTCAATGACTTAATAACGGTACAAAATAGAGTAAAGAATATAACTGGATATGAATCAAAAATAATAAGATTTCCAGGAGGTTCAAGTAATACAATAAGTAGAAGATATTCCGAAGGAATAATGAGTAGAGTAACCCAAGAAGCACTAAATAGAGGGTTTAAATACTATGATTGGAATATTTCATCAGGAGATGCAGGTAATACAACAGACCCAAATGTTGTTTATTCAAACGTTGTAAATAATTTAAGAACAGATAGAGCAAACATGGTTCTTATGCATGATATTAAAACATATACAAGAGATGCACTAAGAAATATTATTAGATATGGAAAAAATAACGGTTATAGATTTGAAAAAATAACTATGGATACAGAAATGGTAACTCAAAAAGTAAATAATTAAGAGGTTTAGTATGGATAATAATATTGATGAAACATTATTTCTAACAAAGGCAAATAATAGAATAAAAAAAATATATAATTCAATCACATTGGATGAAGTAGATAAAATAAAACATTTTATTAGTGATGATTTTTACCAAAAAATAAAAAAGATAATAGAAGACAATAACAATAAGAATTTAAAGTTAATTTATGATGAAGTAAATGTTGCGTGTAATATAAAAAAAATAAAGGAAGAAGAAAATAATTATATTGTTATTGTTGAATGCATAAGTAAATTTTTAAAGTATTATGTTTCAAAAGATAATAATGAATATATATCTGGAGATAATAATAATAGAATCGTCTTAAAACAAAAAATCACATTTTATAAGAAAAAAGATGGAGCAGATAATCAAACAATTAAATGCAGTGGATGTGGTTCAAATTTTGATATAGAAGAAACTGGAATATGTCCATATTGCGGTAAAACATATGAATTATCAAAATATGATTATATAATAGAGAAGGTAGAGTTATAAGTTATGTATAAAAAAGTGCTCATATTTGTTTTTTTCACTGTAATATTTATTACTGCAACCATTGGATTTATATATAAAATTCCAATACAGGCAGATTCAGGTTGGGATACTGATTATTCTAGCGGCGGAAGCAGCTATAGCAGATCAAATGATTATAGTCATTCAAATAGTTATTCATCTAAATCATCATATAAATTTTCTAAAGAAGATATTATAGTAATTATATTCATAATATTTTATCTAAATTTCATTATTTTAATATTTTTATTATCTTTGAAATTTATTAAAACTAATTATTATAATGTTGAATCTGATATATATTTGTGTTTATTTTTTCTTGCATTAGTAGCTCCAATAGTTTTAATTTTTATATGTGCTCAGAAGAATTTAATGATTGATTATAAATTACCAATTATTCTTGTTTTGGTCTATTTGTCATCTGTAGTTATAACAAGATTATTATCTAAATATATTTATAGTTTAAATAGGAAAAAAATTAATAATAAAATTACTGAACTATTACCAACATATGATTTAGAGAAATTAGAAAAAGAATTATATAAAGGTTTTGTTGACATACAATTTGCTTGGAGAGATTTTGATTATAACAAACTTGAAAAATTATGCACAAATGAATTATATGAATCATATAAATCTGATTTGACAATACTAAAAGAAAAACAACAACAAAATATTATGAATGGATTTAATAAAGATTATATTAATATAAAAAAATTATATGAAAAAAATAATAAAATAATTGTTCATGTTGAATTAACAGTTTCATTTTATGACTATGTAATTAATACAAGTGATAATAAAGTTGTAAGAGGGGAAAAAAGCTATAAGGTTACTAATACATACAAATTAAAATATATAAAAAGTATAAATGAAAAAGAAAAATGTCCAAATTGTGGTGCAGATGTTAATTCAAATATTTGTGAATTTTGTAATACTCATATTAATAATATATATAAATCTTTTGTCCTTAGTGAAAAAAGAATAAAATAAATCAATATCAACGTAAATTAGACAAACTATATAAAATAATATATAATATTCTTGTAGGAGTGATTAGATGAATTATTTTAAACCTACTAAATATTATAAAAATATAAAAGAAATTAATTATAAAGAATTAAAAAAACTGGGCATTAAATGCCTTGTTTTTGACCTTGATAATACATTAGGTTCCATAGTGAATAATTCCTGTCCAAAAGAGTCAAAAGAATTAGTTAAAAAACTAAAAAAAGATTTTTTAGTAGTAATATGTTCAAATAATACTAAAAGAAGAATCACTCCATATTTAGAAGAACTACAAATAGATGGATTTCCTTGGAGTCTTAAACCAACGACTAAGGGATTAAGAAAAATAAAAAACAACTATAATTTAAAAAAAGAAGAAATGTGTATTATAGGAGATCAATTATTAACAGATGTATTTTCTGGTAAGAATTACGGTATAATGACTATATTAGTAGATCCTTATAATAAAAAAGATCTAACTATTACTAAGTTAAATAGAATAATAGAAAATATAATAATAAATAAATATAGTAAAAAAGGTATTTTTAAGAGAGGTAATTATTATGAGTAATGAAAAAAGATGTGCAGGATGCGGAGTGCTACTTCAAGATGAGAATATTCTCCAAGAAGGATATACAACCAATTTAGAAAACGATTTATGCCAAAGATGCTTTAGAATGAAAAACTATGGTGAATACCAAGTGGTTACAAAATCAAATGAAGAATATATCGAAATATTAAAGAGTGTTGGAGAAACAAAAGATTTAGTTCTGTATATTACTGATTTATTAAATCTAGAAAAAAACATTGAAGAAATAAGAACAATAATTCCAAATAAAATGATTTTAGTTTTAAATAAAATGGATGTATTACCTAAATCTGTAAAAGAAGAAAAACTAAAAAAGTATCTTGCTAATAATGATGTTAACTTTGAAGAAATAATAGTGATTAGTACAGAAAAAAATTATAACATTGATTATTTATTAAAAAGAATTAAATATTTTCAAACTAGTAAGAATGTTTATGTAGTTGGACACACTAACGCAGGAAAGAGTAGTTTAATAAATAAATTAATTAAAAATTATTCAGATAGAACACAAGAATTAACTATGAGTCCACTTCCATCCACGACATTAAATATGGTTAATATTGAGATTAATGATCATCTTAATTTAATAGATACTCCTGGATTAGTAGATAAAGGTTCTATTCTTAATCATGCATCTCCTGAAATGGTAAAGAAAATTTCTGCAAAGAAAGAAATTAAACCAAGAACATATCAATTACGAAAAAATCAATCAATAATTATTGAAGATCTAGTAAGAATAGATTATGTTGAAGGAGAAAAAAATAGTTTTACAGTATTTGTATCAAATGATTTAAAAGTAAAAAGATTACTTAATCTATTTAATAATGAAGAATTAAAAGATAAAAATAAAATAACATACAATATGAAATATGATGAAGATTTAGCAATATCAGGATTAGGATTTATAAAAATAGTAGATAAAGGAGTAATAGATGTCTATATAGACAAAGATGTAGATACCTTTACAAGAAGAAGTTTAATATAAATAAAAAAGTGATTAATTTAATCACTTTTTATTTTATATAACTTTTTAATGTTCTTATAGCTATTTCATTCATTTCATCAATAGAAGCTGGTTTAGGTGGAATAATAATTTTTCCTTGACCTTTCTCTTCTTTTAACTTAAAAAAGTCATGAGTTCTGTCAATCATCATTTGTCTTTCAGTCTCAGATGAAATAAATAAATCAACTCTTTCTAAGAATTCAAATGGTTCAATTTCTTTAGTATATTCTTCAACTATATAACCTTCAGCATTCCTTTTTCTTGTTCTAAAAGTACTTTTACCATTATTAAAAGTAAGCGTATCATATCCAGGTTTAGCTTTTTCATTAGTGAAAAATTCTCTAGTCTCAGGAAATGCTTCTCTTTCTCCCTTATATTTTTCATAAATTAAAAGATTTCCAAATTCAGTATATAATTCATAAAATTTATAATAATCCATAATTTCACCTCTCATAATATTATAATGATTTTTAATTATTTTACAAGTGTAAATAATATGTAAATAATATATTTACAAAGTAGGTGTAAAGACTCGCTTTTTTCGTTGAATTTTGCACCTGAGGAAGGGTATAATAAATTTACATAGTAGGAATAGGAGAGTGATGCATAATTCACAAAATAAAAAGACATTACAAATAGTATTAATAGTACTAGTTGCAGTACTTACACTAGGTATTGGATATGCAAGCTTATCAGCAATAAACTTAATAATAGATGGTAATGCAACAGCAAATCCAAATGATAATAATTTTAAAGTAAAATTTTTAAATGAGGATGGAGTAACACCTGTGATAGAAGGAGCTCCAACTAATACAGTTCAGGTAGACTCTGACACAACAGCTTCATTTAATGTATCAACTCTAAATGGAGTAGGACAAAGTGTTACCGCAACATATAGAGTAAAAAATGAATCACCAGGTATTGGAGCAAGTATCGGATTACAATTAACAAATTCAAATCCAGATTATTTTAAAGTAACACAAAAAATATTAGATAATAAACTACAAGCAGGAGAAGAAACAACAGTAACAGTA
>CADBGE010000012.1 GCA_902794075.1 uncultured Erysipelotrichaceae bacterium | reverse complement strand
TCATCAAAACTAAGATTATCTGCATATTTATATTTATTCTTTGGATTATATATAGGTTTTAACCCAGAACTTAAAACGATAGAATCATCTGCAAATTTAACTGGCTTTTTCAAACTTAAATTAGCATCAATAGTTTCCTTTTCAATACTATGTTTTACTGCATAAGTTCCAATTAATTCACAAGTTTTCATGAATTCTGTTTTATCTTTACCACATATTTCATATATTTGATACATCTTCTTTCCAAAATAACCATATTCATCTAGTCTCATTATTTTAAATAATCCATCATATTCACTATAATCCATATATTTATCTGCATCATCACCAACAAGATATTTTCCTAATGAGTATGAAATAAGAAAATTTAAAAAATCAGTATCACCCTTAAAATTATTAATATTACCATCTGTAAATGCATCAATTACTTCTTCAAGAGAGTAGTCCTTATTCATAAAGTCAAGTTTTAGCATATTTATTCCTCCAAAATATATCCTATATAAATACATTATATCAAAAAAACTCTACGTTTGTAGAGTTCATTATAAAATAGATATTAGTTTAATAATTTTTGTTTATTTACATTTTTCTCATTTACTTTATCAAAGTATAATTCAATTCTTTCACTTAACCCTTCTAAAGGAAGTTCTCCACTAATAGTACCAACCATATTTCTAATTTTTTCTATTGCTTCATTAATTGCATCTACACTAAAGTCAGAATAATCAAAATTAATAAGTCTATCAGTAACATTGTTGATAAGACTATATTGTGCTGCATTTGCAAAGTCTCGAACAACAATTTCACTATCATTTATCTTATCAGTAAGTAGTTTATTTGCTTTTTCCATAAGCATTGGATTACTTATCATATCAACTTTTTTTCCTTTTCTTGTATAGTAACAAGCTCTAATTCCTTTTTCTTTGTTTGCATCAAATCTATATGATCCATTTACTTTACCATTTCTTTTATGTAAAGTTACAACAGCATTTGCAGAAGTTAGTTTTCCATCTTCATCTAAGCAGGCATTAAAATTAACACCAGGCATATTATTATACATATACATACATTGGTAATCTTTATTAATTGATATTTTCTTTTTACCAGTTTTTAAATCAGTAGTCATTGTAATATCATTTAATCTTTCTGTTAAAATATTATCTTTAATAGATACCATTATTCGGTCAGTTTTTTGCCTTCTAGTTTCCTTATCAATTGTAGTTAATTTTCTTATATCAAGAGAAAAATCATCACTAGTAACATTATAAGATGCATTGTAAAAAATCTTATTTAAATTATTCTTACTTTCTTTATCTAATGAGATATCCCCATTTCCTTTAAAAATTATCCTTCTAACTGTTTTTTTAGTATTAATACCATACCATTCAACTGTAGTAAAATCATCATCATCATAATTTTCAACTTTTTCAAACCAATTAGCATTCCAACTTTTTAAAACATCCTCAGCATTTTCCATTTCTTCAATAAGCTTTTCTGTAACAAAGTACTGAGTATCATCATTTATTATTTCCATATTATTCCTCCTAAAAATTATTTATAAAAGATTTTTGCTTCAACAATTTTACTTATAATTTTAAACCGCCTAAAAAATATCTTAATTGTAAATCTTTATCTTCTAAATCTCTAATTTTAGCTTTTTTCATGTATTCACTATTTTTTTCATAATAACTCTCCTTAGTTTGTTATTATAACAAATAATTATATAAAATAAAATAGTGTTTTGTTGTATAATATATATAGGTGAATTTAATGGTTATAAAAAATAAAATGGAAAGTATTAATGTAATTAATAAATTAGGATTAAATAAATTTCCAGAACAGTTATTTAAGAAAAATGAAAATGATAAAATAAAGAAATTTACAAAAGAATATCCTGCAAAATACTATGCAATAAGAGATAGGAGTTTTTAAATTAAAAGTAGAAAAAGATAATATTTTTGATGAAATAAAAAACTATAATTTATTCTCTATTAATGTGAGTTCAGCAAACTATGTAAAAAATCAATTATTAGTAGGGGAAATAGAAATATTATCAAATAATGAAGTATATTTAACTGCATCTACTAATCCAGAGTATTCTGTAAGAGATGCTCTTAAAAATCCAACATATAATCTTAAAACAAATGTTTTTTCTAAAAAACTAAATAATATAAAACATTTTGAAGAAATATATTCATATATAATAAAGAATGAATTAAAAGATATTATCGTAGAATTTGCATTATTTGATATAAATGTTGGAATTAATAAAGAAAGTATTATAATATATGAATTAAGAACCAATTATTAAAAGGAGTTAATATAATGAAAAATTTATTAGAAAGAAATATTTATGATATAAAAGGAAATGTATTAAATACAATTGTATATCTATGTTTAGAACGTGATCATATTAACATGGCAATAACTAAAATATGTGGAGCAATTTCCACAAACAATATTAAATCTTTATCTTTCGCATCAGTAAATAAATCACCTCATTGTATTGGAATGCATTATATAAAAAATGAGATTAATAGAATGATGAATAAAGAACAAATTCCAGAAATAAAAAATATTATAATTCAAAATAATGAAATATATAATATTGATGAAAAAACTTTATCTTTATCAAAAGATTTAGTTAAATTATCAAAGGTTATAGGAGGAGAATAAGGTGGATATGATTTCAGCATATCATATGACAGATATATCAAATATAAAGTCAATTGTTCAAGACGGACTAGTTCCTGATATAGGAAGAAATAGTAAAATGGTTCATGAAGTTAATTTTCTTGTTTATTTTACTACGAAACCATACATTGATAAAACAATAAAGATGTTACAATTGAATCCAAATAGTGCAGTTATACTAAATTTTGAATGTGACGATTATGCTAATAGAGGAGATTATCTAGATTGTTGTACAAAGAAACATATTAAGCCAGAAGAAATTAGTGTAATTGTAAATGAACAACCATTAACTCTAGAAAATTTTTATAATTCAAATAAAGAAAAAATAGATTTGTATCATGATAAAAAAATAGCTGATTGTATTAGTAAAGTAAATGAAAGATTAAAAGAAATAAAAGATAAAAAAGTCGAATAAGAAGACGTATGGGACTATGAGCAAATTGATCCGGACATTATCTCTACAATGTATCTACTTAAATTACTTAGAAATCATGATAGAAAGTCTGATTATAAAGAAGTAATAAAAAGTATTAAAAGTAGAACTTTCTCTAAACTAAAAGAAAACAAAGTGAATTTTACAGAAAATACAGAAATATATAATGTTTTAGACTATTTGTTTGAAGATTCAATGGAAGACAACCATAAAATAAGTATCCTAGATTTTAATTATTTATCCGCAATATTAATAATTAATTTATATTATAGACAATGTATTAGATTTAATGAAACAGGTAAAAAACCAGATGATAATAATGACATATGGAATATTGATATTATAAATCTTGCAGATTTACCAAAAAATAATATGCTAAGTAAACTAATAGAAGAAACAAAAAGTATTCATGAACAAATGTCTACAAACTATAAAAAAATATAAAGAAAACCATTATCTTTTTATAGAAAATGATAATGGTTTTTGCTATAATAAAAAGTAATTTTGGAAGTGATACTATGCAAGAGTCTAAATATTATTATCAAGGTATTCCTATCTCAAATATTGTAAAGATAACAATCTTAATGTCAATACAATAAGAGGTAGAATTTGGAAAAAACTACATAATAAGAAGTATGAAAAATATTCAATACAAGAAATTGTTGATATGGTAATAGAAACATCAGGCGAATCAGTAAAATATATGTATAATGGAATAAGCTTAAGTCAATATTGTCTTAATAATAAAATAAATATCACAACTATTAAATCTAGAATAAAAATCCTAAAAAAATCTAATCCGAAATTAAATGATAATGAATTAGTAACTATTGCTATAGAAGAATATTACACAAAAAAAGAAAAAGCTTTAATTAACTATGTATCAGATAAAACTAATCCCTATGATAATATAGAAAAAAAAGAATTTTCATCTAAAATGATGAGCGTATTATCAAATCTTGAAAAGGAAGACTTAAGTTTTGTTATATTAAGATTTCAAGAAAATTATAGTTATGAGGAATTATCAGATTATTTAGGTATTTCAAAAGAGGAGGTAATTCAAAAAGAAATGGAATTGTTATCTAAATTAAAAGAAAACGATAATATAAAAGTTTTAAGTAAACAGAAGAAAAATTAATGCTTTTAGGAGGATAGATATGGAATATACAATCATTGAAAATAAAAATATTCGTTATATGATGGACGAATATAAAACTAAAGTAAGAGCACTTTTACTTGATAGACATGAAAATGTACTAATAACAAAATATGGTGGAGTAATTCTTTTGCCTGGTGGATCTATTGAAGAGGGCGAAAAGAAAGAAGATGCAATTATTAGAGAATTATTAGAAGAAACCGGAATTATTTATAAAAACAAAGAACTAAATGAATTAGTAACAATTAATTATTATCAAAATAATTATCCAAAAAGAAATGGTGAATTTAAAAATCGTCTATTAACGACACATTATTATATTGGAAAGTATAAAGGATTATCACTAGAAAAACAAAAACTATCAACAAATGAATTAAACAATAGTTTTTCTCAAGAATTAATTTCATTATCAGAACTTAAGGAAATGATAATGAAGATTAAAAGTACAAATCCCAGAAATATGTATTTTCAAAAAGAATTATTAACATTACTTGCACTATATGATAATATCAAACATCTGCCAAGTAATAATAAAGTATATACAAAAAAATAAACTAACTTAATTAGTTTATTTTTCATATGTAGAATATTTTTTAATTACCTTTACTGCCTTTTTTTCAAACTTTTTAGGATTAGTAAATAGTTTACCTCTTCTAAGTACATTTTCTTCAATTGACTCATTTAATACATTTCCATAATTATAGATAGTGTTTTGATGATCAATAGATGCATCACATTCAGTAATATTACCATTAGTACCAATTGTAACTAATGGTCCAATATTACATAAACCATTTTCTCGATCAAATTTTCTCTTATTATTTGCATAAGTAATAAATACATCCATTGGTCTTAATGGAACAGTAATACTATTATCTAATTCTGCAGCTCTTCCTTCTCTAAATAATTTTACATAAATGTCTCTAAGTCCATAAAAATACTTACTTTCATTATACTTAATAACATTTTCTCTAAATCTATCTAATAATTCTAATCTTTCAAGCTCTTTTAAATGATACTTATCTAGTGAAACAGCAAACATTGATAAAACTTCTTCTTCTCCAATATAATTATTCATAACTTCAAGAAGTCTTAATAATTCCTCAGAATAAATTGTCCCATTTATTGTTGTAGTGAATTCTTCAATAAGTATATTATTCTTAATAACATAATCAATAATCTTTTCTATTTGTCCAATAGCAAGAGTAGGTTCTCCACCATTAATTGAAAGATTTCCAATTCCTTTAACTTGACTAAGTGTAGCTTCAATAACATCATCACTCATATTATTATTACATGATTTTCCTCTAAGACAATGACTACACTCTAAATTACAATTATCAGTTATATTTAAAGCAAGATTTTGTATATAACACTTTTTCATACACCCCTCCAAAAATATAGGAGATATTATAATACAAAAATGTTATTGTGTAAAGAATGATATTTTGTTATAATAGTAAACAAATTTTATTTTTAAGGAGAATTCTGTAATGGATATTGAAAAATTAAGCGATAGTCAGTATTTTGATTCTAAAGAAATAATTACTCACAAGGAAGATTCATTTTCTGAACCAGGAAGAATAATTTTTAAAGAAATAAAACAATTAGAAACAAGATTTGTTACAGACGGCGAAATACTAAATATTTGTAATAGAGAAACATCAAACACAGATAACTATACTTTAGATGATGGCTATATAATAGATAGTATTGATTACATAATAAAAAAACAAATAGCATTTAAAAACTGTACATATGTTATTTCATTTGATTTAGTATTAAAGAAAAATAATAAAAATGATTCAGATATTTATATAGATATTATTAATTTTAATATTTATTTAAAAGACGTTAATGATATAGAATTACTTAATAAAGTAAGAAAAATATCAAAAAGCATTAAAAAGACTTATAGAAAAATAAATAGTTCAATTTCTAATTATATAAAACTATCATCTATAAAAACCATAGATAAATATGAAAGTGAAAATATAAGTGAAAATGTTTATAGAATAAAAAAATAAAAGAAAACAACTGTTTTCTTTTTTAATATCCTAATTCTTTTACTATCTTTTTAACATTATCAGTATACTTATCATCAATTCTAACATATAAAAGTGTATTATCAATTTTACTTAGGTACATATATCTTCCGCCACTAACTAAATTATACATTGAGTAATTTTTTAATGTAAGATATTTTTCTTTACTTGAGCTACCTTTACTATCTTCAAATATTTTTCTATTTGTTTCATACATATCTTTAGCATCTGAATCTGTATTTAAAATATAGAATTCAATTTGCCATCCATCAGCAGCCTTAGCAAGTAGAGCAGTTTGTATTACGCCATATTGACTCATTTGTTCATATGCATCAATAACTGTTAAATTATTCTTTTTAGCAACCTCCATAAATTTATCAGCAGTAATTGCTTTTTTAGGTTTCAAAATACAACCGGTTAAAGTAAATAATACTAAAAACATAGATAGTATAACTAATATTTTCTTTTTCATCAATTGACTCCTTCTTATTATATTAACTAAATTATAGCACAGATATTTTTATATAATATAGCAATTAATTGATATTTAACAAATATTTACATAAATAAAGTCAATATGATAAAATTAAATAAAGGAGAGATAATGTGAAAATATATATTGCTCACTCTAAATCAATAGATTATAAAAATGATTTATATAAACCAATACAAGAATCAACATTGTCTATTGAAAATGAAATATTATTTCCTCATCAGAAAAGTGATGATTCTAGTAATACTAGAGAATTTTATAAAACAATAGATTTAGTAATTGCTGAATGTAGTATGCCAGCAACAGGTCTTGGTATAGAACTTGGATGGTTATATGATGATAATAAAAAAATATATTGTATTTATAAAAAAGGGAATAAACCATCTTCATCATTAAAAGTAATAACTAATAAAATATTTGAATATGAAAATAAAAATGATATGTTAGATATAATTAATAAGATAGTAAAAGGTGAAATATAATGAATGATTGTTTCTTTTGTAAAAGTATAAGTAACAAAGATTATTTATTAGAAAATGATTTAGCAATCGCAAGATATGATAATTTTCCAGTTAATAAAGGACATCTAGAAATAATTCCTAAAAGACATATTAAAGACTGGTGGAGCACAACAACAGAAGAAAAAATTGCTATTTTTAATCTACTAGATGAGGCAAAAAAAATAGTTGATGAAAATTTTCATCCGGATGCCTATAATATAGGAATGAATTTGGGAGTTGCTGCTGGACAAAGTATAATGCACTTGCATATTCATTTAATTCCTAGATATGAAAATGATGTAGATAATCCAAGAGGTGGAGTAAGGGGAATTATTCCTGAAAAAAGAAATTATTAAAAGAATAAAAAGAGGTCCTTATATAAACAGTAGGAGGTATATATGAAGAATATAAATAAAGGACTAATGAGTTTTATTGATAAAACTCCAAATGCATATTATTGTGTAAATAATATTAAAAAAATATTAAAGAAAAACGGTTATCAAGAACTTAAAGAAAATGAATCTTGGGATATAGTAGCAAGAGGTGGAAAATTCTATGTAATAAGAAATGATTCATCTATAATTGCTTTTAATGGAGGAAGATTAGATACCCAAGAAGATAGATTTAATATAGTTGCTGTTCATGGAGATTCACCATCATTTAGAATAAAAAAGAATCCAGATATGTATGATGGAATGTATTTGAAATTAAATACAAGCAATTATGGAGGAGAGATAGATTATTCTTGGTTTGATAGGCCTTTGTCAATTGCTGGAAGAGTTGTATCAAGAAACTATGGATATCTAACAAAAAGTTTAATAAATATAGATAAAGATCTATTAGTAATACCATCTCAAGCATATCACATAAATAGAGAAGTTAATAAAAATGCAAGTTTCAATAGACAAACTGATATGTTACCAATCATGGCTCTAACAGATAAAAAAGATTTAGATTCAATTATTAGAGAAAATTTAAAAAAACAAGATATAGATTTTACTAAAATATATGATTATGATCTATATTTATATAATAGAGATAAAGCAAAACAAATTGGTGCAAATGATGAAATGATTCTAGCACCAAGACTTGATGATTTAGCATGTGTATATCCAGCTCTACAAGCACTTATAGATTCAGAAAATGAAGATGTAATAAATGTTTTATCTGTCTTTAATAATGAGGAGATAGGAAGTTTAACAGAACAGGGAGCAGATTCATCATTCTTAAATGATGTATTATCAAGAATAGCTTATGAAAGAAACTTCTATTTAGGTACTGCTTTAGCAAAAAGCTTTATGATAAGTGCTGATAATGCTCATGCGACACATCCAAATGCTGAATTTAAAAGCGATCCAACAAATAAAGTAGAATTAAATAAAGGAGTTGTAATAAAATATCACAACAACTATACAACAGATGCTTCATCTGGAGCTATATATAAATTAATATGTGACGATATAAATGTTCCTTATCAAGATTTTGAATGTAGAAGTGACATGATATGTGGCTCAACACTAGGAGGACTTAGTCAATCTCATGTAAGTATTGATTCAGTAGATATTGGAATTCCACAACTAGCAATGCATTCAGCAAATGAAACAATAGGTTCAAAGGACGTAATGCATATGTATAATTCGTTATTAGAATTTTATAATAGTATAATTGAAAAGGAAAACAACAAAATAAAAATTTTGAAGGGATAAAAAGGAAAAATGAATTTAGAAAAAGAAATAAAAGACATAAAAGAAAGAAATAAAAGAGTAGAAAAAGATAAAGCCTGGGAAGTAAGTTGGACAAGAAGAATTTGTATAATGATATTAACTTATATTGTAGTTGTTGCGTATTCATATATCATTAGAAAAGAGAACAACATATTTTTAAGTTCTCTTGTTCCTGTAATAGGATTTACGCTATCAACACTATCTCTAAATTTAATAAGAAAAATTTGGGAATCAAAAAACTAAATAAATTGTTGTATAATAAAAATAGAATAGAGAGGTAGTTAATATGGATAATCAAGTATTATTTATAATCATGAATAATCAAGTAAATTATTCACAAAATAAAAATATGGATCATAAAGAATTATATAATTCTTTAGGAGGTAATCCAGATAATTATTTTAATACAATTAGAGGATTTATTTACAAAGATAAAATAATTTTCTATAAGGCAAATTTATCATATGATAAAGAAGTAATAGATACTGCATGTAGATTTGCTCCACTAATAAAGAATCAAATGAATAATCCATATTTAAAAGTATGTTGTGGAATTAATCCAGGACAAAATGGTTCATCATGGGAACCAATTATGACATTAAATGACAATGAATTAATTACATCACAAATATCTAACAATATTGAAAGTATAAAGCAAAAAGAAGAGGAAATTAAAAGAAAAATAGAAACTCCAAATGAGACTGTTATCGATTTTAAAAATAATTATAGTGATCCAAAATTTATAAAATTAGCAACAGTCTTTACACTAGGTATGATTGTGCTAACAATACTATCAAAAGTTATTTTAATAGTACTGCAAAAAATAGATATTGGAAATGGATGGGAATTACTATTGTCCATTTCTCAAATAGTTCTATTAATTATTACATTAATTGGTTATCAAAAGAAAATGCCTTCAACAAAATATTTAGGTATTGCTGCATCAATTGCATTAGTGTTTATGTTTAATTTAGTAGATATAATTATAGGTGTAATAAATTTATTATTTACAATAGATCAAGGATATATTTTGAAAATATTATCAAGAGGTAAATAAAAATAGCAGTGTAAAGAAGAGTAATATTCTTCTTTTTTTAATAATTTAATGATATAATGATGTAAAAGGATAGGTAAATTATGAAAGAAAAAAATTATTATGCAATGAAACAAGAAGAATTGTTTCAAAAAACAAAAACAACATCAAATGGATTAACTTCAAAAGAAGCAGCAAAAAAATTAGAAAAAGATGGGCCAAATGAATTACCTAGAAAAAAACCAGACAGTATTTTCAAAATCTTTTTTAGCGAATTAATGGATCCAATAGTTTTATTACTAATAGTTGCAATAATTGCCTCTATAATAGTTGGAGAATATGTAGATGCCATTGCGATAACAGTAATTATTACAATAGACTTATTAATGGGAACATTCCAAGAAAAGAAAGCAAATAATACAGCAGAAGCTCTTTCAAATTTAGTGAGGGAAAAAGTAAAAGTATTAAGAGATGGAAAAGAAATATTAATTGATTCGACGGAGTTAGTAGTAGGAGATTATGTTTTTCTAGAATCAGGAGATAAAATAGCTGCAGATATTAGAATAATTGAAGCACATAATTTTACAGTTGATGAGTCAATTCTTACTGGAGAAAGTCTAGCAGTAGAGAAAAATTCAAAAAAATTAGAAGATAAAGATTTAGCAATTAATAAACAAACAAATATGGTATTTGCAGGAACATCAGTTGCAACAGGAAGAGCTTGTGGAATAGTAACAGGTATAGGAGTAAATACACAAATAGGATTAATTGCAACCACAATAAATGAAACAAAAGAAGAAAAATCACCTCTTACAATAAGAGTAGAAAAATTCTCAAAACAAATAACAATATTAATTATTATAATTTCAATAATAATAGCTATAATCTTAGCAAGTAAGCATTTGCCAGCACAAGAAATTTTATTATCAGTTATTGCATTAGGAGTATCTGCAATGCCAGAAGGTCTTCCTCTAGCACTAACAATGGCTCTAACAATAGCATCAAATAAAATGGCAAAACAAAAAGTAGTAGCAAAAAAACTATATTCAGTAGAATCTCTTGGAAGTTGTACAGTAATTGCTAGTGATAAAACAGGAACATTAACAGTAAATGAACAAACAGCTAAGAAAATTGTGCTACCAACTAAAAATGAATATATGATATCTGGTACAGGATATAATACTAAAGGAGAAGTAGTAGGAGAAAAATTATCTCTTGCAAAAGAAATTGCTGAACTTGGAGTATTAAATAATGAAGCAAAATTTACAACAAGTGAGATAATTGGAGATTCAATAGATATTGCATTCCTAGTACTAGGAGAAAAAATGAAAGTAAATACTGACAATATAGATATCTTAGAAACAATTCCATATGAATCAGAAAATAAATATTCTGCAGTATTTTATAAAAAAGGAAAAAAGACATATTGTACAATAAAAGGATCAATTGAAAAAGTATTATCATTCTGTAATTCAATTAATGGACTAAAAGGATTTGATACAAAGAAATTAGAAAATCAAAATGAAAGTCTAGCAAAAGAAGGTTATAGAGTAATAGCCCTCGCAGTAGGTGAAGTAAAAGAAAAGGATGAATATACAGAACAAGATATAAAAGGCCTAAAATTTATGGGTCTAGTAGGATTTATCGATCCAATAAGAAAAGAAGCTGTTTCAGCAATAAATAAATGTCGTGAAGCAGGAATAAAAGTATTAATGATTACAGGAGACCATCCACTAACAGCATATAAGATATCACAAGATTTAAAATTAACTAATTCATTTGATGAAGTAACAACAGGAGATGAAGTAGAAGAATATCTTAAAAAGAGTGAAAAGAAATTTGATAAATTTGTAAAATCCAAGAAAGTATTTACAAGAGTAACTCCAATAGAAAAATTAAAAATAGTTGAATCACTAAAAAGACAAGGTGAATTCGTTGCGGTTACAGGAGATGGAGTAAATGATGCTCCCGCTTTAAGAACAGCTAATATTGGTATTGCCATGGGAAGTGGAACTGATATTGCAAGAGAAACTGCTAAGATGATTGTAATTGACGATAATTTTAATTCAATTGTTAATGGAGTTCTAGAAGGTAGAGTTGCATATTCAAATATAAGAAAGATAACATATTTCTTAATATCTTGTGGTCTTGCAGAAGTATTATTCTTCTGTCTTGCAATAGCACTAGATATGCCAGTCCCATTAGTAGCAATTCAATTATTATGGTTAAATGTAGTAACAGATGGAATTCAAGACTTTGCTTTATCATTTGAAAAAGCAGAAAAAGGAATAATGAAAGAAAAACCAAGAGATCCAAAATCATCATTATTTGATAAAGAACTAATAACAGAAATATTAATATCAGGAATAACAATAGGTTTAATAGTTTTTGGATTATGGTATTACCTAATAAAAATTAATGGTATGGAAACATCCCTTGCAAGAGGATATGTAATGGCTTTAATGATAATTATTCAAAACATTCATGCATTTAATTGTCGTAGTGAAAAAAAATCAACATTTACAATTCCAGCAGGTAGTAATCCAATCTTTATAGTTGGAGTTATAGGCTCAGTACTATTAGGATTAGCTGTAATGGAAATACCATTTTTATCAGTATTTTTAAAAACACACTCAATTCCATTCGTTCATCTAGAAATATTATTCTTACTAGGAACAATTATTTTCATAGTAATGGAATTATATAAACTATTTAGATATCATCTAAATAATAAATAAAAGGAGGAAATTATATTATGAATGATCAAATAATAAATATAACAAATCCAGAAGAAATAGAAGAACAAAAAATCATAGAACAATTAAGAAGTTTAGGAATTGATATGATAGATAATGCTCGAAGTGGTCATCCAGGAATTGTTCTAGGAGCTGCTCCTGCAATCTATGCACTATATGCTCATCACCTAAACATAGATCCAGAAAATCCACGACTTTATAATAGAGATCGTTTTGTCATGTCAGCAGGACATGGTTCAGCACTATTATATGCAGCACTTTATATGTCTGGATATAATATTACAATTGATGATTTAAAAGCGTTTAGACAGATTGATTCAATAACACCTGGACATCCTGAATACGGTCTAACTCCAGGAGTAGATTGTTCAACAGGACCTTTAGGACAAGGATTCGCAACAGCAGTTGGAATGGCAATAGGAGAAGCAAACCTACATGAAAGATACAAAATAATTGATCACTATACTTATGTATTATGTGGCGATGGCGATTTAATGGAGGGTATATCCTATGAAGCTGCATCAATTGCTGGAAACTATAATTTAAATAAATTAATTGTTTTATATGATTCAAATAATACATGTTTAGATGGACCAACATCAAATTGTTTTAATGAAGATATTGGTTTAAGATTTATATCACAAAATTGGAATGTTATATCAGTAGAAGATGGTAATTCATATGAACAAATCTCCAAAGCTATATCAGAAGCAAAAAAATCAGAAGATAAACCTTCTATAATTATAATTAAGTCAACTATAGGAAAATATTCTGAGAATGAAGGAACATCAAAAGTACATGGTTCTCCATTATCAAAAGAAGATATAACATCAATAAAAGAAAAAATGAATATAAGAGATATACCATTCCAAGTATCTCAAAAAACTATAGATGATTTTAGATATTTAATAAATAAAAGATGTGAAAATCTTACTAATGAATTTAATCAAAAACTAGAATCTTTAACAGAAGAAGAAAAAAAAGAATTAAGTTATTTTATAGGAAATGATAAAAAAATTGATTTCATAAACTTTATTTATGATAATCCAGAAGATGAGATAGAGTCTCCAAGAGACACATCTAAAAAAGTGTTAGATGGTATAGTAACAAAATCTCCATTTATGATTGGAGGAGCAGCAGATACAGCATCATCTAATAAAACTTATATTTCAGATGGTGGAAATTTCTCAAAAGAAAATCCATTAGGGAAAAATATATATTATGGTGTAAGAGAACATGCAATGGGCGCAATAACAAATGGATTAAGTCTAATGGGATTTAGACCATTCGCATCAACATTTATGGCATTCAGTGATTATTTAAAACCATCACTTAGAATGGCATCATTAATGAATTTACAAAATATATATATATTTACTCATGATTCAATTAGTGTTGGGGAAGATGGACCAACTCATCAACCAATGGAACAATTACTAGGTCTAAGAAGTCTACCAAATTTTGACGTATTCCGTCCAGCAGATGCAAATGAAGTAATAGGTTCATATAAAGCAATCTTTAATAAAAGTGAAGGACCATCAGTACTGTCTCTCGCACGAAATAAACTTCCTATACTAGAGTGTACTAAAGCCAATGAAGTAGAAAAAGGTGGATATATTGTTATTGATCCTGTAGAGAAACCAAATGGTATTATTATTTCAAGTGGAGAAGAATTACACTTAGTCATTGAAGCAGTAAAAAACCTTAAAGTAAAAGGATTAAATTTAAGAGTAGTTTCTATGCCAAACTTAGGAAGATTTCTTAAACAAGATGAAGAATATATAGAAAAAGTTCTACCAGTAGAAATTAGAAAAATAGTTGTAGAAGCATCTTCTTCTATGTCATGGAACAAAATAATATATAACAGTAAATATTTAATAACTTTAGATGAATTTGGAACATCAGGAAAATACACAGACGTTTATAAAAAATATGGATTTGATTCAGAAAGTTTAGAAGAAAAAATAGAAAAACTATTAAAATAATACAAAAATAGACTTTCAATTTTGCTACTCTAAAATAGGTGATAAAATGAAAGTCTATTATATTTTTAAAATAAAAAAGGAATTTGTAAACTTATATGAAGAAGTTCCAAGTGTATTATTTAATATCTTAAAAAGTATTTATTATTTAGATAAAGAATCAGTAGAATATGGATATAATTTATTTAATCAATTAATAAATACTTTAGATAAATATAAGCTTGACAAAGATTTATATATTGAAATGCATAGAGATATTCCATATATAAAAAAACAAGATATTCATATTATAAATAATCTATATAAAGATGAAGTAAGTAGATTAAGAATTAATAATTTCTTTATGAGACTTGAGCTTGAACAGGAATACTCATCATTTTATGAATACTTAAAGAATAAAGAGGATAATTTATTTATATGTAATTTTAAAGAAACAGATTTTTTCTTTTTACATTAATTACTTTAGGGAGATGAAGTTATGTCTCAGTATGAAATATTACCACTTATTGAACAAGGTTTAAATGGTATTATTAATAATAGCGATTTAGAGGACATTCTAAAGTTATATAAATTGTCAATTCTTATTAAAAAAATAAGTAATGAAGATTATATAAAACTATTCGCAATTAATTATATTAATTATTATAAAGGACGTATGGAATTCATAAAAGGAATAAAAAGTATGAATGATACTAGTCTCGAAGAAATAAGAAACATAATGATTAATAATATTGATTTGTCGTATAATCAGCAAAATAATAAAGAAAAATATAGAGATAAATATCTTGAGAGAAGACAACTATTTTTAAATCTTACTCTTGAAGAATTTAAAAAATTAATAATAGAAGAACATTTAAATGGAATAAATTCAAATGAAATATATATAGAGAATCTAATTAATATTATAAAATTAATAGATATTAATGAATTATCTAGATTAAATAAAATAAATATTGATTTAGAACTAGTTAAATTAAAAGATAAAATAAAATATAAATATACAGAAGAAGGAAATTTTGAAGATGATGAAGAAATACTAAAAATAATTATTAATAATATTAGTAAAAAAGGATACACATCTCATCATCTTCACATATACGTCTATGAAGAAATAGATAAAATTGTATCTAAATTATTTGTAGAAAATAGCGTTGTTTATCAAAAAAACTATTAATATTATTGCAAAAAATAGAAAGAAATTGTAAAATAGTGCCTCAAAGGGGAGAGGACTATGAAGAATAATACTCTAAAAAGATTATCAATAGGAGATAAAAAGACAAAAATACATGATCTAAGTGTTAAAGAAATTATCTCATTAAAAGATAATCTTTCTTTTGATAGATATTGTATATATGTAGATAATTATTTATTTTCGAGAATTAGTAATAATGTATTTTGTTCTCAAGAAGAAATAGAAGATTTAAAAACTCTCTATAGAATATTTTCTAACGATGAGAGAACTTCATTAAAATACTTGAATAAATTATATAATTATATTGATGAACTTAAATATATTTCAAAAAATAATTATGGAAGAAAAGTAAAAAGAAATGACGTTAATGATATATCAATCAAAAAACTTATATCATTAAAAGATGAATATAGAAAAGAAAAATATATAGGATTTGTAAAAAAATATTTATATGTTAGGATTAGTAAAAGAAATTACTGTAACGATAAAGAAATAGAAGAGTTAAAAGCCTTGGCTGAATGTATTAACACTCATGAAGAAATAGAAGAAGATAAAAAACACGAAATATGTCAATTACTAACAAAACTAATTGTTTTTTCAAAGAATAAGGATAAGAAGAATTATTTGAAAAGATTATCTAAATTAAATGCATTATCTTTAGAAGAATTATATTTATATTTAGAAACCGTAATTAAATATGCCTATTTTTGTATTGATGAAAAAAGTATAGATAATATTATAATGTTATTTAAAAATGATATAGATTATTTAAATAAAATAGAAGAACTACTTTATGACAATTACATAATAAGTGAAAGTTATGACTTAATAAATAAACTAAAAGAAGAATTAGAGAAAAAAAATAAGTTTAAAAATGATTTCCCAAATATAAGTATTAAATATAAATACTTAGACCATAAGTTACCATATATTGAAAATAAGAATGTTATAACTATTGATGAGGCATATTCCCCAGATTTAGATGGTGCATTCTCAATTGATAAAAAGGATAACATGTATGTATTAGAAGTATATGTAACAGATGTCCCATCATTTTTACTTAAAAATGAAGAATTAATGAAAATAGCTTATGATAGGGCAACAAGTATGTATAATAGTCAAAATAGTAATAGACTAATAATAAGAGATATGCTTCCACAAGAAATATCACATGACTATTTTTCATTAAAAAAGAATGGAATCAAAAATGTTATTACATTTACTTATTATATTGATTTTACAGGAAATGTAGTTCTTCAAAATATTTCAAGAAATGCAGTATTTATAAATGATAATATTAGACCAAAAAGAGCAGAAAGTATTCTACTTTCACCATCAAAGTATAGTAGAACTGATAAGGATTTAAAACTATATAAAGAAGCGTGTGAACTGATAAGTAAAAATTCAAAAGAAAGATTTTTAAATGAATTAAATCCTGGTAAAATTGAAAGTATTATAGGAGTTCCATCAATCCTTACAAATTATCACATTGGAAAAAATTCAGACTTCGCAATATATAGAGAACAAGGAAAATATACAAAAGAAAGTAAAGAAAAATATACACATTCATCAACACCACTAAGAAAATTTGTATCAAATATTAACTTAGCATTTTATCTAAATCAAATAGGAATAATTGATTGTCCAGATAAATATATATACTATGTAGAAGATCATTTAGATGAAATAATTGATCATATAAATAAACAAGAAGAAGTAAAAGAAGAATTTCAAAAAAAATATAAAATGATAAAGAAATACTATGATAAATAAAATAAATATTGATGAAATTATAATAATTGTGTAAAATAGAATACAAGGAGTGATAATAATGTTACATGATATATTATTAGTATTAGTAGGACTTCTTTTCGGAGCAGTTGCTGGATTCTTTGGGGCAAGATTCTTTATGAAAAGTTATTTAAAGAAAAATCCTCCAATTAATGAAAATATGTTAAAGGCATTAATGATGCAAATGGGAAGAAAACCTAATCAAAAACAAATTAATCAAATGATGAAACAAATGGAAAAGTATCAATAGATACTTTTTTATTTGTAAATATAATTGTAAAGAAGAAGCAAAAGTTGCAAATCCTAAAACAGGAAGCGCTCTATATCTATATGTAATCGCATTCATGCTTGTAAGTGGAATTGCAGTATTTGGAACATATAAATATCATAAAAAATTAAATAAATAATAAAACAAAAAGAAACTATACGACATGTATAGTTTTTTTTTGACATAAATGATATAATACAGTAGATTTATGGACATATAAGGCAGGTGATATTATGAAAGACTTTAAAGAAAAATTATCTTTAGTACCAACAAAACCAGGTAGTTATCAAATGAAAAATAAAGATGGAGTAATTATCTATGTTGGAAAAGCTAAAAATCTTCAAAGAAGATTAAGAAGTTATTTTACAAAAACACAAACAGGTAAAACAAAAATGTTGGTTGAAGATATAGATGATTTTGAATATATTGTCACATCAAGTGAATTAGAAAGTTTAATACTTGAAATTACACTTATAAAAAAATATGATCCAAAATATAATATCTTATTAAGAGATGATAAATCATATCCGTATATAGAATTAACAAATGATAAATATCCAACATTAAAAATAGTAAGAAACGTTAAAAGAAAGAAAAATAAAAACCATTTATATGGACCATATCCCAATGTATCAGCCGCAAGAAAAACAGTAAATATGATAAATAGAATATATCCATTAAGAAAATGTAATGTTCTAAAAAAAGAATTATGCCTATATTATCATATAAATGAATGCCTCGGATATTGCTGCAAGAAAATAGATAAAGAAGTTATTGATGAAATGAAACAAGAAATAAGATCATTCCTTAAAGGAGATGCCACAATAATTTCAAAGAAAATTGAAAGTGAAATGACTAAAGCTAGTGAGGCAATGAACTATGAAAGAGCCTTAGAACTAAAGAATATGCTAGAGGATATTAATATTACATTAAGAAAACAAAAGATAGATCTTAATAATGCCAATAACTTTGACTTAGTAAACTATTATTATGATAATAATTATTTATGTATAGAAATATTCTTTATTAGAAAAGGACTATTATTTGGAAGACACAATGAGATAGTATCATCACTAGGAGATATAAGTAATGAAATAATTGAATATTTAATAAAATTCTATGATAAGGGAATTGTACCTTCTGAATTAGTGATTCCAGAAGATATAGATGAAAATCTTCTTAAAGACTATTTCAATATAAAAGTAACAGTACCTAAAAAAGGTAAATTAAAAAAACTTATTGATCTAGCAAAAGAAAATGCTAAAGAACAAATGAATCTAGAAGAAGAAACCCTAACTAGAAATGATGAAGAAAGATTAGCTGCCTTAGAAGAATTAAGAAAACTATTAGGTTTAGAATCTCTACATAGAATGGAGTCCTTCGATAACTCACATCTCTTCGGAACATTCTATGTAGGAGGAATGGTTGTCTTTGATGATTTTCTTCCAAATAAAGATTTATATAGAAAATATAAAATATCAAGTGAAGTTAAAGACGATTTATCGGCAATGAGAGAAGTACTTTATAGAAGATACTTTAAAACTATAATGAATGAGTCTTATAAACCAGACTTAATTGTAATGGATGGAGGAGACCTACAAGTAAATACTGCCAAAGAAATACTAAAAGAATTAAACTTATACATTCCAATAATAGGTCTAGTAAAAGATGATAAACATAGAACAAGTTATATTATTAATGAAAATCTGGAAAAGTTAGATGTATCAAAAGATTCAAAATTATTCTTATTCCTAACAAGAATTCAAGATGAAGTACATAGATATGCGAT
>CADBGE010000011.1 GCA_902794075.1 uncultured Erysipelotrichaceae bacterium | reverse complement strand
TCTACTTATTTTTATTATATTTACATAATTGTGATGGTCTATGACCACCTGTTTTTACAAATTTATCAGTTAACTTTACTTTGTCTTTTATTTTTCTTCTAAAGGCAGAATTTATTAATTTTTTTCCTAATAATAGCTCATAAACCTGTTTTAATTCTCCGATTGTAAATAAATTTGGCATTAAATGAAATATAATATCTGTATGCTCTACTTTATTATGTAAATCCACTACTGATTTTACAAGTATTTTATCATGATCAAAGGCTAATTTTTTATCAAGAATATTATAATCATAAATGTTTGTTAAACTATCTATTATTTCTTTTTTTACTTCAAATGTTATTGCTTCTTCTTTATTTTTTAATAATACATTTATTTTTTTTGAAGTTTCTTCTATATTTAAATCAAACCAAGAAGCATTTTCATTTAATTCATTATCTATTAATGTTCTATCTATTAAAGCCATATAAGTTGTAGATATAATCCTTCCTCTAGGGTCTCTATCTACATCATCATTAACAGATAATTGTTGGAGATACACATTGTCTAGTCCTGTTTCTTTTTTTAATATTCTTAATGTGGCATCTTTACTTGTTTCATTTTCTTCTACAAATCCTCCAGGTAAACACCATTTATCTTTATCTGGTTCTTTTGTTCTTTTTACTAAAAGTACACTTAGATATTTTTTAGGAAGTGAACGGAGGTTATCATCTCTTCTACTGTCTACTCCAAATATTACTAAGTCATTTGCGTATCTAAAGCTCATTTTTTTCACCATACCTTTTTACATATTGTTTATTTCTATATTCTTCTAATAATTTTTTTTGTATGGAAACTGGAACATATTCACTTTTTATATCTGTTTCTGCTCCACAATCTATACATTTAAATGTATAAAATATTTCGTGTTCTCCACTAAAATCATAATGATGAGTTAAATATATATCATCTTTTTCAATTAATAATCTTGCACCACAACCACAACCACCATTTCCTTTTCCTGTACATTTTACTTCCATACTCCATCTTTGACCTTTTTCTAATAATTTCATATTATTCCTCTACTTTCTTTGATTTAACAAATTCCTTGTTTTTTTCATTCTCTTTTGCTGGTTTAAGAGATATTGTAGCACCATTTCCATTTGGTTTAATTCCATCTACACTAAGATGTTCTTCAGCAAAAATCTCATCAAGTTGACTATAAAGAGCATTTTTAATTTCAATATTTGATAGTTCTGTTTGTATAACTATAGGATGAAGTAAATTTAATTCATCGAACACTTTACTTCTCTTTAATGTACCACTAAATTCGTAATAAGATACCCATTCATCAGAAAATAATCCCATAGATCGATATTTCTTATCATATGATCTTAAAGTAACTTTAATATCATACCCTTCATACTCCTTTCTATAATATTTTTCCAAAATAGTAGCAAGATCAACATAACTTATGTTTGTAGTCATTTTAGCACCTCCCACATAATTACATTTTAATACTAAGTAGTTTAAAAGTCAATAACTTTGTATCATTTTTGTACTAAGTTTTCAAAAAAATAAAACTCAGATTAATTCTGAGTCTTCTTTATATTAAAAATTAAATTTCTATATTCTATAAATTCCTTATTCTTTTTATCAATTGAAAGGACAAAAATTATTCTTCCATATAAAGAATTTAAATAATATTCTTTTTCTTCATTAATTACTTTTAGATGTTCCTCTAATCCATATTTTTTTATATAATACATTTCTTGTCTTATTTTTTTTCGATATTTTATATCTACTTGAAGTTTTT
This sequence comes from uncultured Erysipelotrichaceae bacterium, assembly GCA_902794075.1. Taxonomy (GTDB): domain Bacteria; phylum Bacillota_I; class Bacilli_A; order RF39; family UBA660; genus UBA3789. The sequence goes on along the minus strand of CADBGE010000011.1, from coordinate 18,408 downwards.
CATTTACGACAATACCAGTTATTTTTTGTTTTTTAGAATTATTAATTAAATGAATTTTTTCATTATTTAATTCTAAATTATATTTATATAGATTTTCTCTAATAAATCTTATTATATCTTTATTATATTCATTCATTGAAAATGTCATATCATCAGAATATCTTGTATAATTAATATTTCTTTGTTTACACCAATTACCTACTTTATAATCAAAATCTCTTAATACAAGATTTGATAAATATGGGGATGTTGGAGCTCCTTGAGGAAGATAATCATTATATGTTGTAAGATGTGCAAGTAGACCACATATTTTATCTGAAAAGCCATATTCTTTATAGATATTGTATATGTCAACATATGAGATATTTTCAAAGAAATTGGATATATCTAGTTTTAAAATATATTTATAACCTGTATGCATTACTGCATTTTCTACTAATTTTACTCTTTTAATGTATGCAGTTGCATATCTTGATGATGATTTTTCATATAATAAATTATTTAATATATTTTGTTGAATTTTTTTTAGTTCATAATATGGACTTAAGATATTTCTTTTTTTTCCATTTCTTTTTCGTATTGTATATTTTTTATAATATTTATTTTTATTATTACTAATTATATACATTTTCTTTATTTTTTCATTATCTGATAATTTATTATTAAAAGAAAAAAGAGATAACAAAAATTCCTTTTCATAAAAGTTCACTTTATTACCTCCTTTTAGCAATGCTAAAGATATTGTATAATTTGAGCGTACTTTTCCTAAATAATGAAAAGAATACAATAATAATGTTTAGTTAATATTGTCCCTTAACGACTCGTTAAAGTAGGATAAAATCCAATCACCATTGCTTGTATGTATTATAACATAGTTTTTCTATTTTACAGCAAGTTTTTCTAATGCTACTTTGGCAGCTTCTTGTTCTGCTTCCTTTTTGCTTGAACCTACTCCTGTTCCAAATACTATATTATCTATAATTGCATTAACTGTAAAAGTTTTATTATGTGCTGGTCCTTCTTCATTAATTATTACATATTCAATACTTTTTTGTTCTGTTTGAACATACTCTTGGAGGCTACTTTTGTAATCACTAAAAAATGTTATGTTAGGATTTTCAATGTAAGGAACTACAATATTAAGAATTACATTTCTTGCGGTTGCATATCCTTGATCAATATATATAGCACCCATTAATGCTTCAAATATATCAGCAACAATAGCTTTCTTTACAGGTTCTCCATCTTTTGTTTCTCCATGTCCAACTAAAATATATTTTTGTAATCCTAAATCTGTTGCGTATCTGTAGTTAGCATTTTCACAAACATAGTTTGCTCTTACTTTTGTCATTTCACCTTCTGATTCTTTATGATTGGTATATAAATAGTCTGCAACAACTAAATCAAGAACTGCATCTCCCAAGAATTCTAATCTTTCATAATCACTTTTAACTTTATGTTCATTTACATATGAACTATGTGAAAATGCAGTTTTATATAATTCTTTATCTTTTGGTTTAATTTTTATATTTTTAAATAATTCTTCCATATAATCACCTACTTAATTATACCAAAAAAAATATAACTATAAAAGTTATATTTATTTTACTGTAGAATTAGTTGATACTAACGAATATATTTGTTTAATTAAAGTGGTATCTATATATGCAACAGCATCAATAAATTTACCACTATAATTACTGTCATCAGTAAGAGAGGCAACTAGTAGTTGATTATATGCACTATCAAGTTGCTCTTTGGTGTATGGTTTTAAACCAGCATAATGTTCATTTAATCTAATATCATATATATCTTCATTGTTTTTTAAGTCTGCTTCCTGCTTTGCAAGATATCTTATTACTAATTCATCATTATGTTTTTTAGCAGCTATTTTTTTCTTTTTAGAATCCTCTAATAAAAAACGATTTAAATCTTCTGGAGATAATGACAGCATATAATCTATTTGTTTATTTAATTCTTGTTCTTTATCATTTTTTTCTAATTCGCTTACTTCCTCAAGTTGAACAGTTTTCCATTTATTAAATAGTTCTTTATTTGATAAGTAATTTTCAATTAAAGAATCTGCTTTTTTGTTTATTTCAATATATTTCTCATCTTCAGGAAGATCACTGTTCATTATCTTCTCACAGTATCTCCTATATATAGAAATTGCTTTTGGTCCATATCCTTTAGAACCATCAATATTTATAAGTTTTTCAATATTTGCTTCCTCTAAAAAAATTGTATTGTCATTATTTACTATATTATTGTCCTTCTTTTTTAACTTATGACCATACATTTGATTAAACTCAGCTATAACTTTTGTTATATTTTCTTTTTTTTGTTCATCACTTATTTGGCTTGATTGTCTGATTAGATTTATTTTTGTTTGTAGAGCTTTGACATCAGCCAAATATCTATTTTTTCTTGGAACAAATAAATCATTTTCAAGCATAATTACTATTTCATCTTCTGAGTAACCATTATTTTTTTCTAAAGCAGCCATATGGTTTGCTTGAAGTTTGAATTCTTTTATTTTGTCACTTCCATATCCACCATAAGGAAGTACTTCTAATTTTCTTGCTAAGGTTTCTATTTTTTTATCTATATCTGGAATATAGCCTAATTTTTCTTCTTTAATATTCTTATACCAATAATCCATCATTGTAAATAATTCTGACTTATTATGACATTTTTTCTCAAGTCTTTTAATTATGTCATTAAATTCAATTATTATTGCTTTATAATCATCAATAAATTGTTTGCTATAATCAATTAACATTTCAACGACTTCATAATAATTCTTGCCATTAGATAATTCTGTTTTAGCTAGTTGTTCTAGATTATTTCTAATAGAAAATAATTTTATATCACCATATCCTAGATTTGAAGGATCATAATATTTTTTTAATTTTTCTAATTTATTTTCATCTACGGAAATCATCAATCTATTTAAAATACTTTTATCAAATTCAATCCCCTCATTTTTTAAAAAAAGTTCTATTTTTTTTGTATCTAATAAACTCAAATTATTCATTATTGATATAATTGTACTTATCTCTTTATGTACTGGCAATATTTCTGTAACAGATTCCTTAGGTTCTTTTTTTAACAGTCCCATATGTTCTACCTCCTATTATCTTGATTTTACCATACTTTTTATTCTTTAGCAATTATTTTAATTTAATATAATCTTTGCTTGTAAAATAATATAAATAATAGTAAAATAAGATTGGTGGTAGCATGAAAAAGGTACTTATATCTATTATTAATTTATATCAAAAAATCCCTTTATCAAGCCATAAATATTGTAGATTTCAACCTACTTGTTCAGAATATGCAAAGATAAGTATTTATAGATATGGAAGTATAAAGGGATCTTTTCTTGCGATTAATAGAATCTTAAGATGTAATCCATTTGGATCATATGGTTATGATCCTGTACCTATTAAGGAGGAATTAAATGAAAAAAATTAGTTATTTTTTAATATTAGTAGTTATTTTACCTATAGTTTTGTTATGTTCAGGATGTAATAATGATAGTATGGATAATATAGAAATTGTTGTATCAAATTATCCTTGTGAATATATTGTGAAGAAATTATATGATAATCATGCTACTATTACTTCAATATATCCTGATGGTGTTGACATAAATAATTATAAAATAAGCAATAAACAAAAAAATGATTTTGCAAATAAAGATTTGTTTATATATAATGGTTTACTTGAAAAAGAAAGAAATTTAGCTGTTGATTTATTAGAAATTAATCCTGAATTAAAAATAATAGATACGGCTTATGTACTTGAAACTGATTATTCACCTGAGGAATTATGGTTAAACCCTTCGTCTCTATTAATGATGTGTCAAAATGTTAGATTAGGATTAGAAGAATATATCAACAATAAATATTTAAAAAAAGAAGTTGATGATGCATATAATGCACTTAAAATTGAATTATCTGAATTAGATGCTGAATATAGAGTTGCAGTTGACTCTACCGATGAAAAGACTATTGTAGTTGCCGATTCTGCATTAAAGTTTTTAGAAAAATTTGGATTGAATGTTATTTGTATTGATACTGATGCTACCCAAAAGGATATAGCTGATGCAGAAAATGCTATTTATAAAGGTGGAGTTAGTTATATATTTACTTTTACTGGAACCGAGGACAATGAGAATGTAAAAACAATTTTGGAAGAGAACTCTTCTATTAAAAAGTTAGAATTACATAAACTAGAAGTTTTAACAGATGATGAAAGAAGTAATAATGATACCTACTTAACCATTATGAGAAATAATTTAGAATTAATTAAGAAAGAATTATATCAATAAAAAAGTCCTTTAATAAAGGGCTTTTCTTTTTAATCTTTTAATTAATAAAGATGAATTATATTTATCATTTTCTGTTGCTTCTCTTTTAGTTATTATATCTAATTTATCCTGCCAGTTCTTTGTATGACATAATCTTTTCACTCTTGAATCATTTTGAAGTTCGGTTTTACTTTTCTTTGATAATTCTTCAAAGTTATTTGCATACATAATATAAATCGCATTCCCTGCTGCTGTATATGGCTTTTCTTCATTATATTCTGTATCTAGAACAACTTCTCCATTTTCATATATATATCCAATATATCCTTTATATTTTCCAAGTCCTATTACTTTTGCTTTATAGTTAGTTGATTCATAATAATTATTCTTTTCAGTACCTAATTTGTGAAGCTTTTCTAATTTTTCATAATTCATTATGGTTACTTTTACACTTGTCTTTTTATCTTTTTTTACAGTTTTATAACTTCTATCTTTTGGAATTAAAATCCAATTAAGCATACTATCATTATTAATTCGTTTTTTAATTTCATTTATTCTTTTATATATTACATTTAAGTTAATCTCTACTCCACTATCGGTATATATTTTTACATTCTTATTTAATTTATTATTTTTTAAATACTTATCAATTTTTTCTAGGTAATAAACAATTTCACTTCTATTATTACTTACTTCACATTCACATAAGTATTCATGTGCTATAAACATTGCTAGTTTATTCATATCAAAATTTCTCTTAATATATGAATTAAAACTTGTCTGAGTATACTTATCTTTTAATTGGTTCCTATCTAATATATATCTTTTATACATTTTTACTTGTGTTGGAATAAAGTTTTTAAGACTCTTTTTTAGAGCACAACTATAGTAATAATGTTCACCATCATAATATTTATCTGAATTATTATTCTTTAGATATTGTAAACTATTAAAATATCTTCTACCATCTACTAGGTCACGATACAGTAAAGGAAAACTTTCCTTTAGTTGTTTTTCATTTTTTATATCTGCAAGAATTTCTAGTCTTTTAAGTAATATTTCTGTTAATTTTTCATTATCTTCCATATTTACTGGAACATTTGCATTTAAAATCTCTATCAATTGATTTATAAAGAATTCATATGATGGCATGAACTTATCCGCAAAATTATTATCATCTGCATACACTGTAATTATTGAGACAAAGTCATTATTAAATTTTTTGTACTTAAATATATCATGAATATTATCTCTATTTTTTAATGCAAAATAATTGAAATTTTCAAATGATAGATTAGGATTTAGACTACATTCTCTAATCATCATTTTTAGTGGAATATCTAGTATCTTTTTCTTCATCACAGTATCCCCCTTTAATTGCAGGATATTATATCATATTTTCATTAAAAAATAAAGAAAAAATTATATAATAAAAAAAGCAAGTTATAAAAACTTACTTTGTTAATTTAAATATTTTCTATATAAAATATATCATCATTTATTTTTTCTACTACTTCTTTAATATTATGTTTATTGAATGCATTTTTTACATCATCTACATCTCTTGTGAATATTTCTATATATGTAACAAATAATGATTCTATATCTTTAATTCCTATTTCTTTAAAATAATTTATTACTTCAATTACATTATCTCTTTCTATTTTTAATAAGTCTAGAGTAGATTCATCATATTTTGCTTCTAACTTTTTTATTATTTCAGGAGATAATCCTGTATCTATTAAGTATTTCATTCTATTTACTCCTATTCTTGACTATTTTCTTAATCTTATCAAAGTTCTCTTGATTAATAATAGTATTGTATGTAATTGCGTATAGTAAACTATCTTCTAAATTATCAAGACCTGCTTGTTCTAAAATATATAATATTCTTTGAACCTTTAATTTAGATATAATTACTCCATCAAAATCATATCTTAGAGGATTACTGCTATCAATATATTTATCAAGTTCTTTTAGTCTATCATCTGCAAATGATATATATTCTATTTCATATTCTGAATATTCATTTACTACTTCATCAAACTGTTCCTTATTACTGATTGGTGGATCAATTGTCATAGTTACTTCTTGTTTGTTATCTTTTTGAATTCCTCTATATGCATTATCTCTATGAGCAGCTGATAATCTAGTTATTTCTCCTCTTAATCTTGGCTTAGAACCGTTATCTATTACAAAAGGTCCTTCTGGTATCACTTTTCTTCCAAGATAATCTTCATCCATATAAGATGCATATATATTATAGAATACTAAGTCATCTGGTGATGTAAATGCGGATACTCTACTCATATTATTTTTAATGTATTCATATCCATATGGTCCTGATTCAATGAATTGATCAGTTATTACATCAAAGTTATTTGAAACTAAGAATGTAAATGCTGAATGAGTTAATTCTCCTGTTGGGGTTTGATCAAATTTAAATCCATATGATAAGAATTTTCCATAATTATTTACTAATTTTACATGATTAATCAAAATAGAGTGTGAACATCTTTTTACTATATCTGCAACATCAAATCCAAGTGCAGATAAGAAATCAATATTATCCTTATAATCTTTGGATTTTCCCTGAATTATAGGAGAATCTTCTTCTGGATGGCCTGGAAGTGATTTCTTTCCTATTTTTCCATTTGCATTATTTTGCTCAATAAGAGCTGGAATTACTGATAATAAATCAGTTGGATATATTCCTTTACTCTTACTATGATTTACAATATCAGTAAGTGTATTCTTATCTGAATTAATTAATAATATAACTAATTTATTTAATTGCTTTTTTTGAGTAAACTTTGGAAAGCCTAGATTCTTTAAGCATTCAAATACCTCTTGCATATTAACTAAATCACCATATGTTAAAATATCTTCTTTTTGATTATCCTTTAATTGATCAAAATCATATCCATATGTTTTAAATAAACTTCTTACATCATCTATATACAATCTTGTAAGATTTAGTGGAATTAATTCATCTGTTGAGTTTTTATTATTATAACAATTATCATTGTAGATCATTACTGAGAAGAGAATTTTTCTTTTTTCTTCTTCATCTTCAACATATTTATTAAGCGCATTTACTATTGGATTAATATCTTTTATAAATTCATTATTATTTTGATCTTCTATTGTATTAAGAATTTTTCTTAATTTAGATATTTCCCTTTTAGTTGAATCTACTTTTTGTTCTACTCTTTTTTTATCTTCTTGCTTCTTTATATTTATCTCATCTAAAATATCATATAATTTAGATAATTCTTCTATTTGATTTATTGTTAATTTAAATGTTGTATTTTCTTCTCTATTAAGTTCTAATAACATTTTCATTGATTTTATTAGTTCAAATAGACTTTCTTTTTCTTCTATAGTTTTATTAGACTCATTTATTATTTCTTTAATTATGCTTAAATCAATATTTGCAATTGATTCTATATTATTTCTTAAGGCTATTATTTCATCTTTATAATTATCAAGAGAAGAACTATTTTGTTCTTTTAATATTTCAGTTTCATTTTCATAATTTGTTATTGAATCTGTTATGAATTTTTTTAATAATTCTATATCTTCAAACATAATAATCCTCCTTCTTATTTTTTCTTTCCTGTTCCAGTTGAGTGTTGTTCTCCATCATCAAACATATTTTTTAAAGATGATTTTTTTTGATCTGGAGAAAGAGAATCTTTTATTCTTTCATCAGTCTTTTTAGCCATTTTTTTTGTTTCTTCTTTTTCATTTATAACGTCATTTTTTAATTCATCTAATTGTTGTTGATACCTTCTAATTCTATCATCTTGATCTTTATATTCAGTTCTCTTTCCAGATGTAAACATTATACCTACTATTATAGAATCTTTTTTATTTATTGGAATAAATAATATTTGAATTCTACCGGATGTGTTTGTTATTTGAATATTATTTTTCCTTAGATAGTTATAGTTATATCCAGGAGTAACTGATATTTGTCCTTCATTATTACTTCTCTTCCTTATTTCATCTAACACCTCGAGAATATCTTTATAATATTCAGAAGAAATACCTTTACTTAAATCATCAGGTCTTATATCATCTTCAAACATTGATTTATTATCATTTCTCATCAAATAATATAATTTACCTTCATTTTTAGGTTCTTCTTTTGGTGTATCTACAACTTTATCTTTTAACTCTTCTACACATTCTAAAATATCTGATATTCTTCTACTTGCTAAGCATATTATTTCTTTATATTCTTCACTATCTTTTTCTAATGAATCCATTAATCCAAGTAAGACCTGTATTTCATATGCAGCTTCTGCAGTTATTTTTATATTATCGTCATATGATTTACTTTGATATAACATTTTTCTATGTTCTTTTGTTTTATAGATGGTAACCATATATTTACTAATTATTTCTCTTTCTTGTTTTGTTAGACTGTGAATTAACTTTTTATTTTTTCTATAAAAGTCAATTCCTTTATTTATCATTTCTATTTGTTCATTATATGGTATATCTATTAATTCAGTACCATCTAGCACCTCATGTAGCATTTTATTTTTCACTTCTTTTGTTTGATCATATTCATCATATAACAATTGTAATGATTCTTCTGGAGTAACTCCATTATTCTTTACTCTATCAATCATATTTTCTTTTGCAAGATCAAGGGCTTCTTCAATTATTTCACTTTCTTCTGATGTAGGATTATCTATATTTATAATATTATTAACATCGTCCGCAACAATTCTAACTATTCTTTCAATAACATCTTTTTGTGATAATATTCTTTCAATTTCATTAATTTGTTCTATAGATATTTCTTTAGGTGGTTCTTCATATGAATTTTTTGTTTTTTCTTCAACATTCTTTTTATTTTTTTCTATTTCTTCATGAATCATTATATTACGTTCATTTATTCTTTCCTCATAGAATTCAATATTGTTTTCAATTACTGATTTAATTAAAGCTATTTTTTCTTCATCAGATAAATTAACAAGATTAAGTACTTCTTCTAAAGTCTTTACATCATTAATAATATCGAACTGTTCTCCATTTCCAAAAAGTGTCCCAATATTATTTAATTTTTCCATCATTTCATTTCTATGTTCTATTTCTTCTTCTGATATATGTTTTTTGTCTTCAATAAATGATGATAATATTCTTTCTAATTCTTCTAAAGTTTCAATAGCAGTTGCCTTCTGAGGTTCAAAAAGATTGTTTTCTAATAGATGGTGATTACTTAATGAATATAAATTAAGAGTTTCATTTATTATATTGTTAATATCTGTTTCACTTGAGCAAGCTTTTTCAAGAAGTGTTCTTATCCTTTCTTTTACTTCATCTGATAAATTAAAGAATGTTACTGCAAAGTCTACTGGAGAGTTTCTAAGTGTTTCTAATATTTCATTTGCAAGATTATAATCCATATTATTTGATTTAATATGTTCTATTTCTCCATTATAATCTAAAATAATATTATTTAGTTCTGATAGGAATTTATCAATTATATCTTTTATATCCATAAATACACCTCTCTATGCTATTACACTATCATAACAATTATACATCATTTAGTATCAAAAAAAAAGACATTATCTTGTCTTTTTAATGTCCTCTACTTTTCTTAGTACTGCTTCATCAACCGTTTCTTTTGTCTCATCATCAATAAGAGACTCAAATACAGAATAAAAACCTGGTTTTATATTATTTTGCATCTGTAATTTAGTAATACTTTTTTTCAATTTATCTATATTAGTTTTATTATTACTATTATGTTTTAATCTATATGCATATTTTTTTACTAGTAATTTCATTTCAGGATCATTTAGATTTAAAAAACTTAATTCATAAAGAATTCTTTCTCTATCAGTTAACTTTCTACCATTTATCATATATAACATTTGTTCATAGTCATTTAATTGATCAGTATTAAGATTTTCAATTAACTTCAATAATTTTATATATCCTTTTTTATCAGCATCAGATATTCTTTTACAATTTATTATTTGTTCTATAAGTTTTACATATCTATTTGTATCCATAAGTGACCAACCCCTAAAAAACAAGCAAATTATAACATATTGCCTTTAAATTGTCAATTATCAAGGTAGTTTAAAAACTTCTTTAATGTTTTATTTACAACTACTTCAATTGATTTAGAAACTTTAATAAATATATTTGAATATCTATTATTATAATCTTTCTTTTTAGGAAGATAATTCTTTGGATTTATATTTTTACCTAATTTTAAATCTTTTTCAAATGATTTAATACTTTCGTCTGATAATACATAACTATTTTCATAATAATTATTTCTATTAAAATATGTAATTATAAAGATTACTACTAATAAGACTGATAATAGTTTAACTATTCTCTTCATCTAAAACCTCCAAATAACATTTTGAAAATGCTATAGCAGTATTTAATACTTCTGATGTAGTATTTTCATGACCACCTATTTCTACTAGTATTAATCTATTTGAAAAATCTTCATTATATACACCATTAACTCCTGGGCCTTCTTTTTTATATATCCCTTTACTTAGTCCAGGATAATAATTATTAACCTTATTATTTATCTTTTCTATGAATTCATTATTTTCTTTATAATTTGGATTTTCTAATCCTAATAAAAATATTATTTTTGCATAATCTTTTCCATCAATTGATATAGAAGTTTTTTCTTTTGATAGACTATCTCTATGTATATCAATAAAGTATTTTAGTGATGGATTATTTATTTTAGCAGATTCTAATAATTCTCTACTAGCTCTATAACTAGATGCATAATTCCAATTATTTTTATCTAGAATATCTTTTACAGAATTTTCTTCTACATAAGTTTGATATCCTCTTTTATTAAAAATATCTTCTAATATATAATTATTCATTATAACTGTTGGATTAATTGAGTATTCTCCAAGAGTTGTTGATTGATATTCTTCTGTTGGATGAGAATTATATATGTATATAATTGGTTCATTATGAGATTCATTTTCTACTACAGACTCATATGATTTATTTAATAATTTTATGGGATTAACAGTATTTTGATTTATAATTCTTTTTACAATATTTTCTTCTTTAAAACTATTATTAATTACTAAGTCAACTATATCTTTATCTGTAATTTCAATATTTTTTCTTTCTAAATAATTATATGTAAGATATATTGATAAAATAGTTATTATTAAAATAAAATATTTTTTTATTCTTTTTGACTTAGTTTTCATCTTATCACCATTATTAAGATACAACTAAAGAGTTAATTTATTTGTCGATTATAGTTTTTGTGTAAATTTATATTTACAGAATTTGATATTAACATAGATAATCTTTCTATTACAAAGTCTATATTTGTTGGAGTTACAATAAAACATTCATTAGAATTATCTTTTATTAATGATTTTATATCTACTACTGTTGGTATACCTATCGCAATTACTTCTCTATTTATTGTTTTTTTACTTATTTCTCCTCTATTATTATTTATTCCGCTACCTGGATTAATACCACTATTTGTTATTTGGATTGTTTTTGTTAATCTATCAATATTACTTGCTTTAAGAGAATCAATTATTATTACTTTTGTTGGGTTTATTTCTTTGATAATACTTTTTATTATGGTAATTGATTCAATTCCAGTATTCCCTATTACATCAGGTTTATATATAGATACATTAGAGTATCCTTCTTCGACATCCCCTAAGTCAAATAAATATTTTGTTGGAAGGACTTTATCTATTGTTAGTGGTCCTAATGAATCTGGAGTAGATTTTGCGTTACCTAATCCAACTACTAGAAATCTATCATCTTTTTTTAATTTTATATACTTAGATAATTCTTCTACTAATACTTTTTCTAAATTATAGTATGATGTTGTATCTGTAATATCATTAAAAAAAATTGTTGTATATAAATTATTATTACTTTTGGAAGTAACAACTTTTATATCTTTATATTCCTTTCTTTCTACTTCTTTTATCTTAGGATTTTTCTCTAAAAGAAGGTCTGTTCTAATTAAATTATCATCGATTTTTACCCTATGCATAACATTCACCTTTTATATTATTAACATATTGTACGATTTTATTTGCATTTTTTATTATTTTTTGATAGAATTAATGTGTTTACAAAAAGTGAGGTGAGAATATGCCAAATATTAAGAGTGCAAAAAAACGTATGCGTTCAAACGCAAAGAAAGCTGAAGTAAATACTTTAGTATATTCAAGTATGAAAACAGCAATTAAGAAATTTGAAAAAGAAGTTAAAGCTGGAAACAAAGAACAAGCAAGTAACAATTTAAATATAGCTTTACAAAGAATCGATAAAGCACACAATAGTGGTTTAGTTCACAAGAATAAAGCTGCTCGTTTAAAATCAAGATTAACTAAGTTAAATAATTCAATAAAATAAGCCAATTAAAAAAATTGGTTTTTTATTTACATTTATTTTTATATTTTTAATTTACTAATAATAAATATTAATATAAAATTATATGTAGTGGAGGCAATATGAAGAAAGTATTTTTTTTAGGACTGTTTTTAATAATAATAGCAATTATTTTTTATTATAAAGATAATATAGTTACATATATAAATGATTTTATTAATAAGACTGATAAAGAAGTTGTGATGGATAAGTATAATGAATATTATAGAGATTATGATTTTATGTTTGTTCAAAATACAAAAGATTTTTCTCCAACTAATCAACAAGAATTACTAAATATTTATTATACTATTATAAATTCTGGTAATGATAGTTTTACATTTTATTGTGATCCTTCGTATGAGAATTGTATAAATGATGTTCAAACATTTTCTAATGATCAAACTTTTCTATCAGATATAAATAATTATGTTCATCCTTTCAATAGTTTTAAACATGTATCTACTGAATATGATACTGGAGGAAAAGTTACATTATCTATTGAAAAAGCTTATACTGATGAGGAAATAAATCTAATTAATGATAAAGTCAATGAATTATCTAGTCAATTAATTTATCCAAATGATTCTACATATAATAATATATTAAGAGTACATGATTATATAATTAATAATAGTAAGTATGATTCAGATAGAAGTGATAGAGATATTATTAATTATAAATCAGATATCGCATATGGGCCTTTATTTGAGGGATATGCAATATGTGGTGGATATACTGATTTAATGCAGTTATTTTTAGAAAAAATGAATATTAAGAGTTACAGAGTTTCAAGTAATAAACATGTATGGAATGCAGTTTATTATAATAATAATTGGGTTAATTTAGATCTTACTTGGGATGATCCTATAGTTGATGATGGTTCTGTTGATTACATAGAACATAATTTCTTTTTAATAAGTACTACTAAACTTCATGAAATAGAAAAAACAGAACATGATTTTAATTATGAAAGATATAGTGAATTAAGGGAAGCATAAAAAAAGTTCATAAATTGAACTTTTTATTTTGTATTAATTATATAATTGTATACTTCATCTACTGTATTATTAAAATTATTTAAATCAACATTAAACCAAGTAGTATTAAATTGATGATTAAAGAATGTATATTGTCTTTTGGCAAATCTTCTTGAATTTAGTTTAATATCTTCTACTACATCTTCTAAAGATTTATTATTAAATAGATAATCATTAAATTCTTTATAACCTATTCCACTATTTAATATTCTAGAATTCTTATAATAATTCTTTAATGATTCTATTTCTTTTAAAAGTCCATTATCTATCATAATATCTACTCTTTTATTAATTCTATCATATAGTATTTCTCTATCTGTAGTTAGACCTATTACATTGATATTATATAAAAGTTTATCTTTATCATAAGATATTTCTTCATTATTTTCTAGTTTATTTAAAAGCCTAACTAGTCTTTTTCTATTATTTAATTCAGGCAATTTTTCTATTTTAAATTCTTTTATTTTACTTAATATTTCTTCATTTGATAAATCACTATATTCATTGTATGTAGTTCCTTCTTGAAATCTATAATCATATAAAGCAGCTTTTATATAAAGACCTGTTCCACCTACTATGATTATTCTTTTTCCTCTTGACTTTATTTCTTCAATGCATTTTCTTACATCTTTTTGATAATCAAATACTGTGTAGTCTTCATCGACATTTCTAATATCAATTAGATGATGTGGTATTCCTTCTCTTTCTTCAAGAGTTGGTTTAGCTGATCCTATATCTAATTTTTTATAAATAGATACACTATCACCATTAATAATTTCTGCATCTAGTTTCTTCGCAAGTTCAATACTTAATTTAGTTTTACCTACTCCTGTAGGTCCTACAATTACAATGATATCTTCCATAAATTACCTCTTTTTTTTATAAATAAAAGCACAATCTTTTTGACTAGTTGTTCCATCAAATTCTACAAATGACAATACATCAGGATAAATTGTATTCAAAACCATAATTAAATTTCTCGATGCACATGTATCCCAATGTGACGTTCTATTAAATGCATAATGATATAATAATTGAATAATCCCATCATCTGTTAGATGTTCTTTTAATTTATTAAAGACTTCTTTTAATCTATCATAAGGATTTTCTCCAGGATTAATATACTCTTCTAAATATTGAAATACATTTGATGTAATTATTATATCAAAAAATTCATTATCTAAATTATTAACTTCCATGATATTTCCTACTCTATATTCTATGTCATTAAATCTAGTTTTTAATAATCCTTGAAGTTTTTTAAATGACTTTTCATCTTTCATATATGGATTCATTTTCATTAATGATTCTTTTGGAAACAAATCATAGTTTTTAGGCATATCAATTCTTATAACATTTATCCATACATTATCAAGTGTTGAGTTTAGAATTACATCTCTTTTTAATTTACCAAACTTTGCAGTATTTTCATTAATATCATATACTGTTATTTTTTTAGCTCCTAAAAGTAGCGCATTAAATGCTTGGTCTGATGATGAACCTAAAGTCATTACAGATTTATCTTTAAAATCTAATTCATTAAAATAACCTGATATCACTTCTGTTGTGAATGGATATACTTCTTGAAATATTTCTTTTCCCATATTATAACCCCTCTGAAACGCTATGTATTATAACAAAATAAAAGAAATTAATCAAGTTGTCTCTTGAATAATCTCTCTAATTCATATCTTGTATAAGTTATTATTGTTGGTCTACCATGAGGACATGTAAATGGATTATCACAATATCTAATATTTTCTAGAATCCATTCTTGGTCTTCTTGTGAGATATAGTCTCCTGCCATTACAGACATACGACAAGCTGTCGTTGCGGCCATTCTCCAAATAAATTGATCTAGGTTAAATTCTCCTTTTTCGATTATTAAATCTATTAGTCTTCTAATAATATCATCTGATTTTTCATCTGGTATCCATGATGGATGAGATCTAACAATAATTGTATTAAAACCAAATTCATCTATATCAAAACCATAATCAGTTAGAATACTTAATCTATCTTTCGCAAGAATAAATTCATCTGGTCTTAATTCTATTTTTATTGGAATTAGTAAATCAACTACTGTTTTTTCTTCTTTCATTTGTTTTAAAATCTTTTCATAATTAATTCTTTCTGCCGCAGCATGTTGGTCTATCAGATACATTCCATCTTCATTTTCCGCAACTATATAAGTAAGTAAGACTACTCCTCTTGGAATCATCTTCTTTATTTTAGGTTCCACGACTTCTTCCTCTTCTTCTAATTCAAAAGGAAGACTTTCTTTTAATTTTTCTTTTTCTTCTTTTTCATATTTTTTCTTTTCTTCTTGAACATCAAAGTCAAGTTTCATTTCTTCATATTTTGTATCATCTTTTATTTCTTCTTTTTCTTCATCATGAGAAGTAATTTGTCTTCTAACTTCACTTACTGAATAACTATCTCTAACAGTTACTTCTGGAATTAGAGTTATTTCTTCTAATTTTTCAGTAATACTTTTAATTAATAAATCTTTTAAAGTATCCATCTTAGAGAACTTAATATCCATCTTAGTTGGATGTATATTAATATCAACTAGTATTGGATCAACATCTATATTTAATATAATTACAGGATATCTTCCTTTATGAAGATATGTGTGGTAACAATCAACTATACATTTATTAAGTTCATTATTTTTAATTACTCTTCCATTTACAAGTGTAGTAATAGAGTTTCTATTACCTTTAGTAACTTCAGGATATGAGATATATCCATGAATATAATAATCATCATTTTCCCCTTCAATAGGGATCATTTTCTTAGTAATATCCACTCCATATATTTCATAAATAACTTTTAATAAATCACCATTACCATCTGTTTTTAATATTACTTTATCGTTATTAATTAAAGTAAATTTAATATGAGGATAAGATAAAGCCATCTTATTAATATATTCAGTAATATATGCAAGTTCTACATATGGATTTTTTAAATACTTTAATCTTACAGGTGTATTATAAAATAACTCTTTTACAGTAATAGTTGTACCTTTTTGTAAGTCAGAGCGTTTTTCTTTTAAATCTTTTCCACCAGAAATAGTTATTTCAGTACCAACTTCTCCATTACTAGTTTTAAGTCTAACATTAGATACACTAGCAATAGAAGGAAGAGCTTCACCTCTAAAACCAAGGGACTCAATATAGAATAAATCATCAAGGTTTCTTAATTTAGAAGTAGCATGACGCTCAAAAGCCATCTTAGCATCTTCTGGATCCATTCCAATACCATTATCAGATACTTCTATTTCTTTAACACCGGAATCAATTAATTTAATACTTATTTCAGTAGATTCTGCATCAATTGAGTTTTCAACTAATTCCTTAACAACATTCATACATTTTTCAACTACTTCTCCAGCAGCAATCTTATTTGCAAGAACTTCATCCATTACATGTATTTTACTCATATTAACCACCTAAAAGTATTATAGCAAAAAAGAGACAATCTTGTCTCTTATATTTTTATATTTACCCAATTCGGAAAGCCGGAGTCAAGCCTTGGCTAGCAATACTAGCAACACTGCCGCCCAAGTTAGTAGCGACACCACGGAAAGCGTCATTACTATCAGAACGGGCCGAACGCAACCAATACCATTGATCACTTCCTTGATATTGTTTCTTTATTCTTGGATAAATATCTATTAATACTCCACAAATTGGTCCACATGGTGATACTTTCTCCATTGGTTGACCTACATAATATTCTAATTGGTGTGTTGATGAGGATGATGTATCATATTCATCTGCTCCTACTAATTCTGTTCCTGATAATAAATATACCTTATCTATTGATGTAAAGTTATCTGCATCATTTGGTCCATGTCCTGATATTACTCTTGTTGGTTTGATTGCTGATTGTAAATCACTTGACAAGCTATTATAGAATGTTCCATTTAAATATGTCCTCATCTCTGTTGCTGGCCATCCTCCTATATTTGTATCAGTTGAATTCATAGCTCTTTTCTCTACCACTTCTGCAAATTCAACAACAAACCCACATGCTGTTTCTGAATAGTTTACATCACTACAATTGGCATTTGTTGTTTTATTTACTAGTCTTACTGTATAGTTTGTATTATTTATTGTTACTTTCTTTGTATCTCCTATATTATATTGAGATGTATTACCATTTTGTACATTTGTCTTAATTGTTGACCATGAATCTTTTTCAAATGCTGTTGGTTTCTCAATTGATGAATTATCATTTCCCGTTGCATTTTCATTTTCTACTGCTGATGCTTTTATTTTGGCTGTTATACTTGTTGTTACTTCATTAGTTAGTGGCGTTTTTATCATTTCTACCTTGACTGTTCCTGTTGTTGTGTCCCCTGCTTGTAGTTCTGTATCTGTTATTGTTTCTGTTACCTTAAAATAATCTGCATTGGAATTAGTTAATTCAAGTGATAATTTTGCTCCTACATCATTTGAATTATTTATTATTGTATATGTTGCGATTGCGTAGTCTCCTTCTTTTGTTAAACCTCCTACATTAAATGTAGCCATAGTATTATCATTTTTATCTATATCTGCACTTCCTGTTAGGGTTACATTTCCTTCTAGATTTGGTGTATCTGCAGTTTCT
>CADBGE010000010.1 GCA_902794075.1 uncultured Erysipelotrichaceae bacterium | reverse complement strand
TTGATATACTTCAGGTAAAATATGATGATTAAAATTTTTTTCAAGAATTTCTCTTTCTTCTTCAGCTGCACCAAATCCAGAAATAGAACTAGAAATAATGACTCCATTTTTATTCAAATGATGTTTTAAATTTAATCCATATGAATTAAATGTCCCTGTATTTTTTACATAATGAGAAACATTTGAAGTATAAATAATATCATATTTTTCAGGAATTTTAATCTCTTTTGCCAAATCAATATTATAGAAATTAAATTCATCATTTTCTAAAATACTAGACAACTTTTCACAATCAAATTCATCATCTTTTTTTAATAAGACTCTATCATAAAAATAATATTTTGATTGAATATCTAATGTATCTAAAAGATCTGCAAATTTAGTCCAATATTCTATTGCCATTTTTTCTCTATCATCTCTAGGAATAACATTCTTTAATATATTTCTTAAAAAAATACTATTAAAGTTAAAATCCGGATATGATCTTTTTAAATAAAGTATTACCCATCTGCGTAAATAATAATAGTATATAGTTAATGGATTTTTATCAAAAACATCAACTTTTTTTGCACCCTTATTATAAAAATGAAACGCTTGATCTCCACTAGCTAATACAGTTAATACTTTTTTATTTTCAACATCAAAATTATCAAGTATTTCACCTACATATTCATTTGTTTCAAAATAAACATTTGCAGATTTAGTTCCTAATAAAATAGACCTTGTATTTTCTATATCATCACTAACCCTATTTTTCATACAACAACCCCCAAAACTTGTTGCATATTATACCAAAAAAGAACAATAAAGTCAAAAATAATATGACTATATTATTCTTTTTATTAGTCTCTTCTTATATGAATACCCAATATCATCCATTTCAAATAATTCTTTATTCCAATCAGATATACATTTAAATTTAAAATATCTTCCCATAATCTTTCTTTGACTATAATATTTATAGCAGTAAATACTACCACTTAAATTAGAAGATAATACTATACCACCTCTATTTAAATGATTATATAAATTATCTCTATATATGGTTAATCTCTCATCATTTATATAGTCACTCAAATTTGATGTATAAATAAAATCATATTTTTTTTCTAAATCAACTAGTCTAGAAATATCAATATTATAAAAATCAAAATCATCATTATCAATTTTATCTAATAATAAAGAAGTATCCATTTTTTTATAAGTACCATTATTATATGGGCTATGAAAAAATCTATGTAAAGCATCAGAATTAAATTTATTAATAAATAATGACCAATATTCATATGCTTTTAATTCAGTTTCATTTTTTGGATTTACACTATTCAACAATTCTTTTATATATTCTTTTTTAGGACCCCATTTTGGATACATTTTACCATATTTTCGTATATGCCAAATTCTTAAATAATAATAGTAAATTGTCAATTTATTAATATCAAACAAATCTACATTTTTTGCTCCATGATTATAAAATTGAAATGCTTGATCGCCACTTCCCAAAACCGTCAAAATAGTCTTATCTTTAACATCATAATTAGATATTATTTTGTCACATTTTTCATTAGTTTCAAAATATACTTTATCATAAGTACTAAATCTATTGTAATAGTAACTATACAACATTTCTTCGGTCTTTTTTATATCTTGAATAACTGTACTATCTATCTCTCCCAAGATAACCATCCTCTCATAAATTTACTTCTTCCTTAATATTGTCCCAATAGATAAAGTTTTACCTTTATAATTACTATAAGAAGGAAGTTCTTCAATACAAAATAATTCACTTAAAAATTTCTTCCTTGAGGATTTTAAATTCCCATTTATATTAGATAATACTGCAATTCCATTTTCATTTAATAAATTATATAAATTATCTCTAAATGCATAAGTATCTTTATCGCGAACTGTTTCATGTATATTTGATGCAATAACAACATCATACTTTTTATCAATATTAAATTTACTTTTTAAATCAACATTATAAAAGTTAAATGAATTTCTTTTAAGCATAAATCTAATTCTAGATAAATCTTCAATTTTAATTTTTTTATCACCATCATCCATAAAATAATAATTATGAACAAAAGAATCAAAACTATAGTCTTTTGCAAAACATAGATTACTAAACAACATCCAATATCTTAAAGCTTTTGCTTCTTCTATATTAGATGGTCTAACAAAATTCAATAATAAATCTAAAGTCGATTGTAATCTAAAAGAAAAATCTTCAAAATCATATCCGTCTTTTAATATTTCATAAACGCTGCTAATAGACATAATATAATTTTCCTTATCTTTTATATTAAATTCATCTAGATAAAAAGTATCAAAATATTTAATCAACCAAATTCTTAAATAGTAGTAATATTTTGTTAAACAATTAATATCAAAAAGATCAACATTTCTCGCCCCTTGATTATATGCATATAATGCTTGATCCCCAGAAGCCGCAACAGTCAAAACATTTTTCCCATATAAATAAAAATTAGAATATAATTTATCTAAGTATTCATTAGTATAAGGATAAACAGGTGCATATTTACTAAAAGAATATTTTGAAGCTTCACTTAGATTAATTGTTTCTAGCACATCATTTTCAATACTTTCCATATTTCACTACTCACTTTTAATTTATTCTGAAAGTTTACAAAAACTTACCGCATATTATATCATACATAACAAAAAAAACAAAGAAATTGAATTTCTTTGCTTTGTCAATTAATTAATAACTATTGTACAGAACCATTTTCATCAGTAGCCTGTGTTTTAACAAGCATTGAATCAATGTTTTTTGCCTGCATATTAACATAAGAAATAAATGTTGGAAGTTCTTCAGCTAAACCATCCCAAGAGTTTCTAAATTGTTCAGCAGATACTCCAGTCCAAGCAGCACCACCTGATCCTACTGAAGTTTTAATTTCATTATCAATTGAATCAAGACTTGTTTTTGTGTCTTCACATGCTTGCTCAATTATTCTTAATTGTTCCTTAACCTCTTCATATTCAATAATATTTTGTAAAGCCATTTCCTATACCTCCTATTCAAAAGAATTTTTTATAGCAGTTGCTGCACTATCAAATTCTTCTATTTTTTCTCTTAACTTATCACAAAATCTACCCATATATTCAGCAGCTTCTGTTAATTTCCCTTTTTTCTCATTATACTTATTAACAAACTCTTGATAAGTTCCAATTTCATTTGAAACCCATGAAGATGAAAGCTTGTTAATAGCTTCATCAATTGTAGTAATTGCTGAAGAATACTTGTTTGTTTGATTTATTGCGTTTTCTAATGTAGCTTGCATTTCTTCCAATGTAAATTTTAATGCCATATTATCACTCCTATCTTAATTATTATATATTTAGTCTACTAAAATTATTTCAATATGTCAATTATAGACAGTAAATAATGTGTAAAGATTGATTGTATATTATTTGATTATCCATATATTTAAAAAAATAGTTCATTTTATAATTAAAACTGATTTTTTAAGTTAAAATTTATCAAGATAAATAATTATTACCATATCCTTCATATTCACTCATACTTTCCCATTAATATCAATAATAATATTTACATAAAAATAAAAAATTATACTTTTTTAGTAAACAAATATAATATATAATAAAAAGTAAAGAGGTAATATAATGAATATAAATTTTGATATAAAAGATATACAATTTGATTATAATTCAAAAGTAATAATTACATATTTACTTATATGTATATTATCATGGATTCTAAATTTAATTACTAGAGGAAAATCCAATAAATTATTTTTTGAAAGTTATAGATCATCACCCCTAAATCCACTAACATACGTAAGATTATTTACTCATTCAATAGGACATAGAGACTGGGATCATCTTGTAAATAATTTTTTAATAATATTATTAATTGGTCCAATGATAGAAGAAAAATATGGAAGTATTAATCTTATAATAATGTTTTTAATAACATCACTAGTAATCGCAATATTTAATATAATATTCAGTAATTATTCAATATTAGGTGCATCTGGAAATGTATATATGCTAATAGTACTAAGTTCATTTTCAAATATCCAAGAAGGAAAAATACCACTAACAGTGGTATTAATATGTATATTCTATGTAATTGGAGAAATAAAAAGAACAATTACAGAAAGAAAATCAAAAGTATATCACGATGGACATTTAATTGGAGCATTATGTGGACTAGCATTTGGAATCTTTTTCTTAACTCATACAAGTTTCTTTTAGAGAATACGGAAAAATCCATATTCTCTATTTATTATTAAAAAAATTTCTACTATTCATATGTAATTTTTTAGATAACTGTAAACCAGCATCAAATGAAATTTCTTTAATACCGTATTTGTCAGTCCCTTTTGATAAACAGTATAAATCATTATTAGATTCATCATAAATAAAATTATAAAAATTATAATTATTATCCATCCCTGTACAATCGCTAAGCATACAAAAACATCCATTTAATAACCATTTAACAAAAAATAATACATCTGTAAAATTATCTAATTTACTATCATTAATTAAAATATTAATACTATTAATTAAATCATCAAATGAACTTAAATTCAAAAATTGTATATAATCTTTTTTTTCTTTATATTTATACCCAATAAGTTCATCAATTTCATCAAGAATATCTTGATAATTAAAGTTCCATGATTCACGACAAATAAAACCAGTTGATTTAAGTACAACTTTAATTCTTGATAAATCACCTAATGTTGCATCCAAATTCCAAACAGAACCACTATCATCTTTATATTTTACAAAACTATGAGAACCTGATTGTAACGAAACATTTGCTGTAGTTAATTCATTAATTAACTTTAGTAGAATATACTTGGAATAAGAATGACAAATAACTGAAAAATCATCTACCTTAGTAATATCAACTTTCTTATTAATAATATGTTTATATATTTTTTTATTAAATTGTTCTACATAATAATATCTTGCATCAAAATAAAAAAATTGACATGTTCTTAAATAAATATAACGAACTTTTTCAAAATTATTTAGATGCATATTTTTTAATTCAGAACCAATTAAATCAAGTAAATTCATGTACTAGTCACCTCAAAAATCAAATAATATAATAACACAAGCTAATATAAACAACAAATAAATCTAGTAGAAAAGAAACAAATATGCTAAAATAACAAGTGAAGGAAGTGATTTTTATGAAAAAAAGAATTCTTACTGGTATACGCCCAACCGGTAACTTGCATTTAGGACATTATTTTGGAGCTGGACAAACATGGCGTAATATTCAAGATGAATATGATTTTTATTTAGAAATTGCTGATGTACAAGCTCTTACTGATAATTTTAATGATCCAGAAAAAGTAAGAAAAAATGTATATGAAATAACTAAAGACATTTTATCAATTGGAATTGATCCAGAAAAAGTACATTTATTTATTCAATCAAAGATACCAGAAATTGCTGAATTAACAGTTTTCTACTCTAATTTAGTAACAGTATCAAGATTACAAAGAAATCCAACCGTAAAAACAGAAATTGCACAAAAAAAACAACTATTTGGAAACAATGGAGAATCAATAACATATGGATTTTTAGGATATCCAGTATCTCAAGCAGCAGATATCACATGCTTTAGTGGAGAATTTATTCCCGTTGGAGATGATCAATTACCATTAATTGAACAATGTAGAGAGATTGTAAGAAAATTTAATAATATTTATGGAGAAACTCTTATAGAACCAGAACCCATTCTATCAAATACTCCTAGAATAAAGGGTCTAGATGGCAATGAAAAAATGGGAAAAAGCCTTGGAAATGCAATCTATCTAGTAGATGATGAAGACACTATAAAGAAAAAAATTATGGGAGCATTAACAGATACAAATAAAATAAAGAAAGATGATCCAGCTAACCCAGATATTTGTATGGTATATTACTATCATAAATTAGTAAATGATAATAATAGCTTAGAAACAATTTGTTCTGAATGTAAACAAGGAAAAAGAGGATGCGTTCAGTGTAAAAAAGAACTTATAGAAAAAATGAATAAATTCTTAGATCCTATAAGAGAAAAAAGAAAATACTATGATGAAAATCCAGAAGAAGTAAATAAAATATTGGATAATGGTACAAGAAAAGCCAAAGAAGAAGCAGAAAAAACTATTAAAGAAGTGAAAAAAGCAATGAAGATAGATTACTAAAATCTATCTTTTTTATAACAAAAAAACTGTAAACTAAATCCCAAAAAAAATATATCAACTTCAAATCTAGAAAAAATGAATAACAAATATTCAGTAAAAGTATAACCAAAAGAAAACAAATTAGTATAAATAATTGTAAAAACTACACCTATTACCATAAATATAATACTTAACAATCTAAAAATAATTTTCATATTATTTTATATGAAAAAAAAAGGTAAAAATACCTTTTTATTCAAGTTCCTTTGTAATATTTTTATCAATTTCTACCCTATTTATTGTATCAAATTTCTTTGAAATCTTATCACTAGTAATCGAAACATTTTCAATATCCTTATTAACAGTTTGAATACTTCTAGATAATTTATCCCATCTCTCTTTATATCTTGCAAATTCAAGTCCTAGTTTATTTAATTCTTCATGTATTATAGAAGTATATTTATCTTTTTCCATATTTTTTATTATCATCTGAATTACAGTAAGTGTAGATATTAAAGTTGTTGGACTTGTAATCCAAACTTTTTTCTTATATGCATAATTAATTATATCAGGATGATACGCATTTATTTCGGCAAAAATAGCTTCTGCAGGTAAAAAGAGAATAGCTTGATCAGTTGTCTCTCCAGGAATTATATATTTACTTCCAATTGCATCAATATGTTTTTTCATATCTGCTTTAAATTTCTTTTCATACAAATCTCGCATTTCTTGACTTAATTTTTTATCAACCATCATTTGATAATTTTCCAAAGGAAATTTAGAATCTATACAAATTGTACCTAATGGTTCTGGTGCAAATAAAACTGAATCTGCAATCACTCCAGTACTTAATGTATATTGAATTTTATAAATACTATCATTATTTTCTCCAAAAACACTAACTAAAATATTCTTTAAGTTTACTTCACCAAATATACCTCTTGTTTTTTTATCAGTTAAAATACTCTGTAAACTTACAATATCACCACTCAAATTTTCAATCTTTTTTTGAGCTTCATCAATTTTAGATAACCTTTCTACTACATTCATAAATGTCTTATTAGTTTTCTCAAAATTTTGATCTAATCTTTCATTTACTTTTTCATTAATAGCTAACAATCTTTTTTCCACAGATTCATTTAATTTATTAAAATCATCATTCATATTTTTATTTAAGTCAGATTTAAAATCACTCATCTCTTTAATCATATTAACTTCTAACTTACCAAGTCTTTCAGTAATCTTTGCCTCATTAATATTTTTCATTAAAGAAAAAATTACTAATATAATTAAAATAACTAATAATACAATAATAATATAATCCATAAGACACCTCTATTCTATATTTATCTTCTTACTTATAATTTTAGATATTATATATGAGATAATAAGCGTAATTAATATATATATCAATGAATTTATGTTAGTAACACTTTTAATAACACTTTTACCAATATATCCCCAAAATAAAACTGTAAAAAATTTTCCAATTAATATTGAAAATACAAACTTTTTAATTTTCATATGCGTAATACCACATAAAATATTAATTAAAAACGATGGAGTAAAAGGTAATGTAAGAATCAAAACTAATTCACTAAATTTAATATTCTCAATTTTTTCAATATTTTTATTAAACCTTTTAATAAATTTAATTTTATTAAAATAATAGCTAATATAATTAAAAAATCTATAACATAAATAACTACCTAAACACGTTGCACTCCAAGATAATAAAAGTCCTAGCAAAAAACCGAAAGCATTAACATTTAATGCAACAAAAACACTTAAAGGTAATAATGGTATAAAACTTTCTATAAACACTAATAAAAAACCCATTATAAAGCCTCCAGACTCAACAAATTTTGTACTATTATTTATAATATATTTTATTAGTTCCATTTATTCACCCTCATAAAGATTATACTATATTTTTTTAATTTTTAACAAATAATTATTATAACCACCATCTACATTTACACAATTATATCCCAAAGAATTTAATTTACTAACCATTATTTTACTTTTAAAACCACTATTACAATAAATGTAATATACATTATTTTTTTTTAAATATGACTTATGATTAAGTAATAAATCATATGGTTCAATATTTATAGCTCCATCAATATGCCCCTTAATATAATCTATTTTACTTCTTATATCTATATAAATATTTATTCACCTCCATATTAAATAATTCAAAAAAAAAGAATCTAATTATAATAGATTCCTATTTTAAAATGTAAGGATCTTTTTTAGTTCCTTTTCCTTTTTTTAGTAAAACCTTACTATTTAAATATATAACAGGTCTTACTTTTGAATATGTTGCAGTTATATCAGCTTTAACAACACCATCTCTATCAACCTTGAATGCAGTTGATGAGTCTTCAGAATTAGCAGTAACAAGCCACCATTCATCATCAATAGATAAATAGTTATAATTCATACAACTTCTTGTATTAGCGCTTTTACAACTTGGATCAAGACTAGCATATAAATAGTCAGATAAAGTAAGTAAACCTAATTTTTGATTTTTGACAACTTCCTTACATTCCTCAGAATTATCCTTTGTTTCTGAATTAGAAGCTCTTTTCCCAGTGCAAATATTATAACTAACTAATCTTGCCTTATCTTTTTTTGATAAAATTACCTCCCCATCATTTTTAACAGGATCAGTATAAATTCTATCTAAATATTCCCTCATTCTACTTATTGAATAAGTGTTTATACCAGACTCATATAAACGAGATTCATTGTATCTGTTATCCCAAGGTTGAGTAAACTCTAATCCTTTCTCATTTATTAATACTATATTGTCATCTCCAGTAACTTTTACTATTCGCCATAAACTTTCATCCAATTTAACATAATTATTTACATATTCACCTCGAAAATAATAACTACTTCCTTTTGAATAAAGTCCATCACCAGCAGTAACAATGTCATCATCATTTACTATTTTATTATATAATTCAACAGTACTATAATTATCACCGCAATTTAGAAATGGTGTATATAAATACTCAGTTCCCGACTTTTCAACCTGAACAGTAGCAGAACAAGCAACGCCTTCTTTTAAATATTCAGATAAATCTTTCATCTTTCCAGCAGCAGTCAAATTACTTGAATCAATTTCAACAACATTTCCGTCTTCTTTAGGTAAACTATCTGGATAATCTTTAAAATATCCTTCAGCTGCATTTACTAAAATATCTTCTATCTCTTCATATTCATAATTTTTCTTTACAAATAATGATATTATAAATAGTACAAAGATAAAAATAATTACACCACCAATGATAAATCCCATCATCTTAATCATTTTCTTTTTTGCAGAATCTTGATATAATCTACTTGATTTTTTATCTTTTTCTTCATCTTCTTCAATTTCTTCTATTTCTTCGTATTCATTTTCTTCAACTTTTTTCTTTTTAACTAAGTTTTCATTTGCATTCATAATATCTATCCTTTCTAATTATCAAAAAAATCATCAAAAAAATCATCATCGTCATCACCATCTTCATCCAAATTAATATTTGGCATAGGTTTAGTTTTTTCTGGAACTTCAGTACTTGTATTATATATACTTTCAATACTATTTTTAGGTTTATTTTCTTCAATATTTTCTTCTGATTTTTCAATATTTTTAGATTCATCAGACATTTTATCATCTTTTGAAATTGGAGAATCAACTGACTTATCAATACCATTATTTTCACTAATTAAAGAACTACCATTTTCTGTTGCCTCATTCTGTCTTTTTTCTTCTGCCTCCAATTCAGCAATCTTTGCATCTATCTTTTTAACCAATTCATCAACATCAAATCCTAAATCATCATCAAAATCTTTACTTCCAGTATTAGATAAATTCATAGGCTTATTATCAATATTTTGATTGGTATTGATTGTATCAAATGGATTAAAATTATTACTCTCCATTTTATTCTTAAATGATTCAAAATCAGGAATTGTATTAGATTTTTCATTATCAGCTTTTCTTGTCAAAAAATCAGGTATATCATAATCAGATTTTGAATCATTTTTTGGATTAGAAGGTTTTACAGGCATAGACATTCTCTCTGGTTCTTGTCTCATACCATGCATTGATGACATTCCAGGCATTCCAGGGATACTAGGCATACCAGGTAATCCAGGAAATGAACCCATACCAGGTAAAGACATTCCATCTTTATTATCACCATCATCAGCAGAATTCATCATTTCCAATAATTTTTTCTTTTTCTGATTCTTAACAAATTCTTTTATATCAAATGTATGAACTTCTTTTTTAGGTCTTGTTGGATACTTTGCAGGAGGATATTTTCTACCCCAATTTATCTTATAGAATGGTGTAAATTTTGTTTTGAAAGGTTGTAGTCGCATTCTTAAAATTATAACTTCAAATTGTTTCATTCTTTGTAAGTCAGAAACAGTTACCAAAGGTGTAGAAGCAGTTTTATCATCTTTTTTAGATTTAACTTCACCACATAACTTCGATATTTCCTCCAAAGCCTTTAATTCTGTAGTTATCAAATAAATGATATTTCCACAGTTACCCCTAATTGTTTCAGCATCTTCTTTACCATAAACATCATCTAACTGTGCAAAGTTTTGAATAATCATTGTAAATCTTATTTTTCTAGATCTAGCTGCTGTAATCATAGTTGTTACATCTTTTAAAGGTGGCATGTTAGCAAACTCATCAAGCAAGAAGTTTGTTCTTATAGGAAGTTGTCCTCCATGCCTTTGAGCAACACTTATCAAAGTTTCATAAATTTGTTTTAATAAAATTGTTACTAAAGAATGATATGTTTTCTTTTCATCTTGAATAACTATAAAAACAGCTGTAGGTCTCTCACCAATACTTTCAAGATTAATGTCACTATGAGAAAGCATCTCTGATAAATTTTCACGTGATGCAAACAATTTAACCTTTTGTTTAAAAACTGATAAAATACTTCCCTTTGTTTCACTAGGAGCCATAATAGTACTTGAAGCATTTATCGCAGCAGCACTAGCAGGATCTTTTCCCGCAAAATACTCTTTAATATAAGTAGATCCACCAAATTTCTCTTCACCAACTGTAGTTGCAAGAGAAATACTATTTATATTAATTTCTTCAGGCTTTGCATCTTCAAATAAACCTAAAGCAACTCCTGAAAAATAGTCAGCAGATGTTTTTTCCCAGAAAGGATCTGCATTTTTATTAGAATCATCATAAAGAATATTTAAAGCCAAGTCATCTAAAAGCTCTATTGCTTTATCCTGATTACCAGATTTATAAATTTGATATGGTAAAGACATTGGATTCCATGCATTACCATTTTGCGGATCACGGAAATTTAAAAGCAATATTTGATATCCTCTAGAACGTAACATATTACTTGTTTTTTCATATATTTCACCTTTAGGATCTGTTATAATCATAGACTCTTTTGCCTTTGCAAGACTATAAACCATTGGTAAAATGACAGTTTGAGTTTTACCGGAACCAGTAGCTCCTATTACAAGAGAGTGATACTCTCCATTATCAACCCACATTTCTTCATTATTTATTAATATAGGTACTCCTGCTTCTTTAGAGTTAACTTGCCTTATCCCAACACGACTTAATTCTTTTTGTATTTCTTTATCTTTAGCCCATCTAGAATAACCCTTACTACTCTTATTCATTTCAAGACCAAAACCTTCTTCTCTTTCTATAAACCATGACTTTACACTTGCAAATAAACCTACTAAAGCTAATAAATAAAATACTATTGTAGATTTTATACATTCTGCCGAAAATGCTGGAAATGGATTTATTCCACTTAATTGACTATCTACTGCAAAAGTATGAACATTTGCAACAACAATAGCAACTATATATAGTAAAAATATTGCGAATATTAAAAATATAAAAAGATCTTCACCTTCAGCTCTAAATTTAAACTTCATAAGAATCTCCCTTTCTCTATTAATTATATACTAATTTCTAAAAACTGTCATTATTTACTGATTAGAAATTGCTATTTTAAAACTATTATCACTAAACTGATATAACATATCAATTTTCTTTGAAACACTATAGTTACTACAACTCAATATAAACTCATATATATTGTCATCATTTACATCTAAAAATGTATTATAATAAGGCTTACATCCATTATATCCCTTACTAGAAGTTATATCTTTATAAATATAATAAATAGTTTCTCCTTTAACCATAAAGGCAATTGAAAAACTTTTTTCTGGTTCAAAATCCAAAGGAAATGCATTACTTATTAAATAAAATGTTTCTTCATTTGAATCATTATCAAAATCAAAATCAATCTTGTATATTGAAGTAAATTTACTACTTGTACTTATATTATTACTTTCTAAAACATAATTAATATACTCAAAATCTTCAACATTTTCCGGAGTAAAATTCTTTACTTTTAAATCAAATGATGAACTGTATGCAAATAAATCACCTTCAACTTTAACTGCCTGTTTATTATTATCAAAAGCATACCATTTATCACTATACCATAAATAATAAGTCCCAATTGATTCATTATTTGAAAAAACTTTGTACTTTTTCCAACTTAATTGTTGAAGACTAGATTTATATGTAATATTATACCATTTTTTATCAGAATATTTCCATACAGAATCATCTCCAACAATTAGTATTTCTGATATTTTTTCTTCTTTAATATTTTTAGTTCCAAATACAAGAAACATTACTACAAAAAAGACTACAACTATACCTATTAAAATTATATATACTCTATTTTTAACCATATAATCACCTAACCAACTTTATAAATTGCAAGTGTAGAAGTATTTGCCCAATTATATTCTTCCCACATATCAGTAGAATCACTTGCCGGATCAATCATTTGTATAGTAGATCCATTTACACCTGTTACTGCGACCCAATGCTGTCCAGTATCTCCTTTTACTTCAGCAACAATATAATTTCCTTTTTGATTAACCAACTCTTTAATTCTATTCAATTTTTGTTCTTTACTTAATCCAGAAATATAAATTCTTTCTTGATATACAAAATCTGGTGCAGCTAATTGAGGTGACGCCCATACAAAATTTCCACCTGCGGCTATACCACCATTATTATTAAGAAACTGAACAAATGTTCCTGGATTAAATGGACTTATACTTGTTTTAACACCACTACGAGCCATTTGAATTGATACAGAAGTAACTAAACATCCAATTTGTCCTAGAGTTTGACCTGAATTACCCATAGGTGTTGAACTCCATTGTTGATCTGTTTGTCTCCAACTAGAAACATCTCCATCAGTCGCACATACTCCACCACTTCCATCACAACTTGCTTTTTTTATATCTGCAGCACCATAGTTTCTAGCTCCACCATTATATGTTTGTAATAAAATTTGTTTATAATTTAATCCTTGATTAGCAAGTGAGTGCCATAAATTTTGTTCTGTACTTAAAAATCCAGCATTAATTATATATCCTTGACTATTAACTAAAACCTCACCTTGTGTTGCCGCAGCAGCTGTTCTAATATCATGATTTGCAGGTAAGGCAGGCTTATGAAACCAAGCAGATGAATCATCACCACTAACTGTATATCCACCTTCAGATCCTCCAGTACCGTGACATCCATTGTCGATATCACAATAAACCTGATCAGCTACACAAGACGAAATTTGTAATATCCATTGTCCATTTTCTTGTTCCAATTTTAACCCCCTGGAATTTCCCATTCCAGCAGGCCTAGATAACGCAAAACTTCTAGCAGCAACCATCTGAGCTTTATACTGTTCAATAGGTGCTCCATCACCAACTTCAGCATAAGCAACTCCTGCAACATAATCTTCAAAATTTACTAGATCAGAACTTACAGGCGTATTATAATTACCATTACCAAAAGGTGATCCACATTGCATTAATCTAACTTTTAAATTAGATATATTCATATTCTTATTAATATTACTTCCATTTACATAAAAACCTTTTATGTTATAAGTACAACTTCCAATAGAAGCACAAGAATTATTAGACTCCTTTTTGCCTATAAAATCATTGTAATCCTCAACATATTGAAATACCTCATCTGCCATTTTTTCACGTAATTCTTTTGAACTATTTTTTAAATAAGATGGAAAAATATTGTTAACTAAATTGTTCTTAAAAGTCTCCTCATCATACATTCCATTATTAAACATAGAATCAGCCCAATTACTAATTGTAGATTCAGATACTTTTTCATAATCAATATCAGCATTATTTTCTTTTAAGACATGATATATAGCAACAATTTTCATCGCATCAACATTTTTCCCGTCTGTTTGATATCTAAGTTTAACATTATTAATTCTATCAAAAAATTCCTGTTGTTCTTTTGATGATGCATCATAATTCATATCACCAGTTTCTTCACCAAGAGTTTCACTCATACCCATTGCATCATCAAATTCTCCAAAAATACCTGATACAATTCCAACTGCAGAAAAAATAATAATTATAAAAATAAGAAATGGTAAGAAAAAAATCAAAGTAGTAACAAGCATATTTTTAACTAAAAAATGCCCAAACCCTTTTTTCTTTGATTTATCATCATCACTATCATTAGAAGTATTTTCTTTTTTTGAATAAGATTCTCTAGAAGCAGAAGAAGGAAGAGAACTTGTTTGTCCTCCTCCAGAATTTTTATTAGCATTATTTGCAGCAACTTGTGCATTATTAGCTGCATTTTGTGCATTTTGCGCATTATTTGCTGCATTTGCAGTTTGAGCAGCATTTCCCTGAGCACCGCCACCCATACTATTTTTCATTCGTGCAGCAGTACCAATTTTATCACTAGCACCACTTTCATTTAATTTATTAGACGCATTCTGCAATCTTTTGCCACCTGGTGTCATCCTATTAGCTTTAGTCATACCTTTTCCTAAAGCTTCTGTACTTTTACCACCAGTTATTTTATCAGCAGCTTTAACAGCAGCTCCTGCTGCCATGGCATAAGGATTTTTTGATGCAATAGCAACATCAGCAGCATTTCTAATATTATTGGCATTATTTTGAGTACTTCTCTCATCTTCTGCCTTTTTATCTGCTGTATGATCACTTTTTGTATAATCTTTATTATCGGCCACTGATATCACCACCTAACTTCACATTAAATTAGAATCCACCACCTATACCAAAGGAATCTAACTCATCCTGTGTAACAGCAACATTTATCCTCATTCGTCGATTACCACACACAAACAGAGCTTCTCCTTGAGAATAACGTTTTATGCTTTCTTTTTCGCTTTCATTTAAATCTATTAATAAAGCTAAATCTTCAACCGCCTGTTTCTTTAATCCCATTATTAAATAATATGAAGAGTTATCAAAAATAGCTTTTCCTTGAGTAATAACTGCAGGATCAGAGAAATCACTAGGCTGTTGAGTTATTATTATAGTACCAGTATTATATTTTCTTGCACGTCTCTGTACCTGAGCCAAGAAATCAGCACCTAAAGCGTTATTATCACCTAATAACACATGAGCTTCATCAACTAATAATACAGTATCAACATTATAATCGAGACAAAGTCCCCAAGCATACTTCAATACATTAAAGAACAAAGCATTTTTTATAGAAGAATCACTATTCATTAATTCTTTTATATTAAATACCATAAAGTCACTACCTTTTCTAATGGTTGTATGACCATCAAAGTAGAACTTCAATTCCTTTGTAATAGGTCTTACTTTTAATTCTAACCTCTCCATAATATCTCTTTCTTGAGTCTGCTCAGTCATTGACATAAGTCTACCTTTAATTGTTGCATATACATCACTAAAAGTAGGATAATCTTGAGAAGTATATTTAGAAAAATCAGCAGTAAAATCTATTCCAAATCTTCTATAAGTATCTTGTACAATTTCAGAAAACATTGTTAAAACATCTTCTTCAATAGATGGATCATAATATTTCATAAATGCTTTCAAAAATTGTAAAGTTCTTGTCAACACAGTATATCCAAGTCCTTGCTTAATTTCATCTTCATCAGCATCAATTACTATTTCAAGTGGATTAATTAATCCAAATTCTCCACCTTTTCCAATATCAACTGTATCTCCTCCATATGTACGAGTCAACTCTCTAAACTCATCTTCAGGATCTATAATAACAATTTGACATCCATTTCTAATATGAGTTCTAAGCATCAATTTAGCAGCAGTTGATTTACCAGAACCAGATGTTCCTAACATAATCATATTAGCATTATTTCTATTATTTTCTTTACGAATTTTATATAAAAATTGATTAAACAAAATTACTCCACCTGAGAAATCAACACCAAGCAATGTAGACAAACCTGGATCTTTAATACTATCAAATATAAATGGATACATAGCTGCTACTGTAACAGAAGGAATAGGAGTACCAATTCTCTGCTCTATATCTTGAGAAGGGAAAACAGGTAGAATTGATTTTAACACTTTCTCTTGTTCAAATCTTAAAGCAATAGCTTTTAATTCCATTGAATCAAGATAATTTCTAACATTTAATTTCTTTAATTCTAATTCTTCCTTTGTATCAGCAGTAATCATAATATGCATTTGAAAATCAAAAATTCTTGCTTGAGAAGCTGCTAACATTGAAATAAAATATTCCAAACTTTCAGCATCTTGTCTAATTCTTTCTTTTGTAGTTTGATCTCTTTCATTTTGATATCTTTCTTTTAACTCTGCAACCTGTTTATTTAACATTTTTTGCATATCACCAAAAGGTACAGGAATATGTTTAACAACAACTTTAATACCTGACATATTAGTTAAACTAGATAAATATCCAGGCATTATATATTTTGGATAAGAAACAACGGTTAATATTGTTGCATATTTATCACTTATGAAAAAATCACTTGAATTAAAATGTAGTCCCTTAGGAGCTAACTGACTTCTTAAACCTGTACTCATACTGGCATCACCGTTCCAAACTCTGTACTAGTACCTCCATTTAGGAAGTTTTCTAAAACTAATCTTAAATCTGAATTACTTATAAGAGATGCATTTAATCCACAAGTTGCAAGACCATTAATCATTTGTCTTACTCTCTTTTGTAATAAATCAACATCTTTTGTTTTAAACATAAAATAATATTCAGTATCAACAACATTGTTTCTAATAAAAGACTCTCCCTTATCAATATCTTGTAAAATAAGCTTTCTAATTGCAGGAGATTGTGTCTCATTTAATAATAATTGCATTTGAGACATATAAACAGATATATCTACTGGTCTATCCGCAACTACTAACCAAAATTCATAATCAATTGTATTATAAAAATTCCTCAAAGCAATCAAAATATTATTCTGTAAATCAGGGTCTAGAATAAATATATTTCTTGGAGTAATTTTAACTCCACTAACTTTATAATTATCTTTTGTAATAATCATATTATTTTGAATAGCTCTAACGGGTAGCCAATCTTCAGTAAATCCACTACTTACTCCTTTTTTTGATGACGACACTTTTCCAACACCAACCTTTCCATCTATATCTTTGACGAGTTGTCAAAAATTGATATCCTTCTTGAATTATAACCATCATATTATGATAATGAGGTACCGGCATTACAAGAAAACAGAGGAAGAAATGCAATTAAAACAAATGTTGCTAATACTCCTCCACCAAATAAGTATAAATCAAATGGTCTAAACCATCCAAGTATTAATTTACCACGCTTTGTATTAGCAGGTATCAAATATTGATCATACACTATATATCACACTCCTAATTATTTTTTTTGTTGATTATTTGCATTACGCATTCTCTGACGCATATCATTTTGAGCATTCGAAATAACAGTATTAGCAGCACCAATTGCTTTACCATATGTATCAACTTTATCAACATCATAAGATTTATAATTATTTGCAATAGAAGAATCAAGTTCACTTACATCAACATCCCTAGATAATCTAATAGCATCTGATCTCTTTGCATATAATTTTCCTCCAGCTTGAATACTATTAGCATATGAAGTACCACCAGCTTTTGTACCTCCGGCCTGATAAGAACGAACTTGTGCTTTTAATGCGTCATCCATAAAGTCTGAAGTAAATATATTTGCATCATAATCTGTACCATTGATAGTCACTTTGCCATCATGGGCAGAAGCAACAGCTCTTTCCACCTCGGCATAACGAGCAGTAATTCCTCCTCCAAGATTAGTGGCATCACCATTATTTTTAGCTTCTCCTTCAAGTGAAGTTTTATAATCACTTTGCGCCTTAACCCAATCTTGTGCAGCTTTTAAATTATTATTTCCTTTAGAAGAAAGTGACTGACCAGTAAATGCTCCATATATACTATCTGCAGTACGACCAGGGAAAGTTGAATGGGCTGCTCTTGTCGCATTTCTTTGTCCTTGTGCATCCAAAACACTTCTAGCTGTTGCATCCTTAGCACCTGCAGCTTTAAATCCTACATATCCGCCACCAATAGCCCCAGCAATTGATGATCCAACATTTCTAACTACATTAAATTTACTTCCTGGATGAAGTTCATCGTTTTCTTCTTTAGATGCACGATAATTAGCTGCTGCTGAACCAACAATACCAGCTCCAGCAGTACCCATTGCAAATATTTTACCTAACAAGTTTCCAGTTCCTTCATCTTTCATTCCTAACACTTGCTTTATAAATTTAGGAGCTTGATTTGCAAACATAAACAAACCAATACAAATTATAATGAATGATAAAACACCAATTAAACCGCTTCCAATATCCATTATAATTCCATGAACTATCATATCTTGAATTAAGAATATTACAAGATAAACTACCGCAAGTCTAATAAATAAATCTAAATAAGTTGATGACAATGCCTTAACCCATGAATTAAAAGCACCATCATTGCCATTTTTTCCAGGATCCATATAAGATATAATTGGAATAGGTGCAATTAACCTAAGTACAGCAAGTTTAACCGCACGAACTGCTACATCAATAGTGAACTTTAATAATACAAATACAAATATCAATGCAGTTATCATTGAAATAACAGGCATATAAGTAAATACAAATTTTTTAGAACCTAATTGATCACCAATAAATGGTACATAATTTAGTAAGTTAAAATCAACAATACATGTTTCATTAACCATACCAATAATATCCCCCGGATCTGCATCTATCCTAGTATATCTCTCAAGAATATCATCACTAATATCAGTACAAACTCTATTATCATTATAAGTAGCCGGATCTTTTCCTTCTTTCAAATAAGTGTCATCTCGTTCTTCAATAGGAACAAGATTAATTCTATAAAAACCTTTTATAATTGTAGATGTAAAAATTCTAGCAGATTTTTTTAACTCAGT
Organism: uncultured Erysipelotrichaceae bacterium; assembly: GCA_902794075.1. GTDB lineage: Bacteria > Bacillota_I > Bacilli_A > RF39 > UBA660 > UBA3789. The sequence continues at coordinate 5,599 of CADBGE010000010.1, read as the reverse complement.
ATCTCCTCCATTACTATCATCAGACGAAGATGTAAATGATGATGATGAATCAGTTGTTCCTAAAATTAATCTACCTAGAGTATTATTTGAAAGAATTCTATGTTGTAACGAATAGAGAGTACCAAATAAAAGTCCATTATTGTTAATCTGAATTTCATACTCATTTTTTGGATTAGGTATACTAATTGGCATCATTACTGTTAGTAGTAACAAAGCTGTAATAATCTTAGTAATAAGCGTTTTAGCTCCCTTATCTCCTGTAAACGTATCAGGATTTACAATTCCTTTTAATACGCTCATAGAAAGTTGAAACATCATAAAGACACCAAGAATAACTTGGATTCTTCCATAAAACTTCATTATAGTTTGATTACTAAATAAATCAGCAGATGCTACATTAAAAAACAATTCATATGCAATTCCTAATAACCAAAATGCAGGTCTATCTAAAGTTGAAAAAAGAAGTCGAATTAATCTTGTTCCAACATTTGAATCGCTTAAATCCGTTTCACCCATCTAATCACCTCTTTTTATTGCTGCAATCCACAAGTGGATTGAGATGTAAGTCCAAATATATCTAGTAAAGCATTAGTTATAGTTGGAACAAAAAATAACAATACAGCAAAAACTAGTCTTAACCCAAATTTTCTAGCAGCCTTAGCCATTGATTCATCATCGCTTTTAACAACTACAGTTAAAAAATCAACACTACTTAAAACAACAATTAATAACATACCTGCAATAGTTGCATAAGTAAGTATTTGATCAAGTAACCAAGCAACAGACGACTCATCTTTAGGATCACCAAGTACCGAATCAGATCCCTCACATGATTGATAACTGTCCTCATCATAATCATCCATTAAACCTTCTAATTCACTAGAACTAGTAACTTTTGGTGTAGTAACACCAATTAACATATAATCATTAAAATCAACAGCAAAAGTATTTACTGGAAAAAACATAAATATAGATAAAATAAATATAAGTATAAATTTCTTCATATATACCACTCCAGTTTTATTATATCATATAAAGTATATCAAAACATAAAAAAAATAGCAATAAAATGCTATTTTAAAAATCAAATTTTAGCCTGCTGCTCTCCAACAATTTTCCCAACTAGTTGTATCTCCTTCTCCACCTTGAGCAATAACACTCATCAATACGGAAACAATTGTAGCAACAAAGAATACTAATGCAGCATAAAGGAATCTTTTTAACAATCTACTTTGTGCAGCTTTAACTTCTTTTTCTTCACTAGAAATAACAGCCTTACCTAAATCAAAAGTTCCTAAAACAATTAACAAAATTGGAATTCCTAATTGTACAATAGGAAATAACCCTTTTTTAATAACCTTAACAAGAGGTAATAAACCATTACAACTATCAATAGCACCAATTTGAAATAAATCTAGCATAATAACACTCCTTTTCTACTTAATTATATATTTTATAATATTTTTTGTCAATTACTTAGCGTCTAAATAAACCAAAAATTTTAGTAGAATTACTTTTTTCAGTACTATCTATAATTCCAAGTTTTGTCAAAAAATCTCTTATTATTGCATTTCTTTTTCTCTCATCAAGCGGTGGCATATTATAAAACACTTTTATACCAGCCTCATTCTCAAAATCATGAACATCATTATTTAATAATAAACTTTGATTTAATATAATTTTTTTATTAGAAAGTTTTGAAAAAATATCTTTATTCTTTTTAACAAGTCTATTAAGTTTAACAGTACTTGGCTCAATTAAATAAATAATATCATTGCAAAAAGAGACATCTTTTGAATCATTCAAATCGACAAGAATAATATTAGCTTTAGAATATTTATCTAATATATTATTTATTTCATTCTCTTTAATTGAAATCATTGCTTTATCATTAAATAATAAAAAGTCATTCTTATTTATTTCTATAGCACAAACATTCTCTTTACCAAATGTTAGAGATAATTCTTTCAATAACATATATGTAAACGTAGATGCACCTGCTGAATCACTAATATTTTTAATACCCAAAATTGTTTTACCATTAGATTTTTTATCTTTTGGATTCAACGATGTATTAACTGCACCAGTTTCATCAGAAGACTGAATACTTGCCATTTTTAAAATGTTTTCAACATCTTTAAATGAATTAGGTTTTTTTAATAAATAAACAACTCCATTTAAATTAGTAGTAAAATTATATATTCCTATACTTATAAGTTGTGCTAAAAAAGTAGAAGTGCATAAATTTGAACCTTCTGGTAATAAAAAAATGATCTTATCAGCTTCTAATCCGTGAATTAGTTTTTCATATGTTTTAAACTCCTTATAATCATTTAATGCAGTTACATCAAGAATCATTTTATTATAAAAGAAGTTCTTGAACATTTCAATAACTTCCAAAACATCGTATTGCCCAGTAGTATTTTTAATAACATCAATATCTAAATTTGACAATTGATTTTGTTGTTCGTTTGCAATTATAACATTCATTATATATCAACACCCTTATATTTAAATAATCTATCCTTTTTTGAAAGTTTTAGTATCCCCTTTTATAGTTAAAAATCTTAATCCCAAAGAATTTTCTATAAGAGGAATATTAATATCTATTTTAGTAACAATAGTATAATAGTGATAAGTACCATCTTTAACAATATCAGAATCGGTAGAACCTTCCTTTAGATGCTCTGTATAACAGTATAACCTAGAACCACTTGTATTTAAATTATGTAAATCAGAATCATTTAATTTTCGTCCATCACAAGTTAGACCTATAGGATTATAACCTATAGACTTCGCATATTCAGAAATTTCTTTATCACATTTTGAACCCTGAGTAGTACAAGTATCACCATATTTATTAAAACTATCTACTACTTTATTCTTAATTCTAAAAGCCTTTGTATAATTAACATTAAATGCCATATATCCAGATACAATAACAATAAACACAACAATTATAACAAGAACAACAGTTCCACCTAATGCATCTCTCACTATATCACCAACTAACTATTTATTTGTCTTGTGTCACCACTAACCTGAAACATTCTAAATCCTAAAATATTACTTACAATTGGAAAATGTACATCAGCTTGAACAATAACACTAAAATAATGACTTCCACCTTCATTTACTTCTTTTATACAGTACAATTCATTATTACTATAATCACTTGGACAATTTAAACTAACGGGACTATATCCCAAAGCTTGAGCTTCTTGTCTAATTTTAGAAACACAAGCTGAAGAACTTGCACATTTACCACCCTTATAAATATCACAGCAAGTACCTTCATACTGTTCAATTGAAGTAAGAACAATATTCTTCATTTTAAAAGCCTTAGTATAAGTAGTAACTAATCCTAAAACTCCAATAACAATAAGAAGGAATACTGAAATTAAGACTAAATTTAATATTCCACCAAATGCATCTTTCATTTCATCATCCCTTCTTTTAAATCATATAAATTAATAATTATTATATAATATTATACATTTTTAGTTCTATCATTTGTAGATATGTCATTCCATTGTGAAGTTATTGTATTCTTAATTGGATCCCACATTACCCAAAAAAATGCGATAACGGCTCCAATAGCTATTAAAGTAATTACAGTTAAATTTAATTCTCCTGTTGCTGCTTTCATCTACATCACCTATCCTTTCAAACCCTAAATTAATTATATCAACTCATAAAAACATTTTCAATAATATATATTATTATTTACACATGATTTACAAACTAAAACATCATCATCATAGAAATTAAAATTGTTAACATTACACCTACACCGGTAACAACAAGCATTATCATAGTTTGACTTTCCATATGATTTAAACGCTCTTTGTATTTTGTTTCTCTTGCTTTATTTTGTAAAGAAGATACAGTCTTAGAAAACATCATTAATCTTTCTTGTTTTCTTTCTTGAGAACCAATTCCAAGTCTGTACAAAAGTCTCATCATTCTCATTGAATCTCTAACTGGATAATCATTAGCAAACTCCATATAAGGATCTACAGATGAATCTCCAGAATTAATTCTATCTATCATTTTTCTTAAGCCAGGCTTAAAAATTTCAGGTGCATCAGCAATACTTTTTCCAATTGCTACTGGAACAGTATAATGTTGTATCAATATTTCCAAACTTTTCAAATAATAAGGAAGCATAACATCAATTTCATGTAAATGTTGCTTATAATATCCCTTTAATTGAATATATGGTAATTTAAAAACACCAAAAGCAACTGCCAAAGATACTACTAAATTTAAAAAGAATTGAGAATTAATAATATCAACAGATTTATTATTTGAAATTGATAATACTAAAACAAATAAGAATGCAACAAATCCCATCATAACACGCTTATTGTATAGTTGGTCAACATTAACATCTTCTCCATATCTAGCATGAACTAAGAATTGATAATCATCTTCCTTTAATGCTTCTAAATATTTTTGATTATCAGCAAAAAATTTATCTTTATTTATAGTGTTATTATAAACAAGAACAAATATTATAATAGCTCCAACAATAATTATTTCCATTATTCTGCACCTACATTCTCATAATAATATTTTTCCCCTTTTATAAGGAAATATGTATTTACAATCAATACAGCATGCATCAAAAACTGAACATACCATTTCTCAAGTAATTGAAGATAAGTATCTCTACCCAATAAATATTGAACAAGCATTACTAATAAATACAGCATAATACCAAATTGTAAGAAGGATTTATGAAATGTAGCACGTTCAATTCTATCTCTATATACACTCTCAACAAGCATATCTATATCTAACTGCATATTTTCAAGAGAATCAGATGAATTTTGTGCACCTTCTTTAGTAATTTGTAAAAACAATTGATGCATATTTTTTACTATATAAAATGGATATAATTTTGCCATATAATCTAATGCTTCATCAATAGTACCATTATCATATGACATCGTAATCATTTGATTAACATCAGATAAAACGGGATCTTCTAAAACACCCGAATCACGAACACCTTCTAAAGCTTTAACAAAAGACTGAGTTGTTCCAAATTCCATTATAGTATTTGAAGTATACACTTGTATTTGTTCAAAAATAAATTCTGAATATACCTTTTTACATCTTAAAAAAGATAAATAAGGTACAAAAGAAACAGCAACTAAGGCATAAATAATACTTATAATTATATTATAGAAATATAAATACGAAACAACTGAGGCAAAACCTGCAAATAAAACGACTTGAATGGTATATTGTCTTACTGTATATTCTTGTCCTAATTGTTTAGTCTTTTCTCTAACAACTCTAAAAGAATAAGGAGCAAATCTTTCATAGATATTTTGTACTTGGCCAAATACATAATTACCTACACTTTCACCTTTATAGTTTCTATATAGATAAATACCAATAACAAATACAATTATTATAAATAATTCTTCTATATACATTTAACCAACTCCCTTCTAAACATCCAACCTAGATATTTGCGAAACTAAATTTTGTGTATTATTACTAATCTGTGGCTGAATAGGATTCTGTTGTATAGGTACATTTGAACCACTTATCTGTACTTGTGGCTGTAAGGGACTTACATTTA
>CADBGE010000009.1:11767-40781 GCA_902794075.1 uncultured Erysipelotrichaceae bacterium | reverse complement strand
TTCCATTATTTCTTCTTTACTTTTAGAAGATAATTCTTTGTACCCTAAATCATTATTCATTATTCTCACATCCTACAATTATTTTACCATAAAATTAAAGGATTAAATTATTGAATGTGACTTAATTTAAAAAGACTAGATTTCTCTAGTCTTTTTTAGTTTAATTACTTATTGTTTTTTGCTTTGATTGCAGCTTGTACTATAGGCAAGTTCGGGACGATTAAGACTAAAATGACTTATTTTTTATTGATTGTAATATCTTAATCTTACGATTATTTTATTAATGAATTTATCTTTATATTAAATTTATTGTTTTGATCTTTCATACGTTCATTTAAATCAAGTATAAACTCATCTTTAAAATCTTTTGGTAAATCCATATTTTGTATATACCTAATAATTCTATTAGTTTCTTTTTTAAATATTTTATTTTTATATGTTAACTTCTTAATAATGTTTTTTTTATTACTATCTATTTTAGTTAAAGAATTATCATACTGTAAATAGTGATATCCAACAAAACTAATTACTTTTATAGAAGATGCACTTAATAACAACATTGGTAATACAGAGTAATCTTCGTGAACTCTTACATTTTTAAATGTTATATTATTATCTGTAAATAAAGTTTTTTTAAAACAATATGACCATAACTCTGCATTTATATATATTAAACCCATATCCCATTTTTTAACAGCTTCAATACCAGATTTAATATCTTCAACTTTACAACAAAATCGTGATAAATCTTTATTTTTTTCGACTGCAATTTGATTTTCAGTGACAGGATTAACGATATTTTGATATCTAATTATATCAATATCTTTTTTAGTATAATCAATAAGATTTTTTAATAAATCAAGTTCAACAAAATCGTCTGGATCAATAAAAATAATATATTTTCCACTCGCTTTTTTTAATAATTTATTTCTGGTATAACCAACACCTCTATTAACAAGATTTTTGTATAATTTTATCCTATTATCTTTTTTTGAAAACTCAGTTAATATTTTTAAACTGTTGTCAGTGGACTTATCATCAACTATAATTACTTCAAAATCACTATATGTTTGGTTTAAAATACAATTTAAACTCTTATCTAATCTAAGTTCTTGATTATAAACAGGAACTAAAATACTAAACATTACATTTTTCATATTAAGAAAAATACCTTTCAACTATACTTACTACATCTAAATTTATAAAATCATTCTTTTTATTTTTGATTTCAGTAACTAACTGTTCAGCAGTTGAAATAGCATTATCAAATTGCTCTTGAGTAATTTTTTTATCTTTTAGAGCTTCTTCAAGTTCATTCATATCATCATATTCAATTAAATCATTTTGGTTAGGATAATATAAAACATCTAAATATAAATCATCATAATAAGGTATTTTATCTTCTAAACCATTTTCAGAGCTTATATCAAAATAATAGTCAATTACATTCTTATTATTATCTATATATACTCTTGCATTATATAATTTGTTTTTTGATGTATATTCAACAATATAATATCCATTATCAATATGTACAATATCTTGATCAAATTCATGTAGAACAAATGGAGGATTTATTTTATTAATCTTTTTTATGCAAAGATAATAATCCATATCTTCATTATTAATTATAACCATTTCATAATCGCTTACTTCTCTCATATATGTTTTACTAACTAATTTTTTTCTCATACTACTTTTCCTTTCTACATATATAAATTATTTCACTATTGTAACCTAATATTTCAGTATTAGTACATGTTTTTAAGTGGTAATCCACCCAAATTGAAAATTCTTCTTCTGATAAGGCATTTACATATTCATTTAAAACAATTGATAAACCACTTACGCCTACATTTTCTAAAAATTCAACTTTATAATCCTTCATAATATTATTAAATTGTTCAAGTTTCCAAACTGAAAAACATTCATCAGGATTATTTTTAGGATTGAAATCATTATCAAAATAATCTTTAGCATCTAAAACTTTATTTTTTCTTAGTAACCAATTAATCATTACAACATCATTTGGAATATAAGCTAAAAAGATAATTCCACCTGGCTTTGTAACCCTTACACATTCACTAATTGCTTTATTCATTCCTTCGATATCAAATAAATGATATAGTGGACCTAAACATAATGTAAGATCAAATATTCCATCATCAAACATATCTAAATTAACAGCATTCCCTTGATATGTTTTTATGTTCATGTCAGGTGTTATTTTTTTGTTTAAAACTTCAAGATTTCTATCCACAAGTTCTACTGAAGAAACATCATAACCTTTTTTTGCATAGTATATTGAATAAGCTCCAGTTCCAGCACCAATTTCTAATATTTTTGCATTTTTATTCAAGTATTTTTCAATAAAACTGGTTGTAGTAATAAACTCTAATTCATGAGATTTATCTTTGTGTAATCTAGTATCTTCATCATATTCATTATATTTATCATTTATTATTTTTTCTATTTTATTCATCAAGTAATTCCACTCCTTTTTCTAATCCATTATTTCTAAATTCTTCCCAAAAAATTTCATTTTTATATCCTTTAGGTGTTGGACTAATCAAGTTTGGTTGTAAGCAATCATCAATATTGCTTTTGACAACATCGAATTTATCTTTAATTTTATCAAATATTTCCATAGCTTTATCTGTATTATTTAATAATAAACTTACACCATATTTATCATCAAAATTGGAAATACTTCTTTCAATTCCCCAAAAGTCGCCAACAGTAATATCTGATACTCTTTTTATTTTTGAAAACTCGCAATTATAACAACTTTCTCTATAACCAATATTTTTAAAAAATATTTTATAAAATATATCGTTCTTACAAAGTCCAATATATTCCTTGTTGTTTTCAAAAGATGCTTTAACATTTTGTGTTCTTTTACCATCTTTATACCTAAATGTAAATGATTTCAATTTAGAATCATATTCTTTTTCTAACATTTTTTTATATTCCTCAAATATTAATGGACTAACTACACCATGACAAACATTATCACAAGTTAGTAGGTGTTCAGTATTAACATTTTTTAAATACTTTTTTAATCCGTTTATTTGACATGGTGTTCCTGTATATAAAACATATATACCTTTTTCTAAATTGTCTTTCACCATTTCAAAAGTTCTATCTAAATCACTTTCTGTATATTTAGATCCTTGCATCATATATATATCTTCCACTTTATCTATACACATATGTTTAACTTTAAAATCTCCTGTAAAGCATGCCCCAAATACTACACCACCATTGCTGATAACATATTTTGATAATTCATAAATATATCCACCTGATGAAGATGTATTTCGAATATCTTTATTTTTATTTTTTAAAGCATAAACTTCTATTGGAATATTCAAATCTAATTTTGAATTACAAACACTTTGACATTTATTACACTTAATACAATTATTATTTATATCTGCACATCTAAATCCGCAGTTGTCTTTTTTTATATCGATACCAGAAAACTTACAACTATAAAAGCATGCTGTGCAGCCATAACAATTATTACTTATTTTCATATATTACTCCTTTATACTATTTTCTATAAATTTTTTTGAATTAACTATGTCAGGTGTAATATTTACTTTTTTATCTAATGTTTTACTTAAATCATCAATATTGTCAATTACAAAATCTTTAAGATTCATATCTTTAACAAATTCTTTTACTTTAATATTTTCATTAACAAATACACCAAAATTCTTTTTAAAAATTACTGCAAAAACACATCCATGAAATGTTGATGTAATAAAATAATCTGAGTTCTTAACATATGATAGAAAATCAAAAGCATCACCATGCAAGTTTTTATCACACCAAGATTGATATTGTCCCATAGAAATAGTTTTTAAATCATTTTTTGTTGCAAATTCTTTTATCTTATTGATTTGATTTTCAGCAAAATGATAACCATAAACTAAAATGTAGTTTTTAAATTTAACTTTTTTTAAATATTTATCATATGAAATTAAAAATGTTGGATCAAGTACCTTTTTAGCATTTACTTTTCCAAATTTATTTACTACATCTAAAGTATTATCATCTCTAACTGAAATTAAATCAAACTTATCAAATGCACCTAAACCATACATTTTAAATATATCATCATAAGTAGATTCATTACAACTACATGCGTATGATATTGATTTTTTATCATCTACTCCAAAAAAATCATCAATATGATTAAAATACTTATTTTTAACATTCCATATTTCATCACTACCAAACAAAATAGAATCTATTTCATTATAAATAGCATCATTTTTTTCAATGATTTTAAAATGTTTATATGTTCTTTTAAATTTGTAATCTTGTATTAAATAATAAAAATTCTTTTTAAATCTTTTATAATCAAATAAATTTATTTTTGATTTATCTTCATTATTTTTTATAAAATACACCTTACAATTATTATGTTCTTCAAGGAATTTCATTAATGCAAAAGCTTGTAAAAAAGCTCCAAAATTTTTAGAATTATACAAAGTATATATACCTATCTTTTCCATTTTTCAATCTCACTTAATATTTGTTCAAATGCTTTTGCAGCACCATCTTCATTATTATTACAAGTTATTCTATCAACCATTTGTTTTATATCATCTGGACAATTATCAAAACAAATGCTTATACCTGCATTACTAAGCATTTCAACGTCATTATAATCATTTCCTATTGCATAAACATGCTCATTTGGAATTTTTAAATAATTAGCTAAAAATTTTAAAGAAGTACCTTTTGAAATATCTTTATTTGCAACAGAAAACCAATAACTAGAATTATCATCAACATTATTTTTTAATGAAAGAGATTCATTAATAATCTTAACATTATCTAATTGTAAAACATGTTTTTTTAATTCACTAATCTCAGCAAAAGAATTATTAGTAATAAAAATTTGTTTTATATCATTTAATTTAATTATTTCCTTATAATCATCCATTATTATTTGATGTTCTGAATGAGATACTTCTGTAACATATTCATCATTATCAGCTACAAGTACTATTCTTGAATCACATTCAACTGCTCTATTACATATATCTAAACATATGTCTTTTTCGATAACTTTTTTAAATATTACTTTTTCATTATCAGTATCATATATTTCTGCACCATTAGATGAAATGATATACCCACTAGATGATATATTATCTTTAATCCGATTTACAGAATATCTTGGTCTACTTGAACAAACTACTACATAACAATTATTCTTAATTAATTCTTTTATAGCATTAATAGTTCTCTTTGTAACAATGTTATCATCGTTTGTAAGAGTACCATCATAATCAGCAAAAACCACATATTTCATAACCTAACACCTTTTAATTTTTTTTCTAAATATTTTCCTTTATATGTTTCGTTATCACAAATTACAGTAAAACCCATATTATGATCAAATGATATATTTACTCCAACACTTCTACAATATTCGCCTAATAAATATTGATATTTTTCATACATTTTTTTTTCACTCATATTACCATTTTGTGTCACAATAGTAATCAATAATAGTTCTTCAAATCTTAAAAAATTTAACAATTGAGAATCATCATCATTATATAAATTACTTTGTGTTTTTAAAAATTGATGATTACTTAAAATTTGTGCATTTTTTATAGAACCATCAATACTAATAATATCTGTTATCAGTTTAGTTCCTTGATTATATGAATTATCTATAAAAAAACCATTAAAATTATTTAAATAATCAAAATTTTCAAGATGCATTCTATTAAATAAAATCTCATTAGACTCATTTCTAGCTTTAATACGTTCAAACCTTTTAGCAATATTAGAATGAATATATACAATATTAACAGGACTTGACGCTTCTTTATTCAAAATATCAGTATTACCCGCTATTGTTATGGAATTATCACTTAACTTAGTTATAGGAGTTCCATAATAACAACTAGCAAATTCTTTATATTCTACAAAAAAGCCATCTTTAACTAGTTTTTTAAACTCTGCTTCATTGATAAAAATATAGTCAATACCATCCACTTCTCCTGCTCTTTTTGGACGAGTTGTATAATTAGGGGTATAGTTATACCCCTTTTCTTTTAAATAACTAGCTAAGTAAGTTTTTCCTGAACCATTTTTACCTAATAATACAATCATAATTTTATCTCAATTCTTTAAAATATTTATAGCAAGCCATACAAGTTCCTTGCTCTTGAACTATTTTCTTATACTTATCATAGTTTTCATTATTTTTTAAAATACCTTCTATATTACCGATAAGGATTTCTTTTTGTATTCCACTATACAGATTATTTTCAATATCAGAAAATGAATCAGTAAAGATATTACCAATAGAAGGTGTACACTTCCATGCACAAGTATATATATTACCATCGTTATCTAAAAACAAATATGGATTTTTATATGTATCTGCTGTATTCATACACTCTTTTTTTGCTTTTAATTCATCTGGTAAATCACTACCTTTTCCTATTGGTAAAGCATCATTTTGAACTAAATACTTAACTTGAATTTTTAATCCATCACTATAATCTTTTATTTTTCTGACTTCATCTAAATTAATTCCACCATCAGCATGAAAAACATCATCAGAAAATCTTATGAATGATACATTATATTCTTCAAGCTTATTTAATTCATTTCTTATTTTGTCTTTATTTTCATAGAAATATTTTCCATTTGATTCAACACCTATAATTATATTTGAAAATCTTTCATTTATTTTTTCTAAAGTATAAAACAATAAATTTTTAACCATATATATCTCACCACCAGTAAGTACTATACTTTTTGTGTTGGATGGCAAATTCTTTATAAGAGTATCAATTTGTTTTGTTGTTAGAGTTTTATTATTACTATCATTTTTCATATAGCAATGTGAACAATTAGCATTACAAATTTCTGTAATTATTATATTAAAACTATACATAAATCACCTAATATGTTAGTAAAAATTCAATATTTTCAATATCATTAACCATAAGTAATTGAGTTTTTACCATTTCCATCACTAAATTGTCATATATAGAACAACAAGAACTGCATTTATTTGGTAAAGCATCTCTAATACGACATGCTTTTTCGTTAAACATCATATCTTCTAATTGATTTTTCTTACCACTTATCTTTCCATAATGAGATCCTTCAACATCTTTGATTTTTTCCCAGTGAGTACATACTACTAAATGAGGTCCATATAATATGGGTGATAAATATGAACTATAACAATGACTTGGCTTTTCAGTTTTCTCAAGCTTACGATCATAATAAATATAGTCTAATTTATATGGAATTTGAACATGCATTAAGTTATATTTTTGATAATTTGCATTCAATGTTTCTAATTCATTTATTGTTTTTTTGCTTAATTTATATTTTTCTATATTTTCACCCATTGGAATTAAAATTTTAACAATTTGAAAACTATCAATACCAATTTCACCCATAGCTTTAGCTGCACTTAAATAACTACCTTCATTTTCAGGGCGCATACAAGTTCGTGCCCCAATAACAAGTTCTCCTTCTCGATTATATTCTTTTCTCTTTTGAACCAATTTTTTCATTAATTCAAGAGCATCATCAAAAGTAAATTTGTTTTTATTAGCACCTTTTTGGTTTGAATATATATCATAAGCCTTATTATTTAAGCCTGGTAAACTAATTCTTACATAATAAGCATATTTAGCTAATGCATCAATTGTTTCCTCATTTAATCTACTACCTGATGAAATATATACACATTTCATATTTAATTTTTCTTTAGCAAACTTAATAATTCTTGCACGATGAGGATACATATCTGGATTACCTTCACCAGACATTTCAAATCTTATTGAATCACAACCTCTTTTTTTAGAATATCTCGCAATTTCAGTTAAGCACTTTTCATATTCTTCTGGATCATAATTAGTAAATCCAAGTTCTTTAGCAGCCCATGTTCTTGTATCTACTGCTAAACAATCTTTACAATTAAAATCACAAAAATTATAATCATGTGAATCTAAAGATACTATAGGTAAAGAATCTATTTTGCCTAAAAGTAAATTTTTCATCGCATTAGCATAATCAACTATACTTAAAGGATAAAAATGTTGTGCATGAATTAGATTTAATTCAAACATAATTTTATTCGTTGGTTTATAAACCATTATCATACTTTTGGCTTTTAATAATCTTTCTTTCATTGGCATTTCTTGAAAACAATTACTAACGATTTCATTATCTACATTTTCAAGAACAAGTTCATTATATTGATACGCTTTTCCATCTTTATCTAAAGCTATTTTCATTAAAAATCACTCCCTTTAATTAAACTTTTAACATTATTAATAATTTTATTAGAACCTTGTCTTATTTCTTCCATAATACTATTAGCTACACAATAAATTTCTTCATATTGTAATTTATTTATTTTTCCATCATCCAACAATTTTTTTAATACTTCCTCATTATATAATTTAATCATACCATTACAGTAAACTACTGATAACTTAACATCATCATATAATGGCATATTATTTTCAAACTTATTTTCTAAAGATAATGTAAAAAAGTATTCAATAACTTTTAAATTATTATCTAGATGAATTCTACATATGTATTTTTCATTTAATGGCATATATTCAATAATACTATATCCATCATCTAAAATAGTTATGTCTTCACCATTTTCATTTAAAATAAACGGTTTATTAATGTTTATTATTTTTTTAAAAACAATAATACTATCCGATTTTACATTAACTTTAAGATTATATTCATCAACACCTTTTAAATATGATTGAAACAAGTTTTTCATAATCAGCTACACAATATTCCTTTCTTTATAGTAATTATGTAATTTTAAAATTTTTGCTTTATCTTCTGAACTTGTATTATTAGAATAATAATAAAAAAATTCTCTTAAATAACCTCTCATATATTTAAAATCAATTTCATTATAAAAATCATGTAACATTGGTGAATTATAGTCAATCACATCATCTAAATATTTATATATTATATTTATTTTTTCTTCAATTAAATTTGTAATTGGAACAATGAAATGATTTGGACATTTTTTCCATATTTCCCATAAATTATAATCAATATCAAGTGCATCATCTACAGCAAAAGGACGATGTTCTTTAAAAAAATCTTTGTCTTTGAAATATATTGATGTCAAATGGAAAACTACACTATATGTTTTTAATAAAGATGATTCATCTAAATTAAATTTTTTTAACATATTTTTAAAATCCGAATTATTCATGTAAGCCTTTCCATCTAATAGTCCTCGATCACAAATTATGGTTGATTTATTACCATTACCTTTATATAGAAAATCTGTTTCAGCATTATACTCTTTTATAAATTGAACAAGAAAAATAATTGTTTGAAAATCAAATTTAGATATACTTTGTCCATTAATTAGTATTTTATTAAACTCATTAATAAATAAAGTAGTAGCTGTTTCATCAATTAAATAAAAATTATGTCCTTCTTTTTTATAATTTTTATCAATAGATGCCAAAGTTGCACTTTTGCCACCACATGGTCCACCAGTTAATACAATCTTATTCATTTGCTCATCACCTACTTATCACATACAATATAATACTTTACTTTTCTATCCTTAACTATTTGTTCCACCTTATACAAGAAATCATTTTCAAAAATTGAAGCACAATCATCACATTCTGTACCACATTTATTCTTTATTCTATCATAATTAATAGTTTTGCTGTTACCTAAATTCCAGTAATCTTTATTATTTAATTTTCCAACTACTTTACATGGCAATAAAATATCCTTAAACATATATGGTTTCATAATAGATGCGTAGCACTTACGACTATTTTTATCATTTAACATAAATCTTGGATAGTATAATTCAGAAAGATTTTTCACACTAATAAATCTTGTTTTTCCTAATTTATTATATTTATTTTCTAAATAACGAATCTTTTCTTGATCTTTAATATCAACTCTAGCGTTTTCAGCATATAAAGGAATCAATTCCTTAGAAACTTGTAAAATATCAACATTGTATTTATTTAACAAATTAATTAATTTTTCATATTTATCAATCATATTAATATGTAAATAAGTTTTAACTGTAAACAAAGTTTTATTTTCTTTATTGTTATTAATTAACTTCAAGCATTTTTCTAATGATATAAAATCATCTATTTGAGATGGTATAAATAATCTTATATAATCAGCATAATGCATAGATTTCATAATAGCAGCATTTAAATCTAAATCTGTTACATTAATTATGATTTTAACATTATTTTTTTTAATATTTTCTATTAATTCTAGATCTACATCTTTTGAAATAGTAAATTCTACTAACTTAATATCATTGTTTATAATAAATGACAGATAATCAATATCTTTACTATATTCCCATATATTTATTGACAACATTTTCATTTTTTTTATATTATTACAATAATCTAAAACTGATAATGGGTATAAATAAAGCGGTTGTACATCATCTATTTTATCAATAATATTATCATTTAAATCAGTTATGATTAAATGTGGATTTTTAACTAATATACTTTTATCTAATTCATATTCTTCTTTAATTATATTATCTTTAGAACATATATATTTATATGATAGATCAAATATAAATTTATCATTAAATAAATCAAACACTTTCATCTAATCATCTTCACTTTCATATTTAAACAATCACAATATTCTTTATATCTATTAATAACATACATCATTTCATCAAATAATACTTGATTATCTAAACTCATATTATCAAACAAAATATCTTCAACATTATCAAAATCAACATATTCTAAAGAAAAATTATTATTTTTTTCTTGTATATCTAAAGATTGTTTATTTATGTTATAATGTTCTTCAATTTTTAAAGCAAAATAATATATTTTTAATAAACACTTTTTATTAGTATTAAAATAATTATTACTATATCTCTTTAATAATAAAAATGGAGACAAATCAGTATTAGAAATAGTAATTCCCGTTTCTTCTTTTAATTCCCGTTTTAAGCATTCAACTTGTGATTCATTTTGCTCAATATGGCCACCAATAAAATGATAAATGCCATTAACTTTACAAAGTAAAATCTCATTATTCTGATTTATTGGCAAAATTTTTACTCTTGAGATTATATCATCCATCATATCATCCGTTAAATTATGCGGATTTATAATTTTTTTTATCATAAAATACACCTAGCAGTTATTATAACATTATACTTTTTTGTAGTCAATAAATATACTTTGACATATTAATAAATATAAAAAATAGTCATAATACGAAATAAACCTTACTTGGAAATACTAAAGACATAATTAAAAAGGAGCAACTAATTTAGCTTCTTGAATTCTTAAATTTTTCTCAAACTTTATAATTACAACTAAAAAAGACTCAAATGAGTCTTTCTTGTTTTTTTATTTTATCACGCTTATGCGTTCTAATTTTTTCTCGCCTTAATTGCAGCTTGTGCAGCAGCAAGTCTTGCGATTGGTACTCTAAATGGTGAACATGATACATAATCTAATCCAATTGAGTTACAGAATTCAACTGATGTTGGATCTCCACCGTGCTCTCCACAGATACCAATGTGTAGTTTTGGATTAACTGGTTTTCCTAATTTAACAGCTGTTTCCATTAATTTACCTACACCATTTTGATCTAATCTTGCGAATGGATCATTTTCAAATATTTTCTTATCATAGTATGCATCTAAGAATTTTCCTGCATCATCTCTTGAGAATCCAAATGTCATTTGTGTTAAGTCATTTGTTCCGAAGCAGAAGAAATCAGCCTCAGTTGCGATTTCATCAGCAGTTAATGCAGCACGAGGAATTTCTATCATTGTTCCTACTTCATATTTTAAGTTAGATTTAGCTGCTTTAATTTCTGCATCTGCAGTTTCTACAACTACTTGTTTAACAAATTTTAATTCTTTAATATCACATACTAATGGAATCATAATTTCTGGTTCAATATTCCAATCTTTATGTTTTTCTTGAACATTAATTGCAGCTCTAATTACTGCCTTAGTTTGCATCTTAGCTATTTCTGGATAAGTTACAGCTAAACGGCATCCTCTGTGTCCCATCATTGGGTTGAATTCATGTAGTGAATCAATATAGTTTTTAATTTCTTCTACAGTCTTTCCTTGTGCCTTTGCAAGTTTTTTGATATCAGCTTCTTCAGTTGGTACAAACTCATGTAGTGGTGGATCTAAGAATCTGATTGTTACTGGATATCCTTCAAGTGCTTCATATAATTTTTCGAAGTCACTTTGTTGATATGGTAAGATTTTTTCAAGAGCTGCTTCTCTTTCTTCAACTGTATCTGAACAAATCATTTCACGGAATGCAGCAATTCTATCTTCTTCAAAGAACATATGCTCTGTACGGCATAGACCAATTCCTTCTGCTCCTAATTCTCTTGCTTTTTTAGCATCTTGTGGAGTATCAGCATTTGTTCTAACTTTTAATGTTCTGATTTTGTCAGCCCATTCCATAACACGACCAAATTCTCCAGCTATTGTTGCATCTACTGTTTTAATAATTCCATCATAGATATTTCCAGTAGATCCATCAATTGAAATATAATCACCTTCATGGTAAGTTTTACCAGCAAGTGTAAACTCTTTCTTTTCTTCATTCATTACGATGTCTCCACATCCTGATACACAGCAAGTTCCCATACCACGTGCAACTACTGCTGCGTGTGAAGTCATTCCTCCACGAACTGTTAAGATACCTTGGCTGGCTTTCATACCAGTAATATCTTCTGGTGAAGTTTCAAGTCTAACTAATACTACTTTTTCACCTTTTTCATTCCATGCTACAGCATCATCTGCAGTAAATACAACTTTACCACATGCTGCTCCAGGTGATGCTCCTAATCCTTTTCCAGCTGGTGTTGCTTTTTTAAGTTCAGCTGCATCAAATTGTGGATGTAGTAATGTATCTAAGTTTCTTGGATCAATCATTGCTACAGCTTCTTCTTCTGTACGCATTCCTTCATCTACTAAGTCACATGCAATTTTTAAAGCAGCTTGAGCAGTTCTCTTACCATTTCTTGTTTGAAGCATGAATAATTTACCATGTTCTACAGTAAATTCCATATCTTGCATATCTCTATAATGATTTTCTAGAGTTTTACAAACTTCTTTAAATTCTTTGAATGCTTCTGGGAATTTATCTTCCATTTCAGAAATATGCATTGGTGTTCTAACTCCTGCAACAACGTCTTCTCCTTGTGCATTTGTTAAGAATTCTCCAAATAGTCCTTTTTCTCCAGTTGCTGGGTCTCTTGTAAATGCGACACCTGTACCACAGTCATCTCCCATGTTACCAAATGCCATTGATTGAACATTTACAGCTGTTCCCCATGAATATGGGATATCATTATCTCTTCTATATACATTTGCTCTTGGATTATCCCATGAACGGAATACTGCTTTAATAGCTCCCATTAATTGTTCTTTTGGATCAGTTGGGAATTCACTACCAATTTTCTTTTTATACTCAGCTTTGAATTGTCCTGCTAATTCTTTTAAATCGTCAGCGTCTAATTCAACGTCTTGAGTAACTCCTTTTTTAGCTTTCATTTCATCGATTAATTCTTCAAAGTATTTCTTTCCAACTTCCATAACAACGTCAGAATACATTTGAATAAATCTTCTATAGCAGTCCCAAGCCCATCTTGGATTATTTGATTTTTCTGCTAATACTTCTACAACTTCTTCATTTAATCCTAAGTTAAGGATTGTATCCATCATACCAGGCATTGAAGCTCTAGCTCCTGATCTTACTGATACTAATAATGGATTTTCTTTATCACCAAATTTCTTTCCAGTGATTTCTTCCATCTTAACAATATACTCATTAATTTGATTTTGGATATCTTTATTAATTTCACGTCCATCTTCATAGTATTGAGTACATGCTTCAGTTGTAATTGTAAATCCTTGTGGAACAGGTAATCCAATATTAGTCATTTCTGCTAAGTTTGCACCTTTTCCTCCAAGTAATTCACGCATATCTGCATTTCCTTCTTTAAATAAATATACGTATTTGTGCATTATATGATTCCTCCTTTATCACAATACATAGTATACCAAATTGATTGATTTGAAACAAGATAAAATGCCTATTTTTTGTTATTATTTTAACTTATATACAAAAAAATAGTAAAGTTTACTTCTTTACTATTTGTTTAGCATTTTCCCTTTTTGGATTTATCTTAGAAAGAGCATCAACATATTTTTCTGCTGCTTCTAATTGTTCTCTTGTATATTTTTTTGCTTTTCCTCTTTTAGGAATTACTCTTGTTGGTGTTGTTCTTGTATTGTTTCTTGTATTTCTTGCATGACTTAGAATTCTATATTCATTACATACATTATCATATTCAACTTTAGAATTCATATAATCTTCATAGTCTTTATTACCTGCTTTATCTGTTAATAACTTATACCCTGCAATTATTGGAGATATAATTCCAAATACTCCTCCTAATAAAAATCCACCTATTCCTGCTGCCATATTTGCTAGACATGTTATATTATCTCTTATACTTGAATTTTTTATATGTTTTTCTTTATCTTCAACATTATTTTTTGCTGTTTGATATCTGTTTCTTCTTTCTATTTTTGATGTATTATCTATCTTTATTCCTTTTGATTTTATTTCTTCTAAATGTTTATTTTCTTTTTCATATGCATCTTCAATCATTTTTTTTCTTTTCTTTGTACTCTTATATCCAGAAACTGCTGCTATTGATGTACCTACAGCTGCTAATGTTCCTAAAAGTGTAGAACTTATTCCAATAACACCAAAAACTGCAGATAATATTGTAATCGCCACGAATACATTCATTTTAGCAAATGATTTTTTTTGTTTTTCTTTCAATTGATTTTTGTTTTTATTTATTAATGAATCAACATAATCTTTTGTATTCATACTCTTCCCTCTTTAAAAATTTGCTTTATTATACTAAAAAAATATTAATTAGTCAATTAATATTTTTTGTAGCTAAATGCTTCTAAACCTTTATCATTTGTTACTGTTAAGTCTAAGTATATTGAATTATCTTTTTGATAATGAAGAATCACATTTTCTTCATTTGTTGTTATCTTGGATTCATCTAATTCTCCGAATGCTTTAATTATCTCTTCTTTTGTACTATTATTTTTTATTCCTTTAGATAATTTAAATTTAACTGGTTTTGTTGCATTTATATTATTTATTGTTATCCCCCATACATTGCAATCTTTCATTTCTTTTTTATCATCTTCTAAATTGATAATGCCGATTTTTACAATAGAATCATATTTTTTATTAGTCAGTGGGATAGAAACTGATGTTTTATCATTTTTTATAAATGACATTTCTGTATAATTATACAATTTATTGTCTACAATCCAGTTGTTATATTCATAGTTTTTATATTTTGTATTTAATTCATATTTACTTCCATCAAATATAAAACTTCCTTCTGTCCATTCTGCTTCTATTTCTGTTACTTTAGAATTCTTAATTCTTGTTTCTGCTTCTTTATTTTTTACAACTTGTGAATGTATTTTTACAACAGCAAGATATATTGTTAATGCTAATAATATAATTACTCCTATCAGTATTATAATTTTTTTTATATTAATTTCTTTTTCTTCATATTTTTTTGATTTTTCTAATGTTTTTTCATCAACAATTAAAAATTTTTTAATTTTACCTTTTTTATTTTCTTTTAATATTTTACCGCAGACATCACAGTAATTTGAATCTTCATCTACTTTAGCACCACACTTTTTACAATACATATTATTATCCCCTCTTTTATTCGGTTATAAATTTATCCAATTCATCTCTGGTCATTAGCCCCGTTCTTTCTTTTACTACTTCTCCATTACTAAATATTTTTAATGCTGGAATTGACAATACTTTATATTCTTTTGCGATACTACCAAATCTATCTACATCTACTTTAACTACTTCTATTTTATCTACATCTTCTAGTATCATTTCTAACATTTTACAAGGATTACACCAATCTGCATAAAAATCAATTAATACTCTTTCTTTTTTTATTACTTCGTAAAATTCCTCTACTGTTTTAATGTGTTTCATATTATTTCTCCTTTATTATTTTAACTTTTTTTTCTCATATAATTTTTCTACTGTATTTTTATCAACTACGTCATAATTAATCATTATACTAATGGCTCTTTTGTTAGCTTCTTTTGATGATATTTTCTTATTATTTACTAATTTACTTAAATCAATTATTTCTGATATTGGTTTTGTAAATGAGCTTGTTTGTTTTGATACTAGTGGTGTTTTATTAAGTATAATATCTATAAATGTACTTTCTTTAAATATAGAATAATTCCCTAATGGAATCATTAAAAATACAAAAATAATAAATAATATTAAATATCCTTTTATAAATGATACTACTGCTCCTAATATTTTTGATGGTATCCATAATACTAATGTCATATTAACAAATTTTTGTACTATCCTTGATATCTTTAGTGATATTGAATATATTCCTAATAATAAACTAAATACTACTATAAAAGCAATCATTTGATACATCATTATATTTAGCGACGAAATATTAGAAATTGCTCCTTTAAATTCTATAAATGGTAAATTTAAACATAAGAAATCTCCAATATAACCTTTTAAATTCCATGATAAGATAAAAACTATTATAATTCCTACTAATGATACTAGTTCTTTTATTACGCCTTTTTTAAATCCTACTACTATAAATGAAATTAAAACTAATATAATTCCGATATCAAATATATTTAACATTTATTCACCTCTATCTATATATATCATTATAAACTATTTAATAAAAATATGCTATAATAAATTTGAGGTGATAATATGTTAGATGAATATATGGATAGTATAGGATTTAATTCTTCAGAAATTTCTTTTATAAAGTCTTCATATTTTCAACCTATGTATAGTGAAAATAGTCTTTTATATAATTTAAAAAAGTTAGTTGATTATTTTCATAGAAATCATCTTAAAAATGATGACATTATATTTGTTATCAAATCTATTCCTGAAGTAATAAGTATGAGTCTTGAAAATATTAAGTCGAGAGTATTTGAACTTACTACTATAGGTTTTAGTAAATATCAGGTTTTTAATATTATTAAAAGTTATCCTTATATAATTAACTTATCTCATCAAAAAATTATTAATAAAATTACATTCTTTTCTACTATTGGATTTGATAATAACGAGATAATTAATTTATTAAGTGATAATCCATATTTATTTACTACTGATAATTCTACTATTAAAAATAAAGTTGATTACTTTCTTGAGATTGGGTATAGACCTTCAAATATTACATATTTATTCAATAATGCTACTAAACTTTTTAATACTAATTTGAAAACTATTAAAAGTAAATATAATTATATGAAAGAGTTGGGATTTAAAGATGAAGATATCATTAATATTTCTTTGAATATTCCATCTATTTATTTGGATGATAAAAATATTATTAAAGATAATTTTTCTTTCTTAGAAAACTATGGTTTTAATATTAAAGGTATTATTAAAATTATTAATAAGATTCCATATCTTCTTAATAATCAATACTTAGAGAAATTATCTAATAAAATAGATTTATTAATTGAATTTGGATTTAGTAGAAATGAAATAACTAACATCATTAAAAATAATCCTTATTATTTATTATTATCTGAAGAATTAATTATAAATAATTATAAGTCTCTTATTAAATTTGGATTATCTAATTATTTAATTAGTAATACTCCTCTTTTAATAAATTATAATTCTAGTGAGATATCTAAAAAGATTAAATTTTATAAAGATAATAATCTATTTAATGTTATTCTTGATAATCCTAGTTATTTACTTTTTAGTTATTCTTTTATTAAAATGAGATATAAATTTTTGATTAATAATAATTGCATATTAGATGATTTATTTATTGATGATATTTCATTTTATAATAAATATCATGTTACTAGAGAAGATCTTGTTAAGGGGGAATAAAAATGGATGTTTTAATTAAATATGGTTTTACTATTGAAGAAATTAAGAATATTATGGATTCTAATCTAGAATTTGATTCTATTGATGATAAGGAAATATATAGACTTATTGATTTACTTGGATCAATTGGATGTTTAAATAATCATATTAAAAATATATTTATTACTAATCCTTTTATATTTAATAGTAGAATTGATGATATTGAGAAAAATATTAATTTTCTTACTAGTATTGGTTTAAAAAATCTTTATATTTTATTTGATTCTAATCCCTATTTATTTAATGTTAGCTATGATGAATTAAATAAAATATATAAAGATTTAGAAAAAGATAAATTAAGTGATGATGAGATTATTAATTATTTAAATTATAAGTTAGTGGAGGTTATCTAATTATGAATGTTGTTATTAAGGTTAATGATGAAATAAAAGAAAAAATGATTGAATATTATAAGGATAAAAGAAGAGATAAAGTTATTCCTTATGTTGTATTTCAAGCTGAGGAAGAAGATACTGTGATTACAATGTATGAATCTGGTAAAGTAATGTTTCAGGGTACTTCTGCTGATGTTGATGCCGCTATGTGGGGCGTTCAACTTGAAAATACAAAGGAAAAGAAGGAAGAAAGAAAAAAAGAAAATTTAAAATATTATAATTGTAGCGCAGTTGGTTCTGATGAGGTTGGGACAGGAGATTATTATGGACCGATTGTTGTCACTGCTTGTTTTGTTTCTCGTGATGATATTCCATTTTTAGAAGAATTAGGGGTTGGAGATTCTAAAAAGATAGATGATAATAAGATTCTAAAAATCGCACCTCAAATTGCAAAGAAGATTAAATATAAAAGTGTTATTTTATCAAATAAGGAATATAATGAAAAGTATACTAAGGATATAAATATGAATAAGATTAAAGCTATTCTTCATAATCGAGTTTGAAAAACCTGAATATGATTATATTATTGTAGATGAGTTTGCGAGAGAAGCAAGGTATTATGATTATATTAGTGATCAAAAGCTTATTCAAAGAGGAATTACATTTCTAACTAAGGCTGAAGATAAGAATAATGCAGTAGCATGTGCTTCTATTATAAGTAGGTATTTATTTTTAAAGGAATTTGATAAATTATGTGATGAGATACATATTCCTCTTCCTAAGGGAGCTGGACACGATGTAGATACTATTGGAGAAGAAGTCGTTGAAAAATATGGTGAAGATAAATTAAAGGATATTGCTAAATTAAATTTTAAAAATACTGATAGAATTCTTCATACAATAATTTATTAAAATTAAAAGAGAAGTTTATGATTACTTCTCTTTTTCATATGCTAATTTTAAATCATTTAAAAATTTAGTCTGAGCTACTTCTTGATAT
Source organism: uncultured Erysipelotrichaceae bacterium (assembly GCA_902794075.1). Taxonomy (GTDB): domain Bacteria; phylum Bacillota_I; class Bacilli_A; order RF39; family UBA660; genus UBA3789. The sequence continues at coordinate 21,363 of CADBGE010000009.1, read as the reverse complement.
GGAATAATCCATATTTCTAATATTCCAAGTGTTAGTATAGCAAGTAAATGCCATCCAATGAAACTAAATTTTAACATAAAATAATCCATCTTATGTCCCATCATTATTTCTTCACTTTTTCTTAATATATCCATATATTCATAATTATTATATTTTTCATCTGATAATAGATATGGAATTAAAGAATATCCAAGTTGTTTAATTATCCCTGGAATTATTAATAATAAAGCCCATAAAAATACAAAAATTGATGAGATTAAATTTACTAATAAATCTTTTCCAAAATCTTTACTAAATTTAAAAATATCTTTAAATTCTTTTGGTTCATCATTAATGAATTTTACCATATAGTAGACTAATCCTACTTCTATAAAATATAATAACCATCCTATTGAAATGTTAATATATGTTTTATCTCCATATGGTATTCTTATTGAAAAATTTACAATTATTGCTACTAACAATATTATTCCAAATAGTGGCCATCTTTTTCCTTTTACTTTTTCTCTTGCCCATTGTTTTAATTCTACTCTATTCATTTTATTTTTCTCCTTTTTTTCTTGTATATACTAAATGCTTAAATTTTATATTATTTTCTTCACATTCTGATAATAATTTGTTATTCCATTCTTCTTTATTAAATGTTGGAAAATATACATCTGCATCTTTTGCTTCAGCATCTACTTCAGTTAATATAAGCTTATTACTATATTCTATCATTTGTTTATAGATTGATGCTCCACCAATTATCATAACTTCAGGATATTCCATTATTTTATCAAATAATTCATCCATTGATGTTACTACTTCTACTTCATTACCTAAATTGATTTTTTCAAAACATAAAACAATGTGCTTTCTTCCTGGAAGTACTTTTGGAAGTGATTTAAAAGTATTATATCCCATTACCATTGGTTTTCCCATTGTTTGATCTCTAAAAAACTTCATATCCTCTTTAAAACGCCAGATTAAATCATTATTGCGACCTAATTCTAAATTTTTTCCTACTGCCGCAATCATCGTAATATTCTTCATTTTATATTCCTAATTGAAGTTTTAATTGAGGATTTTTCTTCTTAATTAATTCTCTTGGATAATCTTTAATTGTGATATCATCTGGCATAACATCATCAAATTTTTTTACTTTTTCATTTAACTCAATTTTTGCTTCACAATTAACTGGTTCCCTATCTAACATTTCTATAGCTTGATCAATATGACGATCATATAACTGAATATTAACTGGTTTCCATGTGAAAGTTCCTGGAACTAGTCCTAATTCTCTTGCGACCATTATTTGAAGGGCTGCATATTGAACTTGATTAATACATCCAGCTGTTGCGAAGTCACTTGATCTTTGAACCATTGTCATATCTAAATAGTCTTTTCCGTCCCAATCATGTCTAACATTCCATATTGTTAGGAATGCACAAGGTTTTAGACCATGTTTTTCATTAAAATCATCTTGTTGCCAAAGACATGTAATGTTTCTTCTTCCATCTGGATTATTTTTTATTTGTTCTATTACTTCTTTTTTTAGCATATTTCTTCTATTTACTGTTTCTCCATAACATGCTCCTATTGTTGGATGAGCTTCTTCATTTAAAATATATTCACCATTTTCATTTTCTATTGCCCAATCTAACCACCAATTATTAATTTTGTGATCTTCATCCCATGTTTTTCTTCCTAATAATTCATCAAATAGAACTAAGTCATTACTTTCTTTTTGATAGATCCAAAGTATTTCAGCAATACTTGCTTTTACTGCAATTGGTCTTAGAGTAATCATTGGTGATTCTCCTTTAGATAAATCATAAGTACATTCTATTTCTTTATTTATACTTATTGTATGTGCTGGTACCCAAACTTCTATATAATTTTCTTTTTCAATTACTTTATCTGTATTTGTTAATTTTATTTTTTTGTTATCTTTTGTAATTACAGTATGGTTTTCTTTATCATATTTTGCATTTTCATATCTATCCTCATAGTGTGGTCTTGGATTATGGTCAAGGCATCCTTCTTTTAAAATTTTATCCATGATGAATTTTGTATACATATCGCCTTTTGTTCCAATTGGATTGCCATCTCTATCTACAAGCATACCGTTTTTGATTTTAGGTTTTTTATATGTTGTTTTTTTTAATTTTAGTGTTTGTTCCCCTAGTTTAATCTTTTCTGCATTTAATCTATTTAAATTAAACTTTGCCATCTTACTACCTCCTATATTGATTATATATCTCTTTATTTTTTTGTACAAGAAAAAAGAATGATTAATCATTCTTTTTAACAAATTTTTCAAAATCTATAATTTCTTCGGTATCTAAATCTGTCTTATTTAACTTTTCAATAAGTGATTTTTGTTCTCTAGATAATTTTTTAGGAGTATATACCTTAAATATCACAAACATATCTCCTTTGTGTCTTCTATATTTATTATTAATTCCTTTTCCTTTAATTCTTTGTTTATCTCCACTGTTTGTTCCTGCAGCAATATTTAATTTAACATTACCGTAAAGAGTTGGGATTATTTTTTTACATCCAAGGATTGCTTCTGTTAATGTAAGTGGTACTTCAAGATAAATATCATCATTTTCTCTTACATAATATTCATGTTCATCTACTATGAATTCAATATATAGATCTCCATTTTCTCCACCATTTGAACCTGGATTTCCTTTTCCACTTACTCTTTGTCTGTCTCCTGTATTAATTCCTTCTTGTATGTTTATTGTAAGTTTTTTATCTACTGTAACTTTTCCTTTACCACGACATTCAGTACATTTTCTTTTATATGTATGTCCCTGTCCTTTACAATCAGGACATGTTGTAGTGGACATAAATGAACCTAGTATTGTTTGTTGTTGAGTGGTAATTGTACCTCTACCATGACACGTAGAACACTCTTCTCTATCAAATCCCCCATGTCCATGACATTCACTACAATCCTCTACAACATCAAGATTAAATTTTTTCTCACATCCATATACGGCTTCTTCGAATGTTAGGTTCATTCTCATTAGAATATCACTTCCACGAGTTGCTCGTGGTTTACTGCTTCTTCCTCCACCAAAGTTGGAGAAGCCACCAAAGCCTGATTCTCCTCCAAAGATTGAATCAAATATATCTCCAAAATCAAAACCTGCTCCTCCAAAGTCTTGGAAGCCACCAAAGCCTCCTCCCATTCCTGGACCTGATGATGACACTCCTGCATGACCATATTGATCATACATTTTTCTTTTATTTTCATCTGATAATACTGAATAGGCTTCTTGTGCTTCCTTAAATTTTTCTGCAGCTTCTGGATTATCTTTATTTAAATCAGGGTGAAATTCTTTAGCTTTCTTTCTAAATGCGCTTTTTATTTCTGCTTCTGTAGCAGATTTTGATACACCTAAGACATCATAATAATCTCTTTTATCGGCCATTATTTTTCACCTCCATTATATATTTCATAATATTTATCTATTAATTTATCAAAATAATCTATTGCGTTTTTATAGACATTATTATTACTTAAATCTATTCCTAGAACTTTAAATGTTTCTATTGGCCATGAATCGCTTCCTACTTTTAGGAATTCAATATATTTTTCTAATACTTTTTTATCTCCTGATAAAATTCTATCTGCAACATATGATGCAACACTTATTGAAATGGCATAGCTATATAGATAAAAACTCATATAATAGTGACTTCTATTTACCCATCCATTTTTAATATTATCATCATATTTAACTGTATTTCCATAATATTTACAAAGAGAGTCATAACTTAATTTATCTAAATATTTTTTTGTTAAAACTCCTCCATTATGAACTTCATTATACATGTCTTCTTCCATTTTACCTTCACGTACGGCACCAAATAAATTTGATACAATTACATCAAGGATATTCGCAATTCCAGCTAAACGTTCTTCTTTTGTTTTTCCATTTTCTGCAAGATAATTTGAAAGTAGACATTCATTTGTAAGGGAAGCTACTTCATCAGTAATGTTTGGTGTATTACGATATTGTTTTGGACAATTTTCCATTACATATTGATGTTGAACATTATGTCCGCCTTCATGAGCAATTGTTGATATTGATTCTAAATTACCATTATAGCTCATTAGTATTCTTGAATTATTATTTATAGTTGAAAAACTGTATCCACCACTGCATTTACCTTTATACTGACAATAATCTATATAATTGTTATCAAATATCTTTTTAAATTTACTTAGATATTCTTCGCCTAATGGTTTGATTGCTTCTAAAATCATCTCTTGTGCTTCTTCTATAGTATATTCTTTATCTGTTTTTGCTATATCTAAGGCCATATCATCACTTGTAAGTTCTTCTAAGTTTAAAACATCTTTTTTTAATCTATAATATTTTTGTAAAATGTTAATATTTTCTTCTGTTGTATCTACTAATGTTTTAAAAACATTATTATCAAGATTTAATTCAAATAATTTCTGATCCCAGGCTGAATCAAAATGCCTAATCTTTGCAATTGTATCATTCATTGAAACATAACTTGATAATAACATTGCATTAGCTGTAGAATACTCATCTATTTTTTTATTAAATTTTTCTCTTACATTTTTTCTAATTTTACTATCTTTATTTTTCATAAGATGTCTATAATTGTTTGTTGCAATTGTTATTTCTTCATCATTAATAGTTACTGTACCATAATTATGTAAGCTATTTAACATAGTAGAAGATATATCATCAAAATGATTCATGGAATTTACAAGACTTGAAATAATTTGTTCTTCATTTTCAGTTAAAGTATGTTTTTTTTCACGATATATTTTATCTAATGATGCTTTAAATTCAAGTAATTTTTCTTCTTTATTATATAAATTATCATATTCATCTTTTGATAACTTTAATAATTCTGGTGCGAAGAAACTTAAATTCATTTCTAGTTCTAAATTTAATTGTTCTGTTTGATTTTTTCTTTTAATTGATTTTTCATTTCCTAGTTCTTGATCATTTATTAAATATGCATATACATATAAATCTTCCCATAATGCAATTGCTTCTATTTCTTTATTTAAAAATTCATACAACTTATGAGCATTTTTTGTACATCCTACATATTTTTTTAAATCATTAACTAAACTTCTACACTTTTTTAGGTTTTCTTGAAAATCTTTTTCTGTTTGGAAAAAATCTTTTAAATTCCACTTATATTTATCTGGTACATCTTTTCTACTGTTATATTTTTTCATAATTACTCCTTTTATGATACAAAATTTAGAAGTTCTAAAATAGAACTTCTAAATATATTATTCTTCTTCAATGTCTGCTTCTTCTACATCATCATCTTTTTTCTTTTTCTTGTCTTTTTTATCTTCTTTTGTATCTTCTTGTGGTTCTTCTGCTTGTCTATCTTTTGCAGCTTGTTCATAAACTTTTGCTGCTAAAGCCATTGCCTTTTCTTGTAATTTTTCTTTTTCTTTCTTAATTTTTTCGATGTCATCACCTTCAAGTGCTTTCTTTAAATCTTTGATTAGGTCTTCTGCTTCTTCAACTTCTTTTTTATCTGCTTTGTCTCCTAAATCTTTAATTGCTTTTTCTGTTTGGAAAACCATTTGTTCTGCTTCGTTTCTTGTTTCTGCTTCTTCTTTTCTCTTATCATCAGCTTCCTTGTTTTCCTCAGCTTCTTTTCTCATTCTTTCTACTTCATCGTCTGATAGATTTGTTGATGATGTAATTGTAATTGATTGTTCTTTATTTGTTCCTAAATCTTTTGCTTTAACATTAACGATACCATTTGCATCTATATCGAATGTAACTTCAATTTGAGGTACTCCTCTTGGTGCAGGTGGAATATTTCCTAATTGGAATCTTCCTAATGTTTTATTATCGGCTGCCATACTTCTTTCACCTTGTAAGATATGAATATCTACTGCTGGTTGATTATCTGCTGCAGTTGAGAATACTTCTGTTTTTGATGTTGGAATTGTTGTATTTCTTGGAATTAAAGTAGTCATTACTCCACCTAATGTTTCAAGTCCTAATGAAAGTGGTGTAACATCTAATAATACTATTCCATTAACATCTCCTGCTAAAACTCCACCTTGAATTGCTGCTCCCATTGCAACTACTTCATCTGGATTAACTTCTCTTGATGGTTCTTTTCCTAATTCTTTAGTAACTGTTTCATATACTAATGGAACACGAGTTGATCCACCAACTAAAATAACTTTATCAATATCTTTCTTAGTTAATTTAGCATCTTTAAGTGCTTTCTTTACTGGATCTAGTGTAGATTCTACTAAATCAGAAATTAAATCTTCAAATTTAGCTCTAGTTAATGTCATATCTAAGTGAACTGGTTCTCCATCTTCACCTTTAGCAATAAATGGTGCAGATATTTGAGTTGAAACCATTCCTGATAAATCTTTTTTAGCTTTTTCTGCAACTTCTTTAAGTCTTTGCATTGCCATTTTATCATCACGTAGATCAATATCATTTTCTTTCTTGAATTCTTTAACTAAATAGTCAATAATTCTCTCATCAAAGTCATCTCCACCAAGTTTATTGTTTCCTGCTGTTGATTTAACTTCAAATACACCGTCTCCTAATTCTAGGATAGATACATCAAATGTTCCTCCACCTAAATCGTATACAAGGATTGTTTGTCCTTCATCTTTTTCAAGACCGTATGATAATGCAGCTGCTGTTGGTTCATTTATAATTCTTTCAACTTCTAATCCGGCAATCTTACCAGCATTCTTTGTAGCTTGTCTTTGAGAATCTGAGAAATATGCTGGAACAGTAATTACAGCTTTTTCTACTTTTTCTCCTAAATAACTTTCTGCATAATCTTTAATATATGATAGAATCATTGCTGATATTTCTTCTGGTGTATATTTCTTTCCCTCTAATTCTACTTTTTCTGAAGTTCCCATTTTTCTCTTAATAGAACTTACAGTATTTGGATTAGTAAGTGCTTGTCTTTTTGCGGCTTCACCTACTATTCTTTCTCCTTTTTTAAATGCAACTACAGATGGAGTTGTTCTTCCTCCTTCTGGGTTTGGTATTACTTTTGGTGCTCCAGCTTCAAGTACTGCAGCACATGAATTTGTTGTTCCTAAATCTATTCCTATTACTTTACTCATATTTTATCTCTCCTTTTTTATAATTGATTTACTTTTACTGAGGCAGGGCGAATTACTCTGTCTTTTAATTTATATCCTTTTTGTAATACTTCTATTACTATTTCATCTTCTAGTTCTGGGTTATTTTCTGCAACAAGTGCTTGTTCTTGATTTGCATCAAATATTTCTCCAGCTCTATTTATTTCACTTACTCCAAATTTTTCTAAAATACTCATCATATTTGTATACATCATTTGAAAACCTGTTAAGTATTTAGCTACCTCTGGATTTGTTGAATTACTTGCTTGTTTAATAGCTCTTTCAAAATTATCTATTACTGCAATAAGCTCAGTAATCAAATCTTGATTAGCATATTTCATCATATTAGCAGTTTCTTCATCTTTTCTCTTACGATAATTTACTAATTCTGCCTGAGCAAGTTGTACTTGAGCAAGTAGATTTTTATTATCCTCTGTTAAGTTGTTAATCTCTTCTTCTAACTTTAACATTTCGTTGTTTAATTTTGTATCATTTTCTAGTTCTTTTGTTTCTTCAAGTATTTCTGGTTCTTCTTTTTTTTCTTCTTTTACTTTTTTTGCCATAAAAACCTACCTTTCAATATTTTCTTTAATGTATTCCAACATACTAACTACTCTATCATATTCCATTCTTTTTGGTCCTATGATAGCAATTGTTCCTTCTTCTCCACCGTTTTTATATTTTGTCTTTATGACTGTAACATCACTATCTATATTACTTTCATCTCCAATATATACTTTGATATTATTATCATCATCTTCAGTTATATTATTGATTATTTCTGGACTTTCAAGTTTATTAAAAACATTTTTGATTTTATCTATATTGGTAGAGAATTCAGGTTGTTCTAACATTTTACTTCTTCCCATAATATTTACTTCTTGATTGGTAAAATCACTAAATACATGGTAGAAAGCATTATATAGTTGTTCATGTTGTTTTACATATTTTCCTATAATTGGTTTTACCTCAAATTCCAATTTAGAACTTACTTCATCTATTGGAGTACCTGATATTAAGTTATTTATTAGACCTACTGTTTTCTTTACATCTTCAAGGGAAACCTCTTGAAGTTTTATATTTTTATGTTCTACATGTCCTTTATCAGTAACTATTATTACTATCATACTAACGTCATCAATCGGAATTACTTCTATTTGTTTTAGAAGATTCTCATGAGATGTACTTCCAAGTACTACGGTTGTATAATTAGTCATATCTGATATAACCTGCAATGACTTTGTTATTACATCAGATAGTGCAAGTTGCTGATTTTTAAAAACTATTTGTAATTTTAACATGTCCTCAGCATTCATCTTTTTTAATTCCATTAAATTATCTACATAGTATCTGTAGCCTGCTTCTGATGGAATTCTTCCTGATGATGTATGCGTTTTTTCTAATAGACCAAGATTTTCAAGTTCTCCCATATCATTTCTAACCGTAGCACTAGAGCATTTTAATACTTTTGAAATTACTTTAGAGCCAACGGGAATTGGTTCCTTGATATATTTTTCTATTATTAATTTGAGGATTTTTTCTTGTCTTTCAGTCAACATAACATCAACCTCCTGGCACTATTTAATTCTTAGTGCTAATAATAATATACGCCACTTTTTAGCACTTGTCAATATATAGTGCTAAAAAAAATAATACTTTTTTTAGGTATTATTTTTTATCATCTCTTACTGAATAGTCATATGAAAATAATCTGAATTTTTGATTTTCAAAATCTACATTATCAATTCTTTTATTTAATTTTAAAATTCCATTTTCATCATACATTATATATCCCATATTAGGATTGTTATCTAACGGATTAACAACTGTTTTAAATGAATATGTTCCATCTCTATTTGGTATCAATCTCCATAGTTGTGGTTCATTTATAGATAGTGAATTGTAATTATACTGTGCAGAAATATTATTACCTTCAATATTTTCATCTAATTCTATATCCATAGCATTATATGTTGTTAACTCAACAATTCTATATACTTTATCTATTGTTGTTCCATTTGGATTACTATTTACACATTTATGTTCAATTAAATTGTAATTACAAACTCTATCTATTGCCCATCTTTGTGTGTCTTTTGTTCCTAATAATTCCATTCCTACTGATTTTCCGTCACCTTTTACTGTTAGAACTTTTTTATTATTATTTGCATCCATAATATAGTAATTTCCATGATCTGGTTTATCAACAATTGAATCTGGTTGATATTGTGATAAGCTTATTCCCATTCCATTATTATCTCTATATTTTCCATCATATATTATGGTACTAAGCGTTTTTTCGTCTTGTGCATTTGCTTTATCTGATGACAACATAATTCTAAAATTCAAATTACTATAATTTTTATTATTTGGACACACTAATCTAATTTCTTGATAATCATAATCAACATTATGATACGCATCATATATATCTTTTAGTGTGTATGCGTCT
>CADBGE010000009.1:0-11741 GCA_902794075.1 uncultured Erysipelotrichaceae bacterium | reverse complement strand
CTTGTACATAGTTCAGAATCATTTGATTCATTTTCACCAATCATGAAACATTTTGTTTTATAATTATACGTATAATAAACTCTGCAGTCCTTTGCATATGTATCTCCCTCTTTTGTTTTATCTTCTGTTATACGTACTCTAATACCTTCAGAAAGTGCCCAATATCTTTGATTATAAGGTTTATCATAGCCATATGATGTATTTGGTGAAATTCTTCTTATAATTACTTTTCCAAATTCGGCTGTTGGATTAACATTAGGAACAACAAGTGTATCCGTAAAGAAGTCTGTAGTATAATTATTATTCCTAAAATAATCAAAAAAACCATCATCTGTATTAAATATTCTTGCATCACTTGTTGGGCTTCCTATTAACCATCCTCTTGTTTGATCTGTATATAGTATTTGTTGTCTTTCGTCAGAAGTTCCTGGATTATCATGAGAATATATAAAATTACTAAACTTTTTTAATGTTGAAACATAAGAAGTACGATAATTAGCATATGGGCCTCTATAAATTAATAATTGTTGGTTTTCCTGCAGTTTTATTATTCCAGATGCATAATATCCATATTGTCCAAAATCATTGGCAGGAGACCATACCTCAATCCTATAAAAACCTGTTCCTCCTTGCGGAACTGTATAATAATCTATATAATTTGGTGAATAATCTGTATATTCTACTGTACCATTACTTAAAGTTAATAATTCTTCTTCTATCTGATCAGATAAATCTTTCATATTTTTTCTCATAGATGTTAATGTTGCCATTATTATTGCAATCAATAAAAGCATCATTATTGCGAGACCATATATTAAAGTTGTGATTGCAAATCCCTTATTATTCATTCTATCACCTACTATATATATGATATCATATTTTTTTTAATATAACTATAAATTTATCACCATATTTTTTCTCTTTTATTGCCATGAATTCTTTTGAATATACAATTTTATTCATATCATCACTTTCACATACAATAATAGCATTTTCATTTAATAATTTATATTTAGTTAGTAATTTAATTGACTCTTCTATATATTCTGTTTTATATGGAGGATCTAAGAAAACAATATCAAATTTAATATTACTTATTTCAAAGTATTTTAAGGCTTTCTTATAATCCATATTTAAAGCTTTACAATTACCTATTCCAATATTTTCTATATTTTTATTAATAATATTAACTGCTTTTTTATTCTTATCTACAAGATACGCATATTTTGCGCCTTGTGAAATAGCTTCTATTCCTAAATTACCACTACCTGAAAATAAATCTAAAATATTACTTCCTTTTATTTTTTGTTGAATTATAGCAAAAAGGCTTTCTTTTACTCTATCCATAGTTGGTCTTGTTCCATCAATAAAAAATCCTTCTATATTTCTCCCTTTATACATACCACTAATTACTTTCATTATTTACAACTTCTTCCATTACCTATTTTCTTTAATTTTTGATTAATAGACATTATTAAAATATTTAAATCTATTTCTTTTGATTTAAATTCTTGAAATAGTTCATTAGATATAATTTGTTCTTTTATACTGTCATCTTTAGTTAAATGATATTGTTTTAATAATTCTTTTAATTCTGAATCATTTTCTACTTTTCTATTTAATGTTCTTATTTCTTTAACTAATTTGCTTTCATCAATTCTATCTATTAAATTGTTTACTTTGTTATAAAATTCTTCCATGGATTTATTTTATCATATTTTTTATTTAAATACATCTATTAGACTACTTATCATATTTAATTTACTACTAATATTATCTAATTTATCTGTGTATCTTAATTTATATTTTTCTTTTGCTAGTTTCTTTATGACCTCTATATATCTATTGTCATTATATAAATATTTATAATGTGATGAATCGTCTCTTAAAAAATTATATATATATTCATGTTTTCTTATATATGTTAATAATTCTTTTGTCATTTTTTAATTCCTATTTCCTGAATTAAATTAATTGTTTTTTGGAGGCTCCCAATACTATTTTGAATACTATTCATATCTATATTTTTTATAACTTTAAATACTTCTTTAAATGAATTTAAGTCGAAATTTGTTTTATTATAATTTTCAATTATATTATTATTTTCTCCATATATCTCATATATTTCGTAAAGTTGTTGCCATGTAATTTTACCATCTAGAACTTGTGTTGCAAATTCTGGATGTTTTCTTGCATATAATATAAAACTTTCTTTGCTCATATAATCACCTAATATATTTTATGCATAATAAAAAGAAAAACCATTAAATAATTTTTCTTTTTTCTGCTATATATTTTATACTAAACTTATTATTTTAAAAAGTCATCAATTGTCATTAACCTATCATCTATTTCTTCTAAAGATATTTGTTCTTTTTTTGGGACTTTTTTTGGTATTTCTACAGGTTGTTCTTCAGTTTCTATTAATTGCTCCTGTTTTTCATTTTGTTTTTTTAATGTTGTTACTACGAATGCATCTACTAATTCTTTTTTAGAAACTGTTGTTCCTGTACTATATCTATCATTTATTGGTAATTCTGTTAATTTTATATTATTTATTTCTCCATTTTTTAATCCAATCTGATTTTTTGAATCTGATATAAATGTTTTTAGAATAATATATGGATTTGATTTAACTTCTCTAATAACTTGAACTCCTCTTCTTGTTCTTGTAGATGGTTCAAATTCTGATAATCTTATTCTTTTACCTGTTCCCTTTGTTGTTATAACTGATATAAATTCATGATCGGTGTATGAAAAATTATTTACTGAGACGATATAATCATCTTTTAGTTTCATTCCTTTAACTCCTGATGCTTTGACACCTACTATTGGAATATCTGATGTTTTAAAACTTAATCCATATCCAGTATTTGTTGTCATAAATATATAATTATAATCTTCTGGTACTACTGAAATTACTTCATCATCATCTTTTAATTTCATACAACTACTTGCTTTATTATATCTTTGTAGTTTAAAATCTTTTAATTTAGAACGTTTTATCATACTATTTTTTGATGTAATAATAATATTTTTATCGCTTGAGAAATCATATGCAGGTATTGCTCCTACTATTATTTCTTCACCTGGTACTTCTATAATATTACTTACATGTTTAGGCATATCTTTCCATTTTAAATCTGGTATTATATGTACAGGTATATGTAGGTAATTTCCTCCATTTGTAAATAATAGAATTGTATCTGTTGTATTCATTTCGTATAGTCCAATAATGAAGTCATTTTCTTTTAGTGTTAAATCTTCTTCATTTGATGCTGAATAACTTCTATATGAAGTTCTTTTAATATATCCATCATTTGTTACTAAAACTACTACATCTTCTTTTGGAATCATTGCTGTTTCATCTATTTTTATTTCTGTTATTTCTTCTTTAATATCTGTAAGCCTTGGAGTTTGATATTCCTTATTAATATTCTGTAATTCTTTTTTCATTACATGTTTTAGCGCTTCTTCATTATTTAAAATCTGTTCCCAAATGTTTATTCTCTTTTCTAAGTCTTTCATTTCTTCTTCTAGAAGTACAACGTCTGTATTAGTTAATCTATATAATTGTAAAGTAACTATTGCTTCTGCTTGTTCTATAGTAAACTCAAATTCTTTTACTAAATTTTCTTTAGCATCGGCTTTGTTTTTAGATCCTCTGATTACTTTAATTACTTCATCTAAAATTGAAATACATTTGATTAATCCTTCTAATATATGATATCTTGCTTTTGCATGATTTAAATCAAATGTTGTTCTTCTTATAATAACTTCTCTTTGATGAGCAATAAATGCATCTAATGCTTGTTCTAGCCCTAATAGTTTTGGTCTTCTATTAACGATAGATACCATATTAAAATTATAACTTATTTGCATATCTGTATTCTTTAATAGATAATTTACTACTAAATCTACATTTGCATTTTTCTTTAAATCAATTACAATTCTAACGTCTTGTGCAGATTCATCTCTTACTTCAACTATTCCATCAACTTTTTTATCTATTCTAATGTCATCCATTTTCTTTACCATTTGAGCTTTATTTACTTCAAATGGTATTTCAGTAATAACAATTTGTGGACCTGTTTTTTCTTTTTCTATAGTATATCTACTCTTTACTATAATTCTTCCTCTACCTGTTTTATAGGCATCTTTTATTCCTTCTAACCCTTCTACGATGCCTCCTGTTGGGAAGTCAGGCCCTTTTACATATTTCATCAATGTTTCTAGACTACAATTTGGATAATCAATTCTATGAATTGTTGCATCAACTATTTCATTTAAGTTATGTGGCGGTATGTTTGTTGCATAACCTGCTGAAATACCTTGGGCACCATATACAAGTAGCGCTGGAAATCTTGCTGGTAAGACAGTTGGTTCCTGGGTAGTATCATCAAAGTTTGGAGCAAATTCAACTGTATCTTTATCAATATCCCTTAACATTTCATTAGCAATTTTTGAAAGACGTGCTTCAGTGTAACGATAAGCTGCAGGCGAATCTCCATCTATTGATCCGTTATTACCATGCATATCAATATATGGAATTCTTGTTTTCCATCCTTGAGACATTCTTACCATCGCGTCATAAATAGATGTATCTCCGTGTGGATGGTAATTACCTATAACATCTCCAACAGTTTTAGCTGACTTTCTATATCCTTTATCATAAGTGTTATGTTCTTTATGCATAGAATATAAAATACGTCTTTGAACTGGTTTTAGACCATCTCTTGCATCTGGAATTGCACGATCTTGAATTATATATTTAGAATAACTTCCGAACCTTTCTCCCATTAAGTCTTCTAATGTATAATCAAATATCTTCTCAATTACTTCTTCTGTTTCAGTTTTTTTTCTAGGCATATTACCACTACTTTCTATTTATTATTTATATTCTTTAATATTTTTGTTACATGTCCTTTAGTTTTATATTGATATCTTTCTAAAAAACATCTTGTTCTTCTTTTAGCATTTTGACTAGATTTATCATATTGCTGTAATAAATCTTTCTCAATCAAGTTTGATACAAGACAGTTTTTTGATTTTCCTTTAACATCTATAAATGAAAAATATTGAATGACTATATTTGGAGATACTTTATTCTTATATGTTTCATTTACTTTATCATATAAAATTAATATTATTGTATCACCTTTACATAATCCAAGTGATTTTATATCTTCAAGTGTCAAACCGTCTATATCATCAAAATTAATTATAGGACAACCCTTACTTGCTGAATCTTTTATAAATCTTGTACCTTCTGATATTTTATCTTCGCCCACTAATTCATTTAGTTTTCTTATTTCTTCATCACTATACTCTTTAGGTACAATAACTCCAAATTGATATGTTTTAATATCATATGTATTTTCTTTCATAAACCCTCCTGAAATAATTATTTATTTTTTCTTACTAAATAATTTCTCATCTGTTTTTTCTTTTGTTCCATACTTATATCTTTGTAAGAAACACTTATATCTTTTTATTATTGATTCATTTTGATTATCCATACACTTTGATAATCCATCTATTATCATATCATCAATTGGTGTATTTTCATCATATGAATCTATTGTTGATATAAGTGTGTGCCTAACAACAAATTCATCTGTATGACTTGGATTACTATCATTTACGCACGCTTTATCGTACATTACAAATAATAATAAATCATTATTAATCATTTTATAATCCTTCAACTCTTTTAGAGTTAATCCATCAATATCACCAAATTCTACAATAATCAAATCATTATTCTCAACCATTACTTTGATTAGTGAAATCCAATCCATTGCTTGATTATTGGCATTTTCACTTATATATTTTTGAATATTTTCATTTTTTGTTGCAAGAATGCCATATCGATATCCAGATACATCATAAGTATTATTCAACATATTTTTCCCCCCTATGCAATTTTATAATCATCTTCTAATGAAAATTCTACATTTTCTTCTATCCATTCTTTACGTGGTGGAACATCATCACCCATTAGAATAGATACTCTCTTTTCAGCAAGCTGTGCATCTTCTATATTTACTCTTATCAATGTACGACTTCCTGGCTTCATAGTTGTTTCACAAAGCTGATCTGCATTCATTTCACCAAGTCCTTTATATCTTTGAATTTCACATTTTTTGCCTTTTGACATTTCTTTCATTTCTTCTACTGTATAGGCATATTTAATATCTTTACCACTTTGAATTTTAAATAATGGTGGTAAAGCTACAAAAAGTCTTCCATCTTCTATTAATGGTTTCATATATCTGTAAAAGAATGTAAGTAATAGACATTGAATATGTCCTCCGTCTTCATCTGCATCTGACATGATTATTACTTTACTATATTCACAATCATTTATATCAAAGGTTGAGCCGTATCCAGCACCTATTGTATAAATCATTGTATTAATTTCTTCATTACGAAGAATATCTTCTTCTTTTGTTTTTTCTGTATTTAGAACTTTTCCTCTTAATGGTAGTATTGCTTGATATTTTCTATCTCTACCACCTTTAGCAGAACCTCCTGCAGAATCACCTTCGACTAGGAATAGTTCTTTTTTTGTTTTATCTTTACTTTGAGCAGGAGCAAGTTTTCCTGATAAAGATCTTTCTTCTTTCTTTTTATTAGTACCTTTACGAGCTGCTTCTCTTGCTTTTCTTGCTGCTTCTCTTGCTTCTTTACTCTTTAGGCTTTTACTTATTATTTCTGTTGCGATTGCTTTGTTTTCTTCTAAGTATACTTTTAGTTGATCTGTTACAATATTTTCTACTGCACTTTTAGCTTGTGGAGTACCTAATTTTCCTTTAGTTTGTCCTTCAAATTGTAGGATTCCCTCTGGGATTTTTAAACTTACAATTGCGGTTAATCCTTCACGCACATCGCTTCCTTCAAATGCTTTGGCATTTCCTTTAACAAATCCATTTGATTTTGCATAATCATTAAATACACGTGTTAATGCAGTTTTAAATCCTACTTCGTGAGAACCACCATCTATTGTTTTAACATTATTTACAAAACTTACTATTTTTTCTTCATATGTATCCGTATATTGAAGAGAAATATCTACATCAATTTTATCTTTTTCTCCTGTAAAACTTAATACTTTATGTAAAGTGTTTTTTCCTTTATTTAGATCTTCAACGTATTCCTCAATTCCTCTTTCATAATGAAATTTAGCATCTCTTTCATCTTCTTCATCAATTACTTCTATAGTAATGCCTTTTAATAGATAAGCTGATTCTTGCATTCTTTCACATATTGTTGTATATGAGAATTTTGTAGTTGAAAATATCTCATCATCTGGCATAAATCTTACTGTAGTACCGGTTTTGTTTGTTGTACCGATTTTCTTTAGTGGAACTGCAACATGGCCACCTTTTTCAAATCTTATATAGTGTTCTTCTTTATCTCTTTTTATAGTTACTTCCATCCATTTAGATAAAGCATTTACAACACTTGAACCAACTCCATGCAAACCACCTGATACCTTGTATCCGTCAGATTCAAATTTACCACCAGCATGTAATATTGTAAATATAACTTCTGGAGTTGATTTTCCTGATTCATGTTTTCCAGTTGGAACTCCACGTCCATGATCTTCTATACTTACAGATCCATCTTTATGTAATATAATTTTTATATAGTCCCCATAACCATTTATTGCTTCATCAACAGAATTGTCTACTATCTCCCATACAAGATGATGTAGTCCTCTTTTATCAGTAGAACCAATATACATACCAGGTCTTTTTCTAACTGCTTCTAATCCTTCAAGTATTTTTATAGACTTCGCATCATAATTATTAGCCATGCTTTATCACTCCTATTAATCACTATATTTTATTATAACCATAATATCTTTATTTTTCAAATAAAGTTTACTCATTTTTACATAGAATATACTTAAAAAAAACATTTTTAATCATAACTATTGTTATATTTAATTTAAAGCTTTGATAATAAAATAGTGCATTAAGCACTATTCTTTATTTCATCTTTAATTTTAATTATATTTTCACTATTTATTAAATAACAAATCAATCTAAAACAATTGTCATAATATTTTCTTATTTTATAATTAGTTAGATTCTTATATTTATTATCTATTTCACCTATAATACCCATTTTATTAACTACTAATTTAATAGTATTATAAATACTTGAATTTATGCTTTTATATTTTTCTTGTTCTTTTGCAATGAAATTGTATAGTTTATTTATAATGATTCTTTTTGTTTTTATACCATTATTATTTATATTATTATATGAGAGTAATAATTCTTTTATATCATCTGTTAAATCATCTAATAAGTCTGTATATATAATATCTTTTTTATAGATAATTACTCTATCATCTATATCATATGCTTGATAACCTAACTTATCTAATATAATTGGAATATTATGAAATAAGACACTACTTGCTTTTGTTGAAAATACAACGTTATCATTATAATATTTTATTGATTCTTGTAATAGTTGAATATTTAAAATTAATTCTATAAAATTAATAAAACTATCTAGGCTTATTTTATTAGATGTTATTTTTATTCCAATAAATTCTAAGTATTCATATAAATCTAAATATGTATTACGATATTTCCAATTATTAAATAAATATTCATTTACAAATTCAAAGTATGTATATTTTTTGCTTTTAAAACTGAGGCATTTACTATTTAATACCTTTTTTATTTTTATATATTCATCTTTGTAGCTAGTTTTATTATTTAAATTAAATATAGATATTCTCATATTACCACCTATATCTATATTAATATTTTAAAATATAAAAATCAATCGAACAGAATGATTAAATTAATTATATTTATATCCATTTCCAACTATATTTGTTTTTACATTTCTTTTTCTTAAGACTTTTTCATATATTTTTGTATGTTCTTGTATTTCTTCTGGTGTTAATTGCTCATATTTATTTGAATCAACTATTTTAGAATTTGTATATCTACATAAATCTATTTCTTTAGGATCTAGTTTTTTTAGTACTTCTAGTGAAATAAATACATCTTCCATTGTTTCTGTGGGAAAACCTGATATAACATTTAGTCTTAAATTTCTTGGATATTTTTTTCTTATTTCATTAACAAATTCAATTATTTCTTCACTAGTAAATCCTTTTCTTATTAACTTTAGAATTCTATTACTACCTGATTCTAGTGAACCACCTATCTCGTCGATTTTACTACTTTCTCTCATTGCTTCAGCAAAATCATTTTTTATTGCATCTTTATATGCAAAACCTACAAAATCTATTGCCTCAATATTATCCTTTTTTTCTATATAATCTATTACTTCAGGAAGTTTATAATCATTATATAAATCAAGTCCATATTGACTTACATTAGTACCTTTAATTATTAATTTTTTACAACCATTTTCATCTAAAAAATCTATTGTTTCTTTTAAAATTGGAAGTTCTATACTTCTTAGAGGATAGTCTTGATAAGTTACTTTACAGAATGAACAATTATTTCTACATCCATTTGATATAAATAATCTTGCGATATTGTCTTTTGATTCTAATAATGCCCCAAAAGTATTTTCTTTATCTTTATACTCATCAGATATTATTTTTAGAATATCATTTGTATTATTTTGAGGAATAACATAATCAACTTTTTTCTTTAACCATTCTTCTATATCGTATCCATCTAATTTTCTCTTAAAGTGTCTTGTAATACATCCTGTTACAATTGTCTTTGCAGTATCTTTTTTCTTTTTTAATATTTCATTTATATACCATATTGTAAATCTTGCATGATATTCTGTTGTACAGCATGTATCTGGAAATATAATTATGTCAGCTTCACTAGGATCTTTTACTATTTCATGATTATTTTGTAATTCTCCATATATAATTTCTCTTTGATAATTTAAATTACATGCATTTCTTTGACCAATAAATATTTTCATAAAAAACACCCCTAAAATTTCTTGATATTATAACATATTAGCTATAATTATTCAATAACAGGAGTGTTTAATTCTAATATAATTAATATTTATTCTTCTATTAAATTCTTTAATTTTCTTGTATTTCTAGGATGTCTCATTTTTATTAGAGCTTTTCTTTCTTGATTACAAACTGTTGATTTTGTGCAGCCAAGTATCTGTGCAACTTCTTCTTGAGTCTTTCGATGATCATCGTCTAGACCATATCTTAGTAATATGATTCTTTGTTCTCTTGTTGTTAGTGATTTTAGAGCATCTTTTACAATATCGTTTTTCATTCCATCAATTACATTATCTATTAATTCATCTGGATCAGTTGATAGAATATCTTCTAATGTCAATTCATCTCCATCTTTACTTGTTCCAATTGGTTCGTTTAGACTCATTACATGACTATGTTTTTTATATCTTCTAAGTTCCATTAGCATGCCATTTTCAATTGAAACAGAAATATAACTTCTAAATGTCTGCATTCCTCTTCCTTCATAGTCATAAATATTTATGGCATTTAATAATCCTACATTACCGGCTGAGACTAATTCTTCAAATGATAGTCCTTTTCCAAGATGTTTTTTTGCAAAAAATCCTACTAGTCCTCCATTAGCAGCAACCAATAGATTTAGTGCTTCTTTATCATTTGATTCTCTCCATGCTCTTAATAGTCTTTCTGCATCTTCTAAAGCAAGTATTTTTTTCATTTTATTCATCTTCCTTTTTTATTTTTCTTTTTTGATAACCTAATTCTTCTGCTTTTGCAGACACTGCTTTGGTTGTTCTTCCTAATATGTTTGATATTTCTTCATATGTTAATTTATCATAATTATCTTTAAGAAATTTTAATTCTTTACCTGTCCAAAATATAGGCATTGTATAACTATATCCTAAATTTCTTAATACATTGGCAACCATTGGTGTACTCCTATTTATTATATCACCAATTTCTTCATATGATTTACCTCTTTTATATAAATCTTCTGCTTTATCAATTTCTTCTTTAGTCCACCTTCTATACCATAATGGATTTTCTTCTTTATCTCTTTTTCTTTTTTCTTTTAACCAATCTGGTTCTTTTCCTAAAATATGTCTATCTAAGTTTCTTGAGTCCCATTCATTTTGATTATATTCTAGGAACTTTATTAAATCATTTAATGTAACATAATAATATGACTTTTTGTTTGTTAACTTTTTTTGTTTTAATTTTAGTCCTAAATTTGCCCATGTATTTACAATTCTATCTCTAGATACATCAAGCATTTCTGATATATCACTAATTGTAATTATTTCTAAATTATTGTCAATCATTGCACCTAATTTCATTCTTGTTGCTTTTACTTTTATAGAAAAAACAGTTCTTTTTAATTTTTTTGCTATTAATTCGATTGATTCTACGCCCCAGTTGTCACTTAAATAAATTTCCTCATCTTTTGTCCATTTTCTTCTGTATTGGATTAGCTTTATACCCATTCTTGTTGCTTTTAAATATATTGCATTTTCTGATTTATTCATTATCTTTGCTATTTCTTTGTAATGATATTTTTCTGATAATTCTTTTAATGTTTCAATTTGTTCATTGGTCCATTCATTAGATTTAGGTAATTCTAGCCCTTGTTTTTTTGCAAAATTAACTACAGCATACCAAGTACATCCAAATTTATTCTTCATGCTATGAGCAGATTCTTTTTCCCAATTATCTATTATATATTTTTTCTGTTCTTCTGTAAAAACATATCCATGCCCTCTAGACATTATTTTCACCT
>CADBGE010000008.1 GCA_902794075.1 uncultured Erysipelotrichaceae bacterium | reverse complement strand
GGTGAAAAAGCTTTCTTTACTTTATATTACTACTTTACAGAATCTTATAGAAAATTAAAAGATGGATTATTTGATCCACAATTAGCAAGATTCTTGTCATTTAAGAAACAATTTTCTAGAATAGAGGGAAGATGGAATGCTGATGATCCAAAACTAAACAATCCTAGTGAAAAATTAAGTAAATTAAAACTATCTACAAAAACTAAAATAGCTAACCTAAACTTTGAATTAACTGGGCAATCTAATGATATTGATTTTGAAGTTGACCAAATGATTTCTCAATTATTATCTGCAGCTACCGATAATGCTAAAGAATTAATTCTTGCTAAAATTAATGCTAATGCAGATTTAGCAAAAATATTTTTCTATGGTTTAATATTAGGATTTGATATAAAAGATTTAACTGCTTTTATGACATCCCCTGCTGTAGATTTATTAGTTGAATTATCTCATGGTAATGTTTTTGATCCAAAAAGTAATCTAAATATTAGTAAAGTTTTGAAAATGGTTACGGAAGGTAAATATCCAGTTCGTGAATATTTAGGAAATAGTAATTATTCAAAACTTAATAAAGTACTTAGAGAAACAAATAATGAATATAAAACTATTGAAAGTTGGTTGTTAGCTAAAAATGAAGGAAAAATAAAAGAATCTTTCTTAGATTTTGTTAAAAGATTCCATGGATATCATAATGAAGAAACTGGAACTAGTTTCTATTATAATGATAATAATAAATTAGGTATAAGTCAATTATCAGAATATATTGATGGCACTTCTAAAAAAGTGATGTAGATTAAACAACTATATAAAACTTTATATGGTTCTATAGAAGAGTTTGATAATGATTTAAAAGAGTTTAAAACTTTATGGGATATGGCTAATGAAGTAACTTCATTAACTAATGTATTTTTAAGTACTAACCAAGGATTACCAACAACTTTTGATAAATATATTAGTAGAAATATTGCTATAGAACGTGTTGTAAAATCTAGAGAAAGTGAAATCTCAATGCCAGGTAATAATGATGGAGAAGTAGTGACAATTAGTAGTATACTTGCAAGTAAGGAATCTGAAGAAGATAAAATATCTAATTTAGCTAAATTAGTAACTTATATTAACCCACAATATGATGGTTAGGAAAGTTACTTATATGAGGTTTTAAAAGATGCTTTATCTAAAGATATTATAGGAAACTTTAATCTTAATAAATGGTTATCTGATAAATCATATAGAGATACAGTAACTAAATATTATGATACAATTAAAGGAACCTTTAATGTATTTCATTTCTTAGAATCACATCCATAGTATAATGCTAATATGGAATTATTCAGAGTTAGTTCTGTTATGGTAATGAACACTAACTTAAAAACTAAATTATTATTCAAATCAATTAGATCTCTAATGGGTGATTCTACTTATTGGGATTCTACAAAGAATAAAAAAGTTCAAGACGCAGTTGGTGAAATTATTACTCGACAATTCTTAAATGATTCTGATATAGAATTAGAATTATCTCCAGATTGGAAAATATTTAATTCACAATGGGAATTAGATGAAAGCATTCCTTTACCATTAAAATTTAAAACAGGATTAGATTATTCTAATTTTAAATATGTAGTTGAAAACTATATATTACCAAAATTAAAAGATGGATCATTAACTGTAAATAAAGGTAATAAATAGCAAGATATATCTGATAATGCATTTATTAAAGGACTTGAATAGGTGGTTAAATTTAATAGACCTTATTTAGCATTAGATATTGATATGGGCACTAGAGAAGTATCTGCATCAACTAATATTAAATATAATCAATATTCTCAAGGTTTTAAAGAATTAAAATCTTATACATTACCTGGATTTAAAATTGCTGGAAAAGATGCAACTGTTCAAGATTTATTTGTATTATATAATATTATAGTAAACCAAAATAAATACGGTTCAGATAAATTTACTTCAATCTTTAAATCAAGTATTAACAGAAAAGATACTAATAGTATTTTGTATAAATATTATAAATATGTAGGAAATTCAGACCAAAAATCGTATACTTATGAAGATGGGTTTATTGATAAAATGGTAAAAGACATTTTAATAAAAATGGCTCCTACAATATCCAAGAGTTAGCTACCTTACTATGATGGTTATGTAAAAATTAGAGAAAATGGTTTAATAAAATTATACTATAATGGAGAGCAAGCCGCAGCTTATGTTATTGATCCTGAGGGAGAATCTGCAGTTCCAACTACAGAGCAAAATATAAATGTTATGAAATATGCTTGTTTATTCTCGTAGAATGATTCTACTGAAGCATTTTTAAATAAATTGGATACTACAAAACCAAAATAGTTATTAGAGATAGTAAGAGATTTAATATCTACAAATAAACTATTAATATCATATAATTGTTAAAATTATGGGATGCAAAGTTAAATTAACTGTAGCTGGAAATTAGATAATTTATAATTCTAAATTGCCTAAAGAACAAATGACTTTAGACAATATTACAAAAGAATTATTATCAATAACAAATTTTGAAACTAAAGACTCTAAAAATGAGGAGGGCTCAATACCCTCCTCATTAAAAGAGTTTCTTTTAAATAAACCTGAATCTTCTGTAAGATTTGCACTTAAAAAAGCTCTAGAAAAAGGTGATGTAATTGTAGGAAATTATACTTTATCAGATTTAAAAAATAGATTTCCTGGAGTTTCGTTTGATGGAGTTGAAAATGAATTAGAAGATGATGAACAAATAATATTTGATAGAGCTTTATATTATGATGGTGTAGGTTTAGGAGGTAAATTAATTATTGGTAAAAATAAATATTTTGTAATAAATAATGAGTATTCAGCTAATAAGTTTGTTAAATATTTAAAAACTAAAAAATTCTTAAGGGAACAGAAAATAGATTTTTCTGAAATATCAAATTCTGTTAGAAAAGCATTAGATTATATAAAATAGAAACATAATTATAAACAAGACTAGACTGCTTTATAGTATTTCTTTAATAATTCAAACGAATTTCTATATGATATAAATAATGAAATTGATATTTATACAACACTATTAGATTATATAAATTCTTTGGTTGGGGAATATGTTAGACAAGATTTTGGTGATTAGTTTATAAATTCTT
This sequence comes from uncultured Erysipelotrichaceae bacterium, assembly GCA_902794075.1. GTDB lineage: Bacteria > Bacillota_I > Bacilli_A > RF39 > UBA660 > UBA3789. The sequence goes on along the minus strand of CADBGE010000008.1, from coordinate 19,218 downwards.
TAATGCATAGAGCTAAATATTCTAATAGAGTTTATAATTTATCTACTACTGATGTAAAGAAAATACTTAAAGGTTTTGAAATAGATATTGATTCTTTAAGTGATGATGAAGTAAAAGAATTAGTAGAGAAAGAATTTGATAAGAGAGGTCATCCAATTAAATTATTAAAATCTAGAGCTGGATTACTATCTTTTAAAGATCCATATACTACTTTTAATACATTAGGATTAAGTAACTATGATGGAACAGAATTAGCTGTAGTTGCTGAAAAACTAAATTTTGATACCTATGGTTATAATATATATCAAATAAAAGGTAATTATTATGTTTCTAAATAGAAAGTAATTACAAGAGATTCTAATGCTAAAAAGTTTATTACAATAGAAAATGCAAAACAATATATACAAAAACAATTAGGTAAATCTTTAAGAGAAGAATTTAATAGAAATTTACTATATATTCCAAATGAAATTGGAACTATTAAATATAATTCAATAAATAATTTTTCTCCGGCAGTAAATACTGTAATAACTGGTATTACAAATTATGATGGATTTCCTATTGAGTCAAAAATTGAAGATGTTATTTCAGAAAAATATCAAGGATATTTAGACAAACCAATAGGTGAATTAATTGATGATTTTAAAATTCCAAAAGGATCTATTAATTCTTATGAGGATGCTATTATATTCTTAATTGAATTATCTAAAAATAATTCTGTTAAGGAATCGTTAGAAACAATAAAATCTTTAGAAAGGAAAGATTTTTTAGTTATAAATAAGTATGGTAATACAATTCAATTCAGACAAATTACAGATTTTGAAAATGAATGGAAAAAAGGAAATACTATTGAAACTCCTATTATTGTTCCTTTAAATAATATAGCAAATACAATTAATACAAAAGCTGGGAAAGAAATTATTAAAATTATAACTTTCTCTGACTTTGATGAATTACCACCAGAAATAAATAAAAGAGCTAGTGGATTTATATATGATGGTATGATTTACATAAATGCAAGTGTAGCTAAAATGAGTGATTTAACACATGAATTAGGACACTTGTATTTAGGTATGATGAAAGCTTTTGATAAAGATTTATATGCTGAATTAATATAGACTGCTTCAAATATGTAGCAAATTTAGAAAAGAAAAGATGAAAAAAGATTATTAAATGAATATAAATTTTTATCTGATGAAGACTTAACTGAAGAGGCTTTTGTAGATTTATTTGGAGAATATGTATTTTATACAAATAGAGATGTTACAACTCCTTTTAAAAATAAAGTATAGAGTACTTTCGAAAAAGCATTAAAGGAATTTAAAACTAGCTTAATCGGAGCAGTTACTATAAATGATGTGTTTAAGAATTTTAGTATAGCGATGAAAGATAGTTTATTCTCTGGAAATGGATTAGAATTTTCTCCAGAATTAGGACAATATAGAAGAGCTACTAATTATATTAGTAATGCTATAAAAAATAAAGACATTGAAATGAAATGTGAGTAATATGAAAAAATGTGTATATATATTTAATGGGGATACTTACTCTTATGAATAGTTGGTAGATAAATTATTAGAATAGGGTTTAAAGGATTCTGACATATTATATAGTATTGCTGATGGAACTAGACAGGAACAATTAGTAGAAAGAACAGAAAAATTTATTAGAGAAAATAAAGCTAGAAGTTTACACTATATAAGCCCAGAAGATGATTATAGTTTTGGAGGTGACCCATCAGAGCACGAATCTTCAAATTTTAAACATATTCTTAATTTTTTAGATGATCCAATTTTTGAAGAAGCTGCTGGGGCATTAAAACTTCCAAGAATGGATGAAGAAAGTTTTATTAAAAATAAAGCTAATATTATTAAATCAGAAAATGATTAGTTATCCGGAGAAGAAGCTATAGAATTAGCTAAAAAAGAATTAAGTTTTTATAAATTACAACGTTATGATGGTTTTATTCTTCACTATCTATTAAGAAATGTTGCTAATGAACCAACTATTGCATCTATTAAGGATAATTTAAATAAATTAGCAAAAGAATTTAAAGATGATCAAGATATGATAGATAGAATTAATTAGATTTTAAATAGTGATAAATTAATTAATGATATCTTACAAAGTCAAACTTAGTTTTTATTAGCTCCAATAAACTTTAAGAAAAATAGTAAAATATTCAGAAACATTCCAATATCTGCTGTCTTACATACTGAGCGGGGTGATGTTGAAATATTTGATTAGATAGATGCTTTAGTTATAGATGCATCTGGTGCTGTTCAAATATATAAATATAAAATAACAGAAGAAGATACTACTCATTGGGGAAATAGAGGAAGAGTATAGACTCCTAAAACTGAGAAATATCGTTTTGAATTAGCTTTTATATAGGCTTTATTAGAAAATTCTGGAATATTAAGATCTAGGGATAAAACAAATATATCTTTAAATCTAATAACTCTTTAGACCAAATATGATCATAATGCTTAGGATGGCTTACCATTAACTACTATTTCAAATTAGCCTAGGGTTATTGAAATGAGTATGCATAATGGACAACCACAATTAAGTAAACACATTCAAATAGCTAGACAAATTATACAACCAGCAATTTCTTTAACTAATTGTGATGAAGCAATAATTAAAGCAAATTAGCATTTAAATAGAATTTGGGTTGGCAGTAATATTTAGGTTGAAGCAGTTCAACAATCAGTAGCTGATTGGATTTCTTAGAATAAAAATAAAGCAATAAGAGTTTTACATCCACTACCTTCTTCTGAAAATAAAGCTTATTATGATGTTATTTATAATGGAAAGCATCATTATATAACAGAAGATACTGATATTGAACATAATAAAGAAATAGAACAAGTTGTTTCAGAATTATTAAGTCAATCAGCTGAACGTAGTGGAACTATAGCAGATAGAATACAATCTGGAATAGTGCAAGCATTTGAAAATGGAAGTAAAGGATTAGATGCACAACATTTAAGTGGATTTAGTATGTCTCAAATCGCTACACTCAAAAGTATTCTTGATCCTTACTTTTCATAGATTCCTACTAAAGATGGACCAATGTATGAATGGGAATTTTAGAAAAACTCAGAAATATCTAATTACAATATTTTATTATTTAAACATAATAAAACTGGATAGTTAGATATAATAACTTTATCTGATTTAAATTTAGATAGTGTTGTTAGATTTAAAAAGGGAACTACTTTAGCTGGTTGTTATAGTAATGATGTTAATGTAAATCAATTACCTTCTACTTGGGGTAATATTCAAGCAATGAGAACATTAGTATTATTAAATTATATTATGCCGGATTTATCTAATTGTAAATTAGGAAGATTAAAAGTAGTGTCTACATTTGATACTGGTTCTGGAAAAACATTTAGTATCCAAAATTTAATAGGAAAATATTATCATCCATTAATGCAATTAGTAGAATCTAATACACCAAATGAAGGTAAATTTGAAAATAACTTTAAAGGAGTTTCTTATATAAATGTTTATGATACTTTAATTCAAACTTTTAAAGATATTATAGCAAGAGGTTCTGCTAAATATATTGATAACTTTGAAGAAAAAGTAAATGATCTTGAAAAAGCAGTTGAAGAAGCTGGTTTATCATGTGATAGTGTTAAAATAGATAGACTACTAGAATTAGCTAAAGATATTTCTGAACAGTATAGTTCTAAGAGTGCTGAATATTTAGCAAATAGATTAGAAATTGAAAAAGAAATTTCTCCAGACCATCCTTTAAAAATGCTTTTAATGATTCAAGAAACATTAAGCTATTTAAGATAGCAAGATATAGAACCACCTACTAGAATTCCTAAAATTACTAGAGCTGTATTAAAAAGTGGTGCTATTCCAAGTAATAATTTTAAAGTTGTTAAAGATTTCTGGTTATAGACATCATAGAGAATAAATGATGAAGCATATTTAGAAGGAAAACAAATTGATAAATTAATTGCTGAATATTATAAAGAGGTTGGATATACAAATGCTCAAAATAAATTCTTAGGAAATCAAACCCATGTTTTTAATGATTTATTTGAAGATAATGATTAGATGAGGTTCTACAATCCATATGAAGAAAATAATAGTTTAACTAATGCTTAGAGAAAATTTTTAAAACAAGCTTTATATATATTTGCTAAATATAGATATATGAATAATGGAAGAACATTTTAGTTTAAACAAATTGATGTGGACTCTGAAGATTATAAAAAGTTTGTTGATGAAAATGCAATATGGTATTTTAATTGCCCATTGAAAAAAGCTTCAAATAAGTCACTTGATAGAATGGAATACAATTTTATCAGAACTAGAGATTCTATTAAAAGATTAATTGATGATCCTAAATTGTGGGCTAGAGAATTTTTTACAGACGAACAATTAGCATTATATACTGATAAAAATCAAACTCCAGATGATATTACTAAATTATCAGTTAGAAATTATTTCTGGTATGGGGAAGTAAGTTTAAATGGAGAAAGTTTTGATTCTGGTACAAGAGATGGGTAGTTGACTTCTCATCCAAATGTTGATTATTTTGAACATAATGTAGAAAATTTATTAAGAGACTTTAGTTTTGAGTCAATTAGATCATAGAATATGTCTAAAATGATGGTAGCTTCAAAATTATTTTTATTACAAATGCATCTTACTGGAAATCAAAATAATAATATTGATGATTTTAAAGATGAATTTAAATATATAAATGATTATTTGAAATTAAATGTATTTGATTTATCTGTAATGGATAATTCAGAAAGAAAAATAGCTAAAATTATTCTACCATTAAGAAATGTTTTTAGACATACTTTAGTTGCAGGAAATGTTGCATCAGCTGTACGTGACTGTACTGAAGGTTTTGCATAGATTATGGCAAGATCATTGATTAAAAATAATACAAATATTAAACCTAATGAAGTATTAAGAGCTTATGGAATTGTTGTAAAAGATTCTGTAGAAGATAGTTTAAGAGGTTTAACCGTTGCTGGAATAGTAAATCAATTATGTGTTAAATATAGATTATCAAATATAGATGTTGCTAATGTATCTGAAGGATAGAAAACGGGAGGTCATGGTATTAATAATTTTATTGATGAAATGTATTGGTCTATCCGTAAACCAGACTTTTTAAATCGAATGGTATTATTTGTATCTCAATGTATACACGATGGAGTTTGGGAAGCATTTTCATTAAATGAAGATGGAGAATTGATTTATGATTGGAAAAAAGATAAAAGATTTTCTTTACTTGCTTCAAATGATAAATCTAATTTAGAAGAATATAATAAACAAAAATCATTGTATTTTTCATTATTAAGAGTATGGAATCAAGACCATCCATCAAATTTAGCAGAAAAAGGTAATTTACCAATGCCTTATAGTAATCTTGATATTTAGGCAATAAGACATTTATCTGATAATATTTGGGGTGCTTATGATAAATCAGAGAAAGCTATGGGTGAATATGCATTACTTGGACAAACATTTGCAATGTTTACAACTTGGATGAATGGTTAGTTAGAAATGTATTTTAAACCATTGCAAACTCAAAAAGATCAATTTAAATGGACTCAAGAAATTGATTTAGACGGGAATCTTCTGTTTATTGATAAGGATGGTAATATAACAACTGAAGATACTGGGGTTCCTTCATTAGTACAAATGCCTATTTAGGTACAAGGCATATTTCAAACTTTAAAACAAACATTAGCTATACTTACTAATTTAGAAGAAGGTAATTTTAAAGAAGACATTTGGGGAAATGAAATGAACCAAAATAATATTAAAAAATTACTAACTGATATAACAATGACTATATTATTATGGACTGTTATTAAAGTAGCTCTTGATAGTTTAAGAGATAAACAAAAAGAAAATACAGATCCAAATGATGTAGTAACTAATGCATTATGTGAAGTTTTATATCGAGGTTTTTATAGTGCTTGGGATGGATTCCAAGGTCCATTAAATGCTATAAATTATTTAGGTAATAATACCAATCCTCCAATATATACTGAAAGTATTTCTATTACCAAGGATTTAATTAAAGTATTATCTGGAGATTATACATTATTATCATTTGGTAGCAGACACTTTGCTCCTGTACGTCCATTTAGAGAAACTATTAAAGCTGCTCAATCTGGAAAACAACCATCATAATCATAATAGGTAAAAAAAATAAGGGCGATGCTCAGATAAAATCTGAACACCGCCCTTTATTATTTATTTTTGCCTATCTTTAGCCATAGTTTCTAGAAGATTTTTACATTTATTAAATAAATCTTCTAAAGTTCCATTATTGTCTATCGTATAATTAAATTTTTGATAATCATCTAAGTTTGTTTCACTTATATGATCACCAGTGTCAAGTCCATTTCTATTTACTCTAATTAAAACACCACCTCTCTCAAGAATAGCATCTGCTTCAACAATATGTCGAACATCAGAAATTATCCAAATATTTGGTTTTTCATATTGAGATAACAGAGAATTAACCCAGAAATTTTTGTCCACAGCAGTCCTAATACCTTCTCCAAACTGTTGTAATAGTTGTCGGTAGGAAATACCCAGCCAAGGAATTTCAGAGGATTTTACATTTCGATCTTCTAATTTGTGAAAATCTATTCCGGTACACACTGCTAAACATTTCTTTAAATTTGCTGCAAAAGAATGAATATTTGGCAATGTTCGTTCAGCATCATTCCACCTTTCATTTTTGAAAAAAGTGTTTCTTATATCTTGAGCTTCTTTAAACTGATTGAAAGTACCTTCAGCATTTCTAAAGCCAATATAAGAAATCATATCTGCAACTTCGTTCTTTCCAGAACCCATTTTTCCAGATATGCCAATTATCATATTTATTTAGGTTGATAGGTTGTTACTTGAACTTCTTCATATTCAGCAAAGTCTTCTATAAACTCTTTATTATCATCACACTCTGTTCCTGCATATGGAGAAGTATAAAAAGGTATTCCATAAACCACATCATTATATTTAATAATGAGAGTTTCTTCAGAATATCCTTTTTCTAAGTCTGTATAGTCAGTAATTTCATCAAGAACTTTTATATTCTTGCTAAGAAAATCTTTAATAATGTCATACTTTTCATCTGGTGTTAATTCTTTATCAGGGAATAATTCAGAAAATGCTTCAAAGCAATAAAACTCACTTTTATCTATATCATCCGACCATCCATTCCAAAGATCCCAATAAAGAATTTTAAAAACTACTGTATTAAAAGGAATTTTATTCATGTTCTATAATTTCATTATATATAGCTCCAATAACTTTAGCATCATAAAGAGAATTATGCTTATCTCCTTCAATATTCACTTCAAAGTCATCAAGAATTTTTTCTCTTGATAAATTAAATGCTGCTGATTCTTGAATATTAAAATATCGTGCTATATCTTGATTAATATCATGACACGCAGGATTTACATACATTGGTAAATCAAATGCAGAGCCAAATAAATCTATAAGAAGAACCATATCATAATGACATACATCAGAAACAAATTGAATACGTTCATTAAAAGAGTCTAACCATTCTTTTAAATGCTTTGATATATATTGTTTTGTTCCCTTAACTTCTATATTACTATCTCTACTATTTAAGAAAGCTCCTGATTGATTAAATTGTAAATTGTTAATAACATTTTTCTGAATCCAATTATCTATTTGTGTATGATTATAATCAGTAAATTCAGCATAAAATGTTTTACCAGTTTCAGAAATTAAACCAATAGATATAAGAGTTGTATTCTTATGTAAACCAGTAAATTCAGTATCAAAGAATATGTTCATTTTCAAAATCTCCTAAAGCTTCACCTAGACAACATCCTCCATTATAAAACTGGACAGCAAATGAATATGTACCATCTTCATTCTTTTTAAAGCTACTTAAATATTCATCTTCATCAAAAGATTGATGTTCAAGGAAATGAATTAAGATATGTTCATAACCAGGTTTTAGATATTTATATATGATTTCATAATTTTCATCATCTAAATAATCTCCATCAGTTTTAATTTCTGGATGACTTTTTAAATAATTATCTATATTATCTTCACCTCTGGCAAGTATTTCAAATTTTCCTATGTGTGTTTCTGTACAACTCATATTAAATTTGTTTGTACGTAGTTACTTGTACTTCTTTATATTTAGGAAGTTCATCTATATATCCTTTAAATGTATTCCAATCTTCCCAAACGCTATAATCATAATCTAATCCATAAATTTCGCCTTTATACTTAAATATGAGTGTTCTTTCCTCGTAACCTTTCTCTAAATCTCTATAATTTACTAAATCATCTAAAACTAATATTTCTTTAGATAAATAAGCATAAATAGCATTAATTTTATCTTCTATTTCTATAGCGGTTTCTGGAATTACTTCTTTAAAAGCTACAATATCAGAGTATCTATAAATATCATAATCCCATACACCTTCATTTAATAAATCAAACATTAATTTATTTATTGGAATTCTTTCCATAATTTCTAGGATATAACTCGTAACAAATTGTACAGGTTGGCTCATGAATATACCAAACACAAGAATAAGTTCCATCAGACAAAGAAACTAAATGAGGGCAAAATTCTTCTGCTTTCTTTTTTTTTTTCTTAATTCTTGTAAACCTTCTTTAAACCAATCTTTTTCCATAATTTCATTCCAAATTTTTTCCAATTCCTTTTGAGTGAATTGCAAAGAATTATTTGGATGTTTTGAAATTTCTTCTTCAAATTTTTTATGAAATTCAGCAATAGTCATAATTAAAATAATTTTCTTTTATGACATCTTTTACATTCAGCTAAGTAACGGTGATGTATATCCATGGGAGAGATTTTATGGTAATCATGCTTTCCCTCCCATAGAATACATACAAACCAACGTATAATAGTTTTCCGAAGTAATTCTTTCATTTATCAAATTCTATAATTAAAGGAGAATATATAACTTCATATCTTTCATCAAGAATACTTACATTATAAACTTTAGTTTCATTTAAAATTTCTTCATTATGATTAGTTGAATGTAAGTGTCCATGTAAATTGTACTTTGGTTTCTTTTCTATAATAATATCTCTTAATGGTTTACTTCCAATATGTTCACCATTATTCCAATAAACATTTTGCATACAAATATCACTTGTTCCATAAGGAGCATCATGAGTTAAAAGAAAATCAACATTTTCTGGAATACGTTTAAATATAGATTCCAAAGTTGTATCATCTTCCATAAATGCCCACTTTCCAAATCTATGACACCAAGGTGTACCATAAAATTTGATTCCATATATAGTAACCCAAGAGTCACATAAATAAGTAATTTTAGTATGATCAAATGTTAAAAAAGTATCTATTGGAGCTACTTCCTCAAAATAAAAGTCATGATTTCCTGCTAATAAAATAATCTCTTCATAAGGTAATTCTATAGTCCAGGGAATAAACATATCATTTAACCAATCATCACATTTTAAAATTTGAGTTTGAATATTTAGTGGGAATATATCCCCACAAATACATAGAATATCTCCTTCTGGGAGATCCATTGGGAGATTTCCATGTAAATCACTAATTGCAACTATCCTTTTCTTCATAATTTACTTTTCTTTAAAATCTTCAAATATTATGATTTTAGTCATCTGAATCTCCAATAAAAAATGCCCAGAAGGAGTACTTATACGTTTCTATGATATTCAATTAGTTTCCAGTTTATAATGTTTTCTAGTCTATCTATTTCTAGGATAAAGAAATGAAAATCTTATACAAAGAATACTAGACTTTATTGTTCTAATAAATTTCATTGTATTTCTTTATCTTTTCTAAAATCATCAGTAACAAAACCTAAGTATTTGAGGCCTTCAAATACTGCAATACCCAGCCTTTTTGCTTCAGGATGCGGATTATTACCTTGACTCTTCCAAGCTCTTAAAGAACAGAAATGTAACCAATCGTCCAGAAATGCTGTGTGATATAATTCTGTTTTAAGGTCTAATGGTAAAACCTCTCTTGCCTCTTCAGCTTTAGCTCCAAGTCTTATCATATTCATATAAGCATGTTCACAAGCTAAATTAGCAAATAACCAATAATCAATTTTATTCATATTAGCTACATCATAACCATTAGCAATTTCATAACAATATTGTGCAAGACCTTTGTTACATTCATTTAAAGCATCAATTCCTTCAATATGTCTAAACCCAATAGGTTTAATAGTTTGTTCAGCTTCCTTAATTACCCAATCAGATACACATATTGTAATTTCTCTACCAAATCGATCACCGAAAAAATTACAATATCTGGAACTAGATTCCATTGGTGAATTGTGACGATGTCTATTAAATTCAGCAGATATAGCTCTTTGACAAGTAAAGTGGAAAGTTATTCTAGGGGTATGGTGTTCTTTATCAAATGGAACAAGATATTGTAAATCATCAAACCAATTATTTTCTACAATTACTCTGTAATTAGTAGTAACATATTCGGTTGAGTAATAGTCTACGTCTCCTTGACAAACTTCTTTGTGATCATATACGCTAACATATCTAGAATAAGGATTTTTAGCATATTTTTTAAGTTTATCTTCAGATCCGTAACATTTTAAATAGACAGTACCATGTTCAAATGGTGCAGTATGACCATTTTCTTGTAAACTATGTACAAAAGAAATTGCTGAATTCTCTTTTATCATATGTTGAGACATCCAGCAACTTCTTCCTACATATTCAATTTGTTCATATATCCCATTTAATCCTTCTGGTTGTTTAATTATTTGGGTTACAGGTTCTAAAAATTTCATTATTCAATAACTTTTTTAATAATATTATAAGTTATAAAATCTTCACTATATTGGCTATAAAAAGCGACCCATTTTGCATTAATAGGATCCTCACCAGTAAAAATTTCTAAAGGAAGTTTATTAGTTATAGTTCTTCCGTTGTCATTTAAGTCATCATACTTAAAAGTATCAAATCTATTAATATAATTCTTTACATCATCTTTAATACATTCAGACATTTTCTTTTGAGCTTTCTGTAAAGAACTAAATAAATTAACTTGAGAATCTCTTTCACCGTAAAGTTCCCAATCTATTTGCAGAACATAACAAGTTCTTTTATGATTCTTTGCCATAAATTTCCTTTCTTTGTTGTTCTTGTTCAGCTTTAGTTAATATAAAATCGCCATCTATATATCCACATTCACCACTCCATTTTCCATTACAGAATTCTTTAGGAGGATGAATTGGGTCACCTTCCTTAGTATGGCAGGTATCCCAATCATTTTTTAGTTGATAAAGTTTATATTCTTCTGTAAATAAACTATCTAATTCATCAATACATTCTTCAGCTTCATTTTGAAGCCACATCATTGGATCTTGATCTTTTTCACAAAATTTTTTAGGTTCTGTTATCATTACAAGACTAAGTAATTTGTTTCTATAATACTTAATCATGTCTTTAACATCACTTAAATCTTTTTGAACTTCACCAATGTTGTCATAGGTTTTTCTATTAAAAGTTATAGTTGTTGTTAATCTAGTTTCCCAGCCCATATTTTTAAATTTTAATGAACCCAATAATCTCCGATTTCAACATCTGCATCAAGAGGAACTATTTTACAAAATACTGTTCCAGCCTTAACCATACAATCTTTTAAACATTTAGCTACTTCTTCTGTTATTTCTTCTGGTGCTTCTACATTATATTCATCATGAATCATATTTACAATCTTCACTTTATTAAACCAGCCTCTTTTTATGATTTCATTAAAGAATAATATGCCAGCAAGTTTGCTACAATCAGCACTACTCATTAAATATTATCGTTAAGGCTCTTTATCCTTAACTTCAATTCTTTTCAGAATTGTTTAGACTATGTCTTAATACATTTTCACAAAATTTTTGTAACTCTTCTTGAGAAGCTGAATTTTTCATTGTGTTTGCTTTCATACTAATTATTTGAATATTACCTTTAATATAACCTTTAGAATTATCAATTCTATCAATTGATGGAGTGTACATATAATCACCCTCTGTTCCCATTACAAATGGCACTCCTAATATTGGGCATTTATCCGGGATTATAATATCATCAATATCTAGATTAAATTCCAACCCATTTTTCTCTGCTCTTCTTTTTGCATTATTTAAAAGTACTCTTTCGTGATTTTTATGTGTACTTTTACGTTTTTGTGCATTTATTTCTTCTCTATATAAAGGGTCAGTTTTTATACGTAATTTTCTAAAGTAATTTTTATCTTTACCTTGATTTATATTTTTGTGATAATTATCACATTCAATACATAACCAACGTCTACCAGTGTTTGATCTCTTATCTAAACCAAACTCTGTTATAGGTAATTCTCTTTTACAAACTGGACATAACTTTGTTTTATTTTTATCCTCTTTAAAAACAAATATGCCTTGATTTTCTAACTTCTTTTCTTTTTGGCATTCTTTGCAAGTATGTAAATACCCATCTGTACTTCCAGAATGTTTTTGAAAATGGTCAAGTGTGAGCTCTTGTCCACAAACTTTACAAATTTTTGTATCCATAATTAAAATTTTTAATTATTATTAATATGTTATAAATTTTTATAATTATACTAATAATATAGTTTTGTTATGGATAATTTTAAAATAAAAATGTATTTCCCGCTTTCATGGAGAAATTATTATCCTAATTTAGGATTCATCTCTAGTCGTTACACCTTTTTTATATTACTATAAAACTTGGCTCGGCATTCCCATACATTTAATTTCACAACTCAAGCTTTAGGGTTCACCGAATTAACGGGATTTAAACAGGGCAATAGTGAGTTCACCCTGTATTGGATAATTTTGAGATAAACGTTGTAATTCAGCTTTAGCTTCATTATATTCATTTGCTTCCCAACCATATAGTTCACCATAATGTAATTTTTCTGCATATTTAATAACAGGATTACTAGGCATTAAGAAATATTTTCTTTTAGTATATGGATTATATTCAATATAACCATATCTTAATGTTCTATTAATAACCCTATCAAAATATTGTTTCATTCCAGAAAATGCAGTAAAATAAGCATTATATACTTCTATACCTTGTGCTTTAGAAGAACCAGTATTCTTTGCAATAGTACTACCATCACCACCATATGCAATGGCAAATTCAGCAGTTTTAGCTATTTGTCTTAAGTCTTTATGATTCTTTTTAATCCAGATTAAATCATCTTCTGTGAGTTCATCTGCTGTTTTATGTAATTCTTCTTGTAATTCAGGATATAATAAGAATGCAACAAAAGAATGCATCAGTTATGTTATCTTATAGGCTTTTTATCCTATAATTCTATTACTTTATGTTTTGTAATAGCTCAGCGTACATTACACCCTATGTGTTCGGGGCTGACACTCTTGGTAGGATTATATTTATTCACCTACTACGCGTTACACTTCTGAAGAACCTTTCGTAATTTCTTCAGTTAGCTCGGTATTGCCGTATTCTAATTCAAATTTTTCCTTTTTACGATCAAGATAATAATGTGCATCATTATATAACCATCCTTTAATTGCAGGTACTCTACCTTTTCCTAAAGAATAAATAAGTTGATAATAAGTCATATTTTTACCTTGACTTGTGCAAATTCTAGGTTCAGTTATTGGAGGTATTATTTCTTTTAATTGTAATATAAAATTTAAAGATGTAGATACAAATCCAAACTGTGGTGGAATACTACCATTATCATTATAATATCTATTAGTAAACCAACCATCTCCATCAAAAAATCCTCTAATAAAATGATGGAGTAATTCAGATGGAATTTTTTCAAATGGAAATTTATATTCAATATCTTCAGTTTTTCTTGATTTAATACCCCAAATTTCTTCTAAATTAATTGCCATTTGTTTAGCAGTAAATTTAAAAGAATATTGTGTATGTCCTGTAGAAGGTTTAGTATAAGATGTAATTTTAATTTCAGGAGCTACTTCTTTAATAAACCATTCTAATACACATTTATCTGATTCTTGTAAACACATACTGACGCATTTGGATCCAGAACTAGGATTCATGACACAACCATCAGCTAAAAAGAATCCGAGTAAATAAGCTTTTAACTCAGAATTAATTTGATTAAAATAATCCTCATTTTTCTTAATTTTTTTCATAATCTTCAATTTTATTAGATATATCAATATATATACATATTTTCTGCATATCTAAAATAAAATTGAAAATTTATTTGAAAAATGATTTACAATCGGTTTTTCCGATTTTGCCAGTTTTAGATATATATTTCTATATAAATGGACAACATTTTATCCGTAAGACCTTTCTTATAGAAACTTATTAAACTTTCATCGTTTGCAAAATTGGCTAATACAATAGATTCTTGCGATGAATAATCGCAAGCAATATATTTATTTCCAGGTTCTGCAATAAAACAACTTCTAGTATACTTATCATTTGGAAGATTCTGAAGATTCGGCTGATTGTTATCCTTATCTCCACAACTTAATCTGCCAGTTGCCATAATTTGCATAAATGAGGTATGAATTCTACCAGTATCTTTATTTATCATCTTTTGCCAACTATAACCATAAGTAGAAAACTTTTTAGTTGCTTCTTTATATTCAAAATATAATTGTAATATTTTAAAATCTTTTATTTGAAAATTTAATACCTTTTCACTACAAGACTTTTTCTCTTCACCATGATCATAATAAGTACAATTAATTCCTAAACTTTCAAATAAAGGAATTACTTGTTTTGGACTACTCCAATTAATTAGACATTGTGGAACATCAGAAAATAGACTGTTTGAGCCGAAGCAATCAGTACGTTTTAAATCATAATATAAATGTCTATTAAGAGCTTCTTCGCTACTAATAACATTATTCCTATACTCTTCAGCTTTAATAGCCCATTTACTCCAATCTAATTTTATTCCACAATATTCAATATATGCTAATACTTTAACAAATTTATTATCAAGTTCAACAGCTTTATCAAGATGTTTAGCTTGAATAATTTTCATTTGTGCATTTTTAACAGGAATAAGATACTTAACATCATTAGCACCATATTCTATCACTTTAGCACTTAATCCTGTTCTTATAATTTCTCCTCTAACCGATTTATCCAGAATAACATTACAATATTTTCTTACAATAGTTTGTAAATCTCTTCTTACATCTTTTACTTTACCATCTCTAAATTCAGTATATCCCATTGTAATGATATACTCTGCCAGCATGGTATCATAAACATGTTTAAGAATTACTCCCTGCTTATAATAAAATTGTAAGTCAAACTTTGCATTTTGTAATATCCACAAACCATCATAAGTATTCATAAAATCTTTTAATGGTTGGGGAATTTGTCCACCATAAGAAGCTATATCAAAATCAATTTGAAAATCTTCGTTTCCTAATTGTATCAATAATAGCTTCTTAGAATGGCAGGATAAACCTGAAGTTTCAGTGTCATTTGGAATTTCTGGAAGAGGTTTTAACATCTCAATTGCTTCTTCTAACGATATTTGAGGAAATTCTCCCCCAAAAGCTTCAGTTTGAGCACTAACTACATAAATCATATAACAGTACCAATTACTTCATTACCTTCTACAATTAAAGTTTCAGAACCGCCACAATGTAATTCAGTTTCAAGTAAATATTCAGAACTTATAAAATTGACATTCAGATAATCATCAATTTCATAAACTTCTCCTTCAGTTTTCTCTAATCCTTTCATAAATTCTTCATTAGATATATCATTAGGAACTTCATATTTATACTCTTTGATTACATTTACTGATTCTTGAACTTTCAAAATTCTGCTCATATATCAAAACATTGTTCGTCATACCATTCAGTATTATAAATATTCATGGCGACGTAATTATTACCATATTCTTCTGATAAACATCTAAAATAACATTCGTCTTCTTCTTTAAAATCTAAATTTTCAAATATTTGACTAGGAAATGTCCATTTAGATTCAAAATATCCTTCTATTGAGCAAAAATCATCATCAAAATCCAATACTTCAAACTCTAGATCAAATAATTGATCTTTAAGTTCTTCAAACATTTTCATATATTTATTACAATTATGCTCACAACAGAAGAAAAACCGATTACTACAAATATTAGCCATTACAAAAGTTTTTCAAATTGTTTTGAGTATTGAGTTTTAAATTGTTTCAATAAAGTGTGAGTGATTTGTCTTATTCTTTCACCACTCAAAGCAAACTTTCTAGCAATTTCGTCATAAGACATTTCATTACACCCATTCAATCCAAACACCATACAAATAATATCATGATCTCTATTACTTAAATTATCAAGAATATTATTAATTTCTTGATTAATAAGTAATTTATTAGTAACTACATCTGGAGTTTCAGTATTTTCATCAGGAATACAGTCACCTAATGTACAATCCTCTTCATCACTAACACTTGGAGAATCAATAGATACACATTTATTACTAGATAATTGAACTTTACGAATATAGTCTTCTTCAAACCCGGTAAGTTTACATAATTCACTCATATCTGGGTCTCGCCCGTTTTTATGTTCAAATTCAATTATCGCTTTATTAATTTTATTTTTTGGCTCAATCTGTGAAGTTGGTAATCGAACATCACTTGCAGTATAGTAGATAGCTCTAATAATAGATTGCCTTATCCACCATACTGCATAAGAAATAAAATGAAAACCTTTAGTTTCATCAAATTTCTCAATGGCTTTCATTAGACCAATATTACCTTCTGCAATTAAATCTTCTAAAGGGAGTCCTCGGTTTTGAAATTGCTTGGCAATAGTAATAACAAATCTTAAATTTGCTTTAATTAATTCTTCTCTTGCTTTTTCGTCACCTTTTTTAATTCTTTTTGCAAGTTCTATTTCTCTTTCTTTAGAAATTAAGGATTCTTTAGCAATATCTTTTAAATATAAGCTTAAAGAAGATCCTTCATCACTTACAATAGGTTTAGTTTGTTTGGCCATAAGATTCCAAATATTCTTTATAACGATTGTATGTTTCAGTTATAACTTTAGCTCCTATCGGATTTTCTCTTTTTGAATCTCTTTCAATACAAACTTCTAAGGGAGTATTACATAAATGAAATTCTAATTCATATTGTGAATTATTGGGATCATTATTCCAAGAATTTACAATGGCTTCATACCATTTTATAGTTTTAGGATTAAGATTCATATCATCAACAATAATGTCATAATTACCACTCATTGTTTCAAACATAAATCTTCCTCTAATATTTTTAACTATAGTTTCTCTGGAAGGAACCCAATACTTACCCATTAAAGTTCTAAAATCATCATTATTCCATCGTACTCTATGTTCAGGGTCTTCAAGAGCCCAGGAACGAGCAAAAGTACTCTTTCCTGAGCCCTGAATGCCTTGACACAGAATAACTTTATGAGTTTCTTTCATCATAAATTACTTCTAAAGCATTAAACCATTCCATATATTCTGGATCATTCATATCTTCTTCTGTTAATTCAGTAGCATGAGGTCCAATCATAGATTCCCATTCTTCATAATCCTCTTCACCGTCAAATTGGTTTTCATCTCCCCAGTTTCCAATATGTTGGTCAACAAGATAAGATATTAATTCTTCTGATGTGCCTATTATTTCTTCAACATCATCCTCTGTTCCAGAAGCATAAGCAGCATAAGTATCACTCATTCTTTCATCTGAATATATTTCTATTATAAAAGGTTTAATTTCGTTCATCATAAATTATTTCTAATCCTTCAATTTCATTATCTTCATCTTCAGAACAATCCCAATTTATATCGCAGATAAAGTCTTCTCTAAATTGATCATACTCTTCTTGCCATGCTGCGGGATCGTCATCATAATCAGCTTCAATTTGTTCATTATCAAAACCAGTTACGGTCCAACCATAATCATTTCACAAATCTTCTTCAGCTTGCATCGTAAAATCCTCTGGAAGTTTATTATTTTCAAGAGGATTTTCTTCTGCATAAGCACCATATCGTGTACTACAATTAAAACCGTAGCTGACCTCAATAATCCAAGGTTTAATTTTATTAGGCATTGTCTTCAATATATTTTTTATTTACATTTTTTGATGCCTCATAAGGAGGCATTTCTAATTTGTTTCTACTAAACATAAATCCTTTTGCTTGATGAAAATTATCATTCATTTTGCACATATCAGATATTCTACCTTGACTAGCACCAGTAAATTCACTGGCTTCTTTTAAAGTATCACATTGTTTGATTAATTTTCCAGTAAGATCAAATATATTAACCCCTTTTCTTCTAGATAGAGGTAAATTTTTCTTATAAGATAAACAATATTGATAATTTTCTTCAGTCCATTTTCTACTTAATAATGGTAGATAATTATATTTTTCATAAAAATACTTAAATATTTCTCTTGCATTTTTATCAGATATTCTAATTGAACAAAAATTTTTATAAGGCTCTCTAAAAAATAAATTTGATATTTTTTTATTTAAAATTTCTTCAAATCTATTTTTTATTAAACTCATTTGTTGTTCAGTACCTACACAAGATATATATAAAGCATCTCTTCCAGAATGTTTTGAATACCCTATAGTACCATCTCCATCTATAAGTCCCATTATAAAACAATCTTCCATTTCTTTATTATCAAATATTGGAGGTGTTGATATTAATGATTTATTTGAAATAATATTAAAATTATTTTTTAAATCATTGCATATTTTTTTAGAACTAATTGCTATTGCTACTGTAGGAAATCCATGCGATTCTAATTCATAAATATTATAATTTGATTCTAAATTATTCAAAAACTTTTGTAAAAAGTCTTTATCTTTTGCTGATAAAGCAATACTAAGTCTATATTGATATTCTGAATCAATATTACCATCTGCTGCTATAAATCCAGCATAATAACTATTTATAGGATTTTGTTTTTCAAAAAAATTATCATTTACATTATAAATTCTAGACATAAATTAAAAAGTGTTATATTAATAATTCAGTTAAATTTCTAAGCTATTATAATATAACACTTTTTAATTTATATCAAAATAATCATAAAAATAATATTAAAAATAAATTTTATGATACATCTTCTATATTTACATCCTCTTCTTTAAGTTCTTTTCCGAGAAAAGCAAAGCATTTAAGTTTCCAAGCTTCAGAACGCATCTTCTC
>CADBGE010000007.1 GCA_902794075.1 uncultured Erysipelotrichaceae bacterium | reverse complement strand
TGGTTTATCAAAGTAAAGAGTATTACCAACCTATTCATATTTTAAATATTTACCAGGTTGATATAATGGATCCATAAACATTTTAGTTCTTTCAATATATTCCTCGATTTCTAAACTAGTTGGATTTCCAAACCAATGTTTATTTGTAACATGTTCCCAATCTTCTAAAGCACCTGTAACAGATATAACAGAATCTACATTACAAGGAAGCTCAAGACTTAAAGTAATTGGATCTACAGAACCAAAAAATCTATATGTTCTACAATTCTTATTACCTATATGCATATAAGCAATAAGAGCAAGTTCCTCAAATTTATCCTAGTTAATATCAACTCCGTAGAGTTCATTAGCTAGAAAATGTGCGTAATGTATATCCATTAAATGTATTTTTGATCGTTAGGTAAATTAGGCATATGTAATTGACGATAATATTTAATTTTAAGAGCAGTGAGTCTGTTCTTAACTTCAGTATCAATAAATGTATAATTTTCTTTACCTTCTTCAAATAAAGTATCACAACAACCATATCCTTCTAATTGGCGTGGATCTTTAAATAAAGCAACAATAGAAATCATTTTTAATAATGGGGCATTAAATATATAACCATCATACATATTTCTTTAAATAAAGCAACAATAGAAATCATTTTTAATAATGGGGCATTAAATATATAACCATCATACATATTATTTTCATTAGGAGTTGGATCTATATACACATATGGTGTCTGTTGTCCTCTCTTTCTATATTGCTAATAATTATTTGTAAAATTCGGAGTAATATATGTTGTGAAAGCTCTTTGTCTATCTATAGTTCCTAAATAAGCAATAGAGTTATCACCAAATTCTGTCATAATTTGAGGAATTTCAAAATGAGCATTTGGAGTTTTCATTCCGGGTTTACAAATAGGGCATCTCTCTAAATCTTTACAATCTACAGGAACACAATTAATTGAGAGTAGTAAGTCCTTTAAAGGTAGAATACCTTTTAATTGATATTCCTTAATTACCTATAAACGCATTGCTATAATCTCATCCTCAAGCTATTCCTAAGATATTGATATATTATGATGTAATCCAGCTAGCCCAGAATATACATCATTTATAATTGCGGATGCTAATTTTGAATACATATTATAAAAAAAATAAAAGGAGGCGGAGGCTTTATAGGCCCTCGCCTCCTATTTTAATTAATTATATAATCTATTAGACTAATTTAGCAGCAGCTTCACTAGTTCCAATTGTTGAAGTGGTTAAAGCAGATTCAAAAGCTGAAACAGCACCAGCTTCTACATAGAATACATGGACTGTACGAGAAGTAGCAACTCCACCAAGTGCAGTTTGCTGTAGTACACCACGCTCTGAATCGTACTGGATTGTATACTGTGTATAATGACCAGTTGGAAGTGGTTTGTCATCATTTGGTTCGTTACCAAAGACATCACCTTCAGCAGTACCTTGCCAACGTCTGTTAGCTGCAGTAGGAAGACGTAAGTCTTTTACAATGTGAGCAAAGTCACCAAATCCTTCGTTACCATTGTTAATAGCAACTTTAGCAACTGTGTTATTAGCAGCTTCAACTACGAATTCTTCGTGAGTAGGAGAATTTGCAGTAGCACCAGCAGCAATAATGTTTCCAGCCATATCAACGGTTTTGAGTGTTTCAATGATAACACCTTTACCATTGTCCTGGTCCATAAACATTTCCCACTGGTCGTGAGCTGTAATTACTAAATTATCAGGATCGCCTGAATTAGCTCCAGCTGCAGTTGAGAAATCAACTAAATTATAACCATACTGTGCAAGCATATATTTCTTAGCACGAGTTGCAATAGTTGCAGCAGTATCGCTACCTGCAAATTCAATATAAAGAGGTTTTCCTTTAAATGTCCAATCGTTACTGAAATAAGGATTGTTATTATTTCTTAAACGAATATACATAGCAATACGATAAATACCATCTGCAGTAGGAAGCTCAACAGTAGCAGTAGCTTTTACAGGTGCTACATAAGCTGTTTTCTTAACTAAACATGCTTTATGAATGGTTCCGTCATTATAAAGCTCTGGTCCGAATTTTACACGGAATAATTTCTCAGTTGCGTTTGCATAAACGCTGTTACCATCATTAATGATGGTTGTAGTTGTGTAATTTAACATAATTCAAAAAATTATTTAGATGATTCTGAAGTCTATCCTTGAGCTGGATTAGCGATAGACATTGTAACTGGCATGTGTGACTGAAGTCTTGGGTCACTTGAATTTTCCATAATTAAATGGGTCAGCTCATTAATTATCTCTTGACAAACGTAATCTGGAAATTCCATCATTTGAGAAGTGTCTTCAGTTAAATCAATCTGCTCTTGTGTTAAGCGGATATACTAAGGAGCTTTAATATAGTCAACATAGATGGATTCTAATTTAAAAATAGAGTCATCTTTACCTGTACGAATTTCTATGCGAACTTTAGATGCATTTGCTAATCTCTATGCAGTAGGTTTTTCTACTAATGATACTTTTTTATTACCAAACATATTTGCTGTTCTTGGCAAATTAAAAACATCACCATCAACACCCTCTCCGACAACATGACCATTAGAGTCAGAAATGGCATTTGTTGTTTCAGAGTTTGTTGGGCTCACATTATATTCCGCATTTGGAGAATCTGTTCCTCCATTAATATTATTTACAACTGCTACATAGTATTGTGTCCCTGATTCAAATGCTGAACCTGTAAATGGAGTATAAGTTTCATCTACTAAAATATAATAAGTTACATTAGGATCAAACACTACACCATTAGCAGTAGTATCAATAGGAATATAAGATATTTGAGTTATAGGATTAGTAGGAACTTCTGTATTTATATTAACATTATGAAGATAATAATAAGGTTTCTTATATGAAGGTTTCATATAGAAATTATTAATAATCTATCCCCATAAATCAGCTGTTAAACGTGTGGCCCCAAACTGTACATAAGTATTTGGATCATAACATTTAAACTGTTTCTTAACTTTATAGTTGCAAATACAGTTTAACATATGTAAATAATCTTGAGGTAAATATGCCTCATATGTTGCACCATATAATGATGTATTACCAGTAACAACACCTGTAGCATTATATCCGTATTTTTCAGTTTTAACAACTTCAAGTATCGTAGTAGCTTTCAAAACACGGAGATCATCAGATGATTGCTAATTTACATCATATACGTTGTATTTTTTATTAACGTATTGGTTTATAGCTTTATTAACGAAATAATTAAAATCTTCAAGCAACATTGATGGAGCCTAAACTTTATTCATTTCAGTTAATACACCTTCATAAACCTATCTAGCAGTCATTGCCATACTTATAGTTTTAAGGTTAGTTATAAAAAATTACTATCCTCATTTATCTTTTTTAGGTGATTTAATTTCCTCACCATTTCCTTCATCATTATCCTGATACATTTCGGGATATGTGTCGCGTTTAATAAGTTCGAGGATTTTTCTATTCTTTGGATCTTTCATCCATGTTATGACTGCATCGTCTGTAGTGCCAAGAATAATATCATCGGCATACATATATAATTTATTTTTAACATGGATTACATGCTTATCCTTTGCTTCAATGAATAGCAATCTTAGCTTGATGTCATCACCAGCATAAACTGTAATAATTTTATCGGGATCAGATTCAGCGATAGATACTAAGTAATCAGTTACTTCACCATCACTTACACCTTTCATGTTTTTACCAAGTAAGCGGCAAGCGAGAATACGTCCTTCATTGCCTTTTGGATCATCATAGATGAAGTTAAGGGCTTTACGGAATTTATCTTTCTTAGATACACGTTTGTTGGTTTCTTCTTCTGGAACATAAACATAAAGTTCAGCACGTCCATAACGAGGATTTAAACTTTTCCAACCCATTGTACCATCAATTAGATTATCTCCCTTTTCGTCTTTTGCATCTCTTGAAGGAGCAATAAATGGGCAATATTTAATAGCTTCCCATTGTCTAGCTTCTACTTCATTATCAAGATTGAATGTCTTGCCATCTTCAATGACAAATACTTCAGTTTCTGGAATAAAGTATTTACCACTATTTCGTTCTGCATCTGTTAAAATCATATCACCCATACTATTAACCCTCTTTACAAAGTCTGGATACTAGCCAGTTGAAGGATTTTTACAGGGTTGAATAAAATATTTTTGACCTACTTTGCCAAAAACACTACGTAAAATTATTACTCTGTTTAATTTAATTGCCATATTTCATTAACATAAAAATAAAGAAGGGGCTAAGGCTTAATTTAGCCCCTTCAATCTTATTCAAAGGATTATTTCAGTATCTTAGAAATTAAAGTTCCTGGCAGATAAAGCTTCTGTAAGGATTGAATACACAAATACCAGCATATCCGTGGATGATAAGTTTGCTACCAGCAACTGGGCTAGCAACTGGACCAGATTGTCCACCATTTAATCCACCAACACCAGCAATAGAGTTGCTGATGAATTCCTTACCTTTAAGAGAGAACTGAGCAACTGCAGGCTGATTCTTAGAAGCATCAGCTGTTAGGTCAATGCAAAGCATGTAACCTTTATCGTTACCAAATTCACGTGTAAGAGCACGGTCTGTGCTGAATGAAATCTGGTTACCAGCGATGATGTAAGTATCATAAGTAGCACCAACACTAACATATCCGTTTGCAGCTTTTGACCACATGTAAGCTCCATCAGTGTGGAAGCGAGCAAGATAGTCACCAAGTACTTGCTGTAGATCAGTCCAAGCTTTATCATTCATAATGAAGTGGTATTTGTTACCTGTTGATTTATCAGCTTTTTCATTTAAAGTACGGATAATAGTATTGAATAACTCAAGAGTCATCTTGCTATAAGCATACTTAGAAGCAAAGCGTTCAATCTGAGGAACAAGTCCATCACCGATTGGAATTGGACGACCGGTGTCAGGATCAACGATGGTTGGGCGTCCAGTTTTAGGATTAATATTACATTTGTTGAATAAAAGTCCCTGTCCACGAGATAACATGAAGTTGTTAAGAAGTTTCTTCTCAACTGGGTCCATTTTGTAAATGGTTTCAGTCATGTCTCCCTGACCTTTACCCTGAGCAATCTTAATAAATGATTCCTCAAATAATTTATACTGCTCTGAGTAGCTAGCATCGTTACGGAACATAGTCATGTAGTTACGATGTTTGCTTACTGAACTCTGTTCTTTAATGTAACCCTCTTCTGATAATTCAGGGTGAGCGTTAGATTGGAAACGACAAGTCATACCTCTTTTGCAAGCATCAAGATCAAGAGTAGTGTCGTAGGTGTTGTCAATAAGACGAACCTGAACTTCCCAATAATTATCAGCTTTACGAATAGGACGGCTTACAACAATACATTGCTGACGGCTTTCGTCAATTTTGAAGATGTCATATTTTTCAAAGTATCTTTCAGTAAATGCCATTGTGATTTCTGTGCCATTAGCACCATCTTCAGCAACATCAGCTGCAAAAGGAATACGTTTGATATAGTTATCTTCAATTTCCCATTCCCAATACATTGAATCTATATTCTAAAATTTATTAGCTCTCTTCTCGTCGTTGTAGTAAATATTAGCTAATGAACGAGTTAAGAAATCAGCGGTTAGGTCTGTGTTCATTCTTGACACTACGCCAAGCATATGTGGTTTAGTACCTAAAAATTTGTAAAAATCTTCATAAGTGTGAGTCTCACTCATAGTTGGACGCACAGTTACGTAATTAGCAACAATCATAATTTAAATTTTAAATTGTTTGTATATAATTAACCATAAATATCATCAACGCTCATTGGTCTGCCACCTTGAGTAGTTTGACCCTGAGGTTTAAAAATGACTCTAGAAGAACCTTTTTTACCATCCTCTAGACCCTTTTGATAACTTATCTATTTAACATTCTTTATTTCGTTCATAAAATATTCAGAAATACTATTTAGAGCATCACGACCTTTGAGTGTCCACCAAGCCATTTCAACGAGTGTTTTAGGATCGTTGAGGGCTTTACCAAAATAACTCATACCGGAATCATCACGGTCTAAAATAAAGGAAGCAATGTCTTCCATATCCTCGGTTTCTAGGTTTAAATCTAAGTCACCAACCTTATTAAAAGATTGAATGTTTTGTAATACAGAATCTTTAAATTGATTGAACTATTCTTCTTGAGCCTGCTCCTGTTCAGCAGCAACTTGTTGTTTATACTGTTCTTCCTACTCTTTAAGAGCTTTTCTCATACCAGCAACACGACGAGCAAAGAGTGGGTCTTCTTTAGCTTTATCAAGAGCTGATTTGATTTCATCATCGGAAATATCTTCAATCTTATCCTGTAAATCTAGCATGAATATTTCATCATCACTTAAATCATCTATAGAATACTGAGGAGCATTTTGTAATGAGTCCTGATAATCTTGAGCTGCCTTTTGTCGAATTGTATTTATATATTGTTCTGGAGACAATTTACTATTTCTAAGTTCGTTTATGAACTTTATTTCATCCTCAGTTAAATCACGTTCTGGTTCATCACCAGACGTAGTAAGGATATTCATTTTTTCTTCAAAAGAAAGGTCATTCCAAGATCTCTCTTTTACAATTCCATCCTCATCTTCAAATTTAATGTGATCTGGATCACTAATTCCATTATACTTTAGGAAACTAGTAATTACATCTTGTTTCTCATTACCATCAGGTAAATTGAGAGTCAATTTTCCAGAACCACCATTATCATCTGAATTTGGATTAGCAGGTGGATTCTAAATTCCATCTATCTCTTCAATAGGAGGATAATCGTTCTAATCCATAATTTGGCCATTGTCCTCTAAAGTTTCAAAATCAACGTCGTCTAAATTCATATTACATTAATTCATTTAAATTTTAAATAAGTATCATCTACTTAATTGAATATAGCTACAATTAACTATAAAACAAAAGGTGACTAATAATTTTTAATAAAAAATGTATATAAACTTTAAAAATTTATTAATCACCTATTGAATTATGATAAATCTGGAATGTAATTTACTATTATATCAAAATATCCTAAAACTGAATTTAATATATCATGATTATCACTATTTATACTCATATCTAAAGCCCAACAATCAACTTCAAATCCGAATAAATTACTTTGTGTTATTTCATTGCCAAAATTAAGAGTATACATTCTTCCATTTTTAGTATAGCTAAGAATTTTTTTATATGTAAGATCAACACTGTTATATATACCACTATTATTAACAACAATTGGTTTATATGCAGTAAAAGTGGTCTAAGTAAAAACATAAGTATAAAGATAATACTTTGGAACTAGACTTAATATAATATGTTTTCCATATCTAGAAAATAAATTATTCCAATTATTTCCAAATAATATTACTATCTGCCCATTGCGCCCATTGCTATCACCACTGCATATATATAAATCATATTTTGGATCATAATGCAAATACCCAAAACCATTAATATTAGATATACCAGTAATGGGTTTAAAAACATTTGTAAAAATACGATATGTGTTAGTAATACCAAGTTCAGAATCAGTTGCTGAAAATAATGAATATCCAGAAAAATTATAATAGTGATATCTAGACTTACTTGCTGGATAAGAAACCTCACTATAATCCCCAGTTCCTTGTATATTAATTGTTCCTGCATCAGGATAAAATGTTCCATATAAAATAGGGATCATTTTATTTATTGTATATTCCTGATTATTTAATCTAAATGCATTATAAATTCCACTATTATTTAAAATTTCACCAATTCCTCCAACAAATTCTGATTTTCTAAACTAGACTTGATTAGATTTTTCAATAAATGAAACTTCAAATTTATTATCTTCTTCATATCCAGTTAAAAAACCATTACCCTAAATAGCTGTCCTTTCTTTAACTTTAATTAGATTTATTGAGCAATTAGTTACTCTAACTTTTGGTTTAATAGTATATATTTCTGGACTTAATAATGGATGCCAATAATATCTATCATTATTTGGGGTAACCTCACTATATGTAGGAACATCAGAATCTCCATAAGTTCGTCGATAAACATCCCAGCTTCCTATAATATCTGAATCAATGATACTTGAATAATCATTATTATTATGTGATTTTGTGAAGCTATACTCACTCATTTTAGTATCTATAGCTAAATTAACTTTTAATGTTGCTTTTAATGTTAAATTATTATAATTCTAATTTGGTTTTATAAGACCAGAAAATCTAATACTAGAATTAGAAAACTCATTTGAAATACTTCTTTTTATTTCACTTATAACATCAGCTTTACTAGTTTCTACAGAATCTTCATCAATATTATATATATCATTTTCATTTAAATAATTTTTAAAATTAAAATTATCATTATTAATGTAGATTTTACTACATGATTCTGAGTATTTAATTGATTTCAAAGTTTTAATTAATGTTTCTCCATTATATAATCCAAAACTTAAAGTTAGAGTAAACATTCCTGTAATATTATTATTTAAACCAGTTACATTAATAGGGTTTCCTTCGTTATCAACAGCATTACTTATTAAACCAGTCAAAGAGTTGTTAGTCAAAAAAGAGTTGACTTCTTTTTTCTAAGATGAAATTAATTCTGAAAACTAAGATATTGTTGCCATAAAATTACCCTAAATTTCATAAATATTATCAGATGTTAACTCTATACCAGTTTTAATAACTTTTTCAAAAGTTAGTGAATCTTCTGTAGTATACTAAACTCTACCAATATCACTGTTTATTAAAGCCTATACAGAAGTATTCTAATCACTATCTCCTATATATTCATATGATGTTTTAGTAGGAATAAACCTATCATACATATTAGGAGTCATTTTATATACATCAATATTTGCTGCAAAATATTCAGGACAACTCCATGCTTCATTCTACTAATCATAATACCAATATGTATTACCATTAGGATTCTATTCTGAAGTAGTAGTAGTATGATGATATAAAAAAGCAACATTAACTATACCATTGTTTCCCGAAAATTGTCCAAGAATGGTTTTATTCTGCCAACCATTACTGTTTGTTGTTGCATTAGCTACTGTTAAATTTCTATTATAAGTAATAACTGCACTGTTTGTACTTCCAGAAGCTGTTCCTAAATTAAAGGATGAATTACCAGAACCAACTATCGATGTTGAAGTATTTTTAAAGAATTTTTCTAACTATTTCCCTTTTTTACTTGAAAACTCTGCAATAATATCTTCGCCATCTCTTAAATAAACAGCTGGTTCAGATTCTGGAACACTTGCAGTTCCAGCATTATTATTAAAATAATCTGGAGTTACTTTTATTCCAGTATTGTCAGTAATTTTAATGTGTTTCCCAGACTCTTTACCAATAGTAGCTTCACGCATTTGCATACCTTGTGCAGTTATTTTTCCAGTTGTTCCAGACACTACAACAAAAGGTGCATCAGTTGCTATTGCAGAATTATCAGTGTATAATACTGGGTAATTAGTATTACTAATTTCTTGATCAATGTTAAAGTTTGGATTCTTCTTATAGATTAACTAATCCGATCCATCTCTTGAAGCTAAATCAATTGCTAATAAATTCTTAACTTCTATAAGATTTGTATTAAATTTACCATCTTCAAACATTCCAGAAATTACAACATCCTTAATAACATAATAATTATAGTCTGCAGAAAATGTGTTATTAAAACTATCATCTTGATAAATATCAGAACCATCTATCTCCCTTGAAATAGAGAATGAATAAAAATCATGGTTATCTAATGACAAAGTGTCCTATGCATTGGCAATCTGTATTTGTCCTGAATTCTAATGTTTATTTAAAGCAACATATCTAAATAATTTAGTAGTTTCAGTCTAATTAACATTTACTTTTGTTGCACTATTAAATATATTTTTATTAATCCAACCTACATAAAATGATGGTCTAGTATTATTATCTATATAAGGTCTATATAAATCATTATCATTGTATTTAAAACCTTGTGGTGAAGAAGTACATACAATCACTCTAAAATAAGTTTCATTATTATTATCCTTTGAAATACTAGTAGCTATTTGTACACTTTCTCCTTGCATAAATATGTATTCATCTCCATCACCTATTGTTGAATCATCTACATTTCCATTACTATCATACTTAACATTTGGGTTGATAATTGAAATTCCAGCATTACCAACTGCCCATAAAGAATAATCTTTTCCAAGTTTAAAGATAGCATCTTTATTTTCTGAAATAGCTTGACTAAATGATGCTGTAGTAGAAACAGTTAAATTATATATAGAATCCTATAAAGTGGCTTTTAAATTATTTAAAGTATTCTAGATTCTATTAATATTTCCAACAGCTAATGTTATATCATTACTAATATCAACTAATGATTTACCATTATTTAAATAGAAATTACCAGTTAAATAAACACTTTCTCCATATAAACCAAATCCTCTAGGTTGATTAGTTCCAAATGTTTCATTATAAATCCCATTTAAATTACCCATTCTAACTTTAGTAGTTGGAATAAGTTCAGCTAAACCTTTTATATTTCCTTCAATTTCTACAGTTTCAATTACATCATATTTATTAGTAAGTAATAAACAACCGTATTTGCTAATGACTGGATTTCCAGTTAAAGCATCAATTACAGAATTATATTCAGATACTGAAAACGTATTATAGTCATTACCTTCTCCAAAGTATTTTTCATATAAACTGTTTGGAAGTATATAAAATTGAATAGTTTTTCTTAATTCTACACCACCTACTGTAAAAGTAATTTTAATTTTCTTACTTCTAACATTATTTAATGAAAGTGTATAATTACTATTATATTTAATAGGGTAATATTTTTCAGAAGACCCAGAATCAGTAAATATTGTTTCGGTAACAACCACACTTACTGGATAATTCTTGTCATCATAAATATTATTTGAGTTTGTTCTTAGAGCTGGTAATAAATTTACTGAAATATTGTTACCTTGCTAAATAAAAATAGAATCATCTTCTCTTTTTATATCTAAAATTCCTACATCTAACAATCCGTCAAAAGTATTAGATGCGCCACCTCTACCAATTGTTAATGATATAGTATTCTAGTCCTAAATAATTTGTGCAGACTTAATATCTTCATTAACAAATGATGTATTATTGATAATATTACTATTAGCTGAAGAAACAAAATAATCAACACTTTCAACATCCTAAGTCATTAAACTTCCGTCCTAATTATGTAAAGTATTTTCGTCAGAAAGAAAAGTTAATTTAACAAATGTTTTTTGTAAGTTAGTTTCACCTTCTGATGTTATATCATGTTTAATGACAAAATTCTTATACTTATCATAAATAACCTTATCATTTCCAGTATTATTACTTCCTTGCTCCATTATATTCCCAAATACATCATCCTGTAAATAATACTATCCTTTTCTATCAGTGTCTGTAGCCTCAAATTTAACATATTTAGGAGTTAAATATAAAACAGAATAATCTGGCCTATTTACTCCAACTAATACATCAGTATAAGGACTATTCTATTCTGAAGATGTTAAATACATAGAATTTCTTCTATCACTATACATTATACTTCCAATTCTTACAAGAGAATCATCTTTTGCTGGAGTATTTAAAGTGCTTTGTTCAAAAGCTCTTTTAAATATAGGATGTTGCAAACATTCTTCATAAGATAAACCATTTATTTGATGTGATATTACATTATTTACCCAAGTAGCAGCCTATTCTTGTGTTGGATTAGTTGGGATTGTATAATTTGACACATTTTCTGGAGTAATTAATACTTGAACTGCCCAAGTTAAAGTATCAGTAGTTTGGCTAGTTATATCTTCAGCATATAAATTAAGAATTTCTCTAGCCTTAATTAAATAATCTTCTAAATCAAGAGTTAATCCCATTGAACGATCATACAATGTGGTATCAAGATTAGCTTGAGAATTTGAAAGATTACCATCAGTATCATATTCTAATATTGTCCCTTCCTAAACAACAGAATAATTCTGAAGTTGAACAATATAAGAATAACTATCAGCTAATCCAAGTACTAAAGCATGATATTGTTTTACACTATTTCCTTCAAACTTTTGACATTTAAGAATATCCCCTGGTTTAAACACTGGAAACTCATCGTGCTTACATTCTAATACCCAAGTTCTCATATTTGAATCTCCTAATGTACTAGAAGTAAGAGTTGCACCAAAATATTTACAATAAAGATTTATTCTTGAAATAGCACTATTATCATAAATATATTTACCATCTTCTAAAGTAGCTTGACTTGTGTCTACTATAGTAAATTTACAATCCTCAAAATCAGTTTCAGCCCAAGGGTTTAAAAGATGTTCATTATCTAATACTTCCATATCAGTAATTTTTTCAGGATTTCTTTGAAACATATTAGATAAAGAAATAACTCCAGTATTATTTAAAGTAATTAATTGAGCATCAGTAAGAATTGTTAAATCTTTATATGTAGTTACGTTATTTTCAATTTCAGGATTAAATATATCTTTAAAATTATCTAAATGATTTATTTTAAATATTCTTCTGAATTTATCAAAAGTTTGGTGTTCTACAGTAGGATTCTAATTATTTCTTGTTGCAAATGGATGTTCATTTAAATCTGGTGTTATAGTATATTTATTAAAATCGTTTCCATATACAACAAAATATTTATCAATTGAAAATTTATTTAATAGAGTATGATAAGATTCTACGTTAGTTACTGTGAGAGTATCTCTATTTAAATATTCTACTTCATAAACTTTATCAATTTTAAAACTATCAGTAATCCAAAATGAACCATTAGTTGCAGATATCTTATTAACAATTAGTTCAAAAACATTAAGAACTCCTCTAACAATAAGATTATCAATAGTAAGGGTGTTTGTATTAGCATCAAGTCTCCAACCATAACCAGCCATTCCTGACATAAATTGGCTAGACCCAATGCTTCCATCAGTTACAATATCACCAGTTCCTACTTTTATAGCTGTTCCTCCAATCTATTTAAATGTGGCTGTTCTTGCAACTTCTATTTCATTATTAAATGTAGCTTTTCTAGCAAATTTAGAAGTTGAATTTTCTTCTAATTCTCCATCAATAATTACTTTATTATTGAAAGTATTTAGTCCATTATGATTATCATTTCCCTAAAAAGTCCAGTTACCAGTTATTTCTTCATCTTTTGCTTTCTATGCAAAATTTTCAGCTTTCTTTCCTTCTAAATAATTAGCATTCAAGTTTTTAACTAATTCAGCTGAATTAACTTTAAGAGGAGATCCATCCTACACTTCAATAGTTAATCTACCTGTCATAGTATCTCCAGCTTTTGCTACATACTTTTCATTTATATTATCATTATATTCTAAAAGTAATAGCAAAGACTCTTCAAATTTCAGGTATAAATTTTTCTTTCTAGCATCAAACACAAGTTGTCCACTTTTGTATGATTCTGGAGGTTGCATTCCATCAGGTTCAATTACAACTTTACTAACACTAGTTACTGCTTTAGCAAGTGTAGATACAAATTGTGAAAATTCTTTATATCCATTTCCATAACGAACCCATATTTTACCTAAATTCTCTAATACTAAATCATGTAGATTATCTCCAACAACAATCTTCTTGTTACCTAGGATATAATCTTCTTTTATTAAATTATTCATTGTACATATTTATTGAGTAAAACATTAATTTACAAACAAAAAAGGAGTTACCAAGATAAATCCAGTAACTCCTCAAATATAAGGTTATTTTTGATGTAAATCAAATAAACTCATGCCAATCTAGTTTTATGTCTTGTCCTTCCAAATCAGCACACCATCTATTAAAAACCAATCCTTCATATCCATCAGGATCATCTAATAAATCTTTTACATACAAAATGAGATGTTTCTCATCTTCAATAGAACTACCAAGAAAATCAGCTTTTGCCATATTTAATACATATAAACAATCATATAAATTCCAATGGTCTATATATACATCATAAGTTTGAAGTAATCTATAAAGGTCAGATTCAGTTGATGGGATTATTTTTGCTTCTTGTCCTTCCTTGTCTAGATAATACATATGGTCAACAGCATATTTTAAGGTATGTTCATTAAAATGATGCCCATACTCATTTAGATATTTCTATCGACTGTCGTGATGTACTACTTCTATTGTTATCATTATTATGAAGCATATTAAAGATAGAATCAATTTTAGATTCAATTCCACCAAGTTTAAATTCTAGATTACTTATCTTTTCTTCCTAGTCTTTCTATTGTGCAAACTATGGATTTAATTCTTTAAGAATTTCTTCACAAGCTTCAACTTGATGTTTGTGCATTTCTACACTATCTAACACCTAGTTGCTTAATTTAATCATGCTCTCAACTTCTTGGGCAATAGAATCTTTAGATTCACCTATTAAAACATTACCAAAAGGAGCAACATTAAGATTGCTTGGAACTTGTTTAAATTCCTAATTTTTATCTTCAACTTTAACAGTTATATCCACTGTCGATTGAGTCATTCCGTATGCTCCAAATTGATTTAATGGAGAACTAACGGAGACAACTTGTCCAATTTTTAAAGAAGGTTCAGATTTATCTAAAATATAAACTAAACTTCCCTGTCTTAGAGCAGAAAACATAATTAACCGTTAGTTGTTGAAGTTGGTGTGTTATTATATCTATTTAAATATCCATTTAATAAGTAAGCAGGTACTACTTCTAACTGTGGATACTGAACAACAGTAGTTGCAGGTTGTGCAGCTCTAATTGCATTAATTTGAGCCTATAAAGGAGCAATCATTCCAGCAATTACCTGATTCTATTGTTCCTGACTAATCTGAGTCTTAAGGTTAGTTTTCTCTTCAGTAAGTTCAGCAATCTTATCATGTAAACTTTGAGTTTGCATTTCATTTAATTTGCTTACAATAATAGCTGTGTTACGATTATTGTCATCTTTTAAAGACTGAGTTTGTAACAACATGTTATTATTAATAGAACAAGTCTGAGCAATTATTTAGTCCATTAATATTGGTTGCTAAATCATACTGAATATCTTTCTGACCTAACTGGGTTTGATAATTTAATTGGGTTGTAAGAAGTCTATTCTCGCAGCAGCAAGATTGTAGAGCAGCTGTTAAATCTTTGTTACCCATTAAAACAGAATTGATAACTCTTTCTCCTGTTATTCCAGAAGCAGCTGCTACTCTGTCAACAGCATTTCTTACTTCGCTAATAGCACCCTGCATAATTGCAGAATTAGTACCAAAAGCAGAAGCAAGCTCATTGATGGCAGAAGCACTACCATTAATTCCCTGGAGAACAAGGTCATTATTATGGTTAGTATTAACAGTATCTTGGAGAGCTGCAATAGCACGTGAGTTATAGTCAACGCCATTGTCTCCTCCGTTGTTCCAACCATTGCGAAAGAACATCATCCAAATAAGCCATATAACATTTTGTTGCGAATATACCGCATCCGTATATTCTCTCTATGTTACCATAGAGTTCAGACTATATCATACTACTTTCGTAGCCCCTGCGCTTCGGAAACGCTGTTTCCTACTCTACTCACTTATTACGTTTTCGATAGTCGTTGAACCTTCCTTTATAAATTAAAGGCTTGGCTGCTGATTGTCCCATAGGGAGTTTCCAGCAATTCACAGGGTTTTAAATCCGCTTATAAGTCTTCTCTTGTCCATAAAAATCCATGGTATAAAGTATCTTTATTAACAACTCTTAATATATTACTAGCATTATAACCATTAGCTCTAGCAGCTTCTCCACTTCCAGCATATGTTCCAAGAATTTTTTTAGTTTTTGGATCAACTTTATTAATATAGCCTTTAAATACTGGAGAGTCAGCTCCTTTTACACCATACATAGGATTATTTTCCCCTTTACATCCTTTACCAAGAACATCTATCCTATGTCTTTGATTTTCTACATTGGAAACCCATTCAAGGTTATCACTATGATTATTTTCTTTATTTCCATCAATATGGTTCACATAATTTTTTTCTTCAGATCTTCCTTCACAAAAATACACAGCCACAAGTCTATGTACATTGAAATTTCTAGCTCCAATTACTAAACCTATATTAACTTTAACATAACCACAATTATCTAATACTTGTTTTACAGGTTCACCATTTCTAGTAACATTACCGAAGTTTGATACTTGATAAATACCATCAGTTCCTTCAATTGTTTTAAAAATTTCTTCCATAATTTATTATATTTAAGTTAAACTTTCATTTAATTTTAATATAACCATTATCCAACATTATTCAAAACAATTTTTGGATTTTTATGAAAAATGTGTTTAAACTTAAAAAGTTAACGGATTATTGTTCCAGTTACCCATATTATTCATCATTGCCATTGTTTCGGCTGAGTTATCTTTGTTCATTAAAGATGCCCAAAGAGCTGAATTGTCTTTAGGACAATCATAGATATACTTTTCAGTTACTGTATCACTCATAATGTTTAAAGTTTAAAAATTAATAAATACTAGTTAGCTAACTTGATTAAGTATATCCATAAAAATATATTGTCCGAGGAAATCGACATAA
Source organism: uncultured Erysipelotrichaceae bacterium (assembly GCA_902794075.1). Classification (GTDB taxonomy): domain Bacteria; phylum Bacillota_I; class Bacilli_A; order RF39; family UBA660; genus UBA3789. The sequence continues at coordinate 27,190 of CADBGE010000007.1, read as the reverse complement.
AAAATTAAGCCTCTGAAGTTTTTACACAACAGAGGCTTAATTTGTTTTAATTTAATATAATGTTATTGTCTACTTCAAATTTTATTAATTCATCTAAATACCAATTCTTTTTGGTAACTTGAACGGGATGGCTGATTGGAAAAGTTCCATCTTTTTCTCTTCTTTCTATTGTTTTAGGAGATACACCGTAACGTTCAGCTACCTGCTACTTTGTTAAATTAATGTGTGCAATCTAAGAAATAAGTTCTAAGCCTTCATTGCCAGAAATATTTGAATTTCCGGATTCAATTTCATCAGCATAATTTCGGAGAGTTGTAGCTACTGATTTCTATAATATTGTCATAATTTAGAACATAAAAATTCATTTAGATATATTTAACAATCTTCAAAATTTTAACGGAAATTAGAAAATAAGCCTAAATTTAATTTTTACAAATTTTGTATTTACTGATTATAAACCAGCATATAATTATTCCAAATATTCCGGATGTAAGATATAAATATTGTAAATCAGATAAAGGTATTCCTATTGTTGTATCTATTATTGATATTATCATGTTTATTAAAACATAATACAATGGAATACGATGATATTTGCAAAATTTAAAAGCATAGGAAGAAATAAATATAAATATTAATGGTATTAAAGATATCCCTCCTAAAAATGATAATATCCAAACTGATATATCAAAATAAGCAAGTATGTTAGCTGTAAGAGCACATATTGCTAATAGAGTTGGAATCCATCTTAAAATAATTAACTGCCATCTTTTTCAATTTTATCTTCTTTCTTTGGTTTTGGAACAAGTTTAGTTTTCATTGTTTATTATAAATAATGTATAAAAAACTTCTAAGAAATAAGCTGCAGATAATTTATTATTATTAATTTCAACATCATTGTCTGCATTAACTTCCACTATTTCTTCAAAATCTTTATAAGTTAATTTTTCTTCAAAAAATTCAACATTTTTATTACCTATATCAGATAAAAACTTTGAATATTTATCATTAGCTTCAATAGACAACTCTTCTAATTTATTTTTCTCTTCATCAGATAATTCTGATTTATTTTGCAGCTGTCTTATTTCATTAGTAGATAAAGTTTGAACAAAATTTTGAACCTCTTCATCAAATTTATCTCTAATTTTACTATAATTAACTCTATTTAATATAATTTTCATCTTTAGCTCTTTACTTAACTCTTTATTACCATTTTTTAGTAAAATATTGTTAAGGAATTTTTGTTTAGTTAAAAGTTCATTTAAAATCATATCATATTTATGTATTATTGTATCTACTTATTAAAATATTCATATTTTTCAAAAATTTTAAATAAATATAAATAAATTGATAAAAATTTTAATTCTCTTCTTCTAACTAATTTATTAAAAGTTTAGCTTCAGATTTAACCTATTTTCTAATTTCCTACATTTTTAAATATTCTTCAGATTCACCATCTAATAAATAATTATTAATTATAGCAGTCATCTAAGAATCAGAATAGTAAATATGTATAATCTCATCTACTAAATTACCATAATCTAACTAATCTAATTTTATTATATACCATTGATACTCACCACAATCAGTTCTTTCTTTTAGTATATAACAAATTTCATATTTAAAATTCTAATATTTGATAGTAGGACTAGGAGGTTCTATCCCTATAAATTTCGTTGTACGCATATTTCTATTTTCTTATATGTATACTTTTTAAATTTTTATCCACATAACATATATTCCAAATATTAGAATATTGATTAAAAAATTTAGTTCTAATATTAAAACTATTTGTGTGGACAAGAAATCCTAACAATGAATTAACACTACATAAATAATGTGATAATAATCTCACATCTTCATTTTCCAAATATGATTTATTATTTAATTTTTTACAAAGTTCGTCAACTTCACATAACGCTAACTTAAAATTATGTATTGTTTTATTTGATAAATAAATTCTATTTGGTTTTATTACATGTCCTATAAAGGACACACCTTTAGTATAATGCTAAATATATACTTTGTCTTTATGTAAAGTTACATGTAAATTAGTCTTTAAAAACTCTTCAGCTAATTTATGTATACGTAAAATATCTTTTTTATATGGGCAAACAATAATAAAATCATCTACAAACCTTACATATTTTCCTCCGCATTCATTGATAAGTTTTAAAATATACTCATCAAAAAATGACATATAAAAATTTGCAAATAATTGTGATGTTAAATTTCCTATTGGCATCCCAATCATACTAGGAGTATTAAATAATGATTTTGCAGGCTCCAACGATTCCCACAAATGAATATTACCTACTTTTATACAATCTTTTTCAGGTTCATGTGTAACTATAATTTTAGTGACCCACTTTACTAAATCAATATCAGTACCCTTATAATTATCATCTATAAATTTTAAAAGTAAGTCTAAAAGGATATTACAATCTATTGTCATGAAAAAAGCTTTAAGATCAAATTTTCCAATCCAAGCAGATGTTGTGTAATTATTAGTTACTTCTTTTATATCCTAAGATAATCTATTAACTGCAGCTAATACTCCAAAACCTTTTCTACAATTAAAAGATACATTATTATGAGAATAAAATCTTTGTTCAAATAATGGTTCTAATCTTAAACATAACCAATGCTACACTATTCTATCCCTAAAATTTGCTGCAAACACTTCTCTTAATTTTGGCCTAGTTACACAAAAACAAGTACTAGTAGTAGGTTTATATGTTTTATTTAAAACCTCTTCTGCCAAATTTAGTATTTCTTGATTTTCCATACTATAAGAAATACATTGAGGAGATTTTCTTTTATGTTTACAACAAGCATGATAAGCTTCAATCCAGCCTTTAATGAAATTTAAATGCTACTGGTCTAACGACGTTGGAGTTGTACTTGTTGTTGTTGTTGGCGTTCCCATTGTTGAAGTTGACGTTCCAAGCGTTGTTCGAGTTGTACTCAGAGGAAGCCCACCAGTTCGACCCAGAAACCGCGCATCGTAATGCAAATGTAATTTACATTTTAACTAAGTATTCTACTTGGAAAACCCAGTCATACACCCAAGAAAATTTCAATTATTATTAAATTTAAAGTCAAGATGATCGTAATCATCAAGCTGTATTGAAAATTAAGCACAGCTTATCTAAGTTAAAATATTATTACAATCTTAAAATCTTAAGAGATTTTTGCGTTTTTAGCTCTCCATTTTTCCATTTCAGTTACTAAACCATTCATCTATTCAAGATACTCAGCTTGCTGTCCGAGACTAACAGTATTAATCAAGCGTCTGTTAGAATGATCCATGATAATGTTATATAGACTTTTAATGATACACATTTGTTTAATTGCCTCATGAATGTGTCCAAGCCGATAGTAGCCTGGTTCATCCTTAAGCCCATCGAGAACTGAAGTCATCAATTTTACTATTGATTCTACCAACTCTTGGCCTACCTGAGAATAACCGCCGCCTGCTTTAGACAGGCGGCTAGTTATCACCAGAGTAAAATCTAATAATTTTTCACATTTACGATAAATGGAAACATTACCTACAGATTTATTAGTAAAATAACTTCTTGATCTATTATTTTCTGAATTTTTATCACTCATATTTTTTATTTTTAGAATGTTGCTACTGGTCTAACGACGTAGGAGTAGCACTAGCGGTCGATGCCGTTGGCGCCCCCATTGCTGAAGCTGACGTACCAAGCGCGGTACGAGTTGCACTCAGAGGAAGCCCACCAGTACGACCCAGAGGCTACATTAACTAAGTTAGTTCCCCCATTATATACATTTTGAGAACCTCTTAATATAGAATAATAAGGATGCGTTGTAGAGAATAAAGAAGTTCCGTTTATTCCATACAATTGCCCTATTCTAATTAATTCTCCATCTGATGGTAAGAACCAGTTATGTGCCTTAAACTGTTTAGCTAATCCTTCTACATTAGGCTCATAAGCATAGCAATATGAAGCTGCTGGATAATAGAATTGTAATGTATGTTTGTAACTATGAGAGTCACTTAAATACATTGGATATAATATCTCATTTAATCTTTCTGTTTCTGACTAAGTTCCAGATGCCTTGATAGTTGAAGGATTTACTAAAAATGGGAAATCTTGAGTATTACTTAAATTTGCTTCAATTAGCTTGTTTCTATGCCTAATGATAGCAAGTGTCTACCATTTTCCTACAGGGATTTCAACCTAAGTATAGTTAGTTATTTCATTTGTATAGAAACTTCCAGTTGTGTAATTTTTACAAATTGAAGCAATACCTTCAATCATTGACGATTCTAAAGTATTTAAAACAATATTTCCAGAATAAAGTTGTGAATATGCTTTTAAGTTTGGATAAGAACCTGTCTGCATCCGATTAAAGTCCCAAACAGTATCATTTGCATTATACTAATCAGCCTATCTTCTATATTTAGTTACCCAACCATCTACATCTGCTACAATTGGACCATATTTAGAAACATTAGAACTATAATCCACTAAATCTTCATTTCTACAATTATTAAAATTATTATAGAAATAATATTGTGATTTATTTGAAGGAGTGTAGGAAGAATGGTTAGGTATAGGAGTATCAGTTTTGTAAGTGCTTCCGTTCCAAGTATATCCATTAAATAATCCAGAAGCATATCCATAAGTATTATCTGGATAAATGCCCCACATCATACTTTCACTTCCAGATGTACTAGAATATTTCTGAAGTATTCTGTCTACACTTACAGCTAATCTTTCTTCTGGATTTTCAGGGTTTACATAGAAACATTTAGCAATTACTGTTTTTTGGGGATACTAAGAAGCAATATTGTATCCATAATAAAATTGTTCATCTGAATAAGTTCCGTCAGCAAATACAAAATCTCCTAAATGGGCCTCTCTTTTATATGTATAAATTTTAGAGATTACTTCTTGAGGAGTTTCACTTGAAGTTCCAGATAACTAATCATATGGATATAGTGATAATGTAATTACAGATCTATAATCATATGCATAACAATCTTCTAATGCTTTTTTGATTCTCCAAAGTTTTACCCAATTAGTATTATCATTACTCCAATTTGGTAAATCAGTTAAAGTAGTACTATATATTACATTTAGTTTTGGGAGTACATTTAGTGTAGAATCAGCAAGTAATAAATCATGTAATGCATTTAATTTTAAAGCAATGTCTTCTTTAGTATCATTTACACTATCAATAGCAAATGTTTCAGTGTGAGAAACTTCACTTGTATCTGTCCAAGTTATAGAAGCAGAATTAATATAATCATCTATCTTACTTCTAATAGAAGTTCTATTTGTGTCATTAATTTGGTATTCTTTTGGATAATTTTCTAAAGTAGTTGTTATTTCACCAGTAGATGCGTTAATACTAGCATATGAACTATTAGATAAATTCCATTGTATTCTACAAATATCATTTCTTTCAGGAACACTACAAGTTAAATCACATTTATATATAGAGTCAGATTTTAGAAGATATTTTTCGTTTATAATATTTATTACTCCTCCTGAATAGTAGTAATTATTATATAAATAAATTCCTAAGCCACTAGAATAATCATTATTAAAATTTGGCTATATATCCTAAAATCGTTTAAGGGCTTTAATATTATAATTAAAATCTAATGAATATTGTTCATAAGCAAAGATTTTTCCACTTATATCTAGAGTATTTAAATCTAATATATAATGAAGAACACTTGCTTCACAACGTTTAGATTCATCTTTAGATGTTTGTTGAGTATTCCAATAAACTTTACCTAATTTTAAGGTAGTTATTGGAATATTAGATTGCATTAAAGCTTTTACAATAGGATATGCTCCTTTATCTGAACCTTCTTGAGATATACTAGAATCATTATTAGAAATATCTAAGTAATATAATACATCACTATTTAAGAATGAATTTAAAGTAGTTTCTCCTAATTCACTAGTTGTATCAGTTAAGAATGGATAAGCTGGATGAATTACAAGTCTTTCTAATACATCTGATTGTAAATCAAGAACTGTGTATGTTCCTCCATTATATATAGCTGATAAATTAACTCCTGTTAAATCAAGGTCTTTAATATTCTCTAATCCAGAAAAACTCTCTCCTGTTAATGATGTTTCAGCAAAAGGAGCTCCCCAAGCTGTAACTAAATTAGGTGCATCTAGTGATGTAAATGAAGATTTATTCTGGAAAGCGTTTGCTCCGATTGTCTATAAAGAACTTGCTTTTAAAGTTCTAATATTTGAATTAGTGCTAAATAATGTAGAACTAATAGAAGTAATATTATCTAATACATAATTCTGAGCTTGATTTAATTCATTAGTTAATTGATTTTCATCAGTTAAACCTAATGTTATATTTAAGAGTGAAGTACATCCAGTAAATCTATTTGAACCGGATAAGTTTGTTAAACTATCAAATTTAATTGTTTCAAGTGATGAACAATTCTTAAATGCATCTGCTCCAATAGCAGTAACATTTGGTCCAATAAACGATTTAATAATTGTATTATCTTTAAATGTTTCAGAAGCAATATTAGCTAGATTAGTAAATGTATAATTCTAAATCTATAGTCCACTTGGGAAATATGAACTTGTAATCTATGTCAATTCAGCATCATTTATAAAGTTTACTAACTAAGATGCACCAGATAAAGCAGATGCAGTTAATGTTTGTAAATTATTAAACTGAATTGTTTCAATAGCAGATCCAGAGAATACATCAGTAGTTGTTAAAGAAGTTAACTGTCCGAAAGAAATCTCTTCTAATGCTGTTGTATTAGCAAAGGCATAATTTCCAACGTAAGTTACTTGATATGTGTTATTAACTCTTTCTAATGTACTATTAGCAAATACATAATCACTAATACGTAAACAAGACGAAGGAAGAGTAATATTCTTTAAGTGTAAAGTATTTGATGGAATTGAAGAATAACCAAAGTAGTTAGGAACTTCATTAATAGTAATACAATATTGTAACTATGGGAACTCGACAATACGAGATTGATAATATGAATCCCTTAATTCTTCTAATATATATGCTAATGCTACATTAGAATATCTTGCATTACTTAACTAACTAGCCGTAATACTTAACGTTCCAGGTGCATCATTTACATAAACAGTAGAAGCATTATCATTATAAGAGTATTGATTATTCGGATCTAAGAATCCTTGTAATTCATCAGCAATCATTGCATTATTTGCTTTGATTAAAGCTCTACATAATGTATTATGCTCTCCAGAAGAAATAACTGTTGCATCTTGATAAATAGTTGCAAATGTTATAGTATTTAAAATATTACCAGTAATATCATCTAATTCATATTCAATTCCAGTAGTTTCTTTATCTTCATTAATCATAGCATTAATTGTAGGCCAAGAATAACCACTGGATTCAAGAGTTAAATTAGTCATAAATACCTTTCTAGACATCCATTTAGCCATTTCATATGGGAATAATCTGTTAAGAGATACTCCTCTATTCCATGTACATGGATATCTATCATAAGCAGTTTCTTCATCAACTCCATTAATTATTTGCTGCACGTACATGTTATAATTCTAACGAATAGCGTTATAATTGTTTTCATCATAGATATAACTATAAGGACTTACAATCTTATAAGCTTCCATGTTAGCAACAAATACAGGGTAGTTACCAGTTAAACCACAGTTTTCACGGCCAGTTCCAATAGCAATACCATTACTATTATAAAGTGTTCCTCCAGAAGGGAGTGTGTTATTTGGGAAATGTACGAATAATAAATTCCTTGCTTCAGAATCTTTAAACATATTTCCCCAATAAACATCTTGTCCGGTCTTATTTCTTATATCAATTATTCTTAAACTAGAATTCTTGATAAATTCTCCAGTAGCTGCATTACTATCAAATCCATTAAATCTAGATGGAATTATTAATTTCTTTACATATTGACATCCATTGAATGCCTAATCAGAATTACCTCTAATTCCATATAAACTTGTGCTACCTAAGTCTAATTCATTAGTATCATAAGCTAAGTTTACATCTCCTCTAAATAGACTTGTTCCTTGAACTTGATATAATTTAGTAGTAATTAAAGTTTTTAAGCTAGAAGCATCAGCAAATATTGATTGTCCTTCAGGGCAGTTAATAGATAAAGGTACAACTGAAGTACTTCCAATCTCAAATGTTTCAACATTACATCTTAGTAACATTGAAATAGATGTCTATGCATCCATTATTGATTGATAAGTATGTAAGTTTGGCCAGTAAATTGCTGACATACTTGTAGTATCTTGGAACATATTATCATTATCTTTTGTTCCAATAGCAGTTTCAGGAGAACTATAAACAATACGTTCTAATTTATCCATTCTAACCTATGAAAGTCTAGAACAGTTTTTAAACATATTGTTAGTAATAGATTGATCACTACCAGTAATTTCAAATAACAAAGCAGTTAATTCCGGGAACTATACACTTTGTAAATTAGAACAACCGTTAAATAAATTAACTTCATAACTTGTAGTAGAACCTAGTGAAATAGTAGTTAAGTTAGGGAACGAAGCAGATGTTAATTCTGTACAATTATTAAATAAATTTACATTATTTCCATCTGCAGAAAATATACTAGTAATAGGAAATACAATATCAGTTAATTTAGATGTAAATTTAGTAGTACTACTACAAGTAATACTATCTACATTAGTTAAATATTGTAATACAGATAATGAGTGAGTTTCATTATTTAATCTATTAGAAGTATCATTAAAATCATTAGCATTATAAGTATTACCGGCTAAATAATACATTATATATGGGAATGCTGCAGTATTTATTTGTTGTAATTCAGTAGCAGTAAATTGTGATGTTCTTCTATTCTGAATCTATTGAGTACCAGGCTCATATTCATCAGCAAGATAAATATTAAATGCGTTAAATACTCCAGCTTCTTGAGCATCATATAATCCAGCTAAGAAAGCTTTAAATACATGTACATTTACTGTTTCAGATAATACAGCCGAATTAACCACACATTCTTTTTGTTGTATCATTCTACTATCAGCATCTGTCTTTCCAAACATCTGTATTTGAGCATAAATAGTAATATTACCTAAATTTGGAGCAGTAAACTGACCAGTAGTTTCATTAATAACAACTCCATCAGCTGACCAAGAAGTAACTACTTCTGTTGATTTAGTATTATTAGAAGGAATTAAAGTTGTACTTGGCCTATAAACTGTACTAGGAGTTAAATATTGATCAAGGTTAATTTGTAAAGCAGAAATGTTAACTGCTTGAATTGTTACTTTATGATAATGTTGTGGATAAGCACTATAAGTATCAGCATCAATTTCCTATTGAGTATAATAAAATGGATATGCATGAACATATACATCTAAACTCCAGTTAGCATTTTCATGAGGAGCTCCACAAGTAAGTATACCGTTATTATCAATAGTAATACGTGAACTTAATGGATAGTTAGAGTCAATTAAAATTTGAGTTCCATAACTAGGAGTACCTAATTCAGGACTAAATACTTGATTATTTAAACTACCTAATTCAAATCTTAAATTAGATGTCATATCAGCACCTTCACTAGCATAAATTTCTCCAGAACCTCCCTCAAGTATTACACTTGGACCAGAAATGCTGTATCTATCTACACTAGGAGTACCAGTAATAATCAAGTTAGGAAATACTTGACTTAATATATTAGCCTGATAACGATAGTAATATTCATTATTAGGAATCATACAATATCCAACAACAAACTTATTTGAGACTGTTGAATCTTGAGCAAGTTTAACTAATGCTTGTACATCAGTTTGTCCAAGTTGTACAGGATCACTTTCTGTTCCAATATTTATATTGATTGTTGAAACTCCAGTAACTTCAGATAAACTTACGTCTCTATAACGTAAACTTAATAATTGAAGAATCATTTTTGCTGCTGGATTACTTACATTTTCAACAATAATATTTTGAGTAAAATTACTAGCTCCTTCGATACTAGCAGTCTCAATGTTAGGTTTATTTCTTAATGTTAAAGTAGTTAAACCAGATCCTAATTTTAATATCTTTAAACTATCACTATTTGGGAAAGTAATACTTGTAATACCAGGAGATTTACGAGCATCAATTTCTTCTAAGAATCCACATTGACTAACATCTAAGTTACCCCAATCAATTTGATTACATACTATCATTCTCTTTAAGATAGGAGCATGATTTCCAATATTACCAAATTGTCCAGATGTTGAACAAGTATGATTATCTTCATATTTAGAATAGATTAATTCTTGCAGATAGTCATATGTTCCTTCAAATGTACTAGCACTAATGTTCCAAATAAAGTCAGATAAGTCAAGTGATTTAGCATATTTTAATCCATATAACTGTGGAGAAAGGGATTGACCAACTGGAATTTCATTTGTAAATGTATATACAGAATTTGCAGGACAGAATTTAATTTCTTTAATTGACGATTCACTTTCAACTGCATAGTACCAGTCTCTTTGTGTAACAATTCTAACATTACCTGTTGGAGTTGAATTTTCTTGAGCTTTACCTCCACGAAGCATCATTTTAGTATTTTGATAATCTCCAGCAAAATAACGAGCATCAAATAGGTCAATTCTGTTTCTAATTAACCATTCACGGTGTGAAGTTCTAGTTCCATGTAATGATTTTAAGTAGTCTTTACCCTCTTGAATTACAGGATTAATATATTTGTTATACATATCTATATTTACAATTCTTTCACAATATTTATCAGCAATTTGTTTTGTGAATGAATCAAGAAATTCTTGTAATGTAAATGTAGAACGCATTGTTTGATACATCGATTTAATTCTGTCTTGGTAACATTCATTAATATTTCCCCAAAGAACAGATTGATAACCAGCATAAGCAGGTTGCTGTTGTTGTGTATCATATGTATCAAAATCAAGATCCCAATTATAAATTAGATAACCATCATTACGTAATCCTAAGATTGTATCATTATCGTAGAATTGGAAAAATCCTCTCATTTTACCCATTATTTGGTTACTTTCAACTAGTGGGTCTAAGAAGAAACATAACATCATGTTCTTAGCCATCTGGTCAACACACATTCCAAGTTGGGTAGCAACAAAGTATGCAATAACATTATTTATGTTGAAATAATTTTCAATTTCATTCATAAACTTTGTTTTCTTAATAGCATAGTCAACATTGTTTAAACGTAAATCACCAATTCCAGCTAACCAATCACATACTTTCTTTAAATATGTAGGAGTTTTACCATTTGCATATTCTTCAACTAAATCATCAGAATCAGGATAACGTAAGTCAAAGTCTGTCATCCATTGATATCCACCATCTTGTGTACGACCAGTAAAATCAGATACTGTAAATAATACACGAGAACTTATTGTATCATCTACTTCAGTTTGTGTATTACCCTAATCATCAGTTACTTGAGATAAGTTAGTTGCAAATTCCCAACATTCAGTAGGATTTACATGTTGATGCCAATTTCTTCCTTCAACAGTTCCATCATCACAAATCCAAGTTACATTTCCGTTTTCATCTTGTTCACAATCATAGAATACTGCATATGAATCATCATCAAATACAAATCCGTATCTATCCCAATAAGCATGATTTCCTAAATCGTCATATTCAATGAATTCTCCATCTTCATCAAATTGAGAAATGCCATCGTTGAATAATGCTCCATTATTATATGTATTTCTGAATTGGTCTTGAGCATAAGAATGTAAACTATCCCAGCTTCCTTCTTCTTTTGTTGGATCAAATTCATAAGCAGTAGTCTTATTTACTCTTATAAGTTTAAATTTACCAATGTTTCTGTATCCAGCTGAACCTGAATTATAACCTTTAACATCAGCAAATCCAAAAACTTCTTCAGAACCTTTATCATTAATCATATTAAACTTTCCTAAGAAAGTAGGATCTGAATCAATTGTTTCTCTATAGAAAACATAGCATGGGAATCCATCAATAGCAATTCTAATATCATAATCATTAGAATTTTGATATCTTTGAGGAGGAGTTAATATTCCAGCATCGTGGAATACTTTATTAATAAATGTAGCATAACCTAAGTTATGAGTAGAAGAAGAATCAGAGCAATCAGCCTTTAATACAAAACATGATACTGGAGCAGCTGGTTTCCCAGATACTGTTTCAGAACCAGATTTGAATGAATATTTATGTGATGATTGTAAAGTTCCACCATTACCAGAAGCATCACACCCAAGATATAATAAAGCTTTTTGTTTTTTCTAATTCTTACTGTAAAATCTTAAATTCTTTACAGGATAAATAAGAGTTGTTGTACCTTGTAATCTTATACATCCGCCAACTATTTTAAAATTTTTAGCAGGATGCTATTGGTCAACAAATAATATTTCATCAATATCGTAACGAGGAAGAGGTTTAGAAGTTGAACCTCTCATAGCAATTTCAACTGTAGAAGCAGTACCTTGAGCATCTGTTGATCTACCAGTTAAAATTATATAAGGAATATTATCAGGAACACTACTTACTGTAACAGAACCACCATTATCAAGAACATTGTTGTTATTATATTCTTCAATAAAAGTATCTGCATTATTTATATGTAATAGATATAAATCTGTCATTTCATTAGCAGTAAGTGCTCTTCTATAGAAGAGAATATCGTAGATATATACATCAGCGTATTGACCTGTAATTGATACATATTCAGGAACAGCTTGATATATATTTTCAACATCAGAACCGGCACGTCTAGTTCCTGCTACAATAGTTCCGTTTATATATAAGTAAACCATCTTATCATCACTTCCATTATCAGCAGGATGGCTTACAAATCCAATTTCATATTCTTGACCTGAAGCAAACTAACGACTTACTGAGTTTCCATTAGAAGTTCTCATTCTAGCAAGTTGAGGAGTAATATCAATACCTGTACTATTATAAATACAAGATATAATAGGATGATCAAAATCAAGAACAGTTTGAACTTTAATTTTAAATATCAAAGTAATTGCATTATCTGGAGCGTAATCTTCAGGACTTTTAAATGGATTAATTAATATATTTACTGAAGCATTTCCCCTAACTAATAAACTATCTGACTGCCATCCATCAGATGTCCAGTTAAAGTTATTAAATTCAGCAAAATTTACTCCATTATATAACCATCTATTTCTATCTTCTCTACTATTAGATTTATTTAATGCTGTTAAAATAACTTCAGCATTTTCTGGTTCAGAAACATCAATACCAGCTGAAACAACATTCATTAAGAATGAATAAACTAAAGTATTATTTCCTGAATAGATAGAAATTTCTTTTGTTCCAGATTCATATAATTTATCACTATATGTAATCACTTCATTAGTTTCTCCAGTAGATTTTGCTACTTGAGAACCTTCTATATATAAATTAACAGTATTAGCTGCTGTATCATATACATAATAGTCTAGAGAAAACTGTGCATATTGTCCAGCTTCTACTGTTATATTATCTTCCTAACCAAAAATTCTACCATCTGGATAATCAAATCTAGTACCTAATCCATATTGTCTATCAGTAGAATTACTATTTATAATTGGAACTAAGAAACAAATTGAATTAGAATAAACAAATGTTCCTGCATTATCAAAATAAGCTCTAATCTGAATAGAATGTGTACCAGAATTTAAACGATTAGTTGGAATAGAAATACTTCCACTATAACTACCAGAAGTTGTAGTCATCTAATCAATCTTTTCTTGATCAACGTACCATTCAATTGTTTTAGTACCACTAGTAGAAATTAAACTAATATTTATATTTAAGTTATTACCTTTAATATAACGATATTTAGGATCAAATGTGCTATATAACGATAAGTTAATTGCATTAATATATCCATAAATAGTTCTAGTAAATTCACCATCTGCTGTTTCAACAGTAATCTCAATAGCATTACGTCCAGTTGAAATAAAATCTGTTAAATTGACAGTATTAGTTGAATTACTAGATATATTCTAAACTATAGTTGTTTTTATAGTATTGTTATACTTAACAACAATAGTTGCAGTAGCAGGTGTTTGTGCATCATCTCCATTACTATTAACTACTTGATAAAAGTATTGAACACTAATCTAATCTCCTAATTTTACATACTGATTAGCATCAATAAAACTAAGAGCCATTGTATTTTCAGCAGTAGTTGATATGTAATTACTATTAGAGAGAACATTATCATCTTCATCGAGTAAATTTACTCTAAATCTAGAACCACTAGATTCTAAGGCTACTTTCTTACCAGAGGTTCTTAACTAACCTTTGATAAAGTTTTCTACTTCTGGAAAACCGTGGTTATTCCAAGACTCGTTTATATTTTCAATTTCTGCCATAACATATTAATATTTCCATTTATATTTATCTCTCCATATATTTTTATTTCTCCACCATTTAGCAATAGCAGACCATACAAGTTTTGTTCCCTCATATACCTCTGCTATTGCTTTTTTTCCTATGTAAATGGCGGTTACTTCATGATTACCACTATAAATTGGCATTTTTAATTATTAAGTTGTAGGATTAACGATACCTCCGGTAGTTGTGTCATTATTCCAAGGTCCTAAATTATTATCTTTGAACCAGTTAACTAATTTAGCAATATCTGAAAGTTTTACAGATTCTTGTGCATAAACTGCATCAGGAGCAATTTCTACATAAGGACTACTTTCTAAGGCAGTAATTCCAGTAATATCTGTTGAAAGTAGGAATACTGTATCTGTATAAGCAACACCATCACCACTATTTAAAGTACAAACATTACCAGAGAATGTTCCTAGAACTTTAACTGATTTTACAGATATAGGACCACTTCCTTTCGTTCCAGTCTTATAAAGAGTATCTCCAGAAACAACAAAGCATGTTGTATCAGCTTCAACTAAGTCTCCATTTGCTCTATATAAGGCAATACCTTCAGTATGATTAGCTGGGTCATATGGAATTGTACATTCAGCATCTTTATAAAGAACTTCACAAATTCTATAGAATTTTTCAGTAGATTCATTATACCATATAGTTACTCTACTATTATTATGAAGACCTAATTGGATAGTAGGATCAACTGCAACAGCTTCGATTTTTCCAGATTTCTTATATTTCTTTGTTAAGAATTTAAGATAACTAGTAGCACCAAAGTTTACTTTACCAGCAATAGTATCTCCATCACCCATTGCATTGATACGAATCTCGTTAAGAGCTTCAATCTTGACTTCATCACCAGCAGTGATATTTAAATCATTACCAGCTTCTAATGTTAATTCATGGTCATCAGAAATAGAGAAGTCTCTTGCTTCATGACATACAAGTTTATATTGAACTCCACTATCACCAGTATATTGAATACCATCAACATCTTCTAAGATATTAATTTTTGGTTTAATAGAAGCATCGTATACAGCAGTATCGAATAATTCTTTTAAATCATTTTTATCATAGATTTTTCCAAGTTTAATTGGATTAATTGCTGAAATTACTGTTCCAACAACTGTTGTAGATGTTTCAAAAGTATAATAGTTAGTACTTTCAATTTTATACTTTTTAGGAGTTCCATCTTCATTCCAAGATGCATCTGTTTTCATTCCTGGAGCACCATTTAATATATATCCTGTTTTAACAATATGTTTCCATTTTGCTCCATATGATTTATCTTCATTAATTTTATCTTTAAAATCATCAGATTGAGTATCATAATCTGCTTTAACAATAGTTGGTTGAGGACTTGCTAATTCTCCAGTAGATTTTACATGATATCCATCAGATTCTAAAGTATATTCAGTTTCATTAGCATCTTCATAAACAGTATCTCTCTTTACAGCATATACGAAACCATCTTCATTAAAACGATAGTCTCTAGTAAACAAAGAAGTGTGTAAGTTATTAAATGTGCCAAATTCTAAACCATCACCTCCTCTTACCCATTTACCATTAGCCGTATATCCATTTGCATTTACAATTTGAAGATCTCCATTGTTATCTGCTATATCATCAGCATAAATATCAGCAATACGAGAAGATTCAAATTTAATTTTATTTTCATAGTGGACAGATTGATTAGGTTCGTCATATCCACATGGTTGTAATGCAATTCCACCATGTTCCATTGAACGTAAATCAATACCTCTACTCTTAATTACAAATGGTCTATATTCTCCAGTAGCTAATGTTTTACTGCTAACTGAATTATTACCAACCCTAATTTCAAATTTCTTTTGTGCTCCAGCACTGCTAGGTATTCCTTCACCACCTGCATTAGTATCTTCTAATCCAGCAACATCTAAATAGATTAATCCTTCTTTCTTTTCAGCATTTCTTGCATCTGCTAATGAAGGATTTTGTGGAGAAGAAGAATTCCATTTAGGAACTTCAAAAGGTTTAATTCTTATCTTTCCTGCTTCAACTACCATATTAGCATGGTCTCCACAATATCCATTGTCAACCTCTGCTTTAAAATATTCATTTGTAGCTGAGTTAGTGTTTTCTTTAATCTTTGCAATTACTTGGATTTCATTACCATTTCCAGCTGTAGCAGAATTTGTAGTATCAAATATGAACTTACCTTTAGTAGTTTTTATTTGAACATTTTTAATTGCTTCTAAGTTAACGTTCTTATTATTTGGAGAGTAGATGACTGTACTACCCTACATATCTCCAACAGCATTATTATCAGCGATTCTTACACCGACAGATAAAAGATCATAAGTAACATCATTACCCTAAGCGTCTTTTGCAGAAATTTTGTTAATTATATCCATATTATAATATTAATGTGTTATTAATAACTTGATTATTAAGTATTAATGTTTGATTATCTACTGTCGCTCCACTTAATTCAGCAGTTTGATTATTTATATTATATGTTCCAGGTTCATCTGGAGTATCTGGTCCTTCTTCTGCAAATATAGCAGTTAATGTAGTATTTTGAGTTACTGCATATTGTCTTGGATTATTAGTATTATTATCACTCCATTTGACAAATACACATCCTGTTTTAGGAACTGCAGAAATAGTAGCTATCTATCCAAGCGTGTAATTTCCTCCACCATAAACTAATCCATATTCTGAATTACTTGTATTTAATGTTAAAGAGTAAGTTACACTTGCTTCATCTTCTTCATATATATAATATAAAGTTGTATTTTTTGTAGCATTATTCTGCAATAGTTGGTTATACTAATCTTCTGTCAAATCAACGTGTCTATCATATAAATATCTACCTAAATAAGCAGATAAAGCAGCTGATTGTAATTCGGAATCAGTATAATTACCACCATTAAAAGAATTTACTACTAAAAAATCTGAAAAATCTCCTTGATATCCAGAATCTCCTTGCTAACCAACTAAAGAAAGTAACCACTGTATTTCAGTTCCTCTAAATCCATTTAATACAGCAAGTTCATAAGCAGATATTCCAGGATTTCCAGTATCTCCTTTTTCTCCTTTTGGACCTTCATCGCCAATATAACCTCTTGGTCCTCTTGGTCCTTGTTCTCCCTAAGGCCCTTGAATACCTTGAGGTCCAACATCACCAGTATCTCCTTTATCACCTTTTAATTCTGCTTTTTGTTCTGCAGTAAAATCTTCAAACTGCACAGATCTTGCCATACAGAACCAATATTCAGAATTTGCATTTATTAAAGGAGGAATTCCTCTTACATTCTGTCTAGCTGCATAAGAAGACCCAGCATATGATACTACATCATTCTTTTCATAATCAGCAGATATATCAAAAGCTCCTTTAATTGTGAAAAAGACTTTACCTAAATTAATTCTAGCCATATTAAGTTTCTATATATAATTGTCCTGAAATTTCGTCCACTCCAAATGAATATGGATAATCTGCATTCTAGATATTTTCAATTAAATATCCATCTTCATCTATTTCAAATAACGGATAATTAGTTTCTAAATTCTATTGTCCAGCAGTTACCATTTTTAAATGGTCACTTTCATAATCACTTAATGGAGTAGTTACAGAATTAGGTAGAGAATAAAATTGATAATTGTGTCCTTGAATACTAATTATCTAAGGAATATAAAATGTTCCATATTGCAACCAATATTGTTGGACTTGTTGATAATTATCGAATTTCACACCTGTTTCTAATGGATTAGCTGTAGTTCTATTTAATTGATTACTAAAAGCTATTTGTGCCATTATGAAAAGTTTATTATTAAGTATTTTCCAGGTTCAATCTCTAATCTATAAGGGATATCTGTTGTTCCATTCGTTAAAACATATTTATCATATTCTAAAGTACCATTGTTAAAAGTTCTAGTAACAGTATCTGGATATTTATATAATCCTAATGTAGAATCTCCAAATGATGTTTGAACTACAGGAGTACTCAAGGTTGTTCCTTGAGGAACTAATAAATAATAATAATTAGATGTATTCCACTATTTTCTTTCTAACGTAAATTGTGAATAAGAAGAATCATCATGGCTAACAAATCCTGGATTTATACCATTATAATTTAAAGTTTTCTTAGACGTATTTAAATCTAATATTGTTTCTGAAACAGTATATTTTATTGGTTCAGCATCTTTTAAAATTACATCTAAATCATTTCCATTTAATGATTTAATTACTCCTCCAGTAGAACTAACTTCTATCTATGGAAATGTGATGTACATATTTTTTAACTCTGCAGAAATTGATTTTAAAGTATTATTTCTGAATCCATAATGTAAGTTTGGAAGTTGTGAAATATTAAAAGTCTAATTTAAAATTCGATCATTCCAACTTACACTAAACTAATTAGTAACAGTCTATAATGTTCCAGTACTATCATAATACTAAATATTAGTTTCTAATATTCCATTTGAATAACTTTCGTTACTCTATACTCCAGCATCAATACTTGCTTCTACTTTAATAGATATAGAAGAAATAGAAGTTCCTATTACTGAAGAGGTTCCAGTTGGATATATAGTAATATTAGATACACCAGTAACAGAAGCCTTAGTTGTTTTAGGAACATTTGGAATAAACATTGTATTAATAATGTCTTCCAGACTTAATTGTAATTTTCCTTGAAAATAACTAGATTTTACATATTCATCAGGAATATTTTTTAATCCTAAGTTAGTAATTACTTTTTGTCTAGCAGAAGCTTCTGAAAATTCACTAAGATAATTCTCTTTTCTTAAATCTCCAGAAGCTCCTTCGTATGAACCTCCTTCTTGACTCTATTCAAAAGTCTTTATAATTCTTGTTTCAGTAGTATCACAAGAATTATTGATAGTAAACTTAGGATGAAATATTTCAAATCCTGTGTCTTCTGAATATTCTTCAAAAGATTTTCTATAGTTAATTTGTGGAATTTGTTCAGATGATTCAGATAATGGCTAAAATTTAATTACTGAGAGACGACTTCCATTATTATTCATGAGCCATTAAATGTTCATAAATATTAGTAAGTTTTCCATCTATGTGTGAATAAGATTGAATAAAAGATATGTTATGTAATATATTACAATAATCATCTACATATCCTACTTCTAATCTGTCCACAAATTTTAAAAACATCTTTACTGTTTTTAGTTTAATTTCATTCAAAGGATTCATAATATTAATGTCTTATTATTTACTCTTGAATTAATAACTAATACTCCATGAGTAACAACACCATCTAAAGATACTGTACTATCAACTACAGAATAAGAATCGTAATCATCTTCTTTTGGAGGATCTGTTCTTTCATATAAAGTACTTATATCTTCCTATATCTTTTGAATTATAGTATATAATACTTTATTTTGAACAGGATTTGTAGATGTTTTATTTAATACTGAATCAACAGTAATAGAAGTTCCACTTCCTTCACCTCCATTAAATAATTGCTCTTTCTCTTCTTGAGTTAAAACAATAAACACATTATCATTTTTAAGGTGTTTTATAGGATGTTTACAGCCATCAAATACTCTAATATTATCCATTACATCCGCAATTATTAAGTTTATTATTTTTAATATTAGATTCTGGTGGACAGACACCATTACAAGAAGTTACTTTTTCTAAAACTCTTTGAGCTTCAAAAAAGTTTCCAACGTCAAGACAATATTGAATTGCATTTAATGCCATCCATACTAAATCTCTAGAGAGTATATCCTATTTTGTACATTTATCTGAACATAAATTATTTAAGATTTTACTAACTATGTTATAGAAACATTTCTTTAAATTACAAAGATTAAAAGTGTATACATCTTCGTAAAATGCTAAAATCTCTTCTGTATAATTTATTTCTATTAATTCTTCTATTGCTTCTAACTCTTCTGCTATTCCTGTATTATTTACTTTGTATACTTTTCCATTATAATAACAGTAAATAGTAGTATAATTATTAATTACATCAGAGTGATTCTAAATATATTCTAAAGTTGGAAGTATTATATGAACTACTTTATAAAGTCCGTCAGATGGAAATTGTAACTGAACATAATCATCATTAGGTTCTTCACCTTCAAAAGTATGTTCACAAAAAGCAGCATCAACAGCTGTTTCATTTTCTTTTGAATCAACTTTAATTAGAATATCTAATGTTGCAGTATCATCATAAGAAAAATTTTCAGAATATAAATTATTTAAATATTCTAATCCTAATACCTCTAACTTACAACCTTCTATTTTACTTATTTTAAATATAGGAGTCATACTTGTCTTATTGTATCGTTATATGGATTACCATCGTGTAACTGAGCTATCTCTACTTGAGTTCTATAAAGATCATTTTCAGCCTCTTTCTCTTTATAGTTACGATCAGTTTGAGCTTTATATCTTTCAATTTCAGCTTTAACCTGATTATTTTGAGCTTCTATTTGAAGTTTTTGTTCATTAAGAGATTCAACCTTAGTTTGAGCTTTCTGTAACTCTTGTTGAGTTTGTTTAAGCTGATTTTCTAATTGCTGAACTTGTTGTTGTAATTGACCAACAGTATTCTGTTCTTCTTTTTGCTTTTTAACTGCCATTTTAACAACATATTTAGCTTCAGTTAAACTCTTACAAGTCATAATGTCAAATAAAGTATCAGCAGATACAGCTTGACCTTTAACAAGTTCTGGAATTAAAGCCTTCAATTGTTCTAAATCTCTGGTAATTTCAGAGTTAGCAATTACATGAATATCCCAATCAGAAGTTGTGAAGTATTTAGGTAGGGCTGTAAATATCTTTTGAAATTTATCACCAAGAATTAAAGTTCCTGTTAAACCTTTCTTATAAACTACTTTTGCTAAATTTAAACAATCAGTAAGGATCTCTTCAGTTAAAAGGTCCATATGTGTATACCATTGTTTAGAAATAGTGAAGGAGTTTGCTTGTCCAATTTTAACATTAGTTACAGCATCTTTAGCTTCAATTCCGTTAAGTCTTTCTCTAAATACTCCAGATATTGATGAACAAGTCTATTCTACAGAATCAATTGCAATTTGAATTGCTTGAATTGCCTAAGCTTTAACTGTATCATCAAATCCATTAAATATAGTATTCATAGGAGCTTGACCAGTTGCTAATCTTCCTTCCTGAGAAGTATCAATTAAACCAAGTCCTTGTTTCTTATAAGCAAGCCAAGTTTTTAACCTTTCTGGCCAATTAACTCCTAAATTAGTGGGAATAAGAGATTCGTCAACCCAATCTCCAGAAGTACCACTATTTGCAATTAAATTGTCTCTATAAAAAATTAATAAATCATATCTATCCTATAGATTAGCACAGGCTAATACTAAGGAGAATGGTTCATCATTTCTATTATCAAAGTAAACACCATTGACTGTAAGTGAACAGTAAGAAGGATTATCAGCACTTCTGCTTACATCCTCTTTCCTACCTCTTAATACATAAATGTCATGACCAATTCTTACAGTTTGATAAAGTTGCATTACATAATCATCATCAACTTCTAACCATTCTACTTCAAACACTGGAATCTATTCATAATTAGGATTTCCAGCCTTATGTTTATCACTGGGTCTACCAGGTTCTACTACAGCTTCGTGATCTCCTATAATACCAAGAGATTGGCATCCAGAAGTATGCATAATTCTAGCATATCTAGCTGACCAATCTAATGCATCTTTCCAATTGTCTTTAAGATTTTTAACATCTTCTTTAGACATTTCTCTGCCATACTTATTAATGATTTGAGATTTAGTCATCCACTTACGAACAACTACTCTATATGAATCTTTAATGTATGGAGAATTTGGATTTTTATCAGGAAATACATTTAATGGATCTAAGACATCAATACCAACATTACTTCCACTAGGAGTAGGTACTGTTTGATAGAAAGTGTATCCAGAAATTAAAAGGTCTTTAATTAATGTCCACAATTTTGTTTTGAAGTCTGTTTGACGATTTTGCATTATGTACTAAATTACATCTTGTGCTGCAATTTCGTACTGTGATATAAAATTATTGTTTAAATCTTCTACTAAATTATCTAAAGTTTGTTGGATATAAGGATCTTGAAGTTTCCCCTAATCCCCGGATTCTAAAAAGGCTAAAAGATTACTTTTTAAATGCTTCTGAACTGTTTTATAAACTTCATTTGTAATAAGAAGTTCTTTTTCTCTAGTCATAGCACTTATAGTTTTAGCATCTTTGCAAGAAATTTTGGGAAGTATAGGAGTTCCTAAATATTCTCCTACTAAAGCATCCACGTGCTTACGAATCAAAGGAGTAAACTCAATTGAAGTTGGATTACCTATTCCAAAATTTTCTTCTAGGTATCTGAACTATTCAGCATCTCTTTTACCGTTGTAATAGTTATATGCTTTTTGCAGTTCATCTTTATCGTAAACAAGTTCTGCGATAGCTATATCCGTTTTTTGGATTAATTCGTCATCACTTATACTTTTTGCCATAATTTATTTTATTTAATTTAAAATAAATATTATTAGATTTATTCCAAAGTAAATTCATTAATTACTATTATCTTCAGTTACATAGGTAATTTTATCCTACTCTACTCGATGCACATTAGAATAATCACCTCTAATGTTTTTTTCTAATGGATTTGGGGCTTCCTATGTAATACTTAAGGTATAAAATTTAATAGTACTTAATGCAGATTCTTGTAAAGCCTTTTTAAGATATTTAAAGAATTGTTCTCCCTCAGCTTCAATTGCAACCACAAAGGGAGTTTCATCACAACTCATAGGAAGTGAGATCTTATAACCTAAAGGATATAGTTTATCTACTGTTATATTTCTTGTATAACAACAACCATATAACTCTTCTATTAAACATCTAATCCTAGTATTAATTTCTTCTTTAGATAGTTGATGTTCCTAATAAGTGATATTTATCATTATCCTGCTCCCCATTGTCTAGGATCACTTGAACGGGGTCCTTTCGATGGTAATTCACTTGTAACTCTAATCTAAATGTTTTGATTAGGAATAATTCCCCATCGTTTATATCCACGTTCATCTGTGTAATATCCTACTTTTTGTTGTACATTTGTCTCATCCTATTTTACTACTTTGGTAGGCACTAAACTTCCTAATTCTTCATCGCCTAACTCAGCCATACCCATAGCAGCAACAATATCGAAATGAGTTTTATTCTCGTCAGTATATCTATTTAACTCATCAAGCATATCTTCAAACCAAATATTATGACCATAGTCTTCAACATAGTTTGCTATTAAATCTGTTTGGTGGTCAATAACTACAGCAGTTGCAGGAGTACCTATAGTTCTTTTTCCTATTTTATTAATGTCAGGATAAGTTGCTTTAGGTCTTGCCATAAAGTAGCCATAGTATCCTTTCTCCTTTGCCCAAGTTAACATAGATACACGAGTAGCTTCTATATTAATCATTGCTCTATAATATAATACAAGGCACATAGCAATTTTATATGCTTCACGAATATCATCTGGTCTATCCTTATAATAAGCTACATACTAAGGTTCTCCTAAACCAAATGCTCGTTTCTTTATAACAATGCAGAACTTAGATGGATTGTCTGTATTTTCAGAAGTATCTTTAGCTCCAATATCAATGGAGTCAATACCGGCAATATACAAATTATGCATTTCATCATAGCTTCGTTCTTCGCCTTCTTCCAATGTGGATTGATACAAATCAGTCCATACTGGATGCTCCAAAATATGAACTTTTCCAGCAAATGATTCATCCCACCTAAATCCAGAGATATTCTCTTTATTATGAATTCCATTTTTATATGTAAACGATAAATTACCAGTCTACACTTTAGGAGCCATTTTATGTAAACGAATATTTGCTAATTGTTCTGCAATTATAACTTTATTAAATTTATTTTCACCTTCTAATGAAAAAGCTTCTTCAGCTGTAAAACAGTACTCAGCACAGTAGATGATTAAAGCATTTGGATCTTTGGCTTTCTTATCACGTTCAGCATTATAATAAGCTTTACCCTTTTCAGGATCAGTCCAACCTCTTTCATCTGTACAGTCTGGTCTGTTTACAATTGTGTAAGCTGGAATAAAATAAGCGGTGGATACTTGGTCACCAGCAGGTGTATAATTATGATGATATGGTAAAATGTCATAAACATCAGTATTATAATACATCTTACGCAAACCCTCAAGAGCGGCACCAGTATCACCACCAGTACCACCACCTAATTTTATACCGAATCGAGCACCCTAAATTCCTACAAGAGCATCACCCTGAATAAAAGCTTTAGTTGAATTAGGCCAAGAACCTAACTCTTCATAAACTAATAAGTCAGTACGATCACCTCTAATTTTATTAGGTTTATCAGCAAGAATACCTTCAATCTAAGACATCCAACCAGTTTCAATTTTCTGACCATTTATAATTTTGTATACAGATGCTCTCTTTTTAGTATAAGTATCTGATACTTGTCTTAATTTGAAGAATCCTCCATCTGTATAATTATTGAGAAAAGCAAGAGCATTCCATACTTTATCTAAAGTTTTATTTAGATAATTTTCTAATTGAGCTGAAAGGACATTCACAGAATTTCTGAAACTATTGTAAGCATTTGCTAAAATAGAAGCATTAATTTCTGAATATCCAATACCTCTAGCTTTCATTAGAACAGCATTCATTCTCAATCTTTTTGCTAATTCCACATAATGGAAGAATTCATACTGCCCAACAAAGAATTTAGGGAAGTCATATAAACGAGATGAACCTGCTTTCTTTGCAGAAGTCAGGTCCATCAGTTGATAAAAATTAAGAAAGAAATAATGGTCTCCTGTAATTGTATACCCATTTACAGTCATACCATTCTAACATCTTCTGTATTGTTCATCCCAGAAATCATTATATGCTTTTGTATTTCTAGGAAACTAGCAATAGTGGCCTGTCCTTAAGAAAACTTCTCTTGTTTCAGTGAACCATTCTGGTCTAAAATCTAAACCCTATGTTTTATTGATTGGTTTATAACCAGTTATTTCATAGGACTTTGTGGCATCAAAATATAGAATCACATCATCTTTAGAGAAGTCCCACCCACCTTTACTTTCTTTGATGACTTCCTATTTAATTTGTTCAAATTCCTATTTTTCTGCCTACTGTTCTTTCTATTTAACTTCCTAAACAATTTGTTGAATTTCATCAGGAAGTTCGATAAGAGGTGTTTTTCTAGGTCTTCCTCTTTTCTTTTTAACAATAGCTTCTTTAATTTCTTCTGGCATATTTATTAAAAGTTAGGAGTATAACCATCTTGATAACCACCTCGTAAAGTAGAAGATTCTGCCATTTCTTTTTTAACCATAGATTCAAGAGTTGTTAATTCATCTTGAACTTTAGATAATGAAGAAATTTCAGCCATAATATCTTTTACTTTAAATATAGGTTTTCCAGTTTGTAAATCCCTTTCTTCAGGATCTATATTATGGAAATAATCTATAAATTTATCTACTGTATCTTGAGCAGCATGTAATAAACGAATTGACCGAGTTGATTCCTGAATAGATTTAAATTTTCGACAGGCAGCTCTAAATTCAGGATTATTAAACTCTTCGTCAGTCATATGTGCATCTTTTAAGGCCATGTGATGTCTCTCTTGTTCACTGAAGTCCGCATAAGGACTCTACCAATCTAGTGCTAAATATATGTATGTAAATTCTCTAAAAGCTCTTAATTTAAATTTGCCTTCTTTATCTTCTGCACAAATATTTCGTTCCTCTTTCATTAACTCATGAAACTCATCTACCAATATTATTTCTGGCAAATTAAGTTCTACATTTCCATTAGCATTATTATATTGAAATATTTTTATCATAAGATTTATTTTTGTCTAGGTATAAGTTTTGCACCCTTTTTAGCAGATACACCATATTGCTATATTAGTGTGCCTAATGGTTTTTGCCCAAAATTTGATTGAAAATCTTCGACAATTCCTCCATCCAAATGAAGGGTTAGAAGTCATTCCAACTGGATGCCAAGTTGGAGTACTTCCAAGATTAGTTGTTGGCGTAGACTAAGTACCCTGAGCTTGAACTGGTTCTTCATTAATTGGTTCTGTCCCTGCATCACTTGTGTCGTTTGGATTATTATTGTCTGGATTAGAAGCAGGTTTTTTCTTTTTTGCTTTATTATTTAAAAGATCTGCTAACTAATAGTACCCAAATTCAGCAGCAGATTGTATTGCAGGCATAAAATATTTTAGTTTAGACTCATCCCTACTTGCCAAGTGTCCTGAAAAACCTCCACCCTACCCAGGTCCCAAAATACGTTCTCGGTAGGATTCTTCCAATTCTCGTTGCTCCTGCAAATCTTCTTTAATTTTTTTCTCATTAAGTTTATCAGCAGCCCAATTCCCTAGATCATCTATAGCATTAAATCCTATTTGACCTAATTGTGTCCAAGTTTCTGCATTCATATTAATTATTTTTTACACTTTCTACCATTCTTGAATTGCTGAACAATTGGTGATTCCCCACCATCTTCCATTTTTTTACCTTTACAAGCTTCTTCAATTTTTTGACATTTCTTACAAACTTTACCACCAGCTTTAAACATTTTTAATTCATATCCTTCTGGACAAATACCCCGAAGTCTTTGAATATATTCAAGTTTAGTTCCTTGTTTAGCCATAGGTGCTGGAGCACCTGCTGGTCTGTTATATTTTTGTTTATAATTTTGATAATTAGTAATTGCACTACCA